>NZ_BDJC01000080.1 GCF_002005565.1 Streptomyces sp. JHA26 | reverse complement strand
TCGGGCGTCTGGCTGAAGATCCCGAAGAAGGACTCCGGACTGGACGGCGTCGACTACGCCGGGGCGCTGGAGTCGGCCCTGTGCTACGGCTGGATCGACGGGCAGAAGAAGAAGCTGGACGAACAGCACTGGCTGCAGCGCTTCACACCGCGACGGTCCGGCAGCAAGTGGTCGAAGGTGAACCGGCAGAAGGCCACCGAACTCGTCGAGCGGGGCCGGATGCGGGCCGCGGGGCTGCGCGAGGTGGAGAAGGCCAAGGCGGACGGCCGCTGGGAGGCGGCGTACGCCAGTCAGAGCAAGGCGACGGTGCCCGACGACCTCCGAGCGGCCCTGGACGCGTCCCCGAAGGCGCGGGACTTCTTCTCCACGCTCGACAGCCGCAACCGGTACGCGATCCTCTACCGGATCCAGGACGCGAAGAAGCCCGAGACCCGGGCGGCCCGCATCGAGAAGTACGTCGCCATGCTCACCGAGAACAAGAAGATCTACCCCTGACGGCCCGGCACCGAGAGCGACCGGACCTGAGCGCTGTCACCCTTAGATCCGGGAACTCGATACTCCAGGGCACCCGCCCAGCGCTTCTCGTGAGTCGCCTTGCCTTGGAATACCTTCTGCGCTCCCGTGGCAGGACCCGTCTGCGGAACACCTCTCCCGGCCCTGATTTCGTCATAGGCATTGACGAAGTGCCTCGACATCCCCTGCGGAAGCGGATCCGACAGCTTCCCGTCAGGACAGCCATTGCTGTTGTGAACGAGGACCGGCGTCTCGCCCGCGAGCACATAGTACGTGTGCTGGGCGGCCCCTATTCACCTGCGTTTTCGCAGGTCAATGCCGATCCATGGGTCCGTGGATATCCGCTGACGTCCGGCTCTGGCGGGTCCGGTTGCCGTCAGCGTTGCCGCCAGAAGGCGTCTACTGCCGGGAAAGTCCAGCCGGATCGATTGCGATCGGGAACGGGGCGTCCAGGTGGGTGGTCGCGCCCGCGAGTACCGTGGTCCGCTCTACGTAGCGACCGCCCTGCAGTTCACAGATGACGAGCACGGGGGCGGGGTCGAACTCCAGACGCCAGAAGTGCGGGATGGCGGCCTCGGCGTACAGCATGGGCTTGACCTTGCGGTCCATGGTGCTGTTGCCGGGGGAGACGAGTTCGACGACAAGCTGGACCGCGTCGATGTCGACGGTGACAGGGTCGTCGGCGGTCGCGCCGGCGTCGGCCACGACCAGGTCGGGCACGACCAGCCCGGACGGCAGAACGACGTTGACGCCTTCCAGGATCTCCACCGGCGCGCCGACGGCTCGGGCAGCCGCGTCCAGGGCGACGTGGAGGCGGAACGAGGCCCGCTGATGGCGGACGCCGGGGGCGGGGGACATGACGAGGGACTCCCCCAGCAGCTCGTAGCGGGTGGTGCGGTCTTCGGGCAGGGCCAGGACGTCGGCGACGGTCCACGGCCCGGTGTGGTCCATGGCAACGCTCATTCCCTTTCACCTCCTCATCTGACCGGCAGTCTCGGTGCGACCTCGACACGCGGTACACGGCCAGCATACGGGCGCTCCCACCTGCTGACACGAGGTTTCGCCGCCGTGAGCGAGACCTCGAACGAGTGTGCCGCTCAGTCGCCCGCCCCAGGGGCGTCGGCATGGCTCGCCCATGTCTGGTCCGGTCCCGCCGAGTGCTGGCGCGTCGGGGGATTCCTGCGGTCCACTGGCTGTTCCGGAGTGCTGTTCTGCGCGGCCAGGGGCCGGGTCCGGGTAAGCGGGGCGGCGCCGTAGCGGCCGGCCCCGCGCACCGGCCGCGCGCGGGTCCGCGCCAGCGGGCCCGCCTTGACCGCCGCCTCCGCCTCATCGCAGAACTCCCCGCCTACCAGGTCCCCGCGCACGCGGAGCGGATGATCCGCACCGCCTGGAAGCTCGGAGCCCGCCGCGACCTCAACCACCCCAAACTCCGCGCCTGGTCCCACATGCTCGGCTTCCGGGGCCACTTCTCCACCAAGACCCGCCAGTACTCCACGACTCTGGCCCAGCTCCGCCAGGCCCGCACCGATTACCAGCACGCCCTCAACAACCCGGCCGAGTCCGGCCCGGAGGAGGAGTCGACGCTGGTGCTCTCGCAGTGGGTGTACGCCGGCACCGGCCTCACCCCCGAACTCGACCACCTCGCCGCCCTCGTCACACCACCAGCAACGAACTTCGGAACGGGGACGGAGGTGCGAGGCGGTGCGTGACAGCGAACTCCTCACCGTGCCCGAGGTCATGGCCCGTCTGAAGGTCGGACGCTCTGCCGTCTACGACCTCCTCCGCTCACGCCAGCTCGCTTCCATCACCATCGGCCGCGCCCGCCGCATCCCCGCCCACGTCCCCGCCGACTTCATCCACACCCGCCTCGACCAGGAAGCCGCCGCCTGATGACCACGCCCCGAGACACTCCCGCCTCCCGCCGTGTGCGCGCCAACGGCGACGGAACCGTCTACCAGCGCAAGGACGGCCGCTGGGAAGCCGCCGGATACGTCCTCGCCCCCAGCAACACCCGTCGCCGTGTTCGCGTCTACGGCACCACCCGGAAGGAGGCCCTGGCCAAGCTCACCGAGAAGATCGCCAACAGCAACCGCGGCCTCCCCGCCCCCTCCGCGCAGGGCAGCGTGGCCGCGTACCTGACGTACTGGCTGGAGAACGTCGTCGTCCACCACCTCCGCGAGAACACGCACACCCGCTACACCGCCTGCGTCGACCGGTACCTGATCCCCGGCCTGGGCAAGAAGAAGCTGGCCAAGCTCACCGCCAAGGACGTCCGCACCTGGCTTAACCAGCTCCGCACCACCTGTCAGTGCTGCACGCGCGGCATCGACGCCCGGCGCGACCAGCCCCGCTGCTGCGCCACCGGCCAGTGCTGCCACAAGCTGCTCTCTCCGCTGACGCTCACCTACATCCACTCCGTCCTCAAGTCCGCCCTGGAGCACGCCGTCCGCGAAGAGGAGATCCCGCGCAACGTCGCCCGCAACGTCCGCACCGGCACCCCACGGCCCCGCCGCTTCGAACCCCTCACCGCCGACGAAGCCCGCCAGCTCCTCGCGGCCACACGCGGCCACCGGTTGCACGCCCTGTTCGAACTCGCTCTCCATACCGGACTCCGCAAGGGCGAACTCCTCGGCCTGCGCTGGGAAGACCTCGATCTTGACGCGGGCACCGCCGCCGTCCGCCGCACCCTTCAGCGCACCACCGCAGGCGGGCTCACCGCGCTGCCGACCAAGACGCGGGCTTCCGAGCGCCGCATCGCTTTCCCCGTCCGCTGCGTCCACTCACTGAAGCACCACCACGAGCGGCAGCAGCGCGAGCGCGAGACCGCGGGCGCGGCGTGGCAGCACAGCGGGCATGTGTTCACCACGGTGCAGGGCGGGCCGATCGACCCGACCAATCTCACCCGCGCCTTCAGCACGCTCCTCCGCAAGGCCGGACTCCGCCGCATCCGCTTCCACGACCTCCGCCATTCGACCGCCACGCTGCTCCTGGAGCAGGGCGTCGAACTCCTCGTGATCAAGGAACTCCTCGGACACGCCCACATCGGCGTCACCGCCGCCGTCTACGCCCACGTCAGACTCCGCCTCCAGCGCGACGCCATCGACACCCTCGGCACCGCGCTCGGCAGCCGGGAGACCACCGAGACGGCGCGCTCCGGCGGCGACGACCCGCCACCCTGCGCCGCCCTCGTCCGCTGACGTTGCCGTCAACTACTGCCGTCACCCCACGAAGAAGCCCCGTCAGGAACCGCCTGGCGGGGCTTCAAATTTACTTGCGCACACCCACGACAAACGGAAGTCAGCGAATGGCGACATCCACGTGAAATTCGCGCATAACCTCCATAACCGAGTCCATAAAAGTGCGATCCAGCGACTCTCGGGAAACTCGAAAATTTCGCCAAACAATCTTCACCGGAGGGCCCTCTCCGAAACTCGAAGAAATACAGTCCGCCAGAGCGTCAAGATTTGACCCAAAGTACCCGCCAGGGCCATTAACTGCCTCACCCAATGCACAGAAGAATCCCGACTTCGTCGAGATTTGGGCGCCATCCAAATGTGCGACGTCATCGACTCCATAGCGGGCTGCCCTGTGATTCGAGGTAAACCAAGCGTTCTGGACAACATGGAGCCAGGCGCTGTGATGACTCGTCGGCCACTGAAGCCATTCCCCCTTCTCCATTGCGACGCCCAATGCCCAGCGTCGCCAGATTTTTGCAGCACCGGGATACTCGCAACGATTACCAAAGAATCGATATGGAACGCTCAAAATTTTACCGTCTGACGATTCTGTGCCGACATCGCCGAGCGCAACCCGGCCGATGAAGTACTCACCAATCTTTTCCCCTCGGCGATTAACAATCTCCAGTACGGTATCTTCACCCCTTCGCCTACCCCTGTTAACCTCATGAGCCCTCAGGAATACCACTTCCGGCGTCTCCTCCTCTGGGGCGACAAAAAATCCCTCCACATCTTCGGCCGCGACAAGTACGTCTCTAGACTCCTCATCGACCACCACATACATCGGGAAATCCGCCTCAATCGCCATAGGCAATTCACCAGTCATGCTTGACCCCTAACCGGATCTGGCGCGGCAACACCGAAGTGTCACCGCGCCAGTTAACGAATAAGGCTACTAATTCCACCCCGAGTCAGGGAAGTGGGGTGCACTGAAGCGTTGAATCTTCGTGTAATGCGTGGATGTCCAACCGTACACCTTGACGCCGTTGGGCAACTCCTTTTCCAGGATCCTGTCGGTTTCCGGCCTACCAAGCACGCGGTATTCCTTAGATCCTGCCCACCACGGATGTTCACGCCCCGAATAGGTGTCGTGCGAAGGGATTCGCCCCGCCTTCACGTCGTCGTAGGCGGAAGCGATCTTGTTGTTCATCCCCCTGGGCAGGGGATCCGACAACCTCCCAGTGGGGCAGCCATTGCTGTTGTGAACCAGAACCGGAGTAGCACCAGCCAGCACATAGTACGTGTGCAGGTCTTCGACCGTGAGGTTGTATGTCCGAGCGTGCTTGGTGTATGCCCGGTTGCTGATGACGCGGACGGTGGTGCCGTCGGGGGTTCTGAGGGTCGTGCCGGCGGCAAGGTCGCGGGCCTCGACCCAGGCGCCGACCTCTGGGACCCAGAAGGGGTGTTCGTGTGTTGCGGTGAGCTTCTCGGGCCCGTCGGGTGTTTCGATGGTCAGTTCGTTGAAGTGCTTGTCGTCTTCGGTGACGATCAGGCGGGTGACCTTGCGGAGGCGGGTCTCTCCTGTTTCCGGGTCTGTGGCGACAACCTCGTCGCCGACTTTGATTTTCTCGATGTCTTTGGTCTTGCCGTCGGCTATGAGGACTTGGGTGCCTGCAAGGAAGCACTTACATCCGGAAGCGAATTTCTTGAGCCAATCCTCGGTGGCCTCTTTACCCTTTTTCACGACCGAATCGGGTACCAGCTTCAAGACCTTCGTGAACGGGAGGTCCGAGGCGACGCCAAGATAGTCCCAGCCGTTTGCCTCTCCGGAAAGCGTCTTCTTCCATGACTCGACATCAGGGATGACGAGGGAGGCCACGAACTTGAGTGTTTTATTTTGGGCTGTCAGGTTGTACGGCTTGATGACGGTCGTTGTGCCCAGCGTGGGATGGTAGCTGCCGGTTCGGGTGACGCTATGGAGGTCGCCCTCCACGTCGTAGCTGTACACAGATGTTTCGTGACGGATGGACCAACCTCCGTCACTCCCCGGGACCATCCAGTCCCGGTAGACGCTATTGCCGATTTTGCAGCCTCTCCAGCAGTCGGTGACCGGCTTCATGCCGTCGGGATCGCTGGTGCTGACGGGGCTGTTCTTGGCGTAGGCGTAACCGTTCATCTGCAACGGGTCCGTGATGTCCAGGAGCGGATCCGCGCTGATGAAGCGGCCGTTGGCCTGGTCGTACTCGCGCGCGCCGATGTGCGTCAGGCCGGTGGCGGTGTCGTCGATGCCGGCACCCAGATAGCTGCGCCTGTCCGGCCAGGAGGTCGGCTGGGGGCCGCGGGCCTCGCCGAAGGGCTTGAAGGCCCGCCTGGTCACCGGCTGGTTGGCGGCCATCTGGATCGTGGTGTTGGCAGTACCCAGATGGTCGGCGAGTTGGATGTTGCGGGTGTGGCCGGTGCTGGTGCCGTTCGAGGTGCGGACGACTGTGGGGGCGCCGGGGTGGACGTAGGTGCGGGTCGCCTTGGTGATCTTTCCGGTGCTGTCGGTGGTGAGTTCGCCGCCGGGAAGGTAGAGGGTGGAGCCTTTGCTGGAGTTCTCCAGGAGACGTTGGCCGCCGGTGTCGTAGGTGTAGTTGACGGTAGTGGCGCCGGTGGTCACGGTGGCCGGCTTGTTCTCGGCGGTCCAGGTGAAGCTCTGGGTGTCGTCGGCGAGGTCGCGCTTGGTGGTGTTGCCGGCCAGGTCGTAGGCGTAGGCGCTGCCGGAGCCGGTGGGAGTGGTGGAGACCCAGGCCAGGGTGTGGGGCTGGGTGGTGACCGATTCGGTGGTGCCGTTTCCGGTGATGGTGGTGCCGTAGGTGGAGCGGTAGGTGATGTTCTTGGTGGGGTCGGTGACGTTGTGCTCGGTGAGGGTGGAGCGGTTGCCGATCCAGTCGTAGGTGAATGCCTGGCGGTAAGCAGTGGCGGAGGTCGCCACCGTGCCGGCGGCCGGGGCGGCTGCGGCGAGCGTGCTGGTCAGCGAGGCGTCCGAGCTGGCGGTGTCGTCGGCCGCGTTCGGAGCGTCCGCGACGGGGCCGGACGAGAGGGCGTAGTCGGTGCGGTAGCCGAAGGTGGCCCCATCGGCGGTCTTGCAGCCGTTGCCCGTGCCGGTGGGGGTGATGTCGGAGGTCCAGGCGTGGACGAGCTCACCAAGGGCGTCGTAGGTGTAGCACTGCGTGTCCCAGGTGGAGCCCGAGGCTTCGCTCAGCTTGCGGGAATTCGATGTGATGGTGCCGGAGGCGTCGTAGGAGTAGTAGCTGTCGGTGATGCGGTGGGGCGAAGCGGTCTCGCGGTCGGCGACGGTGCGCTGGAGGCGTCCGGTGTGGGGGTCGAGGAAGTTGGTGGTCCACACCCGGTAGGGCTGGGAGCCGGAGACGGTGCGGAGGACTTCACCGAACGGGGAGTAGGTGACGTCAGCGGTGTACCAGCTGGAGCCGGACGTGGACTCGGGCAGGCCGTCCTCGTTGTAGCGGGTGACCACCTTCTCGGAGGCGATGCCGCCCTTGGACGGGTAGGTCACCGAGAGGGGCTTGCCGGTCGGCGTGTAGCTGTAAGCGTAGCTGTAGGTGCCGGAAAGCCCGGTGGTCTTGGCGTTGGCGGGGATGGTGATGTCCCGCCCGGTGGGCTGGTAGTCGGTGGTGTAGCCGGTGATCTTGGTGACGTAGTCGCCGTCTGCGGCGTGGCGGGTCGAGGCGACCGGCATGCCGAGGGCACCGACAGCGTCGAAGGTGAAGGACTTGATGGGGCTGGCCGTGGCCGAACCCTCGCGGACGGCCGTCACTCGCCCGAGCACGTCGTAGGTCGTGTACAGGGACTTGCCGTTGGCATCGACGGTGGCGAGGGGACGGTCGGCGCCGTCGTACGCGGTCGTCCTGGTGGTGCCGGTGTCCGGGTCGGTGGCCTCGATCACGCGGCCGCGTGCGTCGTACTTGTACGTCCACTTGTTGCCAGCCGGGTCGATGACTTCCGAGCGGTTGCCGCGGACGTCGTAGGCATAGCGGGTCGATCGGGTGGCCGACTGGCCGGCGTCGGTGTACTGCTCGATCTCGGTGACCCGGCCGAGGGCGTCGGTGGTGGTCCACGTGGCCGGGGATGTGTTGCCCGGGGGGTCCACGTGCACGGTGTTCGGCCCGTACGACGTGAAGGTCTCGTACTGGAAGTCACCGTCGTGGTAGGTCGCCTGGCGGACGGTACGGTCCATGCCGTCGTACTGGGTCTTGACGTAACTGGGGATGAGCGTCGTGGACTTGGGTTGGAACAGTGTTGCGGTGGGCTGGCCTGCGGCGAGGTAGCCGCTGGTGACGATGCTGGTCCGGCCGTGGTCGTCGTAGGAGGTGTCGGTGATGATGCGGCCGGGGCCGTGGGCCTCGTTCTGGGTCTGGACCGGGCGGAGCAGGCCGTCGTAGATGGTGACCGAGGAGGCGTAACTGCCGTCGTCCTTGATCGTCTTGGTGGTGACGGCGGCGGGGCTGGTCCTGGAGGGCGTGGCGGTGGCCTGCTGGTAGCTGATCTGGACGTCGGGGGTCTGGGTGCCGCCGGAGCGGGTCGGGGACCAGCCCTTGACCAGGCGGCCGAGGTCGTCGTACTCGTACCGGGTCACGCGGCCGTTGGGGTCGGTGACGGTGAGGGGGAGGGAACGGCCAGGGTCGAAAGTGGTCGTGGTGGTGTGCCCGAGGGCGTTGATCGTCTTGAGGCCGGTGAGCGGGCCTCCGGTGTCGGCGGGTGTGTAGACGTTCTCGGTGGTGCCCTGATCCGGCCGGGTGACCTTGCGGATACGGCCCAGCGAGTCGTACGTGGTGGTGGCGGTGATGCTGTGTGCGTCGCCCGCGCCGTTGGATTCGGCGACGGTGGTGGGCAGGCCCTTGAGCGGCGTGGCGGCGTGGGCGAGGTTGTCGTAGCTGGTGCGGACCGACTTCAGCAGGTGCGTGGCGTAATTCGCGTCGGCGTACTGGGCGCAGGGCACGGCGATCGTCCGGCTCTGGGAGATCAGGCCGATCAGGTGCGCGTCGGTGTTGTGGACGTAGGTGTTGCGGGTGCATTCCTGCTCGGAGCGCGTTTCGCCGCCGGTGGCGTCGGGTTTGACGACGAAGCTCTCGATCTCGGTGGCCAGGCCGTAGGTGTCGTCTACGGTGGTGAGGGTGCGCTTGGACTGCCATCCGTCGTCGAGGGACTGGATGTCGTCGGTGCGTTTGATGCCGACGCGGTGGGCGAGGAGCGGTTCCATGGCCGAGCCGTCCTCCGCCTCCCGGGCGCGGGAGGCGGTCTGCCTGGACCAGGGGAAGTTCAGGGTGCGCCGGACGAGTTGCTTGTTCGAGTCCTTGTAGGTGAGGACCTCGGCGACCTGGCCCGCGTACTGGCGGGCATCATCGCTCGCCAGGGTGTAGGTGCCGGTGGTGTCCTTGACCTCGCCGCCGGTGCCGAGGAAGTAGCGCGTCTCGGAGTACGACTGTGACTGCGGGTCGTCATTGCCGGTCTTGCTGGACGTGGTCTTGCTGCCCTTGGTCACGGAAACCTGGCGGTATCCCTGCCAGTCGCTGTACGTGCGCAGGGCGGGTCGCTGGAACTCGTCGTCGGACTTGGCCCAGGCCGGGCCGGCGTACTTGTACGTGGTGACGATCGGCACACCGTGGTTGGTGACCTTGTCGGTCTCCACGACGGAGGCGACGACGTACTTGTTGAACCACTGCTTGGGCGGGGTCCGCTCATCGCCGTCCGGGGACCAGCGGACCGGATAGCAGGTTCCGTTCGCCTTCTCCTTGTCCTCGGAAGGCGGGGTGGCGCAGCCGCCGGTGTACTCGACCTCGATGTCGGCGCCGGCCTCGGTGGCGACGGTGCCGATGCGGGGGCGGGTGAAGGCGGGACGCTGGTCCGTGGGGCCGGTGCGGACGAGGTTGGGGAGCTGGCGGTCACGCAGGCGGGACTGGAGCGGAGAGGAGGAACCGACGCGGTACTCGGCGAAGCTCACGCCGTCCTTGGACTGGATGGTGCCGGTGGTGTCGCCGGGGCCGTATCCGGTGCGGGTGATCGAGTTGAGCCAGAGTCCTGGGGAGGTGTCGTACCAGCCGTCGGGGAACGACTGGTGGAGGGCGTAGACGTCGACCTTGCCCAGGCCGGTCACGCCGGGGCGGGCACCAAGGGTGGTGACGGTGTCCAGACGCATCTGTGTCCAGAAGGACGGGAAGCCGGGGCAGAGCTTGGACGTTGCTTTGCAGTTGAGGTTGCCGGGGGTGTCCCACCAGGGGCGGTAGGCGCCAGGGTCGTCGGTCTTGGCGAAGTTCGCCGCGTCACAGGCGGTGGTGGACTTCAGGCAGCGCTGCTTGACGCCGAAGCTGACCTGCGCGGAAGGCTTGGACAGGTCGTCCGAGCGCATTCCGTAGTCGATGGTGGTGGGGTAGGCGAAACGCTCGTAGGCTTCCGGGGTCTTGCGCTTGTCGCGGACAGCGTAGTAGTTCGTCTCCTGCTTCCAGTTGACGACCATCACGTTTCCGTGGACGTCCGTGACCTTGTCCAGGCCCCAGCGCCACGCCTGCTGCTTGCCCGCCCCGCAGCGTGAGTCGGCGAAGGTGGTTGCGTGGCAGGGCTCGCCGGGATGGTTACCGAAGACGGGGACCGTGGAGACCGAGTTGGTGTCGGCATGGCCGCCGCCGACCTCGTGACGGCCGAAGGTGTACACGGTTCCGTCGGTGGTGGTCACCTCCCAGTACTCGCCGTCGTTGTCGCCGTTCGCCGCACCGGTCTTGAGCGTGACGCGGGTGCCGTCGTCGGACGCAGGGCGATAGGTGTTGGTGGTGCCGACGCGGACCAGTTCGGTGGTCCGGCCGGCGAGGGACATCACCGCATTGTGCGAGACCCAGCACAGGTCGGAGGTCTTGTCGGTCTTGGCAGTGTTGTTGGGGGCACCCGCATCGAGGGTCTTCCGGTCGTCCTTGCAGCTGCGGTAGCGGCGCTCGATGTGGCCGGGGTCGTAGTCCCAGCCCTCGCCGATCCACGAGGTCTGAGGGGAGGAGACGCCGGTACGGCCGTCCACGGACTGCGAGTTGTAGGTGAGCGCGATCGCCGGAACGGGGCCGGCCGGAGGCGTTGGAACGGTCAGCGGGTAGGACCAGACGAAGGCCCCGGAGCTGCCGCCGTGCGACCAGGAGCCGGTCGGGGCGAGGGGGTCGCCTTGAACGAGCCGCCGGGGCCGGCTCCGGAGTCGACCGCGCCGATCACGGTGGAGTCGCCGCTGCCTGCCGCGTCCAGGAGGCGGGAGCCCGCCGACTGGGTGGAGGTGCCTTCGGACGCCGGGGCGACGGTGTCGTCGGCGGCCGGGTCGATGGTCGCGGAGACCGTGTTGGTGTCCGGGTCGTTGACCGTCTCCAGCTCTGTGTACGCCTGACACTCCTCGACATCGGGAGTGGTCAGGTAACACGCCGGGAACTGGACCAGACGCAGGCGCGAGCCCCAGTCGGCGCCGTAGAGGTTCTCGAAGGTGCCGTAGTCCAGCGAGAGCGAGACCGGCACCGCGCCCGTGTCCGGCGGGTCGACGCGGATGACCGCACCGTCCACGCCCTGCGTGGTGACGTCGGTGCGGGCGTCCACGGTCACGCCCCACGCACCGGTGGGCGTGGGCTGCCCCTCGGCCGGGGCGAGCGTGACCGGGACCTGGCCCGGCGACTGGGGCTCGACGGCGGCGGGCGACCTCCGTGCGGTGCCGGACGGAAACGTGACCGTGGTGGTGGATGCGGGAAGCGGAGTGGCGGTGCCGGGCGGCGCCGCCTCCCTGTCCTGCGGAACGTCGGTCTTCAGGCTCTCGACGTCCTGGTTGACCGGGGCGCCGTCGGCAGGGACGACTTTGTCGAGCGACTCGAGACGCAGGGCCTCGCGCCCCGGTTCGTCGACCAGAGGGACCGGCGGTACGGCCATCGCCGCCGTGGGCAGCAGACCGGCGAGCACGGCAGCACCGGCTGCGGCGACAACCGCTCTGCGCACGCGCAGGCTTCGGGAAAGGCGAGTTCGACCGAACACGGAGGGTCCCCCCGGACCACTTGGAGCGGGGCCGGAAACGGACCTCGCGCAGGACGAAACAGATCGGGCGAATTCTGTGAGAGAGATGTGAAGGAACGCTAGAGGTTCAGACCATCAGTGATGATCGTCACGCCTTGTAACGAGGTAATCACTCACAGGGGGCACCGATCGGACGGCGCCCCCCAAGGAGGCACACATCCTGACGCAGGTCCAATTTCGCTCGAAAATAACTCATGGGCACCCAAATAGCTTTAATCATGAGGCATTTCGGACCGATATGAGAACTCTTTCGGCACGGTGGACACTCACCGGCCCCAGCAGGGAGGTGCCCGGAGAAACGGGGACCGCCCGGCCCGAATCCCGGGCACGAGAATTCGCAGGGTGACGACAGGCGTCTCATGAGTCATCATCAGCTCGCCCTGCCATGCCCGCGCCCCCGTACGGAACGGTCCGCTTCGCCATGGCCGGCCACATCGTTCCGGAGGAGCCCGCACGCGTCGATCCGTGTGCCGGGCATGGGGAAAGGGACCTCTCACGATGCCAACCACTCAGCTCCGCAGGCCCGGACGCCGCGCCCTGGCGTTCTTCCTCGCCACAGCGGTCACAGCGACCGGCATCACTTATGCCGGGTGCACACGCTCCGACGGAGAGCAGCAGGCCGAGCCCCAGCGGGCGAAGGCGGTCACCGAGAGCGCCGCCTTCGTCCAGGCCGCCCGCACGGGCAAGCAGGTCGAGGTCACCGCGGACCGCACCGAGCGCTCCACCACCTGGGCCCGTCCCGACGGCCAGCTCGCCAAGCGGTTCCATGCCTCGCCGGTCCGGGTCCGCAAGGACGGCGAATGGCGCGCGATCGACACGGATCTGCGGCGCAGTGAGGCCGGCTGGGAGACCACGGCCACCAGCGCCCGGATGGTGTTCACCGCTGGCTCGGGCAAGCAGAACCCGGAGCGGGCCTCCCGGGCCGAGGGCCGGCGTGTGTCACTGGTGAAAAACGCTCCCGCCGCGGCCGGAGCGAGCGACCTCGTCACGCTCTATGCGGGCGATGCCGGTGAGTACGCCATCCAGCTCACCTGGCCGGGACCGGTTCCCGCCCCCGTCATCGACGGTTCTCGTGCCTTGTACCCGGAGATCTTCCCCGGTGCCGACCTGGTTCTCACGGCGGACAACGACGGCTTCGCCCAGCTCCTCGTCCTGAAGAACCGGACAGCCGCGGCCAACCCGCTGGTGCAGCAGCTCTCGTACGGCATCACCTCCGAAGACCTGACCTTCCGCCTCGACCCACTGTCCGGCGTCCTCACCGCCGAGACCTTCTACGGCAACGAGGTGGCCAGCTCCGGCACCCCGCTGATGTGGGACTCCACCGGCCAGCCCGCCGTCACCGACGGACAGGTCGGAGCCACTGCCCAACCGACCGGTTCGGAGAGCCCCGAGCCCGGCAACCCGACGTCCTGGACACCGGAAGCGGTGCCGACCGAGGAGGCGACGAACGACGCCGAGTCGGACGAGCAGACCGACCGGGAATCCGAAGCCCCGAGCCTGCCCACCCCCACCGACAACCCTGAAGTCATCCCCTCGGAGACCGCCCCACCCACCGCTCCCGCCGAGCCCACCCCGGGCCCGTCGCAGAGCGGAACAGCGGCAACGCTTTCGCTCCCGTTGCTCGACGGGCCCTCCCCGGACTCGCTGGGCAACACCGTGGAGTCCGACCTCTCGGGCGACAACTGGGTCATCACCCCGGACCTGGGCTTCCTCAACGCTCCGGAGACGACCTACCCAGTTTTCATCGACCCGTCCGTCACCAAGCACATGGACAACTGGACGACCGCCTACAGCCGGCACCCCAACGCCACCTTCTACAACGGCAAGGGCTTCAACAAGGGCGGCACCCACGAGGCCCGGGTCGGCTTCGAGTCCGACACCTGGGGCACTTCGCGTTCCTTCTTCACCATGGACTTCGACAAGAACCTCAAGGGCGCGAAGATCAGCAGCGCCAAGCTGCGCCTCCTGGAAACGTACTCCTGGTCCTGCAGCGCCCGTTCGATGAGCGTCCACGTCACCGGAGCGATCAGCAAGAAGACCAACTGGAAGAACGCCCCGAAACTCACCGACGGCAACAGGCTGCAGACCCGCAGCTTCGCACACGGCTACAAATCAGGCTGCCGCGACGCCTACGAGACCTTCGACGTGAAGAAGGCCGCACAGAACTACGCCGACCTCGGCCGCTCCGGAATCACCTTCGGTCTGCGTGCCCGGGACGAGAATTCCCAGTACTCCTGGAAGAAGTTCCAGGCCAACGGCGACAACGGCCCGGCACTCGAACTCGTCTACAACCGTCGCCCCTCGTCCCCCACCCATCTCGACCTGTCCCCCGACGCCAAGTGCACCACCACCGAGCCGTACGTCCGGATGGGCAAGGGTAGCGTCACCTTCACCGCACGGGGCAAAGACCAGGACAGCAACCTCGACTACCTGGACTTCGACCTCTGGCCCACCGGCAAATGGGGCACCACCGGCGACATACTCGGCTCCGCGGGCAAGGTTTCCACCGGCAGTGACGGCGGCGACGCCCTGCGCTCCACACCCGCCTTCTCCACCAGCAAGCTGACCGACGGAACCCTCTACTCCTGGCGGGTCCGCGGCATCGACGACAAGGGCGCCACTTCCGGCTACTCACCGGCCACGACGCCCTGCCGGTTCATCCTGGACACCACCGCCCCCAAGCGCCCCAAAGTCACCTCCACCGACTTCCCCAACGCAGACGGCTCGGAGAACGGATTCGGGAACGACGCCGAGGACGCCAACTGGTCGAAGCTGAAGTTCGGTACGGCGGGCTCCTTCACCGTCTACGCCGGTTCCACCGACACCGTCCGCTTCGAGTATTCCTTCAACAGCCCCGACTACAACTTCTCCAGGAGCCGTACCGCCGGAACGGCCGTCACCACCCCGACGACCATCGCCGACGCCAAGCCCCCGACGGCCGGCCCCAACGTCCTGTACATCCGTGGTGTCGACTCGGCGGGCAACCCCTCCGACCCGGCCTTCTACTTCTTCTACGTCAGTCCGCGCGACGAAGCCGACAGCCCCGGTGACTTCACGGGCGACGACCTCGCCGACCTCATGACCGTGACCGCCGAGGGCAATCTCGCTCTCTACCCGTCCCAGGCCACACCCGACCTCGCTCGCCCCAGCGGTGACCTCGACTACTCCATGTCCGGTGCCTACCGCGCCAATCCCGCCAAGGACCCGGGCTCCGAAGACGGTCTTCCACCGTTCGTCGCCGCACCCTCCGGTCACTTCAAGGACTCACTGATCGCCCACAACGGCGACATCTACGGAGGTGACGGCCTCCAGGACCTGGTCGTCCGCGTCGGCGGCAAGCTCTGGGTCTACCCCGGCGACGGCTACGGCGCGGTCAACATCGACCGACGGGTGGAGATCCTCCTGCCGTCCAACGCGCCCAGCCCCACCTACCTCACCCAGATCGTCTCGGCGGGCGACGCCACCGGAGACGGACGCACGGACTTCTTCGCCACCGTGGGCGAGGAGATCTGGGTCTTCACCGGCTACCACGGCGCCACCGTCGACAAGGCGATCCGCCTGTCCTCCACCTCCTGGGCCGACCGCGACATCGTCACCGCGGCCGACATCAGCGGCGACGGAGTGACCGACCTGGTCTACCGCAGCGACGCCTCCGGTCGGCTCATGCTGCGCAAGGGCGTCAAGGCCGCCGGCGGCGGAACCGACCTGACCTCCCTGGCCTCCGCGGCCGACTCCGCCGACGGTGCCGACGCCGTCTACGGTGTCTCCGGCTGGTCCGGCACCAGCATCCCGCTGCTGATCGGAACCCCCGACGCCAACGGCGACGCCGTTCCCGACATCTGGACCGTACGCTCCGACGGATCCCTGCGCTTCTACGCGGGCGGCAAGACCGTCCTGTCCGGATCCGGCACGGAGATCATCGGGCGGAACGGGCACTGGAAAACCCGCATCGCCATCGGATGACCTGCCGCCTCCGAGCGCCCGGACCCGCTTCCTCGGGAAAGCGGGTCCGGGGGCGCTGAGCGGGGAAGGGACCGAGGCCCGGGTGCGGCTGAGGGCCGACCGGCAGGCGCTGCCGGCGCGGACGTCCGGTGCGCTGTCGCCGAGGCTCGTGCTGAACGGAATCGCGCTGTGTCGGATGCCTCCCTGGGCGCCCCGTCCGAGGCCCGGGCGGCACCGTCGCGCCTCTCGACCGGGGGACGCTCCGCTATCCGGACCGTCTTCCCGGGCCCCTCCCCGACCGCCCTCACCGCTCCCCCGCGAGGTCGAGATCCCCCCTGCTCGTCCCGGCCGCGTCCCCCGCGCCCCGCGGACGCCGCCACGGGTGCGCGATCGGCTGCGACACCGCCCGCCACCACGGCTCCACCGGCAGCTCCCCCACCGGCTCGAACGGCTCACCCGGCCGTGGGAACGCCACCGCCTGGCCGGCCTCCCCGGCCGCGTCCTTCGTCCACTCCCCCGGCTCCGCCCACGCGTGCGGAGCCAGGTTGAAGGTGCCCCAGTGGATCGGGAGCAGGACACCGCCCGGCTCGCCCCCCTGCAGGTCCAGGTGGGCGCGTACGCCCTCCTCGGGCGTCATGTGGATGTCCGGCCAGAAGTCGGAGTACGCCCCCAGCTGGATCATCGTGGCGTCGAACGGGCCGTGTGCCGCGCCGATGTCCCGGAAGCCGTCGAAGTAGCCGGTGTCGCCGCTGTGGTAGATGCGGTGCCGCTCGCCGACGACGACCCAGGACGCCCAGAGCGTGTGCTGGGTGTTGCGCAGTCCGCGTCCGCAGAAGTGGCGGGCCGGGGTGGCGGTCAGGGTGAGGCCGCCGACGCGCGTCGACTCGTGCCAGTCCAGCTCCCGCAGCCGCCCGGCGGACACGCCCCAGTGCTCGAGGTGGGCGCCGACGCCGAGCGGTACGGCGAACAGGGTGTCCGTCCCGGCCAGCGCCTTGATCGTGGGCATGTCCAGATGGTCGTAGTGGTCGTGGGAGATGACGACGACGTCGACCGGGCCCAGGGCCGCCAGGGGCACCGGGACCGGGTGCAGCCGCTTGGGGCCGGCGAAGGGGAAGGGGGAGCAGCGCTCGCCCCACACGGGGTCGAAGAGCACCCGTTGACCGTCGATCTCGGCGAGCACGCTGGAATGGCCCGCCCAGGTCAGCCGCAGCCCGGTGGCGGGCGGCCGGGCGAGGTCGGCGAGCGTGGTGGCGTGGACCGGGACCGTGCCGCGCGGGGCACGGCCGAGCCGCGACTCCCGGTCGAAGTAGACCTTGGCGAACTCGCGGGCCGATCCGGAGGGCCGGGTCCGGGCGGTGCCCCCGGGGTTCTGGAACACCCCGTCGCGGAAGTGCGGCGATCTGCGGATGCGCGCCATGCGCTCACCGCCCGGATCCGCGCCGAAGGCGGCGGGCCGCGGCACGCGGAGCCCGGTGTGGGGGGAACGGGGGGCGGCCACGGTACCTCCTGGTGGAGTGGGTCAGGCTCTCATCGTCGTCCTGTCCGACGTCACCTCGAACGACCGATGTCACGTCCGGGTTCCCTCCACTCGTCGTCACGGTGAGAGGCGCTCCCGCCGGAGCGCCCGGAACGGAACGGATCGGAACAGATCGGCCCGGCCGGCGGACAGACCGACGGGCAGGCCGACGGACAGGAAGGTGGCTCCCCATGGCCCGCGTATCCCTCACCCCGCCCCGGACTCTCTTCTTCCGTGTCATGGAGTGGTACTCCCGGCGCACCTACGGCAAGGTCCTCGACCCCGGCAAGGCGCTCGCCCACGATCCGCGCGTGCTCTGGGGCTACCTGCGGTTCGAGCAGTCCGTGGCCGGGTGGAACAGGCTGGACTCCGATCTGAAGGCGCTCGCCGTGATGGCCTCGGCGGCCTCGATCGGCTGCTCCTGGTGCATGGACTTCGGCTACTGGGAGAACGCGGAGCGCGGCATGGACCGGCGCAAGCTCCACGACGTGCCGGTGTGGCGGGAGAGCGACGCCTACACGCCGCTGGAGCGCGACGTCATGGAGTACGCCGAGGCCGCGACGGCGACCCCGCCGACCGTCGACGACGACCTCGCCGAGCGGCTGCGGAGCCGGCTGGGCGAGCCGGCCTTCGTGGAGCTGACGGCCATGATCGCCGTCGAGAACCTGCGTTCCCGCATCAACGCCGCGCTCGACCTCACCAGCCAGGGTTTCAAGGACTCCTGCGACCTGCCCGGCACGGGGCGCGCGGACGCGGCCCCCGCCGCGGCGGACCGGTCCGGCGGGGTCTGAAGCGGCGGCCGTCGCACGGACGTGCGCCCTGTATAGGGTGACGGCGTGGCGAGAGTTCGGTTGAGTGTGGCCCAGCGGCGCGAGGAGCTGCTGCGTGCGGCCGTCGAGCAGATATCGGCGCGGGGTGTGGCGGCGTTGCGGGTCGCCGACGTGGCCGCCGCGCTCGGTGTCAGCAGCGCGTTGGTGCTCTACCACTTCTCGACGAAGGAGAAGCTGGTCGCCGCCGCGTTCTCCCATGCCGCCGAGGACGACCTGGCCCGTCTGCGGGCGTTGCTCGGCCGCCGTACGTCGGCGCTTCGCCGGCTGCGCGCGGCCGTGCGGTGGTACGCCCCGACCGGCCAGGCCAAGGGCTGGCGGCTGTGGGTCGAGGGCTGGGCGGCGTCGCTGCGCGAGCCCGCGCTGCGGGAGGTCACGCGGGAGCTGGACCGGGAGTGGAAGGCGGCCATCGCCGAGGTCATCGCGGAGGGCGCGGCCGCCGGGGAGTTCCCGTGCCCGGACCCCGACGGCGCCGCCCTGCGGCTGACGGCGCTGCTGGACGGGCTGGCCGTGCAGCTGACGTCGTACGGGGGCACGGTGTCCCGGGCCCGTGCGCTGCGGTGGGTGGACGAGGCGCTCGCCCGGGAACTCGGTCTGGACCGGGAGGCGTTGGCCGCGCCCCGGCGTTGACGGACCCCGGTCCGTCAGCCGCGGGGCGCCCCGTTCTCAGGCCACCGTGGCGATCCGCATCTTGATGTCGTCCGGCGACAGCGTCCCCTTGGCCGTCACGTGGTCCCCCGAGGACTCGCCGCGCAGCCGGCGCCCGATCCACGGCACCAGGTACTCCCGTGCCCACTGCACGTCGTCCCGCCGGACGTCGAGCGTGCCGCGCGGCGGCAGGGGCGGCCAGGGCTGGTCCGGGTCGGCCGGGACGCGCAGGCCGAGGACCTGGCCGGCGCGCAGCGCCACACGGGTGTGGCCCTCGGCCGACAGGTGGAGCCGGTCGGCGTCCCAGGCCCTGCGGTCCTGGACGCTGCGCAGCGACCACAGGTCGAGGACCGGGCAGCCGTAACGGTCGGCGATGGCCCTCACGTGCCCGTTGTAGGTAGCGATCTTGCCGCGCAGGTGCTTGAGGACGGGCACTCCGCGGGTGTCGAAGCCGGTGGTCACCATCACCGTGCCGGCCGCGGCGGTCAGGGCGGCCACCGCCCGCTCGAACCGTTCGGCCACCTCGTCGGGGTCGGTGCCGGGCCGGATGATGTCGTTGCCGCCGGCGCAGAACGAGACCAGGTCCGGCGCGAGTTCGATCGCCCGGGGGACCTGCTCCGCCACGATCTGGTCGAGCAGCCTGCCGCGGACGGCGAGGTTCGTGTACGTGAAGTCGCCCTCGGGGCGCCGGTCCGCGAGCAGTACGGCGAACCGGTCGGCCCAGCCGACGAACGCCCCGTCGGGGCCGGGGTCGCCCACGCCCTCGGTGAAGCTGTCCCCCAACGCCACGTACGACCCGATCACTGTTCTGCTGTCACTCTTCGAATCGTCTGCCACGTCGGCCCATGATTCACCGTGGAATGTGACCTACGCGACCGTAGGAAGGGGTTGACGGGCGGTGAGAAAGGCCACTTCTAAAGTGTTCGCCAACTCAGGAATAAGCGCGCTCCGGTGCCGGGCGCACCGAAGGCCGGACCCGGGGATCGGGGTCCGGCCTTCGGTGGCGCGGAAACCGCGCGGGGACTGCGCGGAAACTGCACGAGGACTGCGCGGGGACCGTCGTCAGACGGAGACGCCGTGCGAGCGCAGGTAGGCGATCGGGTCCACGTCGGAGCCGTAGTCCGGGGTGGTGCGGATCTCGAAGTGCAGGTGCGGACCGGTCACGTTGCCGGTGGCGCCCGAGAGGCCGACCTGCTGGCCCGCCGTCACCGACTGGCCGGCGGAGACGGAGAGCGAGGACAGGTGGGCGTACTGGGCGTAGTGGCCGTCGGCGAGCTTGATGACGACCTGGTTGCCGTACGCTCCGCCCCAGCCGGCGGAGACGACCGTGCCCGCGCCGACGGCCTTCAGGGAGGTGCCGGTCGGGACGACGAAGTCGGTGCCGGTGTGGTAGCCGCTGGACCACATGCTGCCGGACCGGTGGTACGGGGTGCCGACGCCGGCGCCGGCCACGGGGGCGGTGTAGCCGCTGGTGGTGCCGGCGGACCCGGTGCTCGTGTCCGAGGACTTCGGCGCGGTGGTCTTCGCGGCGCCCGACGCCTTCTCGGCGGTCTGCGCGGAGGACTTCTCGGCCTCGGCCGGCTTCTCGGCGGACTCCTGCGAGGACGGCGAGGACGTGGCGGTGCCGGGCGCGGCCTCCTGGCCGATCGTCAGCTCGAGCCCCGGGCGGATGAGCGACGGGTCGGAGCCGACGGCCTCGCGGTTGTCCGCGTACAGCTTCTTCCAGCCGCCGTCGACGTGCTGCTCTTCGGCGATCTTCGAGAGGTAGTCGCCGCTCTTCACGACGTAGGTGTGCGAGGCCGAGCCCTTGTCGGCCGACTGCTGCGCACCGGCCGCGACGGACTGGCCGGCGACGGAGTGCGCGGGAGCGGCCTGGGCGGCGGCGGCACCCATCAGCGGGAGCGCGAGCGCGGCGCCACCGGTTCCGGCGATGGCGATGGTGCGGGTGAGGCGCTGGGCCTTGGTACGGCGGTGCTTACCCTTCGCGGGCATGGCGCATTCCTCTCCGGCGCCTGCGAGGTGAGCTGTCGGGTGCGGGCTGGAGATGCCCGGCCGCGTCGTGCCGCGGCTTTACCCCGAGCCTCTTCCGGGAACCGGAACAGGCGGTCTTACCTGTGGGTCCCCCGCTCCTGCCGTGTACGGGTGGTGGACGAGTGCGGGCTCCGGTCGGCGGCAGGATTAGGCGTCCGTCCGGATCGGTGGTGAACGTAAGGGACCAAGACGCGAACGGACAAGCGAGAGGTTCCCCGGGCAGGTGTTCCGCGTGATCCTTTGGGGGAAGGAGCGGTCACACTCCGTCAATTCCGCGGGCGTCCCTTTCCGTAAACCGCCTCGAAAACCGCATGAATTACGTGAGCATGACGAGCAACGCACGGTCACCTCTATGACGCTGCTCACGGGAGATGCACCAGCTCCCCTTATATGCCTGGAAGTTGGGATGAATCAGCCAATTGGGGCAGAAGGTGCAGATAGGCGATATTCGGCCCCGTCGGCCACCCTGGGGGCGACTCGTTGCCGCAGGCAAGGGATGCCGTATCGTCGGCTGGGCGCCCGACGGCGAGCAGCGCCGGCGGGGCGGAGTGGGAGGAGCCCCCGTGACGCAGCAGGTCCCGTCGACCGAACCCGAGCTGGCCGGTGTGCGCAACTTCCGTGACGTGGGCGGACTGCCGACCGTGGACGGGCGACGCGTGCGCCACGGCGTGCTGTTCCGCAGCGGCCACCTCGCCCACGCCACCGCGGAGGACGCCGCGTTCCTCGCCTCGCTGAAGCTGCACACGGTCTTCGACTTCCGCAACGCCGCCGACCAGAAGCTCGAGGGCCCGGACGTCGCGCTGCCGGGCGTGCGCAACGTGAACCTGCCGCTGAGCGACCCGGCCGACGGCGCCGAGTTCTGGAAGATGGTCCGCGACGGCGACCTCGACCAGCTGCGCACGATCCTGGCGGACGGCAAGGGCGCGAACCGGATGATCGCCTCCTACCGCACGATCATCAAGGAGCGCACGGCGGAGCACTCCCGGGTGCTGCACGCGCTCGCCGAGGACAGCGTCCCCGCGCTGATGCACTGCGCGGCCGGCAAGGACCGCGCGGGCCTGTCGATCGCGATCACCCTGCTCGCCCTGGGCGTGCGGCGCGACGCCGTGGTGGAGGACTACCTGAAGTCGAACGCGACGCACCGCCGCTACAAGGTGCGCCGCAGCGGCTCCGCCGCCTCGGCCTACTCCCCCGAGGTCATGGAGCTGCTCAGCCCCCTGTTCGACGCGCGCGCCGAGTACCTGGCGGCGGCCTTCGAGACCGTCGAGGAGACCTGGGGCGGGGTCGACGCCTACCTGGAGAAGGGGCTGGGCGTCACCCCGGAGACCAGGGAGCGGCTGCGCGAGCGGATGCTGGACTGAGCCACCCGCCCACGGTGCCGGCCGGCTACTTGGCGCCCACCTCGAAGAGCAGGAAGAGGAAGCCCGCGACGACGTGTCCGAGGACGATGTAGACGAGGAGTCGCACCCACAGGGCGCGCGGGAGCTTGTCCTGGATCGAGCTCATGGCATCTCTCCTGCGGTGTGACGGGTCGGTGTGGCGGCGGGTCCCAGGCACAGCGCCGGCGTCGGACTCTGCAGCAGGGTGTGGACGAAGAGGAGTTCGAGCCCGTCGACGTCCCGGGCCTCGATCCGGTGCGGGGTCAGGGAGTCGAAGTGGGCGCTGTCGCCCGGGTCGAGCAGGTGCACGGCGTCCCCGAGGCGCAGCCGCAGCCGGCCCCGCAGGACGTGGAGCCACTCCTCGCCGGGGTGGACGCGCACGATGTCGCCCTGCGAGCCGTGCGGCACGCGGACGCGCAGGGCCTGCATCCCGCGGCCGGAACCGCCGGCCTGCCAGTACGTCCAGCCGCCCGCGGCGGTGGGCTCCATGGTCCCGGCCCGCACGACGGCGTCCCGTCCCGCGACCGTCTCGCCGAGCAGTTCCGAGACGGTCGTACCATAAACGCGGGCGAGCGAGAGCAGCATCGGCAGCGAGGGCTGGCGCTGCCCGGTCTCCAGGCGGGAGAGGTGGGCGGGCGACAGCCCGGCGGCGCGGGCCGCCGTCTCCAGGGTGAGGGCCGCGCGGCGGCGCAGGGCACGCAGCTGCGGGGCGACCACGGGGGGCACGGCGTCCGCCGGTTCCTCCGATGAGCCGTTCGAGGAGGTCATGCCTCCATTCAGCCCGAGTTTTGCCTGAAAGGCAATTTTGTTGCCTCCCAGGCAAATCACGGTGGGCCGGTGGTCAGCGGTTCGCCACCGCCTGCTTGACCAGCGTCTTCCCGAAGTCCCACATCAGGCCGCCGCCGTTGTGCGCGTCCTCCATCACCTCGGTGAAGGCGTCGACGAACCGGTCCGCGTCCGACGTGTCGATGATCAGCGGCGGGATCAGCTTGATCACCTCCAGGCGGTCGCCGGACACCTGCGTCAGGATCCGGTGCCGTTGCAGCAGCGGCACCACCACCATCTGCGCGAACAGTCCCTTCCGCGCGGCCTGCAGCATCGTCCAGCGGCTGCGCAGCCGCACCGACTTCGGCCGGCCGAACTCGATGCCGATCATCAGCCCCCGGCCCCGGACGTCGGCGAGCAGCTCGTAGCGGTCCACCAGCTGCGTGAGCCGGGACTTGAGGTGCTCGCCCACGGCGGCGGCGTTGGCGACGATCTCCTCGTTCTCCATCACCCACAGCACCGCGAGCCCGGCCGCCATGGCCTGCGCGTTGGACCCGAAGCTCGCCGAGTGGACCTGCACCCGGTCCATCGAGGAGTACACCTTCTGGAAGATCCACTCCTTGCCGAGCGTGGCCCCCACCGGCACGTACCCGCCGGACAGTGCCTTGGCGACGCACACCAGGTCGGGCTCGACGCCGTCCTCGTGCTGGTAGGCGTAGAACCTGCCGGTGCGGCCCAGGCCCGTCTGCACCTCGTCGGCGATCAGCAGTGCCTTGTGCCGGTGCAGCAACTCCTGCGCGGCGCGCAGATAGCCGGGCGGGGCCTCGTGGACGCCCTTGCCCTGGATCGGCTCCACGATCAGCGCGGCCACGTCCCCCCGCTTCAGCTCCCGGGCCAGGGCGTCCAGGTCGCCGAGCGGCACGGCGGTGTCCGGCAGCAGGGGGGCGAAGCCGTCCCGGAAGCCGCTCTCGCCGTTGACGGACAGCGAGCCGGCGGTCAGTCCGTGGAAGGCGTGCGGGCAGTACAGGATCCTGCGCCTGCCGGTCGCGTACCGGGCGAACTTCAGCGCGGTCTCCACCGCCTCCGTGCCGCTGTTGCCGAAGAAGACGCGGTCCAGGTGGGGGCTGTAGGAGAGCAGCCGCTCGGCCAGCAGTCCGGGCAGCGGCGGGCAGTCGAAGCGGGTCAGGTCGGCCAGCGAGGCGTCGAGGACGTCGTGCAGGGCCTTGCGGACGACGGGGTGGTGGCGGCCCAGGCCCATCACGGCGAACCCTGCGAGCATGTCCAGGTAGTCGTTGCCGTCCGCGTCCCAGAAGTGCGCGCCCTCGGCACGCTCGTAGACCTTGTCGAAGCCGATGGTGCGCAGCATGCGCGGCAGTTGGTGGTTGAGGTGCTTCGCGTGCAGCTCGTACCGCTCGGCGCCACGCTCGGACAGCAGCGCGCCGAGGTCGAACTCCTTGGTCATTCAGTTCTCTCCTTGCCCTGGCAGGACGATCCGGCCGTCCCCGGCCGCTTCCCCGACGGCTTCCCCGGCCGCTTCCCCGACGGCCAGGCTCGCGCTGATCCGGCCGGCGATCTCGACCGGGGTGAGGCCGATGTCGGCGAGCACCTCGGCGCGCTTGGCGTGCGCGAGGAACTGCTCCGGGATGCCGAACCGCCGTACTGGTACGTCGACTTCGGCGTCACCGAGGGCCAGCGCCACCGCGGAGCCGACCCCGGCGGCGCGGCTGTTGTCCTCGACGACGGCCACCAGCCGGTGCCGGGCGGCCAGGGGCGGCAGCGCCGGGTCGACCGGCTTGACCCAGCGCGGATCGACGACGGTGCACCCGATGCCGCGGCCCTCCAGCAGCTCGGCGGCCCGGAGGCAGGCGGGTGCCATCACGCCGACGGCGACGAGCAGCACCTCGGGCCGGCCGGCGGCGTGCAGGACGTCCATCCCGCCGACCCGGTCCACGGCCGGGAGGGCCGGTCCGACGGACTCCTTCGGGAAGCGCAGCAGGGTCGGCGCGTCGTCGACGGCGACCGCCTCGCGCAACTGGGCGCGCAGCTGGTCCGCGTCGCGCGGCGCGGCGATGCGCAGGCCCGGGACGACCTGGAGGACGGACAGGTCCCACATGCCGTTGTGCGAGGGCCCGTCGACGCCGGTGACGCCCGCCCGGTCCAGGACGAAGGTGACGCCGCAGCGGTGCAGGGCCACGTCCATCAGGAGCTGGTCGAAGGCGCGGTTGAGGAAGGTGGCGTAGACGGCGACGACGGGGTGCAGTCCGCCCGTCGCGAGGCCGGCGGCGGAGACGGCCGCGTGCTGTTCGGCGATGCCGACGTCCCAGACCCGGTCGGGGAACCGCTCGGCGAAGGGGGCGAGGCCGACCGGGTGCAGCATGGCCGCGGTGATGGCCACGACGTCCTCGCGTTCCGCGCCGATCCGCACCATCTCCTCGCCGAACACGGAGGTCCAGGACGGCCCGTCCGGGGAGGTGAGCGGCGCACAGGTCAGCGGGTCCATCACGCCGACCGTGTGGAAGTGGTCCTCCTCGTGGCGCAGGGCGGGCTCGTAGCCGCGGCCCTTCTCGGTGAGGCAGTGCACCAGCACCGGTCCGTGGAAGCGCTTGGCGCGCCGCAGCGCCGACTCGACGGCCCCGATGTCGTGTCCGTCGATCGGGCCGACGTACTTGAGCCCGAGGTCCTCGAAGAGTCCCTGCGGAGCGAAGGCGTCCTTGAAGCCCTTCTTGGCGCCGTGCAGGGCCTCGTAGACGGTCCCGCCGACCACGGGCGTGCGCTGGAGCAGTTCCTTGCCCCAGGCCAGCGCCCGCTCGTAGCCGTCGGTGGTGCGCAGCGTCGCCAGGTGGTCGGCGAGGCCGCCGATGGTCGGCGCGTAGGAGCGTTCGTTGTCGTTGACGACGATGATCAGCGGCCGGTCCTTGGCGGCCGCGATGTTGTTCAGCGCCTCCCAGGCCATGCCGCCGGTGAGCGCTCCGTCGCCGATGACGGCGATGACGTGGCCCCGCTCTCCCTGGACCTGGCGGGCCTTGGCGAGGCCGTCGGCCCAGCCGAGCGAGGTGGAGGCGTGGCTGTTCTCGATGACGTCGTGCTCGGACTCCTCGCGGGAGGGGTAGCCGGACAGTCCGCCCTTGCCGCGCAGTTTGGAGAAGTCCTGACGCCCGGTCAGCAGCTTGTGCACGTAGCTCTGGTGGCCGGTGTCCCACAGGATGCGGTCGGCCGGCGACTCGAAGACCCGGTGCAGGGCGACGGTGAGTTCCACCACGCCGAGATTGGGTCCGAGGTGCCCGCCGGTGCGGGTGACCGCGTGCACCAGGAAATCGCGTATCTCGTCGGACAGTTCGCCGAGTTCCGCCTCGGACAACGCCTTCAGGTCGCGTGGTCCCCGGATGTTCTCCAGAATCGTCACGCTCGGGCCCCCTTCGGTCGGTGCTGTTCAGCTCACGGTGACGGCCGGCTCCCCCGACGCGCCGTCCTTCTCCATCTGCTCGGCGATCTTCATGGCCTCCTCGATGAGGGTCTCCACGATCTTGGACTCGGGGACGGTCTTGATGACCTCGCCCTTGACGAAGATCTGACCCTTGCCATTGCCGGAGGCGACGCCGAGGTCGGCCTCGCGGGCCTCGCCGGGCCCGTTGACGACACAGCCCATGACCGCCACGCGGAGGGGGACCTCCATGCCCTCCAGGCCGGCGGTGACCTCCTCGGCCAGCTTGTACACGTCGACCTGGGCGCGGCCGCAGGACGGGCAGGAGACGATCTCCAGGCCCCTCC
>NZ_BDJC01000079.1 GCF_002005565.1 Streptomyces sp. JHA26 | reverse complement strand
GCTCTGTGCCGCCCCCGGGGACCGTCGGCCGGCGCCCTGCCCGGTGCCGTGGCCCGGCCCGCCTCTCCCCCTCGCATGTCCGCAGCCAACCGATGGGATGCCGCCACCATGCATCGTTACGTCGTGGCCGACGCCTTCACCAGCACCGCGCTGGAAGGCAATCCGGTCGCCGTCTTCCTCGGCGCGGAGGACCTCACCGCGCAGCTGATGCAGCGCATCGCCCGGGAGATGAACCTCTCCGAGACCACCTTCGTCCTGCCGCCGTCGAACGAGGCGGACGCGCGGGTCCGCATCTTCACCCCGGTCAACGAACTGCCCTTCGCCGGTCACCCCCTCCTCGGCACCGCCCACGTCCTGGCCGAGCTGTGGCAGCGGGACCGGTTCGTGCTGGAGACGGCGATGGGCGAGATCCCCGTGGCGGCCGAGCCGGAAGGCGACCGGTCCACCCGCCTCCGCCTGGCCCAGCCGGTCCCCGTCTGGGAGCCGTACGAGAAGGCCGAGCAACTCCTCGACGCGCTCGGCCTCGACGCTTCCGTCGTGCCGGTGGAGATCTACCGCAACGGCCCGCGGCACGTCCTCGTGGGAGTGGACGGCGTGGAGGCGCTCGCCGCCCTCCGCCCCGACCACCGGGCGCTGTCCGCCTTCCCCGACATGGCGGCCAACTGCTTCGCCGGCGGCGGCCGGCACTGGTACACCCGCATGTTCTCGCCGGCCTACGGAGTGGTCGAGGACGCCGCCACCGGCTCCGCCGCGGGGCCGCTCGCCATCCACCTCGCCCGGCACGGGCTGATCGAGCCCGGCACCGAGATCGAGATCGTCCAGGGCGCGTGGATGGGCCGCCCGTCGACCATGTACGCCAGGGCTGTCCACGAAGGCCACCGGGTGACTGCCGTCCACATGAGCGGCAGCGCGGTCACCGTCGCTCGCGGGACCCTGCTCGTCTGACGCCGACATTCGACCGCCGACATGAAACCGGGGGAAGGAAGCGCACGCGGAATGTCACGGGGCAACGCACGCACCAGCCCGTGGATCACGGTGGGCCGGGGGCGCGAACTCGGCCGTGTCCGGCAGGCGCTGTCGACGACCCACGGCGTCCTGATCACCGGCGAATGGGGAGTCGGCAAGAGCCGGCTGCTCCAGGCCGCGCTCGACCAGGCCGCCGCCGGCGGCGCCGACACCGCCCGAGTGAGCGGAGCCGTGCCCACCGGCACCACCGGATCGCTCGCCGAATGCCTGGAACAGCGCGCCGCCGACTCCAGCTCCTGGGTCCTCGGGCTCGACGATGCCCACCTCGCCGACCCGGTGGCCACTGCCTCGCTCCACGCCCTCGTGCGCAGCGGACGCGTGCGCGTGGTGGCGTCGGCACTGTCCGGGGTGGCGCTGCCGCCCGGGATGAGCATGCTCTGGGTGGAGCGGCTCATCGAGCGCCTGGACGTGCCGCACTTCACCCGCTCCGACGCGGCCAGGGTGCTGCGGGCCCGGCTGGGTGGTCAGTTCTCCGCCGACTGCCTGGAGCGGCTGTGGTCGGTGACCCGGGGCAACGCCCTGCTGCTGCGCGAGGTCGCCGACGCCGCACTCGCCGAGGGCACGCTCCGCGAGGAGGACGGCATCTGGCAGTGGCGGGGCGAGCTGTCCGTCGACCCCGCCGGGCGGGTCGCCGCTCTGGTCCAGCTGCGCTTTGCGGGGCTGCGCCCGGACGAACGCGAACTGATGCAGCTCGTGGCGCTCGCCGAGCCCATGGAGGCCGACCTCGCGACCGTGGCCGGGCTCGGCCGCGCCGCCGAGTCCCTCAACCGCAGCGGCCTCGTGGTCACCGAGCGCTCCGGTCGCAGACTGCGGCTGCGGCTGACCTACCCGGTGTACTCCGCCGCCGTGCTGTGCGCCCTGCCGGAGCTGGCCGGGCGTCGGCTGCGGCGCCAGCTCGCCGACGCCATCGAGGCGACCGGCATGCGCCGCCACGACGACGTACGCCGGGTCGTCGGGCTGCGGCTCGCCGCCGGCCAGACCGCGCCGGTCGAGCAGCTGCTGCCCGCCGGGCAGTCGGCTCTGGGTCTGCACGACTTCCACCGGGCCGAGGAGCTGGCCCGGCTGGCCCTGTCCCAGCCCCGCGGGGAGGAGACGGCCGCCCGCGCTCGGCTGCTGCTCGGCCAGGCACTCGAAGGCCGGGGCAGCCACGCGGAAGCCGAGCGGGTGCTCGCCGGCGTGCCGGGGCCGGACCCGCTGAAGTCGGGGGAACTGATCGCGGTCCGGGCTGTCAACCTGGCGTACGGCCTCGACCGGTTGCCCGAGGCCAAGGACGTCCTCGAGCGGGCCCTGAAGGAGGCCCGCGGGGCCGGCCGGCCGCTGCTCGAGGGTGCCGCCGCTCTCCTCGGCCTGATCGACGACCGGTTCGCCGAGGTGGCCGAGGCAGCCGCGGGTCCCGGCGCGCCCGCGTCCACCGGCCTGGTGAGCGTGCCCGCTGCCTATGCCCGGACCGAAGCGGGCGACCCCGAGGCCGCGCTGCGCCTGCTGGCGGCCACTGAGCCGGCCGGGAACCACCGGTTCGTCGGGGCCGCCGCCCAGTGGGTTGGCTGCTCGGCGGCGCTGAACACCGCGGGCGTCTTCCAGGCGACGGCCCGGCTCGACGGCATGCGCTGGTGGGACGAGGGCGACCCACGGGAACGCGTCCGGGTCGCGCTGCTGCGCGCCCGGCTGCACCGGGCGCGGGGCGACTGGTCCGCCGCCGTGGAGGAGCTGCGCCGCGCCGGTGCCGTCCAGGCCCCGCCGGACTGGCTGACCGCGCCCGCCTGGACGCTGGCCCAGCTCGCCGCGGCCCTCGCCGAGGCCGGTGAGCACGCCGAGGCCGTCCGCACCCTCGTCGAGGTGCGGGCCGTGCAGGCGCGCAGCGTGCGCTATCCGCTGGCCCGGGACGGTGCCGCGCTGGAGACCGCCCTGGTCCACGCCCATGTGGGTGACCGCGCCGGGGCGATACGGCAGGCGACCGCGGTCGCAGTCGCGGCGGGCGAGGCCGGACGGTGGGCGCAGGCGGTCGCCGCGCTCCACCTGGCCGCGCGGCTCGGCGTCGC
This sequence comes from Streptomyces sp. JHA26, assembly GCF_002005565.1. Classification (GTDB taxonomy): domain Bacteria; phylum Actinomycetota; class Actinomycetes; order Streptomycetales; family Streptomycetaceae; genus Streptomyces. The sequence continues at coordinate 24,106 of NZ_BDJC01000079.1, read as the reverse complement.
CCGTGACGCCGCCGCCCTGCTGCCAGACTCCACCCGGTTCAGCGGTACGACCGCCTTGCAGGCCCGGCACATACGGGCCCTCGCGCGCTGGGACGCCGAAGCCCTCGAAGCCGTGGCCGAGACGCAGGCGGAGCGGGGGTTCCTGCCGCTGGCCGCGGAGACCGCCGCCCAGAGTTCGCGCACCCACCAGGCGGTCGGCCACCACCGCAGGAGCCGTGCCGCCCGCGCCCTGTGCCGTGAGTACCTCGCCGCCTTCGGCGGGACGCTGCCGCCGTGGGTCCGGCGCGAGGACGACCCGCCCGCCGACACCTTCGGCTCGCTGACCGTACGGGAGCGGGAGGTGGCCGCCCTGGTCGCCGCTGGGCTGGCCAACCAGGAGGTCGCCGACCGGCTCTCGGTGTCCGTGCGCACGGTGGAGAACCATCTGCACCGGGCCTACGGCAAGCTCGGCATCACCACCCGTGCGGAGCTGGCCGGACGGCTCGCCCCCCCGCTGGAGCCCCGGGCGGAGCCCCGCGCTGACGCCGCCCCGGTGGGCCGTCCCCGTTGACGGCACCGGAGCGGCGGACGCCGGCCGGTCAGCCGACCGCGAGCTGCGCCACGACCTGGGCCACCTCCAGCGACTGGCTGCGGTTGAGCCGCGGATCGCAGGCGGACTCGTAGCGCGAGGGGAGATCCCCGAGGCACACCCCGGCCGCACCGCCCACGCACTCGGTGACCTCCTCACCGGTCAGCTCCAGATGGATACCGCCGGGATGGGTGCCGAGCGCCCGGTGCACCTCGAAGAAGCCGGCGATCTCCTCGGCCACGTCCGCCACCCGCCGGGTCTTGTGCCCGGACGGCGCGGTGTGGGTGTTGCCGTGCATCGGGTCGCAGACCCAGCCCGCCACCGACCTCGCGGCGGTGACGCGGTCCACCAGGTCCGGCAGCACCTCGCGCACCCGGTCCGCGCCCATCCGCACCACGAAGGTCAGCCGCCCCGGTTCCCGTTCGGGGTCAAGCCGACGCATCAGCTCCAGGGTCTCCTCCACCGTGGCACGGGGCCCCAGCTTCACCGCCACCGGATTGCGGATGCCGGCGAGGTAGGCGACGTGCGCGCCGTCGGGCCGGCGGGTGCGTTCACCCGCCCACAGCAGATGGCCGGAGCCTGCGTAGGAGCCGCCTGAGCGCGGATCGAGCCGGGTCAGCGGCTGTTCGTAGTCGAGCAGCAGGGCCTCGTGGGAGACGAACAGCTCGCGGGGCCGCTGCCCGTCCTCCGGTACCGGACCCGACGGCTCCCAGGCCGGGGCGAGGGCCCGCAGGGTGTTGAGCGTGGCCGCCGACGCGCCGTACACCCGCAGCATCCGGTAGGGGTTCGGGGTGCGCATCGCGGGCGAGAACTCCAGGCCGTTGACCGCGTCACCCCGGTACGCCGGCAGGACCTCACCGCCGTGCTCCTCGGTCGCCGAGGAGCGCGGCTTGGCGTACTGGCCGGCGATCCGGCCGAGCACCACCGTGGGCAGCCGGGTTCCGGCCGACAGGACCGTCGCCATGGTGAAGAGGGTGTCCAGCTTGGCGGCGACGGACTCGGCGGTCAGCGCGTCGAAGGTCTCGGCGCAGTCACCGCCCTGAAGGAGGAACGCCTCGCCGCGCGCCACCGCCGCGAGCCGGGCGCGCAACCGGTCGCACTCGGCGGGTAGGACCAGCGGCAGATAGCCGGCGAGGCGTTCGGTGACGTCGCGCACGGCGTCGGCGTCCCGCCAGCCCGGGGGCTGGGCCACGACGGGGGCGACCGCGGACCGCTGCGCCGGGCCGCTCCTCGTGGTGCTGATCAAGGAGGAACTCATGTGATGACCTCACGCTCTCGGAGTGAGTCGGCGGACGCCGCCAGCACCGAACTGACCAGTCGTTCGAGGACGGCCGTTCCGTTGCGCGTCATCACCGACGCGGGATGGAACTGGACGGAGGCGAAGCCGGCGCCGCTGAGCGCGTGGACCTCGCCGCTCGCCGGGTCGCGGCACACCCGTACCCGTCCGGGACGGCTCGGCGGCGCGGGGATGGAGTCGGCGGAGCTGACGGCCGTGAACGAGTTGTAGAAGTACACGTCCTGCCGCTCGCCGAACAGGTCGATGGTGCGCTGCACCCCCTGGTGCGGGACGTCCTTGCGGATCAGGTCGAGGCCGAGGAGTCGGCTGAGGACCTGGTGCCCGAGGCAGACCGACAGGAACGGCGCACCGTCGTCCAGCAGGCGGCGGGTCACCGCCAGCAGGTGAGCGATCTTGGGGTCGGCGCTGTCGCGCGGGTCGCCCGGTCCCGGCCCGACGACCACCAGATCCTGCCCGTCGAGCGTGTAGGGCTCGTCGAACCGCCGTACCGTCACCTCCAGGCCGATGGCGCGCAGCAGCGTGTCGCCCATGGCGGTGAACGTGTCCTCGGCGTCGATGAGCAGCGCCCGCCGGCCCTGCAGATGCGGCACTCGCAGCGCGCGCCCGCTGGGGGAGCGCCGCCAGAACTCCGCCAGCGGGTCGTTGCGTCGGCGCAGCGCGTGCCGGATCCGCGGATCCGCGGACAGGCTCGGGGCACGCCGCCCGGTGCCCCGCGCGGCGCCCGGGCCGCCGTGCAGGGCGGCCAGCAGCCCGGCGGCCTTGGCCCTGGTCTCCGCCGCCTCGGCATACGGGTCGGAGTCGCGCACCAGCGTGGCGCCCACCGCGAGCCGGAGCCGGCCGCCGTCGTCGATGTCGGCGGTACGGATCAGGATGGCCGAGTCCAGCCGGCGGCCGCCCTCGCCGTCCCGGCCGACGAGCGCGGCGACCCCCGCGTAGTATCCGCGGCCCTCCGGCTCGTGGGCGCTGATGACCCGGCAGGCGCTTTCGAGCGGACTGCCGGTGACCGTGGGGGCGAACAGGGTCTCCCGCAGGATCTCCCGGACGTCGCGGTCACTGCGGCCCTCGATGAAGTACTCCGTGTGCGCGAGGTGGCTCATCTCGCGCAGCCGCGGACCGATGACCTGGCCGCCCTCGGGACAGATGCGGCTCATCATCTTCAGTTCCTCGTCGAGCACCATGTACAGCTCGTTGGACTCCTTGCTGTCGCCGAGGAAGTCGAGGAGGTCGCTGGGGGTGGGGCCGGCGGCGGCGTAGCGGAAGGTGCCGCTGATGGGGTTCATCACGGCCCTGCCCCGGTCGAGGGTGATGTGGCGCTCCGGGCTCGCCCCGACGAACGCGCGCCCCCCGGCCCGGATCAGGAAGGTCCAGTAGGCGCCGGAGGCGGCGCTCAGCAGCCGCCGGAAGAGGGTGAGCGCCGCCCGGGCCGACCAGTCGGGCAGGTGAGCGGTGAAGGTGCGCTTGAGGACGAAGTTGGCTCCGGCGCCCGAGCCGATCTCCTCGTCGACGATCCGGCGCACCCGCCGGGCGTAGCCGTCGTCGTCGAGGTCGAAGGCGCCGTCGCACACCTCCAGGGCGGTGTCGTCGATCCGGTCGAGCACCTCCGCCACGGACAGTACGCCCTGCTCGCGGACGTCCATGACGAGCAGCGGCTCGCCGTCGTCGGGACAGGCGAAGCCGCGCTCGGCGATCTGCCGGTACGGCAGCAGCAGGAGCCGCTCGTGCCGCGCCGGGCCGTCCGCGTCGGGCAGTTCGATCTCCGTCAGGCCGGCCGCCTCGCGGACGTCGCCGACGAGCACGTCCACCACGGAGCCGTCCTGGGCCTCGGGGCGGTGCAGGAGGGCGAACGCGGGGGGCGGGGTGCCGTCGGCGAGCCGGCCGAGCAGGCCGGCCGCCGACCACGTCGTGGCCGTCATCGGGTGGCTCCCGCGGGTGCGGCGGCGAATGCCGACAGCACGGACTCGGCCGGCACCACCATCGCGCAGCGGGCCGCCGCGTACGACAGCGCCATGTGGTGGTCGGCGGCGGAGAAGTCCGCCACCGCGTCGGCGACCAGGAAGGCCTGGACGTCGTTGGCCAGGGCTTCCATCGCGGTTTGCAGGATCCCGACGTGGGCGTAGACCCCGCACAGCACCAGCTGGTCGCGTCCGCGCGTGCGCAGCAGCTCCAGCAGCCCGGTGCGGAAGAACGCGCTCGGCCGCCATTTGGTGAGCACGGTGTCCGCGTCGGCGGGCCCGAACCGCTCGGGTATGCCGCGGTGTTCGGGCGCGCCCGTCATGCCGGGGCCCCAGAAGTCCTTCAGGAGCCCGCGCTGCTCCTCGGTCATGTCGCCGGGCTGTGCCGTGTAGACCACCGGCACTCCCGCTCGCGCGGCGGCCCGGCGCAACGCGGTCACCTGGTCCTCCAGCTGCCGCCGGGGCGGCTCGCCGTCCGGCAGGAATCCGAGGAAGTAGTGCTGCATGTCGTGGATCAGCAAGAGCGCCCGGTCGGGGTCGACCGTCCAGTTCGCCGTGTTCCGGGGCAGGTCGTCGGCCGTGGGCGGAGAGTACGGGCGTATCTCGGGTATGGCGGAGCGCGCCACGGTGCTGGTTCCTTTCGGGTCCGTTCGGCTGCGGGGCCAGGTCGAGGGGCGGCTCAGGAGGCGGAGGCGTCGTCCGCGCTCAGGGAACCGATGTGCCGGGCCCAGCCGCTGACGGTGGGGTCGGCGACGAGGATGTCGAACTTCACCGGGACGCCGCCGCGGCGCCAGCGCCCGCTGAGCCGCATGACGTCGAGTGAGGTCAGCCCGAGGCGCACCAGGTTGGCGTCGTCGGGTATGTCGGCGGCGGCCGTGCCGATCAGGGAGGCGACCACCGCGCGGATCTCTTCCGCCGAGCGGGGCACGTCGGTGTTCATGAGGGCCTTTCGTTCGGGTGTCATGAGTGGGTCACTCGCCGTCCGCCGGGGCCGCCCGGGTGCTGGCGGAGGGCAGCAGGCCGGCGGCCGCCGGGGCGGACTCGCCGCGGGCGAGGGCGGCCAGCACCTTCTTGTCGGTCTTTCCGAGCCCGGTCAGCGGCAGCTCGGTGACGATCTCCAGCCGGTCTGGCACCTTGTAGGCGGCCAGTCCCCGCTCCTCCAGCGCGGCCTTGACCTCCGGCAGCGAGGGAGCCCGGCCGGCCGGGACGACGTAGGCGCAGGTGCGCTCGCCGAGGAACTCGTCCGGGTACGGCACCACGGCCGCCCGGGCCACGGAGTCCAGCGTGAGCAGGTGGCCCTCGACCTCGGCCGCGGACACCTTGTCCCCGCCCCGGATGATCACGTCCTTGATCCGGCCCTCGATGACAAGGTTCCCCTCCGGAGTCAGCCGGGCCAGGTCGCCGCTGCGGTAGAAGCCGTCCGCGGTGAAGGCCCGGCCGTTGTGCTCCGGCGCCCGGTAGTAGCCGCGCAGGGTGTACGGGCCGCGGGCCAGCAGCTCCCCGACCGTGCCCGTCGGCACCCGACGGTCCCGCTCGTCGACGATACGGATCTCGTCCGCGGGCGACACCGGCCGGCCCTGAGTGGTGAGCACCGTGGCGGCCGGGTCCTCGGGGCGGGTGAAGGTGAGCAGGCCCTCGGCCATGCCGAAGACCTGCTGGAGCCGGCAGCCGAAGGCGGGCTGCACCCGCTCGGCCGTCTCCGGGTACAGCTTGGCGCTGCCCACCTGAAGGAACCGCAGGCTGCCGAGGTCGTCGTCCATCCACTCGCGTGCCTCGAGCCACAGCTGAAGGACGCTCGGGACGACGGAGGTGAACGTCACTTGCTCGCGGGCGATGAGCGGCAGGCACACTTCCGGTACGGGCTCCGCGGCCATGACCACGGTGCCGCCCGCGCCGAGGACGCCGACCACACCCGGGCAGCCCCAGGTGAAGTTGAACTCGACGGGCAGGACGGCCAGATAGACGTCGTCGGCGCCCACCGGGCACGCCTCGCGCGCCGCCCGCACCTGGTACGCGTAGTCGTCATGGGTGCGCGGGATCAGCTTGGGCAGGGCCGTCGTACCGCCGGACAGCAGGAAGAAGGCCACGTCGGACGGGTCGGGCGCCGGCAGCTCCACCGGATCGGCGTCGACCTCGGCGAGCGGGACGGCGTCCCCCTCGGCGTCCTTGCCCAGCACGAACAGGTGCCGCAGCGCGGGCAGTTCCCGGCGCACCTGGTGGGCCAGGGCGAGGTGGTCGAAGCCGTGGTGGCTCTCGGGGAAGACGTACCCGACCGCCCCGGACAGCTCGCACAGGTGGCGGATCTCCTGGAGGCGGTGGGACGGCAGGGCGAAGACGGGCTTGGCGCCCAGCCGGAACAGCGCGAAGCAGACCACCACGAACTCCGGCCCGTTGGGCAGCTGGACCACGACCCGGTCATCCGCCCGGATTCCGCGGGCCCGCAGGCCGGCGGCCGTCCGCCGGGTGAGCAGGACCAGTTCGGCGTAGTCGATGCGGCGGTCGCCGCCCACCAGGGCGGTCTTGGAGCCGTGGGCCCGCGCCGCGGTGTCCAGCAGGTCCACCAGGCTCTCGCCGCGCCACAGGCCCTCGGTGCGGTAGCGCTCGGCCACGTCCTGCGGCCACGGCGTGAAACCTTCGAGCATCAGTGCCCTCCTCGGGAGTCGGCCGCGGGCAGGGCGCCGTGGCCCTCCCCGGGCGCCGCGGTGATCTCCAGTACGGCGCAGGCGGCCTCCATGCCGGTGGTGAAGCCCAGCACCAGCACCTGGTCGCCGGGAACCACCTGTCCGGTGCGCCACAGGTGCTCCAGGCCGATCAGGAAGTCGGAGACGCTGGCGTGGCCGATCGTGCGGTTGAGGTCCCAGGTGCCGCGGGAGGCGTCCAGGCCCAGCGGGTCGAGCAGGAAGACGCTCAACGGCTCCCGGTTGAAGCCGTTGTGCACCACCCGGGCCATCCGGTCCAGCGAGGTGCCGGCAGCCTTGAGCGTGCGTTCCACCGTGGCCGCGATCAGCTCGCCGAAGTCGGCGAGCGGGATCGCACCGCCCGCGGCCCATTGGTCGCGCCAGCTCTCCAGCCGCCCCTCGAAGTCCATCGCGCGCCAGACCGGCTCCGCCGGGGGGAAGAGCGGCTCGTCACCCCGGTGCATGGCCTCCATGCCCGGCTGGGAGACGAAGTCCATCGCGAGCAGCCGGGCGAAGCCGCCCCGCCGCGAGACCACCGCCGACGATCCGGCGTCCGCGAGGACGAACATCGACGACGACGTCCAGCGGCCCACCAGCGGCGTGTTGAAGTTGTCCGCCGCTGTCAGCAGCATCGCCGCGTCCCGCTCGCCGCCTGCCGCGAGCCGGAGCGCCGCCGACTCCAGGGCGGCCAGCAGGCCCAGGCAGCCGTGCTGCACATGGAAGGCGGAGACCGGTCGGTCCAGTGTGCCGGCCAGCACGTAGTGGGCCGGCGACCAGCCGGCCGGCCCCTGGTAGTAGGTGCTGGTGTGCAGCAGGCCGCGGAAGTCGTCCGCCGTGTGCCCGGACCGCTCCACGGCCGTCCGCGCCGCCAGGACGGCCATGTCGACCGCCGGCAGGGAGTCCTCGACGGCCACCGACTCCAGACCGGAGGCCTTGCGGGCGTCGTCGGTGTACCAGCCCTCCTTGACCGCGCACTCGGTCGTGACGGCGGACGGGACGTAGGTGCCCACCCCCGCGAGATAGATGTCCTCGAACTTCATGGCGTCGCGTCTGCCCTTTCCTCGCCCGGTGTGCCGTCGCCCCGCGCCACGGCGGTCACCCGCCGGTCTTCCCGGCGATGCCCCACCGGTTCCGGGGCACGCCGTGCAGCACCACCCAGGTGTGCTCGCGGATGTGGTCGCCGAAGACGGAGGCGGCCGCGTCGGTCAGCCGGGCGACCAGCTCGCCCTGGGTCGTCTCGTCGAGCCGGTCCTCGTAGATGGTCACTTCGATGAGAGGCATGGGAGTCCCTTCACTGCGGTACGCAAGGACGCTTCGAGCGCCGACACCAGGTGCTCCACCTGCTCGTCCGTGAGTCCCGGATGGCAGGGGAGATTGACGTGCTGGTGGAACCACAGCTCCTCCGCCACCGGGCACTCGCCGATGCCGTGTCCCCGCTCCCGCCACTCCGGCAACAGGTGGAGCGGCAGATAGCGCAGCTGGACCTCCACCCCGCGCTCGTCGAGGCCGCGGATCACCGCCTCGCGCATCCCGGGCGGCCCGTCCACGAAGAAGGTGTGCAGGTGCTGCGCGTGCTCCACCCCCGGCCGGGGCCTCTGGACACGGGTGTGCGGATGGCTCTCGATGACCTCGTTCAGGCGCGCCGCGATCCACCGGCGGCGGGCCACCAGCTTCTCCAGCCGGCCCATCTGGGCCAGGCCCACGGCCGCCGCCGCCTCCGAAAGCGTGGCGTTCGTGCCCGGCCGGCGCACACCGGAGCACACCTTCTCGTACGCCGGTGACGCGTACTTCATCCACGGCAGCAGTTCCCGGCCGAGCTGGAGCCCGCCCGGCGCGGCGGCGAAGGTCCCGTCGACCTCGTTGGACCGCAGCCGGTCGATCCGCTCCGCCCAGTCGTCCCGGTCGAGGGTGATCATGCCGCCCTCGCCGAGGGTGGTGATGTTCTTCGAGGCGTGGAAACTGAAGCAGCCGATGTCGCCGAGGGAGCCGGGCCGGCGCCCGTCGTAGACCGCGCCGAGCGCGTGCGCGCAGTCCTCGATCACCACGATGCCGCGGTCCCGGGTGAGCGCCAGGATCTCGTCCATCTCCGCGGTCCAGCCGCCGTAGTGGACCAGCAGCACCGCCCGCGTACGGTCGTTGATGAGCGACTTCAGGGCGGCCGGGTCGAGGTTCAGGGAGTCGGGGTCGACATCGCAGAAACGCACCGTGGCCGGCAGACCCAGCAACGGCTGTGCGGTGGCCTGGAACGTCTGCGGGGTGACGACGACCTCGTCGCCGTCCTTCAGGTCCAGCAGGTGGATGGCGAGTTCCAGCGCCACCGTGCCGCTGGTGACCGACAGAGCGTGACGCGAGCCCGTGTGCTCCCGGAACCGCTGCTCGAAGCGGTCCCGGAAGGATCCCATCGACAGGGGATCCTCCGAGGCGATCAGCTGTCCGATCGCCTCGCGCTCGGCGCCACCGAGGATGCTGCCACGGCTCGCGTACGGCACGGCATAGGTTCCGCGCATGACGTCCTCCGGCGTTCGATCGGGGTGGCTGCCGCATCCCCCGCGACAGCGCATGCCCCGCAGACAAACAGCCCCGCCACGACCACGGCAATGAAGAGCGGCGTTTCCTGACACGCCGCTGACGGGCTGACATGACACCGTCCCTTTTCTTGACGGCTGCGGCCGGACTCACTTCTTCTTGATGCGCCACTCGAACGCCGGTAGTCAGGAGGGCCGTCGATGACGGAATTCGGTGTCAACTTCTTCCCGGTGGTGGATCCGGCGGTGAAATCCGCCACGGATTACTACGACGAGACGCTGCGGCTCATCGAACGCGCGGAAGACCTGGGATTCACGCAGGCCCAGACGGTCGAGCACTACTTCACCGCCTACGGCGGGTACAGCCCCGACCCGGTCACCCTGCTCACCGCGGCCGCCGCCCGCACTACACGCATCCGGCTCGCCACCGGCGCCGTTGTACCGGCGTTCACCCACCCGGTGAAACTGGCGGGGAAGCTCGCCATGCTCGACCACATCTCCCACGGCCGGCTCGACGTCGGGTTCGGACGGGCCTTCCTGCCCACCGAGTTCGAGGCATTCGGGATTCCCATGGACGAGAGCCGGGCCCGGTTCGCCGAGGGTGTCGAGGCCTGCCGCCGGCTGTGGACCACCGAGGACCTGGTGTGGGAGGGCCGCTTCCACCGGTTCGGGCCGGTCACCCTGCTGCCCCGGCCGTATCAGCGGCCGCACCCGCCGATCTTCGTCGCCTCGGCCACCAGCGCCGAGTCGTGCGCGGCGGCCGGTAGCGCCGGCCACCACCTTCAGGTCGTGCCGTCCGTGACGTCGGCCGAGCAACTCGCCTCGATGCTCGACGCCTACCGCGCTGCCTGGGACGCCGCAGGCCATGATCCGGCTGCCCGGCGCATCCAGATCAAGTACACCTGCTACCTCTCCGAGGACGCCGACGAGGCCCGCACTCTGGGCGAGTTCCACGAGCGCACCTACATCCACCACATGATGGCGGCCGTCGCCCCGCTTGCCACCGGAAAGAGCGCCGACTACCCCGGTTACGAGAATTTCCTCGAAAAGGCGAAGAACTACGACTTCGCGAGCTCTCTCGCGGCCGACAAGGTGCTCGCCGGCGACCCCGAAGGCGTCACCGGGCAGATTCGCGTGATTCGCGAGCGATTCGGCGAGGACCTTTCCTTCAGCCTCCAGTTCAATCCCGGCGGGCTTGCCCATGACACGGCCGAAGCGGCGATGGAACTGTTCGCCGCCGCGGTCATGCCGGAATTCGCCCCGCGCCCGTCCCCCAGGCCCTAGGACGCGGCGGGTCCCTCGTGGCCGACCAGCGCCGACAGGCGCTCCAGCCGGACTCGCAGCGACTGCTGTTCCGAGGCCAGCAACTGCACCAGGCCGCGCAGCCGGTCGAGTTCGTCGGCCTGCCCGGCCTGTGCCGGCGGGCGGGCGTACCGGTCCGGGCCGGCCGGGCGCGGCAGGTGCTCCGCGGACGGGGCCGTGCTCCGGCGCGCCGGACCGTGCCCCGGGACGGGGACCGGTCCCGCGGCCGGCACGTCCTCGTACGGGGTCAGCGCCAGTTGCGCCCGGAACCGCGTGTGTCGCGGGTACGCCCGGACGGCCTCCCGCAGTTCGGCGTGCACCTGCGCGTGCCGGCCGGTCCGCAGGGCCGCGCCGAACATCGCCTCCAGGGCGTCCAGCCGTACGCGCTCCAGGTCCTGTGCCATCGCGCCGCAGATCGGACCGCGCACGCTGCCCTCCAGCACCTCTCCGCGCCACAGCCCGAGCGCCTGCCGCAACTGCCGGTACGCGGAGTGCGGATCCCGCTCGGCCGCGTGCCGGGCCCGGGCCACGGCGAGCCGGAACCATCCGCAGTCCGTCTCCCGCTCGTGCGCCCGCAGCACATAGCCGGACCGGTGGGTCTGCAGGCGGGACCGGTTGCCCTGCTCCGGCTGCGCCATGGACAGGGCCTGCCGCAGCCGGGACACATGAGCCTGCAGGGCGTTGCCCGCCTTGCCGGGGGGGTGGTCCCCCCACACCTCGTACACGAGCCGGTCCACCGGCACGGGCCTGCCCGGCCGGGCCAGCAGGGCCCCCAGCAGCGTGCCCTGCTTGGAACTGCTCAGCCGGACGCTCCGGTGCCGTGTCTCGTCGTACAGCTCGGGTACGCCCAGCATCCGGAAGAGCATGGATTTCCCCCTCGTGACTCGTACGTCCGCCGCCTGCCCGGCGCACGGTGTCCTGTCGTCGAGGGCATCACACCGGCCGTGGCGCGCGCCTGAGTGAGCGGTACTCAATCGCTTCCGGCGCGCGAGGCCTGCGGGGCTTGCGCCGGCCCGTACCCGGCCGGTGAAACGGCCTGCCGGCACGGTGAATTGAGTACCGGACACTCAGGTGCCGCCCACCCGCCGCGTGGTCTGGTGGGGGCAGCCGTGCCACCCGGTCCGGCGACAGCCGAAGGCGAGTGAGAGAGGCACACATGAGTCGGTGGGACGCTGACGTGGCCGTCGTCGGCCTGGGAGCGTGGGGAGCCGCGGCCCTGTGGCACCTGGCCGGCCGGGGGGTCGACGTCATCGGATTCGAACGGCACCGCCCCGGCCACGCCCTGGGGTCCTCCTTCGGCGGCTCGCGGATGGTTCGGGTCACCTGTCTGGAACACCCCGGCCTGGTGCCGCTGGCCCGCAGGTCGTTCGAGCTGTGGCGGCGACTGGAGGAGGAGTCGGGCGAGGAGCTGTTCCTGCCCGGCGGCGGCCTGCTGATCGGGCCCGAGCAGGGTCTCGTGGTCGGCGGTACGCTGCGGGCCGCCGCCGTCCACGGGATCGACGTGCGGGTGCTGGGCGGGGCCGAGCTGCGGGAGCGCTTCCCCCAGCACATCGGGGTGCCGGACCACCACCTGGCGGTGTGGGAGCCCTCGGCCGGTCTGGTGCGGCCGGAGGCGGCGATCCGGGCCGCCGCCGCCCTCGCCGCCAAGGCGGGAGCACGGGTGTTCACCGACAGCCGGGTCACCGCTTTCGAACCCGTCGCCGGCGGTGTCCAGGTGCGCACGGCCGAAGGCGCCTACCGCGTCCGCCGGGTGGTGATCACCGTGGGGTCCTGGCTTCCGTCCCTGGTCGAGGGACTGCCGCTGGAGACCCTGCGCATGCCGCTGACCTGGTTCCGCCCGGCCGACGACGACGGCACCTTCGACCTGACGCGATTCCCCGTCTTCATGCGGGAGACGGACGAGGGACCCGTGCTGTGGGGCAACGGCCGCGAGGGCGGTCACGAGGTGAAGCTCGGCCTGGAGGGATACGGCCCCGGCGCCCGCCCCATCGATCCGGACGACGATGCCGACCGCTGCGTCCGGACCGAGGACTGGGCGGACGTCGCCACGATGCTGTGCGGCCGGGTGCAGGGCCTGGCGGACGTGCCTGACCGGGTTGCTGTGTCGTTCTTCTCCCGCACACCCGACGGTCAGTTCGCGGTGGGTGCGCTCGACGACGAGGCGCGCTTCGTCGTCGGCGGCGGCTGCAACGCCCACGGCTTCAAACACGCCTCGGGCCTCGGCGAGGCGCTCGCCGACCTGGTCACCGGGCGCGCCCCGCGGATCCCCCTGGACTTCCTCGCCCCCGGCCGCTTCGGCGCCCGCACCTCGCCCACGACCACAGCGCTCACGGCGCGGGAGGGCATGCGATGAACACCCCGGTTCCCACTACCCCCCTGGCCCGGGCGGAGCACTTCCGTGACGCCATGGCGCTGCTCCCGGCCGCGCTCACCATCGTCACCACCACCGACGACGAGGGCCGCCGCTGGGGTTTCACCGCCAGCTCCGTCGTCTCCGTCTCGCTCGACCCGCCGCTGCTGCTGGTCGCGATCTCCCACAGCTCCAGCTGCCACGAGGCGTTCGTGTCCGCCCGTGAGTTCGTGGTGAACGTCCTGGACGACCGCCATCGCGCCCTCGCCCGCGCATTCGCCCGGCACGGTGTGGACCGGTTCGCGGGGCAGAAGTTCGCCCGGTGGCCGGGGACCGCTCTGCCGGTCCTGGCCGACGCCCACGCCGCGTACCGCTGCCTGCGCCACGCCGTGCTGCCGGCCGGTGACCACGACCTGCTGCTCGGAGCCCTCGGCGAGGTGGAGGCCGGGTGTCCCGGCACCCCGCTGCTGTGGTTCCGGCGGACCTTCCACACCCCTCGCTGACCCTGCCGCTCTCGCCGTCCAAGGAGGACCTGTGTCGTCAGCCGCCCATCCCGTCCTGGATCCGCCCATCGACGTCACGCCGGACCCCGACGAGTTCGTCCGTGCCGCGATGGAGTGGCACTTCAGCCCGGAGACCGGCTCGCCGTACTGGCTCCGGCGCGCCCGCAGCCTCGACTTCGACCCCCGCCGGGACGTCAAGACCCACGCCGACCTCGCGCTCTTCCCCAACATCGTGAACGAGCTGCGGGACGTGCCGGTGCGGGATCTCGTCCCGCGCGGGTACGGCGAGCGCCCCGACATCGTCGGCACCTTCGAGAGCGGCGGCACCACCGGAGCACCCAAGCGGGTCGTCTGCCTGCGCGACTGGCTGGACCGCATGGTGGCCTGGAGCAACGCCAACCTGGACACCCACGGCTTTCCCCGGGGCGCCCAGTGGCTCGGTCTGACCCCCACCGGCCCGCACATCGTGGGCCGGATCTTCCAGGAGTCCGCCACCACCCACGGCAGCCTCGGTTTCACCGTCGATCTGGACCCCCGCTGGGTGAAGAAGTCGATCGCCTCCGGCCGGGGCGACCTCGCCGACGACTACGCCGAACACCTCATCGACCAGGCGGCCTTCGTCCTGCGCACCCAGGACATCGGCGTGCTGACGATCACCCCGCCGCTGCTGGAGCGGCTGGCCCGCCGGGACGAACTGGTCGACCTCGTGGTCGAGAAGGTGCGCGCCATCCGCTGGGGCGGCACCCAGATGGACGCCGACAGCCGCCATCTGTACCGCACGGAAATCTTCCCCGGCATCCCGCTGTACGGCCACTACGGCAGCACGATGATCCTGGGCATCGCCGGTCAGCGGTACGGCCTCGGGGACGACGACCCCTGCGTGTTCGACACGTTCTCGCCCTACATCACCTTCTCCGTGATCGACCCCGCGACCGGCGAGCCGGTCCCCTACGGGCAGCGCGGCCAGGTCGTCATGCATCACGTCAGCAAGGGCCTGCTGCTGCCCAACAACCTGGAACGGGACCTCGCCACCCGGATCGAGGCCCCGGACGGCCATGCCGGGGACTCGGTCGCCGACATCGCCCCTGTGTCGCACTTCGACGACCAGGACGTGATCGAGGGTGTGTACTGATGTCCCCGTCCGTCGCCCTCGACGTGCTCGGTCCGTCCGGCGCCTACCGGGCCCGCAACCGGCAGCCCGTCGTCGACGTGGCCGGGCGTCCGGTCGCCGAACTGGCCCTCGCGCCCCGGCTGTTCGTCGGCCGGGCGATGAGCTCCCTGCGCGCCGCCACCCCCCTTCCGCTGGACGAGCGCGTGGCCGCGATCGCCCGGGCCGGCCGGCTGTTCGCCACCGCCGAACTGGGGGAACTCACGCCGGAGGCGTACGAGCAGGCGGTGAGCCGGGTCGCCGGCCTGCCCATCGGCGTGGTCCGGGCCGCCACCCGCACCCTCGTGCGGCGCACCGCGCACCTGTACCGCGGGCTGCAGTTCGCCCGCCCGGCGGGCGCCGTCGGCGAGTGGCGCGACCCGCTCACCCGGACCGGCCGGGCGGTGTGGACCCGGCGCGGCGAGGTGCTCGCGGTCCACGCGGCCGGCAACCACCCCGGCACGCACTCCCTGTGGCCCGAAGCCCTCGCCCTCGGCTACCGGGTCGCCGTCCGGCCGTCCCGCCGCGAGCCGTTCACCCCGCACCGGCTGGTCCTCGCGCTCCGGGCGGCCGGCTTCGGCGACGACCACGTCGCGTTGCTGCCCACCGAGCACGAGACCGCCGAGGCCATGCTGCGAGAGGCCGACCTCGCCTACGGCAGCGACGAGATCATCCGCGAGTACGCCGAGGACCGGAAGGTGCTGTCGCTGACCCCGGGCCGGAGCAAGATCCTGCTGACCGCGGATGTGGACTGGCGCGGTCAGCTGGACATGCTGGTGGACTCCGTCGCCCACCACGCCGGTACCGGCTGCGTCAACGCCACCGCCGTCTTCGTGGAGGGCGACCCGGCGCCCGTGGCCGAAGCCCTTGCCGAACGGCTCGCCGAACTGCCCAGCCTGCCGCCCGAGGACGACAAGGCCCGGCTGCCCGTGCAGTCCGTCCGCACCGCGCGGGCGTTGCAGAGCCATGTCCTCGGCCGGGCGAAGGGCGCCCGGGCCTGGCTCGGCGGCGACGGCTTCGTCGACGAACTGGGGGACGGCAGCGCCGTACTGCGCCCCGCGGTGTTCGAACTCGACCGCTCCGACGCGCCCGAGGCTGGTACCGAAATGCCCTTTCCCTGCGTCTGGTTGGCGCCCTGGAGCCGCGCGGAGGGGGTGGCGCCGCTGAGGAACACCCTGGTGCTCGGCGCGGTGACCGAGGACGAGGCCCTCATCGACGCGCTGTGCGACGAACCCACCATCAGCAATCTGCACCTGGGCGGCCATCCCACGCACTGGACCGACACCGGGATGCCCCACGACGGGTATCTCGCGGACTTCCTGATGCGGAGCAAGACCGTGCTGCGCGGCTGAACGGGACGGGCCCCAGCAGGGCGCCGGAGGACGGGACCGCCCGGCTCCGGCGCCTTGTCACACCCCTTGCCATAACCAACACTTCTGACGTCCAGGGAAAGCAGCTATTGGACATCTGACCCGCGGGCGCCGGACGATCGATGAGCCACCCGCCCCGAACCCTGACGGGACGAATTGGAGCGCAGATGCCCGCACAACGCCCGGCACCGGAACGGCGTACCCAGGACGTCCTGGCCGCGATCTGGTGCGACATCCTCGAACTGCCCCGGGTGGGACCGCAGGACAACTTCTTCGACCTCGGCGGCCACTCCGTCCTGCTGCACATGGTCCGCGACCAGGTCGCCGAGCGGCTCGGCGCCGACGTCCCGCTCGTCGACCTCTTCACCCACCCCACGATCGGCAGCCTCGCCCGCCACCTCGATGGCCGTGCGGACGCCGACCCCCGCGCGGGTCGGCGCACACCCGCGGGACGGACCGCGGACCGCTCCCGGCTCGGTTCCCGGCGGGCACGCGGCGCACAGGAGACCGACGGAGAACCCGATGCGTGACGATCAGGAACACGGCCAGGACCACGACGCGGCCGGCACCGGCGAGCACATCGCGGTCATCGGGATGGCCGGCCGCTTCCCCGGCGCCGAGGACATCGACGCCTTCTGGCGCAACCTCACCGAGGGCCGGGACACCCTCACCCGCGAACCGCCCCGACCGCTGCGCCCGTCCACGGGCGCCACCGACGACGGCACCGGCCCCTGCTTCGTCCCCGCCCGGGGACTGCTGGAGCGCCCCGAGTGGTTCGACGCCGGCTACTTCGGCTACACCGCCGAGGAGGCCCGGCTCATCGACCCCCAGCAGCGGGTGTTCCTGGAGTGCGCCGTCGCCGCCCTGGAGCACGCGGGTCAGGACCCCGACCGTCATCCGGGCGCCATCGGCGTCTACGGCGGCTGCACCGAGACCGCGTACGCCGAGACCCTGCGCGCCCAGCGGGAGAAGCTGCCGGACGTCACCGAGGAGGACATCCTGCTCGGCACCGCCCCCGACTTCCTCACCGCCCGCACCGCCGAGCGGCTGGGGCTGCGCGGCCCGGCCGTCACGGTGCAGGCCGCCTGCGCCACCGCTCTCGCCGCCGTCCACCTCGCCACCCAGGACCTGCTCTCGGGCGAGTGCGATCTCGCGCTCGCCGGGGGAGTGGCGGTGCACGCCCCACCCAAGGACGCCGGATACACCGAGGACGGCATCCTGGCCCGCGACGGGGTGTGCCGCCCCTTCGACGCCGCCGGGGACGGCACGGTCGCCGCCAACGGCGTCGGCGTCCTCGTTCTCAAGCGGCTGGCCGACGCGCTCGCCGACGGCGACCGCGTCCACGCGGTGCTGCGGGGCTCCGCCGTCTCCAACGACGGGTCGGCCCGGGTCGGGTTCACCGCCCCCAGTGTCGCGGGCCAGGCGGCGGCCGTCCGCACCGCCCAGCTCGTGGCCGGTGTCGACGCCGGGACCATCACCTACGTGGAGACGCACGGCACCGCCACACCGCTCGGCGACCCGATCGAGATCACGGCCCTCACCGAGGCGTTCCGCGAGGACGGCGACGACCGCGGCTACTGCGCCATCGGATCGGTGAAGAGCAACATCGGCCACACCGACGCCGCCGCGGGAGCCGCCGGACTCATCAAGACGGTGCTGGCCCTGGAGCACGCCGCCATCCCGCCCAGCCTCCACTTCACCCGGCCCAACCCCCAGATCGACCTCGCCGCCAGCCCCTTCCGCGTCGCCACGGCGCTCGAGCCCTGGCAGCCCCGGGGCGCCGTCCGCCGGGCGGGCGTGAGCGCCTTCGGCATCGGCGGGATCAACACCCATGCCGTCCTGGAGGAGCCGCCCGCCCCGCCCGCCACTGGTCCGGCCCGGCCGCTCCAGCTCCTGGCGCTGTCCGCGCAGACACCGACGGCGCTGGAAACGACGGCCCGGAACCTGGCCGCCCATCTGCGCACCCACCCCCGCCTGCCGCTCGCCGACGTCGCCTGGACCTTGCAGACCGGGCGCCGGGAACTGCCGTACCGCGCCTACGTCGTCGCGGACAGCGCCGAGGCGGCGTCCGCCGCCCTCGCCGCCCGGGACGGCGAAGCGGAGCGGGCCGTCGCGCGCACCGCCGCCCTGTTCCTCCCCGGTGCCTCCGCCTCGCCCGGACCGGGCTGGCTGCTGCCGGCGGAGCGGGTCTTCACCACGGCGTTCGACGCCTGTCTGGACGCCGCCCGGGACCCGGACACGACCGGCGACCCGGGCGCCGCCGTACGCGCCGTGCTCGGCACCCCGCGCGCCTCCTGGCCGGACGACCCCGCGGTGCGCGAGCTGGCCGTCTTCGCCCGCGAGTACGCCCTCCAGGCCCTGTGGCGGCACTGGACCGGCGAGCCCTCCGCCGTCTGCGGCACCGGCACCGGCGCCCTGGTCGCCGCCACGGCCGCCGGGGTCGTGACGCTCCGCGACGCGGTACGGCTCGTGACGGCCGCCGCCCGCTGCGCGGACCCCGCGCGGACCCTCACCGAACTGCTGCGGGGCATCGCGCTCCGTCCGGCCCGGACCACGCTGCTGTTCGGCGGGGACGGCACCCGGTACGACGCCGGGACGACGCCCGACTCCTCCCGCTGCGCCACCGCATGGGCCGAGCAGGCGGACACCGACGCGGCCCGCACCGCCCTCGCCGGCGACGGCGACCGGGCCGTCCTCACCCTGCCCGCTCCCACCGCCACACCGGACGCCGCCCTTGACGCGCTGCTCACCGGACTCGGCCGGCTGTGGGCACAGGGGCTGCGGGTCGACTGGAGCGCGGTGCACGACGGAGCGCGCCGGGCCCGCCTGCCGCTGCCGGGCTACCCGTTCGAGCGTCTGCCGTATCTCGTCGAGCCCGTCGCGCGGCCCGCCCCGCGGGCGGGCGCCGCCCGCTCCGCGGCCCCCCGCGGCGTACCGGAGGCGCCGGCCGAACCGCGGACCGCGCCGGACCCGAACCCGAGGACGGACAGCGACCGCACGGGCGACACCCTGGAGCTGGTCCTGCGGCTGTTCGCACAGGCGCTCGGCCTGCCGTCGGTCGACCCCGACGACAGCTTCTTCTCACTCGGCGGCGACTCGCTGATCGCCGCGCGCGTCCTCGCCCAGGTCCGCGAACTGCTCCCGGTCGACGTCAAGGTGAAGGACCTGTTCTCGGCGTCGGCCGCGACCGACTTCGCCGGACTCCTCGACGAACGCCGCGCCGCCCGCCAGCAACCGCCCAAGGAGTGATCATGGCCGACACCCCAGTGCCCGGCGCCGCGACCGCCGCACCCGTCGACAGCCGATGGCTGGTCTGCCGGGACCCACGGCCCGACGCCTTCGCCGATCTCTACTGCTTCCCCCACGCCGGAGGCTCGGCGGGCGAGTTCCTGCGCTGGTGCGACCGGCTCCCCGGCGTCCGCGTGTGGGGGGTGAAGCTGCCGGGCCGCGTGCCCCGGCAGGACGAGCCGCCCTTCACCCGGATGCCCGAGCTGGTCAAGGCCCTGGTCGAGGAGGCCGATTTCGGCGCCGGACCCTTCGCCTTCTTCGGCCACAGCCTCGGCGGACTCGTGGCCCACGAGGTGGCACGCGCCCTGCGGGACACCGGCCGTCCGCTGCCGACCCGGATCTTCGTCTCGTCCGTCCAGCCCCCGCCGGTCCACGCGGCGCGGCCGGTGCACGGGCTGTCCTCCGCCGACCTGCTCACCGAGGTGGAGCGCCGCTGGGGCTCCCTGCCCTCCGTGGTCCACGAGGACGATGATCTGCGCGAGTTGGTGCTGCGCTACATCAGGGCCGACATGGAGATTGCCGAGACGTACGACTTCGTGCCCGGAGAGCCGCTGGACCTCCCGCTGACCGCGTTCATCGGCGACGAGGAGGCCGGCGACATGCGCGGCTGGGCGGTCCACACCCGTGGCGCCTTCGACCACCACACCCTGCCCGGCGGCCACTTCTACTTCCGCGCCCCGCACGCCCGGCAGGAGCTGCTGCACACCGTCCACCGGGCGATGACCGCGGACCGATGACAGGAGACACCATGCGCAGTACGACCTTCGGCCGCCACAGCGGCCTCAGGGTGTCCGAGTTCGCCCTCGGCACCGCCAACTTCGGCACGCTGTGGGGCGGTGGAGCCAACCGGGACGAGGCCTACAAGATCTTCGACCGGTTCACCGAAGCCGGCGGCACGCTGATCGACACCTCCGACAGCTACCAGATGGGCACCGCCGAGCAGTTCCTGCGCGAGTTCCTCGGCAGAGAAAGGGACAACTACGTCCTCACGACCAAGTTCTCCCTCGGGACCGGCCGCCCGCACCCCTCCACCACCGGCAACAGCCGCAAGGCCGTGGTCCGTTCCGTCGAGGCCAGCCTGAAGCGGCTCGGCACCGACTACCTCGACCTGTACTGGGCGCATCTGCCCGACGGACTCACCCCCGTCGAGGAGATCCTCGCCGCTCTCGACGACCTCGTCCGCATGGGCAAGATCATGTACGCGGGGCTCTGCAACTTCCCGGCCTGGCGCGTCTCCCGCGCCGTGACCCTCGCGGAGCTGCGGGGCTGGAGCCCGCTCGTGGGCGTGCAGTTCGAGTACAGCCTCGCCGAGCGCAGCGCCGACCGGGAACTGCTGCCCATGGCCGAGGCGTTGGGCCTGGGCGCCGCCCTCTTCGCCCCGCTCGGCGGCGGACTGCTCACCGGCAAGTACCGCACCGGCTCCGCGGGCCGGCTCAGTGACTGGGAGGGGCGCGGCATCCGCACCGAGGACAGCGAGCAGCGCACGCGCGTCCTCGACACGGTGCTGGACGTCGCCCGGGCGACCGGCCTCACGCCCGCCCAGGTGTCCATGGCCTGGCTGCGCGCCCGGGCCGCGCACTCCCCGACCACGCTGGTTCCTCTCATCGGCCCGCGCAGCGCCGACCAGCTGGAGGGCTACCTCTCCGCCCTGGACGTCACCCTCGACGACGCGCTGGTGGCGCGGCTCGACGAGGTCAGCGCCGTGCCGCTGGGGCAACCCCACGAACTCGTCGCTGGTGCGCTGCGTTCGGCGCAGGGCGGACAAGCCGTCATCCGCCCCGCTGTTCCCGTGGCCTGAGACCACCATGACCGAGGTGACCAGGAAGGAGCACAGCATGGCCGCGACCGAGCCGGCCGACGACGGCGGGGTTGCCGTCATCGGCATGGCGGCGCGCCTCCCCGGCGCGCCCGACATCGACGCCTACCGGCGGCGACTCACGCGGGACGGGGAGCCGGACCCGGTCCTGCGGGACGCGTACGCCTTCGACCACACCTACTTCGGCCTCTCACCCGGCGAGGCGCTGATCACCGACCCGCAGCACCGGATCCTCCTCGAGTGCGTCACCCGTTCGCTCCAGGACGCGGCGGTGGACCCCGCCCGCGCGGACGCGGTCATCGGCGTCTACGCCGGCGCGAGTACCACCGCGTACGCGGAGGGTCTGCGCCGCGGGATCCGGCGGCTGCCCAACGCCGACGACTGGCAGATCCGCATCGCGACCGGCCCCGACTTCCTCGCCGCCCGGCCCGCCTACAAGCTCGGTCTCACCGGTCCGTCCGTGACCGTGCAGGGCGCCGGCGCCACCCTGCCGCTGGCCGTCCACCATGCCGTACAGGCCCTCCTTGCCGGGGAGTGCGACATCGCCGTCGCGGGGGCCGTCACCGTCCGCCCCCTCGCCGGGGACGACGGCGGCGCGGATGCGTTGTCCACCGGCGGCTGCGGAGTGCTGGTCCTCAGGCCGCTGGACGCGGCGCTCGCCGCGGGTGACCGCGTCCACGCCGTGGTGCGGGGCACGGCCGTCGGCCGCGACGACGGCACGGACCGGCTTGGGCGGCGGGCCCGCGCAGTCGCCGGCGTCCCGGCCGGCACGGTCGTCCGGGTCACCGCCGACGCGCCTGGCGGCGCCGCCGTGACCGACACCACGCCGGGCGTGACCGCCCTGCTGTCAGCCGTCGTGGGCGTGGCCTGCGGCACGTTGCCGGACGACGACGGCGACTGGCGGACCCCCGAGCGGCCCCGGCGGGCGGGAGTGGACGCGTACGGTCCGTTCGGCCTGCGGGTGCACGTCGTGGTGGAGGAACCCCCGGCGACGGCACGGCCGCAGCCCGAGCCGAGCTGGCAGCTGCTGCCTGTGTCGGCCCGGTCCGCGACCGCCCTCGACCGGCTGACCGCGGATCTCGGCGACGTCCTCGACCGCACCACCGACCCGCTGCCGGACCTGGCCTGGACCCTCCAGTCGGGCCGCACAGCGGAGCCGCACCGGCGGTTCACGGTGGCCCGAAACCGCGCCGAGGCCGCCGCCGCCTTCGCCGACGGCACCCGCCGCAAGGCCCCCGCCGGGCGGGTGCCCGACCAGCCCCGTTCCGTCGTCTTCGCCTTCCCCGGCCAGGGCGGTCAGCACGTCGGCATGGCCCGCGCCCTGTACCGTACCGACCCGCTGTTCCGCGCCGACGTCGACGCCTGCGCCGAGCGGACCCGCGAGGCCCTGGGCATCGATCTGCGCAGTGTTCTCGATCCGGCCGACGAGGCCGCGGCCGCCCGCAGCCGGCAGGCCCTGTCGACCATCGCCGTGGGCCAGCCGGCGGTCTTCACGGTCGAGTACGCGCTGGCCCGCGCGCTCATGCGGTGGGGCGTGCGGCCGGCGGCGGTCGTCGGCCACAGTCTCGGCGCCTACGCGGCGGCCTGTGTGGCCGGGGTGTTCGCCTTCCCGGACGCCCTGGACCTCGTGCTGGAGCGGGGCCGGCTGTTGCAGAGCCTGCCGTCCGGCTCGATGGCCGCGGTACGGCTGCCCGAGGCGGAGGTGCTGCGGCTGCTGCCCGACGGCCTCGGCATCGGTGCCGTCAACGGACCCGACCAGGTTGCCGTGTCCGGGCCGGCCGAACTGGTGGAGCGGTTCGTCCGGGACTTCCCCCGGCCGGATGTCGAGGTGAAACTCCTGAAGATCGCTACCGCCGGCCACTCCTCCCTCGTGGAGCCGGTCCTGGACAGCTTCGAGACGTACGTCCGCGGGCTGCGGCCGCGTGCTCCGCGGATTCCCTTCGTCTCGGACAGCACCGGCACCTGGGCGGTCGAGGAGATCGCCAGCGCCGCCTACTGGCGTGCCCACATGCGGCGCGCCGTACGGTTCTCCGACGCCCTGGAGACGCTCGCCGGCCTCGACCGCGCCGTGCTCCTGGAGGTCGGACCGGGAATGACGCTCACCTCGCTCGCCCGCCGGCACCCGGCCCTCGCCGAGGGCCACTCGATGCTCCAGACCCTGCCGCACCCGGCGGACGACACCCACGAGGCCCGGGTGCTGCTGACGGCGCTCGGACACCTGTGGCTGGCAGGCGCGGAACTCGACTGGGCGGCCCTGCACGGCGGCCGACGGCGCAACAGGGTTCCGCTGCCCGGACACCCCTTCGAACGCCAGGAGTTCCGTCCGCCGGCGCCAGCTGCCTGATGGTGTGTCAGGGAACTGCCGCAGCGTCCGAGGGGCCGGCGGTGAGGTCGGCGAGAGAGGTGCGGGCGTGGCTGATGAACGCCCGTGCCGCCGGGCTGACCGGTCCCTCGCCACGCCAGGCGAACGCCAGCCGCCCGTGCATATGGGGACTGTCGACCGTCAGGGTGCGCAGTCGGCGGGCCCGGGCGAACGGCTGCGGCAGGAACGCCACCCCGAGCCCGCGAGCGGCCAGTTGGGCCAGCAGCTGGGGGTCGGCGGCCTCGAAGGCGATCCGGGGCGTGGCCCCCGCGGCCGCCCAGGCGGCCTCGACACAGGTCCGCACCCCGGTGCCCGGCGGCAGGCAGATCAGGGTGTGGTCGCGGATCTCCTCCACCGTCACCTGTCGGCGCCCGGCCAGCCGGTGGCCGGGTTCGACCGCCGCCACGACGGGCTCGTCGGCGATGACCTGGACCTCCAGGCCCGCGGGCGGTTCGGCGGCCAGTCCGATCACGGCGGCGTCCATCCGCCCGGCCCGTATCGCCTCGGCCAGCTCGTCGGAGTTGCCCTCCGACAGCGCCATGTCGACGGACGGGTATCGCTGGTGGAACCGGGCGAACAACTCGGGCAGGCCCAGTGACGCGAACGAGGTCACCGTGCCCACGGTGACCTGGCCCCGGGTCAGCCCGGCGAGGTCGTCCACCGCGAGCCGGGCGCCCTCCACCGCGGCGAGCGCCGCCCGAGCGTAGGGAAGCACCGCCGCTCCCACGTCCGTCAGCCGCACCGTGCGCCCGTTGCGGTCGAGCAGCTCGTGCCCGAACTCCCGCTCCAGCTTGCGGATCTGTGCGCTGACTCCGGGCTGGGCCACGTGGACGCGAGCGGCGGCCTTCGTGAAGCTCGCCTCCTCCGCGACGGCGACGAAGTACTCAAGCTGGCGCAGTTCCATAAGCGTTGATTCTAAGGGTGGATGAAATGACGAGCTTGGCCGTA
>NZ_BDJC01000078.1 GCF_002005565.1 Streptomyces sp. JHA26 | reverse complement strand
GTGTCGCGGCCTCGACGTCGGCGCCGATGTCGCCGATGACGACGCAGTCGGCGGGGGCGGCGCGGACGCGTCCGGCCGCCCGCAGGACCAGTCCGGGCCGCGGCTTGCGGCAGGGGCAGCCGTCGTCGGGGCCGTGCGGGCAGACCGCCCAGACGTCGAAGGGGCCGATCAGTTCGTCGACGCGCCGGTTGACGCGGCGGACGTCGACGTCGCTGATCAGGCCGCGGGCGACGCCGGACTGGTTGGTGACGACGCCGACGCGGATCCCGTGGGCGCGCAGCAGCGCGACCGCCTCGCGGGCGCCGTCGACGGGCCGGACCCGCTCGGGGTCGCCGTTGTAGGGGACGTCGTGGACGAGGGTGCCGTCGCGGTCGAAGAGCACGGCCCTGACGGGGTTCATGCGGCCGCCTCCCGCCACGCGGGGGCGCCGCGGTGCCGCCACAGCCCGCGCAGCCGGTGCCAGGTCGCGGCGGGCGGGATGAGCGCGCTGGTGACCAGCATGGTCGTCACCTCGTCGCGGGTGCGCGGCCCGGGGGCGATGCGGGCCCAGGCGAACTCGGCGGTGCCGGCGGCCCAGCCGAGCCCGGCGAGCGCGGCGGCCCGGGGGCGGCGGGCGGCCGCGAGGGCGAGGGCGAGGGCACCGGCGGCGGTGATCGCGACGTGGCGGCGGATGCGGCCGCGGGGCGCCATCGCCTTGGACCACCAGTCGGGGCCGTGCAGGCGCCGCATCAGGGCGTCGTCGGCGTTGCCGCGCTGCTGTCGCAGGGACGCCCAGCGGGAGGCGGGACGTACGGGGTGGCGGGTGGTGCGGCGGCCCCGCTGGATGCGCCAGCCGGCGTCGAGGACGCGCAGCGCGAGGTCGGCGTCCTCGCGGAAGGCGCGCGGGAAGCGTTCGTCGAAGCCGTGGACCCGCTTGAGCACGTCGGTGCGGTAGGCCATGTCGGCGGTGATCCAGTGGGCCCGCGCGAGAGCGGCGGTGCCGCGCTCCCAGTCGGTGGGGCGGCGTTCGCCGGGCAGGGGGACGGCGATGACGCCCTGGACGGCGCCGGTGTCGGGGGCGGCCTCGGCGAGGTCCTGGACCAGCTGGTCGCACCAGTGCGGGCCGACCTGGACGTCGTCGTCGAGGAAGGCGGTCCACGGCGAGGTGACCGCGCGGATGCCGGTGTTGCGGGCGGCTGCGGGTCCCGCCCCGCTGCGCAGCACGACGGTGCGCCGGCGCAGGTCTCCGAGGACGCTCAGCGGGTGTTCGAGGGCCGCCGGGTCGGCGTCGGGGGCGGGCCGGTCGTCGACGAGGACGATCTCGTCGGGCCGGGGACCGGTCGCGGCGGCCAGCGCGGCCAGGCAGTCGGCCAGCGTGCCGCGGACGAGCGTGGGGATGACGACGGCGTAGCCGGTCGTGGGGGCGCCGGTCATGCGAACGCCTTCCCCCGGCGCACCGCGAACGGGCCGATGGCCAGCAGGTCCACGGGCGCGGAGCCGAAGCACTCCAGCGCGTCGCGCGGGTCGTCGACCATGGGCCGCCCG
Source organism: Streptomyces sp. JHA26 (assembly GCF_002005565.1). Lineage (GTDB taxonomy): Bacteria > Actinomycetota > Actinomycetes > Streptomycetales > Streptomycetaceae > Streptomyces. The sequence goes on along the minus strand of NZ_BDJC01000078.1, from coordinate 25,673 downwards.
GCGGTGTTGAGGCTGGTGTTGACGACGACGGGCAGCCCGGTGCGCTTCTCGAAGGAGGCCAGCATCCGTGCGACGAGCGGCTCGCGGCGTTCCTCGACGGTCTGGATGCGGGCGGTGCCGTCGACGTGGACGACGGCCGGGACGCGGTCGCGCCAGGCGGGGGCGACGTCGTGCACGAAGAGCATGTACGGGCTCGGGAGCGGTCCGGTGAAGAGGTCGGCGGCGCGGTCGGCCAGCACCATCGGCGCCACGGGACGGAACTCCTCGCGGCCCTTGACGTGGTTGAGCCGCTCCAGGTTCTCCGCGCGGCCCGGGTGGGCCAGCAGGGAGCGGTGGCCGAGGGCGCGCGGACCGAACTCGCTGCGGCCCTGGAACCAGGCGACGATCCCGTCCCGGGCGAGTTCCTCGGCGACCGTCTCGGCGATGTCGTCCGGTTCCTCGTAGGGGATCGCGGCGGTCTCCAGCCAGGTGCGGATCTCCTCGTCGCTCCAGCCGCGGCCGAGGTCGGCGCCCGGCATCGGCTCGGGGGCGGCGCCCTCCTGGGCGGCGGCCACGTGCAGGGCGCCGCCCAGGGCGGTGCCCGCGTCGCCGGCGGCGGGCTGCACCCACACGTGCCGGTACGGGCCACGGGCGGCGATCTTCGCGTTGGCGACGCAGTTGAGGGCGACGCCGCCCGCCATCGTCAGGGCCTCTCCCCCGGCCTCGCGGTGCAGCCAGTGGACGAGGTCGAGGAGCACTTCCTCCAGCACGGCCTGGGTGCTCGCGGCGAGGTCCGCGTGGCCCTTCGTCCAGTCCTCGCCCTCGGCGCGGGCCGGGGCGAGGGCGGCCCAGTCGACGCCGTGGGCGCGGAAGCCGCCGTCGCCGGTGGCGTGGACGTGCTCGCGCAGCCGGTCCAGGTGGCGGGGGGTGCCGTAGGAGGCGAGGGCCATCACCTTGTACTCGTCGCTGCTGCGCAGGAAGCCGAGGTGCTCGGTCAGTTCCTCGTAGACCAGGCCCAGCGAGTGCGGGAGCGCCTGGGTGGCGAGGGTGTCGAGCTTGCCGTCGCGGTAGCGGCCGGCCAGGTGGGAGGCGCACTCGCCGCGTCCGTCGAGGACGAGGACGTCGTTGTCGGGGTGGGGTGAGGCCGGTCCGGCGGAGGCGGCGTGCGCCACGTGGTGCGGGACGAAGACGACCCGGTCGGGGTCGAGCCCGGGCAGTGCGTCGGCGAGGAACCTGGGGGCGCGGCGGGCGTATTCGAGGCGCAGCGGGTCCCAGGGGTCGTCCAGGCCCATGGCGCGGGCGGGCCGGGCGAGCCGGGGGTCGAAGGAGTACGCGACGGCGTCGAGCTCCTCGGGGCGCACCCCCGCGTGTTCCAGGCACCACCGCGCCGCCAGCTCCGGGACCTCCCACGCGGAGAACGGCACGGGCCGCTTGCCGTGCTTGCGGCGGCTGAAGCGCTCTTCCTCGGCGGCCGCGACGGTCCGGCCGTCGACGACGAGTGCGGCGGCCGGGTCGTGGAACAGGGCGTTGATACCGAGGATGCGCATGGGGTGTGCTCCGTCCCGGGCGACTGCTGGGTCTGTCTGGGCTCGCGGGTGCCGCGGTGCTGTCGGCTCAAACTCTTGAAGACAGCTCAATTCCGGAAATGAGCCGATTCGTCACGGATGGTGAAATCGTGCGTCCGCTCCGCCGAAGGGCCTACGCGGCGGCGGAGTGCGCGAACCAGCCGATGGTCCGCTCCAGGCCCTCGTTCCAGCCGACCCGTGGCCGCCAGCCGAGCCGCTCCCGGGCCAGGGTGGTGTCGGGCCTGCGCCGGCCGGGGTCGTCGACGGGCCGTTCGACGAAGCGGATGCGGGAGCCGGAGCCGGTGAGCGCGATGATGCGCCGGGCCAGTTCCAGCACGGTGATCTCGTCGGAGCCGCCGATGTTCACGGGGCCGCTCTCGCCTGAGGCGGCCAGGGCGAGGACGCCGTCGACGGTGTCGTCGACGTAGCACAGGGAGCGGGTCTGGCCGCCGTCCCCGGCGACGGTGAGGGGCATGCCGTCCAGGGCCTGCGCGATGAAGGTCGGCACGGCGCGGCCGTCGCCGGTGCGCATGCGCGGGCCGTAGGTGTTGAAGATGCGGACGATGGCGGCGTCGGTGCCGTGCACCTGGCGGTGGGCGGTGACCAGGGCCTCGGCGAAGCGCTTGGACTCGTCGTAGACGCTGCGCGGGCCGATCGGGTTGACGTTGCCCCAGTAGCTCTCGCGCTGCGGGTGTTCGAGGGGGTCGCCGTAGACCTCGGAGGTGGAGGCGAGCAGGAGGCGGGCGCCGTCGGCGCGGGCCCGCTCGAGGGCGTTGCGGGTGCCGGTGCTGCCGACGTCGAGGGTCTGGAGGGGCAGCCTGAGGTAGTCGGCGGGCGAGGCCGGGCAGGCGAAGTGCAGGACGAGGTCGAAGCGGCCGGGCAGGCCGCGCAGGGCCGCCGGGTCGGTCGCGTCGGCCCGGACGAACCGGAAGCCGCGGTGCCGTTCCAGGTCGGCCACGTTGCTCCGGGAGCCGGTGGCCAGGTTGTCGAGGCAGACGACGTCGGTGCCGGCCTCCAGCAGCCGGCCGCACAGGTGGGATCCCACGAACCCGGCGCCGCCGGTCACCAGGGCCCGGCGCCAGACGCGCCCGCCCACAGGACTCTCGTTCACGGGTCTCTCCTCACTCTCGCCTGCACGTTCGTGCCGGCTGAGTAACCCGGCGGGAGTCCTCCCTACCTCGAACTGGCATGCGAGGGACCGCTATACACTGCGTATATACTCGCTGTGTATAGTCCTCGCATGCCTTCGCCGACCAGCAAGATGACGAAAACGGGGACCAGGTTGCGCGGAGCCGCGATTCTCGCGGCGGCCGCCTCCCTGACACTGGCACTGAGCGGCTGCACGAAGCTCGAGACGGCCTCGCCCAGCTCCGTCCGGGGCGCCCCCGGCCCCCAGGCGCGGGCGGCCGGATTCGGCACCGTCGACTGCCGCAGGGCCAAGTGCATCGCGCTGACCTTCGACGCCGGACCGAGCGAGCACTCCGCCCGGCTGCTCGACATACTCGAGGAGAAGCAGGTCCCGGCGACCTTCTTCCTCCTCGGCGAACGGCACATCGACACCTATCCCGAACTTGTCAGGCGCATGGCTGCCGAGGGTCACGAGGTGGCCAGCCACACCTGGACGCACCGGATCCTCACGGACGCCGATCCGGACGAGATACGCGAGGAACTGGAGCGCCCGAACAGGGAGATAGAGCGCCTGACCGGACGGCGCCCCACGCTGATGCGTCCGCCGCAGGGCCGCACCGACGACACGGTGCACGACATCTGCCGCGAACTGGGCCTGGCGGAGGTGCTGTGGACCGTGACCGCCAAGGACTACACGACGGACGACTCCGACCTGATCACGAAGCGCGTCCTGGAGCAGTCGTCGCGGGACGGCATCATCCTGCTGCACGACATCTACGACGGCACCGTCCCCGCCGTCCCCGGCATCATCGACGCGCTCAAGCAGCGGGGCTACGTCTTCGTGACGGTGCCGCAGCTGCTGGCACCGGGGAAGGCGGAGCCGGGCGAGGTGTACCGCTAGGCCCCGTCGCCGAACCCCCGCCGTCCGCCCGGAGGGCGGGCCTCGCGGCGTCAGGCACGCGCCCTCGGCATGCCGGGCCCGGCCCTCGCCACCGCTCCGCCCGCCTACGATCGTGACGTGGTCACCTTCTCGCTCGAACGCACCGCCCCCCTCTCCCCGGACGAGGCATGGCGGCGGCTCACCGCCTGGCACCGGCACGGCGACGCGGTACCGCTGACCCGGGTCACCGTGTCCCCTCCCCCGCCCACGGCCGTGGGCACCCTGGTCGTCGCCCGCACGGGACTCGGCCCCCTCGCCTTCGACGACACCATGGAGGTGACCGTCTGGGAGCCGCCGGAGGACGGCGCGCCCGGCCGGTGCCGGCTGGACAAGCGGGGCCGGCTGGTCGGCGGGTGGGCCGAGATCGAGGTCCGGCCGGGCCCCGGCGGCCGAGCGCGTGTCGTCTGGCGCGAGGAGCTGCGCGTCCGCCCGCTGCCGTCCCTCTTCGACGGCGCGCTGGAACGGTCGGGCCGCTACGTGTTCGGGCGGGCGGTGAACCGGCTGCTGCGGCACTCCTGAGCGGCCCCGGCGGACCTCGGCGCCGGCTCCCGGGCCGGCCCGGTGCCACGCGACGCCGCCCGGCCCCGCGCGCCCGGTCGTCAGCCCCGCGCCGGTGGCGCGGTGCTCTGACGGACCACCAGGTGGGTGGCGAGTTCGATGCGCAGGGCGCCCTTCGCCGGGTCCCCGGGGCTCAGCAGCATCCGGGCCGCTTCCTCCGCCATGCGCTGCAGCGGCTGCTGAACGGTCGTCAGCGGCGGGCTGGACCACTGGGCGAGCGGTACGTCGTCGTAGCCCACCACCGACAGCTCGCCGGGGACGCTGATGCCGAGCACCCGGGCCGCCTCCAGGACGCCCAGTGCCTGCAGGTCGCTGCCGGCGAAGACCGCCGTCGGCCGGTCCGGCCGCCGCAGCAGGTCCATGGCGTGCTCGAACCCGCCCTGGACGTGGAAGTCGCCGAACCGGACCAGGTCCGGGTCCGCGTCGAGGTCCGCCGTGGCCAGCGCCGAACGGTATCCGTCCAGCCGGGCCAGTGAGCACATCATGTCCTCGGGGCCGGTGACGATCGCGATGCGCCGGTGTCCCAGGCCGACGAGGTGGCGGGTGGCGGCCAGTCCGCCGGCCCAGTTGGCGGAGCCGACGGACGGGACGTCGGGGTCGGGGTCGCCGGCCGGGTCCACGATGACGAACGGGACGGCCCGGGACGCCAGTCGCCGCTTCACCTCCTCGGGCAGGGTGGAGAAGACCAGCAGCACGCCCAGCGGACGGCGGCGCAGCACCCCCTCGATCCACTCGGGTCCGGGCGCGTGCCGGGTGCCGCTCTCGGTGACCGCGACGGTCGCGTTGTTCTGCTTCGCGACGTTCTCCACGCCGCGGATGAGCTCCATCGCCCAGACGCTCTCCAGCTCGTGGAAGACGATCTCGACGAGGGGTGCCTTGGGAGGGCCCTGCGCACGGCGACGGTAGCCGTGGACCTCGAGAAGGTGCTCGACCTTGGCCCGGGTGGCGCTGGAGACATCCGAACGGCCGTTGAGCACCTTCGAAACTGTCGGAAGCGAAACACCGACCTCTCGGGCCACGGCCGCCAGGGTGACCCTGGGCCCCACCTCGTCTTCTTCGTGCATGGCCGCAGCATAGGCCACGCAGGGGCCGTAACGGTTTGGGCGCGTGCGTGCACGACCGTTGACCGGCTCTTCCCTTTGCGCCTACTGTCCAGCCGCAGGACTTTCGGTGCATTGACCGAAACTTTCGGAAGGCTGATGAGCATGCGTACACGGTTGGCCAGGGCGATCGCCTGCGGCGCGACGCTCGCCCTGGCGGCGAGCCTCGCCGCCTGCGGGAACGGCGACGGCGGGGGGTCCTCGGACGACGGCAGCATCCATGTGCTGGTCTACGGCGACGCCACCAACAAGGTCGAGAAGCAGATCGTCGACACCTTCAACAAGACGTCGGACGTCAAGGTCGTCCTCGACACCATCCCCGGTGCCGACTACCAGCAGAAGCTGCAGACGATCATCAACACGCCGCAGGCACCGGACGTCTTCTTCAACTGGGGCGGCGGCAGCATCCGGCCGTTCGTCGACGCGGACCTGCTGATGCCGCTGGACGACTTCATCGCGAAGGACAAGAACCTCAAGGACAAGTTCCTGCCCAACGTCGTCGACAGCGTGGTGATGGACGGCAAGACGTACGGCGTTCCGATGCGCGGCACCCAGCCGGTCCTGTTGTTCCACAACAAGAACGTGCTCGACAAGGCGGGCGTGAAGCCGCCCCAGACCTGGGACCAGCTGCTCGACGCGGTGAAGAAGCTCAAGTCCGACGGCGTCACCCCCATCGCCCTCGGCGGCGGCGACCAGTGGACGACGATGATGTGGTTCGAGTACCTCTACGACCGTGTCGCCGGGCCGGACCTGTTCAAGAAGGCCCTCGGCGGCGACAAGGACGCCTGGGCGAGCGCGGACAGCAAGAAGGCGCTCGGCATGCTCCGGGAGCTCGTCGACGCCGGCGCCTTCGGCAGCAACTACGACTCGGTGAAGTACACCAACGGCGGCACCCCGGCGCTGATCGCCTCGGGCAAGGCCGGCTTCGAGCTGATGGGCTCCTGGTACTACGCGCAGCAGCTGACCGACGCGAAGGAGTTCGCCGCCGACGGCCTGGGCTACGGCGCGTTCCCCACCGTCGCGGGCGGCAAGGGCGACCCCTCCGACATCGTCGGCAACACCAACAACTTCTACTCGGTGCTGAAGAAGACCAAGCACCCCGAGGCCGTCGCCGAGTTCCTGAAGCTCATGTACTCCGACGAGTTCGTCAAGGCGCAGCTCTCCATCGGCAACCTGCCGACCACCACCAACACCCCGCAGTTCCTCGACACGTCGACCAGTCCCGAGTACGCGCGCTTCCAGTACGACCTCGTGGCCAAGGCCAAGAACTTCCAGCTCTCGTGGGACCAGGCCTACACGCCGGCCGCCATGACGCCCATCTACCAGGCCGTCCAGCAGTTCTTCAACGGGCAGCTCGACGAGGACGGCTTCATCAAGGCCATGCAGGCCCTCCCGACCGAGTGAACGGCTCATGACCACTGAGATCACGAGCGTTCCGGCCGCCGCCACGACCCCCGGAAAGGTCCGGCGGCGGCCGGAAGGCCCCTACACCGCCCACGGCACGCGCCCGAGTTTCCTCTGGGCGCTGCCCGCCACCGTGTTCTTCGCCCTCTTCGCCATCGCCCCGCTGATCATGGTGGCGGTGCTGTCCTTCATGAGCTGGAACGGCCTGGGCTCACCCGAGTTCGTCGGGCTGGACAACTGGAACCGCGTCCTCGACGACCCGGTGATGATCAAGAGCATCTGGCTCACCCTGCTGCTCACCGCGCTGGGTGTGGTGCTCCAGACGCCGCTGAGCATCGTGCTCGGCGTGTGGGCCGCCGGACCGCAGCGCAACCGCGCCGTGCTGTCGGTGATCTACTTCCTGCCGCTGCTGCTGTCCGCCACCGCCGTGTCGGTGCTCTGGCGGGCGCTGCTCGACCCGAACTTCGGCATTCCCGCCCGGCTGACCTGGCTGTTCGGGGACGGCAACCTGTTCGGTGAACAGGCCACGGCCATCGGCGTGCTGGCCTTCGTGAGCACCTGGCAGTTCACCCCGTTCCACACGCTGATCTACCAGGGTGCCGCGCGGGCCGTCCCGCAGGTGCTGTACCAGGCGGCGGCCATCGACGGGGCGGGGCGCTACCGCCAGTTCTTCCACATCACCCTGCCGCAGCTGCGCACCTCGGTGATCACCTCGATGATCCTGATGATCGTCGGTGGGCTCACCACCTTCGAGACGGTGCTCATCCTCACCCAGGGCGGACCGGGCACCGACACCACGATCAGTGCCTACTACATGTACCAGAAGGCCTTCAAGGGCTTCGACTTCGGCGCCGGCTCGGTCATCGCCCTGTGCCTGGTCGTCGCGGCCACGGTCGTCTCGCTGGTCGTGGTCCGCGTCTCCGGTTACGACAAGATGCGCAGCACCATGGAGGGGGTCTCATGAGGCGACGCCCCAACTACCTGGCCGGCGCGGGCTCGATCGTCTGGCTGGTCCTGGTGGGCCTGCCGCTGTACGTCATGCTCGCGGCGACCCTGCGCACCCGGCAGGACTACGCGAAGAACGGCCCGCTGTCCTTCCCCGACGCCTTCACCCTCGACAACTACACGAACGCCTTCGACTCGGGCTTCGGCCAGTACTTCCTCAACACCGTCATCGTCACCGTCTGCGTCGTCGGCGTGGTGCTGCTGCTCGTGCCGCCGCTGGCCTACGCGATCGTCCGCAACCGCAGCCGGACCACCTCGCAGATCTTCCGGCTGTTCCTGCTGGGCCTCGCCATCCCCGCCCAGGCCGTCATCGTCCCGATGTTCTACCTGATCAGCGAGGCGGGCCTGTACGACAACCTCCTCGGCGTCGTCCTGCCCACGGCGGCGTTCTGCCTGCCGATGTCGGCGCTCATCCTCTCCGGGTCCATGCGCGACATCTCCCCGGAGCTGTTCGAGGCGATGACGATGGACGGGGCGAGCCCGAGGCGGATGTTCTTCCAGCTCGTCGTTCCGCTCTCGCGCGGGGGCCTGTCCACCATCGTGGTGTTCTCCGCGCTGCAGGCCTGGAACGGCTTCCTGTTCCCGCTCGTCCTGACCCAGTCCGACGCCACCAAGGTCGTCACCCTGGGCCTGTACGACTTCCAGACCGAACACGGCATCGACATCCCCGGCCTGCTGGGGGCCGTGACGCTGTCGATGGTGCCCGTGCTGCTCGTTTACCTGTTCGCACGCAAGGCCCTGGTCCAGGGCCTGATGGGCGTGGGAGGAAAGTGACCGTCAACGTGGCCGAAGAGCCCAACCTCGACCTGCCCCTGTGGAACGACCCCGCCCAGGACATCGGCACCCGTGTCTCCGCGCTCGTCGACGCGATGAGCCTCGAGGAGAAGATCGCCCAACTGTACGGCGTGTGGGTCGGCGCGTCCGACGAGGGCGGTGAAGTCGCCCCGCACCAGCACGACATGGAGGAGAAGGCCGACCTCGACGCCCTCCTGCCGTCCGGCCTGGGGCAGTTGACCCGCCCCTTCGGTACGGCCCCCGTCGATCCCGCGCTCGGCGCGCTGTCCCTGCTGCGCACGCAGGCCCGGATCACCGCGGCGAACCGCTTCGGGATCCCCGCGCTGGCGCACGAGGAGTGCCTGGCCGGATTCGCCACCTGGGGCGCCACCGCCTATCCGGTGCCCCTGTCCTGGGGCGCCACCTTCGATCCCGCCCTGGTCCGCCGGATGGCCGCCGCCATCGGCCGCGACATGCGCTCCGTCGGCGTCCACCAGGGCCTCGCGCCCGTCCTGGACGTGGTGCGGGACGCCCGCTGGGGCCGCGTCGAAGAGACCATCGGCGAGGACCCCTACCTCGTCGGCAGCATCGGCACCGCCTATGTGCAGGGCCTGCAGTCCGCGGGCGTCGTCGCCACCCTGAAGCACTTCGCCGGGTACTCCGCCTCCCGCGCCGGCCGCAACCTGGCGCCCGTCGGCATGGGACCGCGCGAGCGGGCGGACGTGCTCCTGCCGCCGTTCGAGATGGCCCTGCTCGAGGGCGGGGCGGACTCCGTCATGCACGCCTACACCGACACCGACGGGATCCCCTCGGCGGCCGACGAGGAGCTCCTCACCGGGCTGCTGCGCGACACGTGGGGCTTCGACGGCACGGTCGTCGCCGACTACTTCGGCATCGCCTTCCTCAAGGTCCTGCACGGGATCGCCGGGGACTGGGCCGAGGCGGCGGACGCGGCCCTGCGCGCGGGGGTCGACGTGGAGCTGCCCACCGTCAAGACGTTCGGGGCCCCCCTCGTCGAGGCCGTCACCGCGGGCCGGACGCCCGAGGCGCTGATCGACCGCGCCCTGCGCCGCGTGCTCGCCCAGAAGGTGCGCCTCGGCCTGCTCGACCCCGACTGGGACCCGGTCCCGGACGCGCTGCGGGGAGCCGACCTGGACGATCCGGACGCGCTGCGCGGCACCGTGGACCTGGACTCCCCCGCCAACCGGGAGCTGGCCCGGGCCGTCGCCGACGAGGCGGTCGTGCTGCTCACCAACGACGGCACGCTGCCGCTGGACGGGCCGCGCCGCATCGCGCTGATCGGCCCGAACGCCGCCGAGCCGACGGCCGTGCTCGGCTGCTACTCCTTCCCCCAGCACGTCGGCGTGCTGCACCCGCAGACGCCCGCGGGCATCGACCTGCCCACGCTGCACGACGCGCTGCGGGCCGAGTTCCCCGACGCGGAGCTGACCGCGGCACGCGGCACGGGCGTCGACGACGGTGACCTGAGCGGCCTGGCGGAGGCCGTCTCCACCGCGCGGGAGGCCGACGTCGTCGTCGTGGCCCTCGGCGACCGGGCGGGCCTGTTCGGACGCGGGACCAGCGGGGAGGGCTGCGACACCGAGTCGCTGGCCCTGCCGGGGGCCCAGCAGGAGCTGCTCGACGCGCTGCTCGACACGGGCAGGCCGGTGGTGGTGGTCATGCTCGCCGGCCGGCCCTACGCGCTCGGCCGGGCCGTGGACGAGGCCGCCGCGATCGTGCAGTCCTTCTTCCCCGGCTCCGAGGGGACCGGTGCCGTCGCCGGTGTCCTGAGCGGCCGGACCAACCCGTCCGGGCGGCTGCCCGTCAGCGTGCCGCGCGGCTCGGGCGCCCAGCCCGCCACGTACCTGGCCGCCCGGCTCGCGCAGGCCAGCGACGTCTCCAGCATCGACCCCACCGCGGCGTTCGCGTTCGGGCACGGCCTGTCGTACACGTCCTTCGAGTGGAGCGACCTCGTGGTCGACGAGCCCGAGACGGACACCGCGGGCGAGTGCTCCCTCGCCTTCACCGTGCGCAACACCGGGGAACGGCACGGCACCGAGGTCGTCCAGCTCTACCTGCACGACCCCGTCGCCTCCGTCGTCCAGCCGGTGCAGCGCCTCGTCGGCTACACCAGGGTCGCGCTGGAGGCGGGCGAGTCCCGTCGTCTGCGCGTGCGCGTTCCGGCCGACGTCGCCTCGTTCACCGGCCGCGACGGGCGGCGCGTGGTCGAACCGGGCGAGCTGCGGCTGCGGCTGGCGGCCTCGAGCGCCGACGTCCGCCTGACGGCGACGGTCACCCTGACCGGCCCGGAGCGCCGGCTGGACCACACCCGGCGCTTCCACGTCCGTTTCGACGAGGAGGCCGGCCGGGACGCGGAGACGGGGGCGCGAACCGCCGCCTGAGCCGGATCCGGCGTGCCGTGGCCCGCGTCCCCGCCGGGGCCGCGGGCCGCTGCGCGCCAGGCCGGTCGTGCCCCGCGTGGCCAGGCCCGATGGCGCTGCTGCGGGCTGCGGGCTGCGGGCTGCGGGCTGCGGGCTGCGGGCTGCGGGCTGCGGGCTGCGGGCACGAACGCGGCACGCGCGATCCTGGCTCCGGGCCGTTGCGCCACCGTCGAGGTCCGCAACCGGGGATCCGACGGACGATGGTGCCCGTACCCAGTCCTAAGCCCGGGGCTGAGGCCGGGAGCCGGGGCTGAGGCCGGGAGCCGGGGCCAGGGCCCGCGTCCCGGGGGTGAGGCCCGAGGCCCGGCTGAGGCTGAGGCTGAGGCCGGGAGCCGGGGCCAGGGCCCGCGTCCCGGGGGTGAGGCCCGAGGCCCGGCTGAGACTGGGGCCCGAGGCCGGGGGCCGGGGCTCAGGGCCGGAGGCCAAGGGCGGGACGCTCAGGTCGCGGAGCCGATCCGTCCGCCGGGGGTCGGCGTGCCGTCGTGGTGGATCGGGGTGTGGGCGCCGGTCAGCGAGGCGCCGCTGCCGCCGCGCCGGGCGGCGACGATCTCCGCCGCGATCGACAGGGCCGTCTCCTCGGGCGTACGGGCGCCGAGGTCCAGGCCGACGGGGGACCTGAGCCGGGCCAGCTCCCGGTCCGTGACGCCGGCCTCGCGCAGGCGCTCGTCGCGGTCCAGGTGGGTGCGGCGGGAGCCCATCGCGCCGACGTACGCGACGGGCAGGCGCAGGGCCAGCTCGAGGAGCGGTACGTCGAACCTGCTCTCGTGGGTCAGGACGCACAGCACCGTGCGGGCGTCGACGTCCGTGCGCTCCAGGTACACGTGGGGCCACTCGACCACGACCTCGTCGGCGTCCGGGAAGCGGGCCCGCGTCGCGAAGACGGGGCGCGCGTCGCACACCGTCACGTGGTAGCCGAGGAACTTGCCGACGCGCGCCAGTGCCGAGGCGAAGTCGATCGCCCCGAAGACGATCATGCGGGGGGCCGGGACGGAGGTCTCGACCAGCAGCGTCAACGGTGCTCCGCACCGCGAGCCCTGCTCCCCGACCTCCACCGTGCCCGTGCGGCCCGCGTCCAGGAAGGCGCCCGCCTCGGCGGCCGCCGTGCGGTCCAGTCGGGGGTGCGTGCCGAAGCCGCCGGTGCGCGAGCCGTCCGGGCCGACGGCCAGGGCGCGGCCCATCAGCTCCGCCGGGCCGCTCACGATCCGCGCCAGCGCCACCGCCTCCCCCCGCGCGGCGGCGGCGAGAGCGGCGGCGACGGCCGGACGGACCGGGTCGTCCGCCCGTACCGGCGTGACGAGGACGTCGATGACTCCGCCGCAGGTCAGACCCGCGGCGAAGGCGTCCTCGTCGCTGTGGCCGAAGCGCTCCAGGACGGTCCGGCCGTCCTGGAGCGCCTGCCGGCACAGCTCGTAGACGGCCCCCTCCACACAGCCGCCGGAGACCGAGCCGATCACCGTGCCCCCGGCGTCCACCGCGAGGGCGGCGCCGGACGGACGGGGGGCGCTGCCGCCGACGGCCACGACGGTGGCCACGGCGACGTCGCGCCCCTGCTCGACCCACCGGTGCAGTTCTTCGGCGATGTCCAGCATGGTCGGTCTCCTCGCCCGCGGTGGTAGGGAAGGGGTTCCCCCGGGGAGCGGCTAGTGCACGCCCATCCAGCTCTCGATGGGACCGAGGGCGAAGTAGACGAAGAAGACCACCGTCAGTGCCCACATGAACGCGCCGGTCTCCCGGGCCCTGCCCTGCGCGACCTTGACGGCGACGTGGGAGATGACGCCGGCGGCGACACCCGCCGTGATGGAGTACGTGAACGGCATCAGGACGACGGTCAGGAAGACCGGGATCGCGGTGGCCCGGTCGGCCCAGTCCACGTGCCGGGCGTTCATCATCATCATCGCGCCGATGACGACCAGCGCGGCCGAGGCGACCTCCTGCGGCACGATCGCGGTGATCGGCGTGAAGAAGAGGCAGGCCGCGAAGAACGCGCCGGTGACGACCGAGGCGAGGCCGGTGCGGGCGCCCTCGCCGACGCCGGTCGCGGACTCGACGAAGACGGTCTGGCCGGAGCCGCCCGCCACACCGCCGATGGCGCCGCCGGCGCCGTCGATGAACAGCGCCTTCGACAGGCCCGGCATGCGGCCCTTGTCGTCGGCGAGCTTCGCCTCGGTGCCGACGCCGATGATGGTGGCCATCGCGTCGAAGAACCCGGCCAGCACCAGCGTGAAGACGATCATGCCGACGGTCATCGCGCCGACCTCGCCCCAGCCGCCGAACTCCAGGCTGCCGAAGAGCGAGAAGTCGGGCAGGGAGACGGCGCTGCCGTGCAGTTCCGGAGCGCCGTTGGCCCACTGCCCGGGATCGACGACCCCGGCGGCGTTCAGCAGGGCCGCGACGACGGTGCCGGTGACGATGCCGATCAGGATCGCGCCGGGGGTGTCGCGCGCCTGGAGCATGAAGATCAGGAGCAGGGTGCCCGCGAAGAGCAGGACGGGCCAGCCCGCGAGTTCGCCGGCCGGGCCGAGCGTGAGCGGCGTGGACTCGCCCTTGTGGACGAACCCGCCCTTCACCAGGCCGATGATGGCGATGAACAGGCCGATGCCCATGGTGATGCCGTGCTTGAGGGCGAGCGGGATCGCGTTCATGATCATCTCGCGGAGCCCGGTGACCACGAGCAGCATGATCACCACGCCGTACATGACGCACATGCCCATGGCCTGCGGCCAGGTCATCTGGGGGGCGACCTGGCCGGCGATCACGCCGGACACCGAGAGTCCGGCGGCCAGGGCGAGCGGCACCTTGCCGACGAAGCCCATGAGGAGCGTGGTGACCGCGGCGGCGAGCGCCGTCGCGGTGATCAGGGCCTTCTGGCCCAGGGTGTCCCCCGCGGCGTCCTTGCCGGACAGGATCACGGGGTTGAGCAGGACGATGTACGCCATCGCCATGAAGGTGGTGATGCCGCCGCGCACCTCACGCGCCACCGTGGAGCCGCGGTGGGTTATGTGGAAGTAACGGTCGAGCCAGGACCGGCCGGCGGGGACGCGGGAGCCCGCGCCCGCGTCCTCGGCCGTGGTCTCGGGTTCGACTGACTGCTGGGTCATGGGGTCGTCTCCCAAGGTTCAAAGGGGCACCCGTCAACCGCTGGGGCGGCTGTGGGTTCTGGGACGTGCACGACCCGGGGGACGGCCCGAGACGAACGCATGGGTGGTGGTGCTCCGGGGCCCGCGAGCGGGCGGGCCCCCTGGTGTGCTCCGGGCGGCGCGGCGTGTGTGACGTTCCGTGCGCCGCCCGGAGGGTCTGCTCACGCCGTGCCGGTGAGGTGTTCCGGTCGTACCGGCGTGCGGTCCAGCGCCAGCCCGGTCGCGTCCCTGATGGCCGCGAGGACCGCCGGTGTGGACGACAGGGTGGGTGCCTCGCCGACGCCGCGCAGCCCGTACGGGGCGTGGTCGTCGGCGAGTTCGAGCACGTCGACGGGGATGGTCGGCGTGTCGAGGATCGTGGGGATCAGGTAGTCCGTGAAGGACGGGTTCCGGACCTTCGCCGTCACGGGGTCGACGACGATCTCCTCCATCACCGCCATGCCCAGGCCCTGGACGGTGCCGCCCTGGATCTGGCCGATGACGGAGAGCGGGTTGAGCGCCTTGCCGACGTCCTGCGCGCAGGCCAGTTCGACGACCTTGACCAGGCCGAGCTCGGTGTCGACCTCGACGACGGCGCGGTGCGCGGCGAAGGAGTACTGGACGTGGCCGTTGCCCTGGCCGGTGCGCAGGTCGAAGGGCTCGGTCGGCCGGTGCCGCCACTCCTGCTCGACCTCCACGGCCTCGTCCCCCAGCACGTCCGCCAGGTCGGCGAGGACCTCGCCGCCGTCGGTGACGACCTTGCCGTCCTCCAGGAGCAGCTCCGCGGTGGCCCAGGCGGGGTGGTGCGTACCGAACGTGCGGCGGCCGATCTCCAGGACCTTCTCGCGGACCAGCTCGCAGGCGTTCTTCACGGCGCCGCCGGTGACGTACGTCTGCCGGGAGGCGGAGGTGGAGCCCGCCGAGCCCACCTGCGTGTCGGCGGGATGGATGGTGACCTGGGTGACGCCCAGCTCGGTGCGGGCGATCTGCGCGTGGACGGTGACGCCGCCCTGGCCGACCTCCGCCATCGCCGTGTGCACGGTGGCGACCGGCCGGCCGCCGACGACCTCCATGCGGACCTTGGCGGTGGAGTAGTCGTCGAAGCCCTCGGAGAAGCCGACGTTCTTGATGCCGACCGCGTAGCCGACGCCCCGTACGACGCCCTCGCCGTGCGTGGTGTTGGACAGGCCGCCGGGCAGCCGGCGCACGTCGACGCCCTCGCCGGACTCCCACTGGCGCTCCGGCGGCATCGGCATCGCCTTGACGCGGCGCAGGAGTTCGGCGACCGGCGCCGGGGAGTCGACCGGCTGACCGGTGGGCATGATCGTGCCCTGTTCCATGGCGTTGATCCGGCGGAACTCCACCGGGTCCATGCCGAGTTCCGCGGCCACCTTGTCCATCTGCGCCTCGTAGGCGAAGCACGCCTGGACCGCGCCGAAGCCGCGCATGGCGCCGCAGGGCGGGTTGTTGGTGTAGAGGGCGAGGGCCTCGATGTCGACGTCGTCGATCACGTACGGACCGGCGGACAGCGAGGAGGCGTTGCCGACGACGGCCGGGGAGGTGGAGGCGTAGGCGCCGCCGTCCAGGACGATCCGGCACTTCATGTGGGTCAGCCTGCCGTCGCGCGTGGCCCCGTGCTCGTAGTGGAGCCTGGCCGGGTGGCGGTGCACGTGCCCGAAGAAGGACTCGAAGCGGTTGTAGACGATCTTGACGGGTCTGCCGGTGCGCAGGGCCAGCAGGCAGGCGTGGATCTGCATCGACAGGTCCTCGCGCCCGCCGAACGCGCCGCCGACGCCGGACAGCGTCATGCGCACCTTGTCCTCGGACAGGCCGAGCACGGGCGCGATCTGACGCAGGTCGGCGTGGAGCCACTGGGTGGCGACGTACAGGTCGACGCCGCCGTCCTCGGCCGGCACCGCGAGGCCGGACTCCGGGCCGAGGAAGGCCTGGTCCTGCATGCCGAAGACGTAGTCCCCCTCGACGATCACGTCGGCCCGCCGGGCGGCGGCGTCGGCGTCGCCGCGCACGATCGGCTGGCGGTGGAGGATGTTCGGGTGCGGGACGTGGGCCGCGTGGCGGTCGGTGCGGTTCTCGTGGACGAGGACCGCGTCCGGGGCGGTCGCGGAGGCCTCGTCGGTGACGACGGGCAGCTCCCGGTACTCGACCTTGATCTTGGCGGCGGCGCGGCGCGCGGTCTCGGGGTGGTCGGCGGCGACGATCGCGACCGGCTCGCCGTGGTGGCGCACCTTGCCGTGGGCGAGGACCGGGGTGTCCCGGATCTCCAGGCCGTAGTGCCGCACGTCGGCGGGCAGGTCGTCGTACGTCATGACCGCGTGCACCCCGGCCTGGGCGAGGGCCTCGCTCGTGTCGACGGAGACGATCTCGGCGTGCGCGACCGTGGAGCGCAGGACCTGCCCCCAGAGCATGTCCTCGTGCCACATGTCGGACGAGTACGCGAACTCGCCGGTGACCTTGAGGACGCCGTCCGGGCGGAGCGTGGACTCGCCGATGCCGCCCGCGGTCCGCGAACCCCGGGTGATCGTGGTGGGGACGCCGTCGGCAGCCATGGTCACGCCCCCTCGGACCGGCGGGCGACCGCCAGGCGGACGGCGTCCATGATCTTCTCGTAGCCCGTGCAGCGGCACAGGTTGCCCGACAGCGCCTCGCGGATGTCCGCGTCGGTCGGGTCGGGGTTGCGCTCCAGCATCGCGTCGGCGGCGACCAGCAGGCCGGGCGTGCAGAAGCCGCACTGGACGGCGCCGGCGTCGAGGAACGCCTGCTGGACCGGCGACAGTTCGGCGCTCCCGCCGGCGTGCGGGCCGGTGCCCCGGGCCCGCCACCGCCGGGCCTCGTCGAGCGTGGTGCCCCGGCCGCCCCCGGCGCCGGCAGTGTGCTCCCCGGCGCGCTCCTCGGCGAAGGCCGCCAGTCCTTCGACGGTGACGACCTCGCGGCCCTCCGCCTGGCCGGCCGCGACCAGGCAGGCGCACACCGGGACTCCGTCCAGGCGGACCGTGCAGGAGCCGCACTCGCCCTGCTCGCAGGCGTTCTTGGAGCCGGGCAGGCCGAGCCGCTCGCGCAGCACGTACAGCAGGGATTCGCCCTCCCACACGCCGTCGGCTTCCTGCGGGTGTCCGTTGACGGTGAAGTTGACGCGCATCACGCGGCTCCCTCCGTGGCGCGGCGGGCACCGCGGTACGCCTCCCAGGTCCAGGTGAGCGTCCGGCGGGCCATGACGCCGACCGCGTGGCGGCGGTAGCTCGCGGTGCCCCGTACGTCGTCGATCGGGTTGCAGGCGGCGGAGCACAGGTCCGCGAACCGCTTGACGGCCGACGGCGTGATGATCTTTCCGTTGTCCCAGAAGCCGCCCTCTTCGAGCGCCGCGTTCAGGAAGTCCTCGGCGGCCGCGGCCCGCACGGGGGTGGGCGCGGCCGAGCCGATGCCGGTGCGGACCGTGCGGGTCGCGGGGTGCAGGGCCAGGCCGAACGCGCACACGGCGATGACCATGGCGTTGCGGGTGCCGACCTTGGAGAACTGCTGCGGACCGTCGGCCTTCTCGATGTGCACGGCGCGGATCAGCTCGTCGGGCGCCAGCGCGTTGCGCTTCACGCCGGTGTAGAAGGCGTCGATCGGGATGCGGCGCGTCCCGCGCACCGACTCGACCTCGACCTCGGCGCCGGCGGCGAGCAGCGCGGGGTGGGCGTCGCCCGCCGGGGAGGCGGTGCCGAGGTTCCCGCCCACGCCGCCGCGGTTGCGGATCTGCGGGGAGGCGACCGTGTGCGAGGCGAGGGCGAGACCCGGCAACTCGGCGCTCAGGTTCTCCATGATCTTCGTGTAGGGCACGGAGGCACCGAGCCGTACGGAATCCTCCCGGACCTCCCACTCGGTCAGCTCGTCGATGCGGCCCAGGTCCATGAGGTACTCAGGTCGGCGGTGGTCGAAGTTGATCTCGACCATGACGTCGGTGCCACCCGCGAGCGGCACAGCGGTGGGGTGCTCGGCCTTCGCGGCGAGCGCCTCCTCCCAACCGGCGGGGCGAAGGAAGTCCATGACCGGCTCTCTTCATCGTCTTGGGGGCGTGCTGTTCGAGCCATTCCGTGGGCGGCGGGGCCCGGGTCGTTCCTGTGCTGTTCACGCGGAGTGGGCTCAGTACACCGCCCGGTACTCCACCCGGGTCAGTCGCAGAAACCATGAAGGAGTTGGCTGGCCACGGCAGGCATCTTGTAGATTCGTATGAACGAGGGTCCTCGGTGACCTCCTCGTCCTCCTCCGGGAACGGGCGGAACGACCGCGTGACCGGGAACACGGCTCGGAAGCGGGCGAGCGGCGCTCGTCGGCCCGCCGACCGGTCCCCTGCCCCGGACCCACCATGATCGAACGAACATGTCGAGACGAAAGAACGGCGGCGACGAGAATGCGGCTGCGCGCACTGCTGGACACCGACGCGCTGGGCCTCGAGCTGCTCGGCGGCGAGGACGAGCTGGACCGCTCCGTCCGGGGCGTGATGACCACCGACCTGCGGGACCCCAGCCGCTACCTCTCGGGCGGGGAGCTGGTCCTCACCGGCCTGGCCTGGCGCCGGGACACCGCCGACTCCGAATCGTTCGTCCGGATCCTGGTGCAGGCCGGGGTGTCGGCCCTCGCCGCCGGTGAGGCCGAGCTGGGAAGCGTGCCGGAGGACCTGGTGGCGGCGTGCGCGCGGCACCGGCTGCCGCTGTTCGCGGTGAACGAGTCGGTGGCGTTCGCGACCATCACCGAACACGTCGTGCGCCAGGTGTCCGGCGAGCGGGCCGGGGACCTGGCGGCCGTGGTGGACCGGCACCGGCGGATGATGACCTCCGGACCGGCGGGCGGCGGCCCCGACGTGGTCCTGGACCTGCTCGGCTCCGACCTCGACCTGCGGGCCTGGGTGCTGTCCCCGGCCGGGCGGCCGGTCGCCCACCCCAAGGACTCGGGGGCGGCGTTGCCCGCCGAGGTGTGCACGCGGCTGGCGGCGGAGCACCTGGCGGCGACCCGCGCGGGCCGCCGGGCGCCGCACCGGGTGACGCTGGACGGGACGACGTACAGCCTCTTCCCGGTGCGCGGCACCGGGCGCACTCCGCAGGTCGCGGGGGACGTGCGCGGGAGCGTGCTGTCCGACTGGCTGCTGGCCGTGGAGGCGGACGCCGGGGAGTGGGCCGAGGAGCGGCTCGACCTGCTGTACGGCGTCACCCAGCTGATAGCGGTCGAGCGGGACCGGCGGGACGCGGCGCGCACGGTGCGGCGGCGGCTCGCGCAGGAGGTGCTGGAGCTGGTGCAGACGGGCGCGGCACCCGCCGAGATCGCGGCCCGGCTGCGGGTCGCGGCGCCGGTGCTGCTGCCGGGCCTCGGTGCGGCCCCGCACTGGCAGGTCGTCGTGGCCCGCGTCGAGTGGGAGGACGGCGACACCGAGTCCGGGCCGGTCGCCCAGCGGCTCCTGGAGGAGATCCTCGTCGACCCGCTGGCGGCGGGCCCCGAACCCTCCGACCGCATCGCCGTGGCGCACACCGGCGAGGAGGCCGTCGCACTGGTGCCGCTGCCGGCGGTCTCCAGCGAGCACGACGGCTCCGAGGCCGGGATCCTCGCCGACGCGCTGCTGGCGTCCGTGCGGGACCCGCTGTCGGCCGGACTGGACGGCGACGGGTGGCTCACGCTCGGCGTCAGCGCGGCCGTGCACTCGGCGGAGGGGCTGCGCGGCGCGCTGGAGGAGGCCCGGCACGCACGCCGGGTGGCCGCGGCCCGGCCCGGCCGGGTGTGCGCGGCCGGCCACCAGGAACTGGCCTCGCACGTGCTGCTGCTCCCCTTCGTCCCGGACGACGTGCGCCGCGCCTTCACGGCCCGGCTGCTGGACCCGCTGCGGGACTACGACCGCCGCCACCGCGCCGAGCTGGTCCCGACCCTGGAGGCCTTCCTCGACTGCGACGGCTCCTGGACGCGCTGTGCGGCCCGGCTCCACCTGCACGTCAACACGCTGCGCTACCGCGTCGGGCGGATCGAGCAGTTGACGGGGCGCGACCTGTCGCGCCTCGAGGACAAGCTCGATTTCTTCCTGGCACTGCGCATGAGCTGAGACGCGGGGTCCGAAGGCCCCCGGACCCCGGCCGCCGAAACCCCCACCACTTTGTGAAATCTTTCACCCACCCTCTTGGCCGGGCCCCTCGATCCGTGCTGAGATGCGGCCACCACTCGACGGCTCGATGGCGTGCTTGGGGAGGGCGACGTGGCGCATTCCGCCATGGCTGGTTCTGGTTGGGGAACGACCGACGGCGACGATCCGCTCCAGACCGCGGTGTGGCGGCTGCGCTCACGCGCCTGCTGGACCGACGCGGTGGCCCTGCTGCAGCCGGTCACCGCGGCCACCGCGCTGCAGCGGGCCGCGCTGCTGGTGGAGCGGTGTCTGTACGCCGAGCAGGGCTGGGCGGAGGCGGAGGACGCGCTGCGCACCGCCGAGGCGCTGGCCCACACCGACGACGAGCGCGGGGCTGCCGCCTGTGAACGCGGTCAGCTCGCCTACGCCGCCACCGTGCACGGGGTGCGCGACCGGGCCGACGAGGCGCGGGCCGCGCTGGGGCGGGCGGCGGCGCTGATCGCGCCGGGGGCACCGGGGCGGGCGCTGCTGGACTTCCGGCGCGGACTGATCGCGGAGAACCTGACCCGCTCGCCGCAGGCCGCCCGCGCGGCGTACCGGCGGGCGCATGCCGGGGCGACGGCGCAGGGGGATCCGCTGCTCGTGTCGTCCACCTGGCGGCATCTGGCCGGACTCGCCCTCAGGGAGGGCGAGTTGGCGGACGCACGGCACGGATTCGCCGAGTCGCTCCGCATCCGCGAGGAGCTGGGGTACCTCGTCGGTACGGCCCCGGCGCTGGTGTCGCTCGCGGACGCGGAGTCGGAGCCGGAGGCCTCACGGCTGCGGGAGGAGGCACGACGGCTCCTGCGTCTGCTGGGCGGCGTACCGACCTGGCTGGCCCGCCGGCTGATCCCGCCGGCCGCGGACGCGGCGGCGACGGCCTGACGGCGGGGCCGGTGACGCGGCGTCGGCGGGCGGGGGTCGGACCGCCGGGACGGTGACAGCGCGCCGGCCCTCGGTACGGCCTTCACGCCGGTCAGGGGGATCTGCTCCAGCGCGGTGACGTCGCCGCCCAGGCCGCGTCCCACGCGGCGAGGTTGCGCCGGTGCAGGACCAGACCGGTGACCGCGTGCGCCGCGAGGCCGGCGAGGGCGACGCCGAGGAAGGCGAGGATCGCCCAGCCCATGGTGCGGCTGCGGATCTGACCGGCGTCCAGTGGCGGTTCGGTGATCCCTCCCGCCGGGTCCACCCACACCAGGACGGTGCTGTCCACCGGCAGCCCGGGTGTCACGTCGGCCTTCCCGGTCCTCGTCGCGCCGTCCGGTGCGGTGAAGCGGACCTCGACCGGGTAGCGGGTCCTGCGCGCCTCGTCCGACCCGGGTTCCGGGTGGCGCGGGGCGTCGTGGACGAGGACGGCGGGGACGCGGTCCCGGGTGCGTTCCTGGTGCGCGGCGGTGTCGCGGTAGTGCCGGTACGCCGCGTCGCCGACCGCGGACATCGCCGCCGGGGCCGCCGCCAGCACGGCGAGCAGCAGCCCGAGGGCGATCCACGCCCGCAGCCGGTCGGTGGGGCGCCGCAGGGGGTTGCGGCGCCACCGCCACAGCAGGACGTACGGGTGCTGTCGGGGCGCGGGAGCCGGAGGCGGCTGCGCTCGCGGTACGTCGCCGGCCACGGGGTGTTCTCCTTCCGGTTCCGGGGTGCGGGCAGCCGGTGGGGCTCGGGGCGCCCGTGTGCCGGGCGCGGTGCGGGTGCGTGCCGTCGGTCCCCGGCGCCGGCACCGGGGCCGGGGCCGGGGCCGGGGGACGGGGCGTGGTCAGTGGCGGCACCGGTCCGGTGGATCCGCGTCCGCGTCGGGGCCCGTGGTCGACGGGTGGGCGTGGGCGGCCTCCAGGAGCCTGGCGGCCCCGCGGACGGCTGCCGTGTGCGGCGCCGGCACGGTCCGCAGGGGGGCGTGCAGCCTGGCGGTGAGACGGCAGGTGATCTCGGGGCGCAGGGCGCCCCCGCCGGCCAGCAGCGGTCCCCTGCCCAGGGCGTCGACGGTCAGGGACGTACGGTCCTGGCGCAGCATCGACGTCACCATGTCGGCCACCGCCTCCGCGATCCGCGCCGCCGGGGTCGCGGCGTCCAGGTCGCCCGTCCCCAGCGCGGCGCGGCGCGCGTCGAAGACGGCGCCGTCCACCAGCAGCACCACCTCGGTCAGACGGGCGCCGAGGTCCACCACCAGCAGCGGCCGGGACAGGTCCGCCCCGGCCGCCAGGGCGACGGCCCGCGCGCCAGGGACGGTCAGCACGCTGCGCGGACGCAGCACCTCCACCGCCGTACGGGCCTCGGTGCGGTAGGCGAACCCGTCCAGGACGGGCGCGGTCACCACGACCAGCGGGCGGGAGAAGCGGGGCAGGCGGTGGCCGAGCAGCCGTTCGAGCATCCGGGCCGTGCCCTCGGTGTCGACGATGGAGCCGCGCTGGACGGGGTACACCGCGCCGGCACCGGGGAAGGTCACCGTCGGCACGTCGATGATCACGCCCCGCCCGGCGACCCAGGCGCGGGTGCGGGCGCTGCCCATGTCGAGGGCGACACCGCTGCACCACCGGCACAGGGGCCACGGCCGGTGCCGGGACAGGGCGGCACGGGACCGCCGGACCACGGTCATCGTCCGGCCTCCCGCACCTGCTGGCAGCGGGCGCAGTAGCGGGCCTGCGGCACGATCATCAGGCGCTCGCGGGCGATGGGGCGCCGGCACAGACGACAGGAGCCGTAGCGGCCCTCGGCCATGCGGTCGAGGGCCGCCTCCACGTCGGCGAGGACCATGCGCGCGGAGGCCGCGAGCCGGACGCGGACCTCGGTCTGCCCGGCGGAGCCGTCGTCGGCGCGGGACGGGACGGCCATGATCTGCCGCAGCTGCTCCTGGCGGAACAGCCGCTGCTCCAGGAGGTTGTCCCGGAGTACGGCGAGGTCCTCGGGCGACAACCGCGTCCCGCGGTCGCCGATCATCTGTTGGTTCACCACTTCACCCCTCGGCAGGGCGGGAGAGGACGACTGGACGGGGCGGTGCTCAGGCGGCGGCGCGGCGCTGGCAGGCGACGCAGTACCGCGTGTAGGGAAGGATCTCCAGGCGCTCGCCCGGGACGGACTTGCCGCAGCCCAGGCAGGTGCCGTAGGTGCCGTTCTCGACGCGTGCGAAGGCCTCCTCGATCTCCTTGAGGACCCGCTCGATGGCCGTCTTCTGCGCGGACATCAGCTGGTCGTCCTGGCTGCTCTCGCCGAGGGCCTGGAGCTGGGTCGTCCGGGTGTTGCGCGCGTGTTCGAGGCGCTGACGGGCCTCGTGCGCGGTCAGCCGCTCGGGGCGGGGTTCGATGCGGGAGGCGTCGAGCGACACGGTGAGTCCTTTTCTCTGGGTTCTCTGGGTTCTCTGGGTCTCAGGAGTACTGCGGGGCGCCGTGGGCCGGCCGCCGGGAGTACGGGGAAGTCCTGGTCACCCTCAACCCTGGCCGGACCGGCGGCGGTTTCCCATCGGGCGCAGACCCCATTTGGCCGGGGGCGGAGCATCCACTCCGCCGTGTCCCGGGGCGGCCGTATGGGTGCGGCACGCCGGGGAAATGGGGGTCGGACCCCATCGACCCGGCGGGACGGAAGGGGCAGGCTGGGCGCAGGCTCGGTCGTGACCAAGGGCCGCAGCTCCGACGGGGTGGGCGATGACCGAAAGCAGAGGCCTGCCGCGTCGCAGAAGGAGGCGTACCCCCGGTGTCCCTGTTCTGGCGGATCTTCGGGCTCAACGCGGTGGTGCTGGGCTTTGCCACGGCACTGCTGCTGTGGGCTCCGGTGACCGTCTCCGTACCGGTCCTGTTGACCGAGGCCGTCGTCCTGGTGGGCGGCATGGGCGTCATGCTGGTCGCCAACGGCGCCCTGCTGCGCTGGGGTCTGTCGCCGCTGGACCGGCTCACGAAGCTGATGACCACGGTCGACCTGCTGCGCCCCGGCCAGCGGCTCCCGGTGTCCGGCGGTGGTGAGGTGCCCGAGCTGATCCGCACCTTCAACGCCATGCTCGACCGCCTGGAGCACGAGCGCGCCACCAGCAGCGCCCGCGTCCTGCTCGCCCAGGAGGCGGAGCGGCGCCGTATCGCGCAGGAACTGCACGACGAGGTCGGGCAGAGCATGACCGCCATCCTGCTGGTGCTGGGACGCGCGGCGGACGACGCCGACGAGCCGCTGCGCGGCGAACTGCACCAGGCGCAGGAGATCACCCGGGAGAGCCTGGACGAGGTCCGCCGCCTGGTGCGCCGGCTGCGGCCCGGGGTCCTGGACGACCTCGGCCTGATCAGCGCGCTGACCTCGCTCACGCACGACTTCGCCACCCACACCGGCCTGCGGGTCGTCCGCCGCTTCGACACCGATCTGCCGGCCCTGGACCACGAGACGGAGTTGGTCCTCTACCGCGTCGCCCAGGAGAGCCTGACCAACGCCGCCCGCCACGCGGACGCCGAACGCCTGGAGGTGGGCCTCGGCCGGGCCGAGGGCGCGGTGGTGCTCACGATCACCGACGACGGCCGCGGCATCGAGGCGGCGTGCGAGGGCGCGGGGATCCGCGGCATGCGCGAACGGGCCCTGCTGATCGGGGCCGCCCTCGACATCACCTCGGCGCCCGGGACCGGTACCCGGATCCGGCTCACCGCACCCGTTCCCGCATCCAGGAAGAAGCAGCCCTGACCATGTCCGACCCGTCCCTGCCCGCCCCGTCCGCTCCCGAGGCGACCGCGTCCGCGCCGGCCGCGTCCGGGCCGCCCGCCCGCGACCCGTCCCGGATCCGCATCCTGCTCGCCGACGACCACGCGCTGGTACGCCGCGGTGTGCGCCTCATCCTCGACCGGGAGCCGGACCTCGAAGTGGTCGCCGAGGCCGGGGACGGCGCCGAGGCCATCGACATGGCCCGCGCGCACGCCGTGGACCTCGCCGTGCTGGACATCGCGATGCCCCGGCTGACCGGTCTCCAGGCGGCCCGGGAGCTGTCCGCGCTCGCACCGGGTCTGCGCATCCTGATGCTGACGATGCACGACAACGAGCAGTACCTGTTCCAGGCGCTGAAGTCGGGCGCCTGCGGATACGTCCTGAAGTCCGTCGCCGACCGTGACCTGGTCGCCGCCTGCCGGGCCGCGATGCGCGACGAGCCGTTCCTCTACCCGGGCGCGGTCACCGCCCTGATCCGCAACTACCTCGACCGGGTCCGGCACGGCGAGGAGACCGCCGACCACATCCTCACCCCCCGCGAGGAGGAGGTCCTCAAGCTCGTCGCCGAGGGCCACTCGTCGAAGGAGATCGCCGAGATCCTCTTCATCAGCGTCAAGACCGTGCAGCGGCACCGGGCGAACCTGCTGCAGAAGCTCGGCCTGCGCGACCGGCTGGAGCTGACCCGGTACGCCATCCGCGCCGGTCTCATCGAACCCTGACGCCTCCCCGAACCGCCCGGGGTCCCGGCCGCCACTCCCCGGCCGGGGCCCCGGGCCCGCCCGCACCCCGCCCGCGCACCCACCACGAAAGGGGACGGCGCATGTGCCCCGCGCCCTGGGCCCGTCACCCGGACGATTCC
>NZ_BDJC01000077.1 GCF_002005565.1 Streptomyces sp. JHA26 | reverse complement strand
TGGCCGCGAAGCGGACCAGGGACATGTTCATCTCGATCAGCGTGTTGCGCGCGTACTGGTACTCGGCGGTGCCCTCCTCCAGGACCGCCAGCTGGTCGAAGAACAGCCTCGACAACTCCCGCGCGTCCCGGGGCGCCACCTTGGACGGGTCCGCGATCTCCGGCATGCCCGCGGTGTGCTGCCCGGTCGCCCGCACGGTCGTCGTCACCATGATGTGCCCTCCCTGTCGATCGGCCCCGTCACTGTCCACTCATCGGCCGACGACCCACCGCCTACCCCGGTCCGCGACTCGCACACATGCTCCTCAGAAGTTCGCCGGTCCGATGTGGAAGCGGACCGCCGTGCCGCCGTCCGTCGTGTGCGTCCGCACCAGATCGGCGACGTAGTGGACGAGCAGTAGCCCGCGTCCGCCGATCTGGCCCCGTTCCGGCGGCCGGCGGCCGACCAGCGGATCGGTGAGCAGGCCCGTGTCGCGGACCTCGCACACCACCTGCCCCGCCTCGGCCCAGACGGCGAGCGTCCCGCGGCCGCCGCCGTGCACCACGCTGTTGGTGGCCAGCTCGGCCACGGCCAGTTCCACGTCCTGCAACCGCCGCTCGGCCAGTCCCAGGGACCTGGCCCGCTCCACGGCGAAACGGCGTGCCTCGGGGAGCTCCCCGGCGGCGAACGGGAACAGGGCGGCGTCCGGCGGGGTCGTCAGCGGCTCGTTGTAACGGGCGAGGACCGCGGGCCAGTCGTAGGCCTCGCTGGCCGCCTCGCGGCCCTCGGCGATGACCGTGGGATGCGTGCGCAACGCGTCGGCCAGGACGTCCGCGTCCAGCCGGGACTCGTCGTACGGACACAGGATCGTCGCGGAGCGGCCGGCGAAGGCCGCGTTGATCAGTGCCTCGTGCTGGGCGCACGCCGGGTACTCCACCGCACTGCGCCCGGCCCAGATCGGCTCGCCGACGATGCGCACCCGTGTCCCCGCGTGCTCGTCGGCGAACGCCCTGAGGACCCCGGGGATGATCCGCCCCGGATTGCGTCCCGCCTCCGTCATGTCCAGGAACACGACGTCCGGCGCCCGCGTGCCCAGCCCCGTCCTGATCAGTTCCAGGTTGGGGGCGGGGACGGCCACCGCCACCGGTTCGCCGGCCTCCAGGCCCTCCTGTACGAACGACACCGTGCGGTCGGTGTACTCCCGCTCCGAGCGGTAGAAGAGCGCCGGGTGCGCGAACACCTCGTCCTCGGGCACCGTGCTCATCGGGCGGCCACCTCGATCCCGCGCAGCGACGGCCAGAACAGCTCCAGCACACGCGGCAGCTGCGGCGGGGGCTGCTCCACCACCACCCGGCCGCCGGGCAGGTTCATGGCCGTGACGGCGAGCGCCGCCACCCCGGCCACGTCGACGAACCGCACCCCCGACAGCTCCAGGTAGGACACGTCCGCGTGCCGCCGGGACAGCTCGGCGAGGGCCTCCTCCCAGGACGGGCGGGTGACCACGTTGACCTCCCCGCGCGCACGGACCCCGGGACGTCCGGTCAACGGTCCCACCTCCAGCAGGGCCCCGTCCCGCGGGAGGACGGGGCGGTCCCTGTCGTCGTGTGCGCCTTCCACACTCGGTCTCCTTCGGAAAACCACCGGGTCCTTGTTCCGCCGCTTCCGCTCGGCACGGGCCGGGAAGTCCCTTCGACCGGGCAGCCTAGCGCGACCGCGGCCCCCGTCCGGCCGTGCGGGGCCCGCTCCCGGCCCGTCCGCGAGCCGGTCGCCGCGCCGGAATGGGGACAAACCATGCGACGAGGGCGGGAAGCGGGGAACAAGACAGGGGAGTGTGTCCAGGGAACGGGAAGGGAAGGCGAGCCATGTTCGAGGCTGAGAACATCCGTGACTGGCGTGGCCAGGACGTCGTCGACACCGACGGCCACCGGATCGGCAGTCTGGAGTCCATCTACGTCGACACCACCACCGACCGGCCCGCGTTCGCCGCGGTCACGATCGGTCTTCCGACCCGCCGCCGGCTGGTGTTCGTCCCGCTGGAGAAGGCCACCGTGGGACCGGACTACCTGAAGGTGACCTACGACAAGGGGCTGGTCAAGCAGGCCCCCGGGATCGACCCGGACGGCGAACTGATGGCCGAGGCGGAAGCCGAGGTCTTCGCCCACTACGACCTGCCCTACGAGCAGGGCAGCCGCGGCGAGCGCCGGCTCGCCCGGCGCTGAGCCGTCCGCCGGAACGCGCCCGAGGGAGACGACCGTGAGTCTGTTCCTCCTGCTGTTGCTGGTGGCTCTCGTCCTGGGACTGGCCGGGGTGGCCGCCGAGGGACTCTTCTACCTGTTCGTCGTCGGCGTCGCCGTCCTGGTCGTCGACCTGGTCCTGGTCGGGGTGCGCCTCGGGCGCCGGGGCCGGCCCGCACGCTGAGCGCTCGGGCCCGGCCGCGTCGCCCCGACGCGGCCGGGCCCCCGGTGCGTCACCGCCCGCTCTGGCCCTGGGCGAGTGCCGAGCCCCGCTCGGCGCCCTCCGCCTCGGACTCCGCGCTGCTCGTCGTCAGGGTGCCCCCGGCGGTCTCCAGATGGGCCCGGACGAACCACTGGAACTGCTCCAGGTCCCGCAGCTGCCCGATCAGCAGGTCCTCCGTGGCGGGGTCGATCTCACCGGCCTCCTTGACCGCGGCGCGCACACCCTCGATCACGCCGGTGTACACCACGTCGAGCGCGCCCAGGTGGGCGATGGCGTCGGCCCGGCCGATGGAGTAGTCGTCCCAGTTCCGCTCGTCCACCAGGGCACCGGGGGTCCCCTGCGCCACTCCGCCGAGCGCGGCGATGCGCTCCGCGACGTCGTCCGCCATCTCGCGCACCTGGTCGACCTGCGGGTCGATCATCTCGTGCACGGCGATGAAGTGCGGACCCACGACGTTCCAGTGGACGTGCTTGAGCGTGAGGTGCAGGTCGTTGAGCGCGTGCAGGCGCAGACGCAGCACGCCGATCAGTCGTCCGGCGGCCTCGCGCTCGATGCCGGGGACCGTGTACTTGGGGGTCAGGTCGTGCGTCATGGCGGGCATCAGCTCCTGATCTGTCGTGTACGGCATTGCACCTGCACGAA
The DNA here is from genome assembly GCF_002005565.1 of Streptomyces sp. JHA26. GTDB lineage: Bacteria > Actinomycetota > Actinomycetes > Streptomycetales > Streptomycetaceae > Streptomyces. The sequence goes on along the minus strand of NZ_BDJC01000077.1, from coordinate 24,171 downwards.
TGCCCCGCTTCGGCGACGTCAGACATGTCCGGAGGTCTCCCTTCACGGACACGCGGGGACGGCCCGTGAGCGGGGCCGTCACCGACTGCCGTGCGGAGGCGCGCCGGCGCGCGAAGAGCGCATACCGCCCGGGTGTGAGCCCTGTACGCGCCCCCGCGGCGGTGCGGACAATACGACGGGACTGTGATCACGCGGCGGGGGCGCGTGCCGTCCGACCGCCGACTTTCCGGGAAAGCAGGTCGATCGCCGTGCTGCTGCGACTGCCCACGTCCGTGACCGAAGCACGGGAGTGCCTGGCCGACGGGGCCGTGCCCATCGGCGGGGCCACGCTCGTGTGGGCCACCTGGCAACGCGACGGCTTTCCCGAACAGGCCGTGTCGCTGCGCGACCTCCCGGAGGCGACCGTGGTCCGGCCCGGGACACTGGGCGGCGCCGTGGTGCTGCACCAGGTCGACGACCGCGTGCCGGAGGTGCTGCGCCGGGCGGCCGGCTCCGTGGGCACCGGGGCCGTGCGCCGGGCGGCCACGGTCGGCGGCAACCTCGTCGGCAGCAGCCTGCGCTGTCTGCTGCCCGCGGCCCTGGTCCTGGACGCGAGCGCCACCGTACTGGGCCCGGACGGCGCCTACAGGACCGATCTGAACGAGGTCCTGGCCAAGCGGCACCTGCTGCTCGCCCTGCACTGGCGCGCCCCCGTGGCCAGCGGCTACCACAAGCGGCCCGCCGAGGCCGGCGGGCCGCCGCCCCTGGTCGTCGCCACCGCCGTGCACACCGACGCCGAGGGGCGGCACCGCCTGCGGGTGGCCGTCCGCGACGGCTACGAGGTGCTCAGCGAGGTCGCCGCGTGCGACGACGGCGCCGACCAGGCCCTCGGCGCCCTGGAGCGCACGGACATCGGCGCGCTTCCCGCGCAGGCCCGGGAGGTGGTGCGCCGGCAGGTCACCGGCGTCCTCGCGGATCCGGCCGGCCGGTGACGCCAGGGCCGGCCGGATCCGAGGCCCGGCTCAGCCGTCGGCGAGCGCCTTGACGCGGTCCAGTGCCCCGTTGAACCGGTCGTGATCCCCGACGGTCGGCCCGGTCGAGGTGTACTGCCACATGGTGTGGACGTCCCAGCCGGCCGGGAGTTCACCCACCGACGAGGCGTAGCGGGCGATCCACAGCGGATGGGTGGCGCCGAAGCCGCTGTAGTTCCCGGTGCACTGCTTCCACCAGTTGGTGGAGGTGTAGATGGCGGCGTACCGGCCCGTGCGCGCCTTGTACCGGTCGAGGAAGGCCCGGATCCAGTCGACCATCTGGCTCGCCGTCCTGCCGTAGCAGGTGTCGCCGTACGGGTTGTACTCGATGTCGAGGACACCCGGCAGCGTCTTGCCGTCCTTGGACCAGCCGCCGCCGTGGTCGACGAAGTAGTCGGCCTGGGCGGCGCCGCCGGCGGTGTCCGGTGTCGCGAAGTGGTACGCGCCGCGGATCATGCCGACGTCGTACGAACCGCCGTACTGCTGCGTGTAGTAGGGATTCCGGTAGGACGTGCCCTCGGTGGCCTTGACGTAGGCCCACCGCACCCCGCTCTTCCAGAGGGTCGACCACGCGACGTCGCCCTGGTGACTGGAGACGTCCACGCCCTCGGTCTGCGTGGCCCTGGTGCCGGCGGGCAGCCCCTGCACGCCTTCGTGGGCCAGCACGCCACGGCCCATGTAGGCCGTACCGCGGACGGGGGGCCCGTCGGACGTGTCGGCCGAGGCGGGCACGGCGCACAGGGCGAGGAGGAGGGACGGGACGGCGAGGGCGACGCCTGACGTGAGCAGGCGTGGGTGGCGGGAAGCCACGGCTATGGGTCTGCGCATGCGTCCCATCCGATCCGCTGTCGCACCGCACCGCATCTCACAGTCACCCGGACGGCGTCGGGGCGCGGGTCACGGGCGGCGACACGCCTGTGGCGGGACCGCTGGGCGGGGAATGCGCGGGGGACCGGAGGCGTTGGGCGAGGTGACTGGCATGCGCGGGTCAGAACGCCTCGGGCCCCGCGGCCGTCGGAAGGAGCACCCATGGCACGCAGCACCGTACGCCCGGTCGTCCGGCTGAAGTCGACCGCCGGAACCGGCGTCACCTACGTGACGCGCAAGAACCGCCTCAACGACCCCGACCGGCTCGTCCTGCGCAAGTACGACCCGGTGGCGGGCGCCCACGTCCCGTTCCGCGAGGAACGCTGACCCCACGGCGCGCAGGGGGACGTCCCCGTCCGGCCCGGCCCCGCGAGCAGCGGGGCCGGGCCGTTCCACGTCCCGGCCCGCCGTCGCGTCCGCGACGGTCAGTCCGCGATGTCGACGCCGTAGCTCCGGGCGAGCGCGCCCAGCCCGTGGTCGTAGCCCTGCCCCACGGCCCGCAGGCGCCAGCTCTCACCGCGCCGGTAGATCTCGGCGAGCAGCATCGTGCGCTCGGTGGTGGCGGCGTCCAGCGTGGCCTGCACCAGGGCCGCCGCGCCGGCGCCGGGCCCGGAGACGATGTGCAGGGCGCCGACGTCGCCGAAGGCCGGGGAACCGTCGACGGCGGCCGCGACGACGACCTTGCGGGCCGAGGGCGGCAGGGTGACGAGGTCGACGCTGACGGTCTGCTCGGTGGGCCCGTCGCTCAGCAGCCGCACGGTGCCGCCCGGGTTCTCCGGGGCGCCGTAGAAGACGAAGTCCTCGTCGAAGGCGACCTGCTCGTCCTCGTCCAGCACGAACGCGACCACGTCGATCTCGCACCGCGTCTGCTGCGCCCAGGACGCGGTGACCGTCCAGCGGTGCGCCGGGCCCCGCCCGTTCTGCAGGGGCAGGTCGACGACGCCGCCGCGCGGCAGGACGTGGGCCGCCGTCCGCCGGCCGTCCGCCTGCGGCGCCGCCGTGACGACCGGTGCCACCAGCCAGGCGGCGTCGTGGACGGGCAGGCGCAGCGCGGTGATCCGGGCCAGCCGGCGGTCGGCGTGGCCGCCGTCGAGGACGACCACGTCGGTGACCCCGGCGGACAGGTTGATGGCGGCGGCGCCGCCGAGTTCGACGACGCGGGTGCGCGCGGCCACCGCTTCGGGGTGGGTGCCGCCGAGCACGAGGACCCGTCGCCCGGTCAGCGGACCGCGCGGCCTGCCGGTCCGCCTGCCGGGCTTCGGGGCCCCGGTCGACGGGACCGCCCCCACAGCCTCCGTCGGCACCGCCGGGCTGGCGGGGGCGGGCTCCGCGTCGACGGCCTCGGCGGTCTCCGGCACGCGGGCGGCCGGGACGGCCGGCGCCGGCGACGTCGAGGCGGCACCGGTGACGGACCCCGCGTCCGGCCCCTCGTACGAGGTGCCGGCCCGGACGTCCTCCAGCAGCTCCAGGAAGGCCGCCTCGTCGATGACCGGCACCCCTTCGGCGAGCGCGCGCCGGGCCTTGGCGGAGCCGGTGGAGGGGTCGTTGGTGACCAGGGCGCTGGTGTGCCGGCTGACGGAGGTCATCATGTTCAGCCCCGCCGCGGCCCCCCGCAGCAGCAGGTCCGCCCGCGGGGTCCGGGTCTCCCCGGTGACGGCGATCTTCATGCCCTGCACCAGCGGCCCGCCCGCGGTGAGCCGTCCCGGGTTGCGGAAGGCGCACGGTTTCTTCGGCGGCTTGGGCGCGAACTGCGGATCCTGCCGGGGCGGGCAGGCCACCAGGGGCAGCGGCACGTCCAGTCGCGCCGCCTCCCGCAGCGAGGCCCGCAGCACACCCGCCAGCACCCGCGTGTCGTCGAGCGCGTCGTGCGCCCGCACCTGCGGGACGCCGTAGTGGGCGGCGAGCGTGCCGAGCCTCAGGTCGTCGGTCGGCGGATCCACGCGACGGTTCAGCGCCAGGGTGCACAACCGCCGGGCGACGGGCAGCCGCAGTCCCGCCCGCGCGAACTCGTGGGCGAGGAAGTCGTAGTCGAACTGGGCGTTGTGGGCGACCAGGACGCGGCCCTCCAGCAGCGCACCGATCCTCTCGGCCACCTGCTCGAAGGGCGGCGCGCCGCGCAACCGCTCCCGGGTCAGGCCGTGCACGTGCACCGGCCCCGGGTCGCAACCGGGGTCCAGCAGGGTAGAGAACTCCCCGGTCTGCCCGCCGTCCGGGCCCAGCGTCACCACGGCCACGGACAGCACCCGGTCACGGCGCGGTACGAGACCGGAGGTCTCCACGTCGACCAGCGCCCACTCGAAGGCGTGGTCGTGCAGGTGAGAGGGGGCGGGAGCGGCAGAGGTGACAGACATGGAGGAAGGATGGAGGGGTGGTCACGCTTCCTTCAACTCGAACGGCGATTGATCCCGTTTCGCGGCGATCTCGGTCCGAGGGTCGCCGCCATGATCGGACCGGATGCGCCGCCGGCCGGGCGCGTCCGTGACGACGCACCTCGGGGGGAGGCGTGACGCACTCGACGCCGCACGGCTCGGGCCGGGACGGCCGGGCGCTGCTGCCGGCCGCCGGAATCGCGGACCCGGCCGTGAGCACGGTGGGCTCGGCGATGGGCACCCTGCGCGGGCTGCCGCGCCGCTCGGACACCGCCGACCTGGTGCGGAAGGAGTACGGAGTCCCCGCCGGGACCCCGGCGGGCGTCAGGCGATGGAGGCCGAGACGACGGCCGACACCGAGAGGTTGCAGCACGCCGTCACCCAGACCGCCGGGTGCGGCTCCGGCTCGACCAGCGTCGCGCCCAGCCGCCCCGGGGTGATCACGTCCACCACCAGGAACGCCAGGGCCATCATCACCAGTCCCAGCAGCCCGAACGCGGCGGTCGACACCAGGCCCTTGCCGAAGTCCTCGTACGTCGTCCAGATCGACGTGAACACGATGCCGCCGACACCGAGCAGCGCCGAGCTGAGCACCAGCGCGGCGTTGCGGTTGCGCTGCTCCCAGATCTGCCGGCCGAGCTTCCCGGGCGTCAGCACGTCCACCAGGACGATGCCGAGGACCAACAGGACCAGGCCCAGGGCCCCGTAGGCGGTGGCACGGCCGAGTCCGTTGACGATGTCGCTCATGGGGGTGCCGGCTCCGTAGCGTGAGTGATCGTGAGAGATCGTGGTCAAGGCGATGCAAAATGTAGCGCACCTGTTCGGTGACGCGGGCGCCGCGGGACGACGGTCCCGTCCGGAAGCGGCGTCAGCCGGCCGCCGCGAGCGCCTTGTTGCGGCGCACGGAGGAGAAGAAGGACCAGCCGATCAGGACCACGCCGATGAGACCGGTGACGATCTCACTGATCTGGTACTGGATGGTGACCAGCAGGATGATCGCGAGGGCGCCGATGGCGTAGTGCGCGCCGTGCTCCAGGTAGACGTAGTCGTCCAGGGTGCCCTGGCGGACCAGGTAGACGGTCAGGGACCGGACGTACATGGCGCCGATGCCGAGGCCGAGGGCCATCAGGACGATGTCGTTGGTGATGGCGAAGGCGCCGATGACGCCGTCGAAGGAGAACGACGCGTCCAGGACCTCCAGGTAGAGGAACATGAAGAACGCGGCCTTGCCGGTCAGGGCGACCGTGGAGCGGGACCTGCCGGAGCGTTCGGCCTCCTCCTCGGCCTCGTGCTCACGCTCCTCCTCCGCTTCGAGCCGGTGCTCGAAGTACCCGGAGAGGCCGTGGACGACCATGTAGGTGATCAGGCCGGCGATCCCGGAGACCAGCACCGTCTGCGCCTTGTCGGCATGGGTGCCGCCGTGCTGGTGGGCGTGGGCGGCGAAGGTCGTCGAGGAGACGAGCAGCACGATCAGGGCGACGCAGACCGAGAGCATGTCGACCTTGCCGAGCTTGGCCAACGGCCGTTCGACGACGCCCAGCCACTTGACGTCCCGGTCCTCGAAGACGAAGTCGAGGAAGATCATCAGCAGGAACATGCCGCCGAAGGCGGCGATCGACGGGTGGGCGTCGGTGACCAGTTGCTGGTAGCGCTCCTTGTCGGTGAGCGCGAGGTGGACGGCGTTCCAGGGACTCAGCCGGGCGCTGACGGCGACGATGACGACCGGGAAGACCAGGCGCATGCCGAACACGGCGATCAGGATGCCGACGGTGAGGAAGATCTTCTGCCAGAAGGCGCTCATCTTCTTCAGGATCCCGGCGTTGATCACCGCGTTGTCGAAGGACAGCGAGACCTCCAGGACGGCGAGGACGGCCACCAGGCCGAGGGCGGTCCAACCGTCGTAGAGCACTCCCGCGGCGAGGCCGAGGGCGGTGACGGCGAAAGCCCAGCGGAACGTCTTCACAAGCACGGGCTGCTCATTCCTGTCGTGACGCTGTGCCGGTCACAGCATGTCCTTGCCCAGTGCCCACCACTCACGTCGTCTACCACGATCCTCCGCCGTCACGGCGGATGCGTGGACGGGCGGCCCGCCGGTGTCCGGCCGCCCGGCCTTCCCCAGAATGGAATCGTTCGTTTCCTTGAGCTGTTCCGGTTCACCGGAGTAGGTTCACCGCCATGACCGCCTCCCGGAGCACGGCCACGGCAGAGGAACTGCGCAGGGCGGGGCTGCGGGTGACCGCCGCCCGGGTCGCGCTGCTCGACACCGTCCGGGCGGGCGATCACCTCGGCGTGGAGGCGATAGCCTCCGGCGTGCGCGACCGGGTGGGTCACGTGTCCCTCCAGGCCGTGTACGAGTCCCTGCACGCGCTCACCGCGGCAGGCCTGGTACGCCGCATCCAGCCGCCCGGCGGCCCGGCCCGGTTCGAAGGGCGCGTCGGGGACAACCACCACCACGTCCTGTGCCGGTCCTGCGGAGCCCTCGCCGACGTCGACTGCGCAGTCGGCGAGGCACCGTGCCTGACCGCTTCCGACGACCACGGCTTCGTGATCGACGAGGCCGAGGTCATCTACCGGGGCCTGTGCCCCGACTGCTCCACCCGTACGTCCCCCGCACCGTGAACCGCCCCGTTCGGAAGGATCCCCATGTCCGAGAACCACGACGCCATCGTGACCGACGCCAAGACCGAGGAGGCGGGCGGCTGCCCGGTCGCCCACACGCGCGCCCTCCACCCGACCCAGGGCGGCGGAAACCGTCAGTGGTGGCCGGAGCGGCTCAACCTGAAGATCCTCGCGAAGAACCCCGCCGTGGCCAACCCGCTGGGCGAGGAGTTCGACTACGCCGAGGCGTTCGCCTCCCTCGACCTGGCCGCCGTCAAACGCGACATCGCCGAGGTGCTGACCACCTCCCAGGACTGGTGGCCCGCCGACTTCGGCAACTACGGCCCGCTGATGATCCGGATGGCCTGGCACAGCGCGGGCACCTACCGCATCAGCGACGGCCGCGGCGGCGCCGGCGCCGGCCAGCAGCGCTTCGCCCCGCTCAACAGCTGGCCCGACAACGGCAACCTCGACAAGGCCCGTCGCCTGCTGTGGCCGGTCAAGAAGAAGTACGGCCAGAGCATCTCCTGGGCCGACCTGCTGATCCTCACCGGCAACGTCGCCCTGGAGCAGATGGGCTTCGAGACCTTCGGCTTCGCCGGCGGCCGCGCGGACGTCTGGGAGGCCGAGGAGGACGTCTACTGGGGCCCCGAGACCACCTGGCTCGACGACCGGCGCTACAGCGGCGACCGCGAGCTGGAGAACCCGCTCGGCGCCGTCCAGATGGGCCTGATCTACGTCAACCCGGAGGGCCCCAACGGCAACCCGGACCCGATCGCCGCGGCCCGCGACATCCGCGAGACGTTCCGCCGCATGGCGATGAACGACGAGGAGACCGTCGCGCTGATCGCCGGCGGCCACACCTTCGGCAAGACCCACGGCGCCGGCCCGGCCGACGCCGTCGGCGCCGACCCCGAGGCCGCCTCCATGGAGGAGCAGGGCCTGGGCTGGCGGAGCACGCACGGCACGGGCAAGGGCGCGGACGCCATCACCTCCGGTCTGGAGGTCACCTGGACCGCGACCCCGACCCGGTGGAGCAAGGGCTTCTTCAAGAACCTCTTCGAGTTCGAGTACGAGCTCGAGCAGAGCCCCGCCGGTGCCCACCAGTGGGTGGCCAAGGACGCCCCGGAGATCGTCCCCGACGCGCACGACCCGTCGAAGAAGCACCGCCCGAGGATGCTCACCACCGACCTGTCGCTGCGCTTCGACCCGATCTACGAGCCGATCTCCCGCCGGTTCTACGAGAACCCCGAGGAGTTCGCGGACGCCTTCGCCCGCGCCTGGTACAAGCTGACCCACCGCGACATGGGCCCCAAGTCCCTGTACCTCGGCCCGGAGGTCCCGGAGGAGACGCTGCTGTGGCAGGACCCGCTGCCCGAGGCGGAGGGCGAGGCCATCGACGCCGAGGACGTCGCCGTCCTCAAGACCAAGCTCCTCGAGTCCGGCCTGTCCGTCTCCCAGCTGGTGTCCACCGCGTGGGCCTCGGCGTCCACCTTCCGCGGCAGCGACAAGCGCGGCGGTGCCAACGGCGCCCGCATCCGCCTGGAGCCGCAGCGCGGCTGGGAGGTCAACGAGCCCGACGAGCTGGCGCAGGTCCTGCGGGTCCTGGAGGGCGTCCGACAGGAGTTCAACTCCGGCGCCAAGAAGGTGTCCCTGGCCGACCTGATCGTCCTCGGCGGCTCCGCCGCCGTCGAGAAGGCCGCCAAGGAAGCCGGCTTCCAGGTGGAGGTGCCGTTCACCCCGGGTCGCGTGGACGCCACGGAGGAGCACACCGACGTCGAGTCGTTCGAGGCGCTCGAGCCGACCGCCGACGGGTTCCGCAACTACCTCGGCAAGGGCAACCGCCTGCCGGCCGAGTACCTGCTGCTCGACCGGGCGAACCTGCTCACGCTGAGCGCACCCGAGATGACCGTCCTGGTCGGTGGCCTGCGGGTGCTGGGCGCCAACCACCAGCAGTCCCAGCTCGGTGTCTTCACCAGGACGCCCGGCTCGCTCACCAACGACTTCTTCGTCAACCTGCTCGACCTCGGCACCACGTGGAAGGCGACGTCCGAGGACCAGACCACGTTCGAGGGGCGCGACGCCGCCACCGGCGAGGTCAGGTGGGCCGGCTCCCGCGCCGACCTGGTCTTCGGCTCGAACTCCGAACTGCGCGCCCTCGCCGAGGTCTACGCCTCCGACGACGCCAAGGAGAAGTTCGTGCACGACTTCGTCGCCGCCTGGGTCAAGGTCATGAACCTCGACCGCTTCGACCTGGTCTGACGACCGTGAGGCCCGGGCCGGTCCGTCCGCCGGCCCGGGCCCGTCCGTCCGCGTTGTCAGTGGCGGATGCGAGGCTGCCTGCCATGGATGAGGTGGAGTTCATGCGAGGCCGGGTCTACGGCGCCGACCACGACAACCCCGGGCCGCGGACGGGACGCGCGTACGCGCACCTGGTCGGCGGCCCCCTGGACGGCCTGCTGCTGGACGTCACGGACCTCTCCGAGGACGAACGCGACCAGGGAGTGGCACTGGCGACGGAGATAGGCCGTTACGGCCCGGGCGGCCGGTCCGTCTACGGGCCGAGGCCCGGCGACACCCGCCGCTTCGACTGGCGGGGCGACGTGCCCTGACCGTGCCCCGCGCGGACGGACCGCTCAGGCCGCCGTCTGCGCCCGGAGCGCGGCGAGGAGCCAGTCGTGCGCGGCACCGGGCGTCGGCTCCGGCCGGGCGCCCGGCGGGGTGATCACGTCGGCCACCAGTTCCCAGTAGCGGTCGATCCGCGGATCCGCGGCGAGCTGCCGGGCCAGCACACGGCGGAAGTCCGGAGTGTCACGGACGCCGTACGCGCTCGTGTAGGCGTTCACGAAACAGTCCAGGGCCTCACCCGCGTGCGGGTCCGCGCCCCGGCGCAACGGCACCCCCGCCAGCTCGTACGCCTCGGCCAGCCCCGTGTAGAGCACCGCGGCGCCCCGCGCCCCGGCGGCCCGGTGCGCCACGGGCTGCGGCTGCGCGGTGCCCGGGCACGGGGCGAGCGTGAGGGCGTTGAGCCGGGCGAAGGCGAGGACCTGGGCGGGGGCCGGGTCGTCGGGCGGCCGGGGCACCGCCACCTCCAGGAACGCGGAGGTCGCCCGTGCCGGCATCCGCGGCGGCAGCCAGCCGCGCCAGAACCGGACCAGCGGCGCCGTGCTCGGCGGGGAGGTCACCGTGCCGACCAGCCCCAGTCGCTCGGCACGCTCCCCGGGCGGGCACTCGTGCACCAGCCGCAGCGCCGCCTCCCGCCAGCGCAACGCCCTGAGCTCGGAACCGACCTCCCGCAGCCGCCCGGCGACGGCGTCCTCCAGCACGCCGCCCGCTCCGTCCTCCTCGTCGAGCACGCGGCGCACCTCGGGCACCGCCAGCCCGAGGGCCCGCAGCGAACGGATCAGACGCAGCCTGCCGAGAGCCTCCGGGCCGTACCGGCGGTGCCCGCCGGCGCTGCGGGACGCCTCCGGCAGCAGACCGCGGTCCGAGTAGAAGCGGACGGTCTTGACCGTGACGCCCGCCCGCTCGGCGAGCTCGCCGATCCCGCACAACCCCTCGCGCGACGTGAACACTTGAACCTCCCTCAGGGGGAGTTCCTACCGTACCGGCGAGCGCGGACGGGCGATCGGACCGGTCCGCGCGACGGCGTACGGAGGAGAGACCATGACCGCGTTCATCCTGGTGCCGGGCATGTTCACCGGCACACACGTGTGGGAGGGCACCGCGGCGCGCCTGGCCGCCGCGGGCGCCGGGGCGTACCCGGTGGCCCTCACCGGGCTCGACGGGCCGCGCGGCACCGCACCGGCCGGCACCGATCTGGAGACACACGTCGCGGACGTGCTCGCGGCGATCGACGCGGTCGACGCGGAGGACGGCCCGGGGGACGGCCGGCGGATCGTGCTGGTCGGTCACGACTACGGCATCCACCCCGTGCTCGGTGCCGCCGACCGGCGGGCGGAGCGGATCGACCGGATCGTGTACCTGGACGCGGCGATGCCCCGCGACGGCGTCCCGGCCCTGGCCGCCGTCCCCGACCAGTCGCTGCGCGCGCGGCTGGCCGAGAGCGCCGAGGCCGGCGGGGGAGCGGGCACCGAGGGGGAGCTGCCGCCCCCGGCCCGCGACGAGTGGCAGCGCTGGGGCAGCACGGCGGGCCTCACCGACGCCGCGCTGGACCGGCTCACCGCCCTCGCCGCACCGCAGCCGCTCGGTACCCTGCTCGAGCCGCTCCGGCTGACCGGCGCGGTGGCCGGGGTCCCCACCACCGGCGTGCTGTGCACCGCCAACGGATCGAGCATCGAGATGGTCCAGATGCTGGTCGGATTCGGCGACCCCGCCCTGCGCGCCCTCGTCGATCCCCAGGTGTCCTTCTTCGAACTCCCCACCGGACACTGGCCGATGCTGTCCTGCCCCACCGATCTGGCGGACGTCCTGCTACGGGCCGCCGCCGGCGGGGGACACCGGCTGGAGCCGGCCGAACCACCCGCTCGGCCGGGGACGTTCCTGCTGGACGTGCCCGAACTCCCGCGGGAGCGGACGGAGAACGTCGACCTCTACCTCCCCGACGCCGACGCCGACGCCGACGCCGACGCCGACGCCGACGCCGACGCCGGCACCGGCGGCCCGCGACCGGCGGTGGTGTTCGTGCACGGCGGCCCGGTGGCGGCCGACGCCCGGCCGGAGCCGAGGGACTGGCCGACGCTGACCGGGTACGCCAGGTACGCGGCCGGAAACGGCGTGGTGGGCGCGGTCGTCGCCCACCGGCTGCACGACCTCGCCGACTACGAGCGGGCCGCCGCGGACGTGGCCGACGCGGTGGAACGGATCCGGGCCGACCCCCGAGTGGACGCGGACCGCGTCGCGTTGTGGTTCTTCTCGGGCGGCGGGCCGATGACCGCCGACTGGCTGGGCGCGCCCCCACCGTGGCTGCGCTGCCTGGCGGCCACCTACCCGGTCCTGGCGCCCCTGCCCGCCTGGGGGATGTCCGGCACCCGGTTCCACCCGGTGCGCGCGGTGGCGAAGGCCGGCGACCTGCCCGTGGTCCTCACCCGGGTGGGCCTGGAGATGGCCGAGATCGCCGCCGGCGTCGAGGAGTTCCTGACCGCCGCCGAGGAGTGCGGGGCCGACGTCGAGGTGGTCGACGTACCGCACGGCCACCACGGCTTCGAGACCCGCGACGTGACCGACGAGTCACGCGACGCGGTGCGCCGGGCGATGCGTGCGGTGCTGGAGCGTCTGCGGCGGTGAGGCTTCCGTGCCACGGCCCGGCGGACCGGGGACGACCTCGTCCGCCGGGCCGTGGCACGCCCCGGGCACCGCCTGCCCCTTCGTCGTCCGCGCCCGCGACACGGCGGGCGACCACTCGGCCCGCCCGGCGACCGCGAGCGTCAGAACGAGACCTCCCGCACACTGGCCTGGCTGCGCGGCTCGGTCGTCGCGGTGATCTCCGACCGGTGGCGGCTCGCCGAGAAGGTCACCGTCAGCGTCTCGGCCGCGCTCTGACTCGTACTCACCGTGAAGCCCTGCTCCGGCACCGCCGACACCAGGCACACCCCGCCGTCCCCGAAGCGCACGGTCGCCCTGCCGCCCCGCGAGGGCACCGTGTAGACACCCGCACCGCCCTCCTCGCACCCCCGCTCGCCCCCGCCCGCCGAAGGCCGCGGGGAGGTGGCGCGGGCGGTCGGCGTCGTCGGCGCCGGACTCGGCTCGGGCGGCTCCTCACGAGTGCGGGAAGGCGTCGGGCGGGGCTTCTCCCCGGTCGGCGAAGGGCCGGGGGAGGAGCGCTCCGGGCTCGGCGACGGCGCGGGCCGCGGCGACACCGGGAGCTCCTGCGGCGGCGCCGACTGCGCGACCGGCGCGGTGGGCCGGGTGGAGCCCACCACGAAGTGGATGGTGAGGATGACGGCCGTGACACTGGCCGCCGTGCACGACAGCCAGATGAGCAGGTAACGCAGGAGGCGGGACACGACACCATGGTGACGGACCGGCTAACGTGCCTGCCCATGGCCTGTGTACTTGTCGTCGAGGACGACCCCGTGATCCGGGCCGCGCTGATCGAGGTCCTGACCGGACACGGCTACGCGGTCAGGACCGCTCACCAGGGTTTCGAGGCGCTGCGCGAGATCACCCAGAGCCCGCCGGACATCGTGGTGCTCGACCTCGGGCTGCCCGACCTCGACGGACTCGACGTGCTCCGCATGATCCGGGGCATCTCCCGCGTGCCCGTGCTGGTCGCCACCGCGCGGGACGACGAGACCGAGATCATCCGGCTGCTCAACGCCGGCGCCGACGACTACCTGGTCAAGCCCTTCTCCGGCGGCCAGCTCGCGGCCCGCCTCGCCGCCGTCCTGCGCCGGTCCGCGCCCGCCGACGTACGCGCCGCGCGGCCGCCCCTCGTCCGGGTCGGCGACCTGCGCATCGACCCCGCCGCACGCACCGCCCACCTAGCCGGGCGCGAACTCCCCCTGACCCGCCGCGAGTTCGACCTGCTCGCCTACCTGGCCGCCCACGCCGACCAGGTCATATCGAGGCAGCGGATACTCACCGAGGTGTGGCAGCAGCCGTATCTGGAGGAGCAGACGGTGGACGTCCACCTCTCCGCGCTCCGCCGCAAGATGGGCGAGAGGGCGCGCGAACCCCGCTATCTGCAGACCGTGCGCGGCATCGGCATCAAACTGGTCGGTTCGCCATGAGGCGTGCCCTCGCCGGCATCGCCCTGGCCGTCACCTCGATGGTGGCCCTGTCCTTCCTCATCCCGCTCGCCCTCCTCGTGCGCGAACAGGCCCGCGACCGGGTCACCACCGCCGCCGAGCAGCGGGCCGCCGCCCTCTCCCCGGTGCTCGCCCTCACCACCCGGCGCGCCGACGTGCAGCAGGCCGTCACCGAACTCGGCTCCCCGGACCAGCTCGTGGTGCGGCTGCCCGACGGTGGCTTCGTGGGCACCCCGCACGCGCCCGAGGACGCCCTCGACCGGGCGGTGCGCGGACGCGAGACGCTCGCCGTGGACACCGCCGACGGCTGGGTCTACCTCCAGCCCGTCGTCCTGCGCGGCGACCGGGTCGCCGTCGTGGAGGCCTACGTACCGGCCGCCGACCTGACCCGCGGCGTGGCCGCCTCGTGGGGTGTGATGGCGCTCCTCGCGCTCGGCCTGGTCGGCGGCTCGGTGCTGGTCGCCGACCGGCTCGGCGCCCGCGTCGTGCGCTCCTCCCGGAGCCTGAAGCGCGCCTCGCTGGCCCTCGGCTCCGGCGATCTGGACGTACGGGTGGAACCGGACGGCCCGCCCGAGCTGCAGGAGGCCGGGGCGGCGTTCAACACCATGGCCGACCGGGTCGTCGACCTGCTCGCCGTCGAACGGGAACTGGTCGCCGACCTCTCCCACCGGCTGCGCACCCCGCTGACCGCCCTCTACCTGGAGGCCGACCGGATGGGCGCGACGCCCGGTGCCCGGCGGGTCACGGAGGCCGCCGGGCAGCTGGAGAGCGAACTCGACGCGATCATCGCGGCGGCCCGTACGCCCCTGGCCGCCGCCCAGCTCGGCGGCGGGGGCACGGGAACGGCCAGGGGGAGCGACGCGGCCGAGGTGGTCGCCGCGCGCCTGGACTTCTGGTCGGTCCTGGCCACCCAGCAGGAACGGCCCTACGAGCGGTCCTTCACCCCGCGCCCCACGCCGGTCGCCTTCCCCGAGGACGACCTGGCGGCCGTCGTCGACGCCCTGATCGGCAACGTCTTCCGGCACACCCCCGAGGGCACGGCCTTCGCCGTCCGCGTGGAACGGGCCGACCGGCACGTGGTCCTCACCGTGGACGACGCCGGACCGGGCGTCGCGGATCCCGAGGCCGCGCTCACCCGGGGCGTCAGCGTCGGCGGGTCCACCGGGCTCGGCCTGGACATCGTGGCCCGGGCGGCCCGCACGGCGGACGGCGAGCTGGCGATCACCCGCTCACCGCTGGGCGGCGCCCGGGTGCGGGTGTCGTTCGCGCTCGCCGACGCCGGCCGCTGACCGGCGTCAGCGGCCCGCGCCGAAGTCCTGCGTCCACCAGGGGCCGCCGTCGCCGAAGTGCACGCCGACCCCCAGCTCCTCGAAGGAGCAGTTGAGTATGTTCGCCCGGTGCCCCGGGCTGTTCATCCACGACTCCATCACCGAGGCGGCGTCGGACTGCCCCCGGGCTATGTTCTCGCCGAGCGTGGACCACGCGTAGCCGGCGGCCTCGACGCGGCTCGTCATCGTGGAGCCGTCGGGTCCGGTGTGGGACATCACCCCGCTCGCGGCCATGACGTCGCTGTAGTCGTCGGCGGCCCGGGTCAGCCGGTCGTTCGCCGTGACCGGCGAGCAGCCGGCCGCGGCCCGCTCCTCGTTGACGAGTGCGAGGACCTGCGCCTCGACCCCACCCACCCCGCCGGAACCCGAGCCCGAACCCGCTGCCGACCCCGAACCCGACCCCGATCCCGATCCCGAGCCGGAACCCGACCCCGAGCCGGAACCCGATCCACTGCCGGAGCCCGTGCCGCCGCCTCCCGCGGACCGGTCGGATCCGCTCTTCACCGTCGCCCTCGCGGGAGCCGTGGACGCGGGCCGGGGGGACTTCTCCGCTTGCCCGGCGGACGCACGCGCCGTCCTCGACGGCTCCGCGCCGGGTGCTGCGCCCACCCGGGGCGAGGCGCTCGCCGTGGCACTCGGGCTCGCCGACGGGGAGACCGGCGCCGTCGCACCCCCCGCCGCCTCCTCCTTGTCCGGCCCCTCACCGGCGGCGCTCGTCACCACCCGGTCCGCGGGAGGGTCGTCCTCGCCCCCGGTCACGGCCAGCGTGATCCCGAGGCCCGCCGTGACGGCGACGCCGAGCACCAGCGCGGTGCCGCGCCTCCCCGGCCCGCGGTGGGGGCGGGCGTGGGAACGGGACGGACGAGCGGCTCGGCGGGAACCCATGCGGCAGGACACCTCGGTCTGTCGGTCGGCAGCGGGAGACCCGGTGGACGCGAGCGCGCCCACCGGGACCGTGGGGGGTTGCCGAGAGCCTAGGACGGGCACCGTGCGGACACGCCCCTCGGAGGTCATCTTCAAGAAGCCTTAAGAAAGCCGACAGGATCCGCTGAGGAAGCCGGGGCCCGGGAAACCCTCGGGAGTGGCCCGGCTCACATGGCGTACCGGCGGTGCCGCCGACACCATGGTCTTTCGTCACCGGCAGGCTGAAGGGATCCAGAATGTTCCGCAAGGTGCTGGTCGCCAACCGCGGTGAGATCGCGATTCGCGCGTTCCGCGCAGGCTACGAACTGGGCGCGCGCACCGTCGCGGTCTTCCCGCACGAGGACCGCAACTCGCTGCACCGGCTCAAGGCCGACGAGGCGTACGAGATCGGGGAACCGGGGCACCCGGTGCGCGCCTACCTCTCCGTCGAGGAGATCGTGCGCGCGGCACGCCGCGCTGGGGCGGACGCGGTCTACCCGGGCTACGGATTCCTGTCCGAGAACCCCGAGCTCGCCCGGGCCTGCGAGGAGGCGGGCATCACGTTCGTCGGGCCGAGCGCGCAGATCCTGGAGCTGACCGGCAACAAGGCCCGCGCCGTGGCCGCCGCCCGTGAGGCCGGGGTACCGGTCCTCGGATCCTCCGCCCCCTCCACCGACGTCGACGAACTCGTCCGCGCCGCCGACGGCATCGGCTTCCCCGTGTTCGTCAAGGCCGTCGCGGGCGGCGGCGGCCGCGGCATGCGCCGCGTCGAGGATCCCGCCCAGCTGCGCGAGTCCATCGAGGCGGCGTCCCGCGAGGCCGCCTCCGCCTTCGGCGACCCCACGGTCTTCCTGGAGAAGGCGGTCGTCGAACCCCGCCACATCGAGGTGCAGATCCTCGCCGACGGACAGGGCGGCGTCATCCACCTCTTCGAGCGGGATTGTTCGCTGCAGCGCCGCCACCAGAAGGTGATCGAGCTGGCGCCCGCCCCCGGCCTCGACCCGGAGCTGCGCGAGCGGATCTGCGCCGACGCCGTGAACTTCGCCCGGCGGATCGGCTACCGCAACGCCGGCACCGTCGAGTTCCTCGTCGACCGCGACGGCAACCACGTCTTCATCGAGATGAACCCCCGGATCCAGGTCGAGCACACGGTCACCGAGGAGGTCACCGACGTCGACCTGGTCCAGTCCCAGCTGCGCATCGCCGCCGGCGAGACCCTGGCCGACCTCGGCCTCGCCCAGGAGGACATCACCCTGCGCGGCGCGGCCCTCCAGTGCCGCATCACCACCGAGGACCCCGCCAACGGCTTCCGCCCGGACACCGGCACGATCAGCGCCTACCGCTCGCCCGGCGGCTCGGGCATCCGTCTCGACGGCGGCACCACCCACGCCGGTACGGAGATCAGCGCGCACTTCGACTCGATGCTGGTCAAGCTCTCCTGCCGGGGCCGGGACTTCGCCACCGCCGTGAACCGCGCCCGGCGTGCCGTGGCCGAGTTCCGCATCCGCGGCGTCGCCACCAACATCCCGTTCCTCCAGGCGGTGCTGGACGACCCGGACTTCCAGGCCGGGCAGGTCACCACGTCGTTCATCGAGCAGCGCCCGCACCTGCTCACCGCCCGGCACTCCGCCGACCGCGGCACGAAGCTGCTGACCTACCTCGCCGACGTCACGGTCAACAAGCCGCACGGCGAACGCCCCGAACTGGCCGACCCGCTGACCAAGCTGCCGCCGCTGCCCGCCGGTGAACCCCCGGCCGGTTCCCGGCAGCTGCTCGCCGAGCTCGGCCCCGAGGGCTTCGCCCGCCGGCTGCGCGAGTCACCCACCATCGGCGTCACCGACACCACCTTCCGCGACGCCCACCAGTCGCTGCTCGCCACCCGGGTGCGCACCAAGGACATGCTCGCCGTCGCCCCCCTGGTCGCCCGCACCCTGCCCGGGCTGTTGTCCCTGGAGTGCTGGGGCGGCGCCACCTACGACGTCGCGCTGCGCTTCCTCGCCGAGGACCCGTGGGAGCGGCTGGCCGCCCTGCGCGAGGCGGTGCCCAACATCTGCCTCCAGATGCTGCTGCGCGGCCGCAACACCGTGGGCTACACCCCGTACCCGACCGAGGTCACCGACGCCTTCGTGCAGGAGGCCGCGGCCACCGGCATCGACGTCTTCCGCATCTTCGACGCCCTCAACGACGTCGACCAGATGCGGCCCGCCATCGACGCCGTACGCGAGACCGGCACGGCGGTCGCGGAGGTGGCCCTGTGCTACACCGCCGACCTGTCCGACCCGTCCGAGCAGCTCTACACCCTCGACTACTACCTGCGGCTCGCCGAGAAGATCGTGGACGCCGGCGCCCACGTGCTGGCCGTCAAGGACATGGCCGGCCTGCTGCGCGCCCCGGCCGCCGCCACCCTCGTCTCCGCGCTGCGCCGCGAGTTCGACCTGCCGGTGCACCTGCACACCCACGACACCACCGGCGGCCAGCTCGCCACCTACCTCGCCGCGATCCAGGCCGGCGCGGACGCGGTGGACGGGGCGGTGGCGTCGATGGCGGGCACCACCTCGCAGCCCTCCCTGTCGGCGATCGTCGCCGCCACCGACCACACCGAGCGGCCCACCGGCCTCGACCTCCAGGCCGTCGGCGACCTGGAGCCGTACTGGGAGAGCGTCCGCAAGGTCTACGCCCCCTTCGAGGCGGGCCTCGCCTCCCCGACCGGCCGCGTCTACCACCACGAGATCCCCGGCGGCCAGCTCTCCAACCTGCGCACCCAGGCCATCGCGCTGGGCCTCGGCGACCGCTTCGAGGAGATCGAGGCGATGTACGCCGCCGCCGACCGCATGCTGGGCCGGCTGGTGAAGGTCACGCCCTCCTCCAAGGTGGTCGGCGACCTCGCCCTGCACCTGGTGGGGGCCGGCGTCTCCCCGGTGGACTTCGAGGCCGACCCCGACCGGTTCGACATCCCCGACTCCGTCATCGGCTTCCTGCGCGGCGAGCTCGGCACCCCGCCCGGCGGCTGGCCCGAGCCGTTCCGCAGCAAGGCGCTGCGGGGCCGCGCCGAGGGCAAGCCGCTCGCCGAACTGTCCGAGGACGACCGCGCCGGCCTGGCCAAGGACCGCCGGGCGACGCTCAACCGGCTGCTGTTCCCGGGACCGGCCCGCGAGTTCGACACCCACCGGGCCTCCTACGGCGACACCAGCGTCCTCGACAGCAAGGACTTCTTCTACGGGCTGCGCCCGGGCAAGGAGTACACGGTCGACCTCGACCCGGGCGTGCGGCTGCTCATCGAGCTCCAGGCGGTCGGCGACGCCGACGAACGCGGCATGCGCACCGTGATGTCCACGCTCAACGGCCAGCTGCGGCCCATCCAGGTCCGCGACCGCGCCGCCGCCTCCGACGTCCCGGTCACCGAGAAGGCCGACCGGACCGACCCCGGCCACGTCGCCGCGCCGTTCGCCGGCGTGGTGACCCTCGCCGTCGCCGAGGGCGACGCGGTGGAGGCCGGTGCCACCGTGGCCACCATCGAGGCGATGAAGATGGAGGCCGCCATCACCGCGCCGAAGTCCGGCACCGTCGGCAGGCTCGCCATCAACCGCATCCAGCAGGTGGAGGGCGGCGACCTCCTCGTCGTGCTGAGCTGAGCCGAGCCGACACGACGGCGGTGGCGTCCGGGACCGGTCCCGGACGCCACCGCCGGGTTCACGCGCCCTTCGGGGCCGCCTGCTGCACCACCTCGAACGACCACAGCGTGGATCCGCTCGCCGCCGGCCTGGGACGCTCGCCGCCCTCGCCGCCGCCCTGGTGCGCCGTCTTCATGGGGCCCTCCATCCACGCCTGGAAGGACTCCTCGTCGCGCCAGCGCGTGTAGACGAGGTAGGTGTCGGTGCCCTCGACGGGGCGCAGCAGCTCGAACCACTCGAAGCCGTCGGAGTTCTCCACCGCGTGGGCACGCGAGGCGAAGCGCTTCTCCAGCGTCTCGCGCTGTTCGGCCGGCACGGTCAGTACGTTGATCTTGACTACGCTCATGGCTCCATCCTGCCGCACCCCGCGGTCAACAGGCCCGTCGCCAGACCCCGAGCTCCGGCTTCTTCAGCATCGACGAGAGTCCCAGCCGGCGCGACTGCGGGCAGAAACGGCCGGTCGGCTCGGCGTACTCGACGTGGAAGACCGCCTTGCCGGCCTCCACGAACGGCGTCAGCCGCTCGCACTCGCCGTACTGCGCGCACTCCTCGTTGACCGCGAAGTCGAAGTCGTCCACCAGCTGCGGGATCTGCGGCAGGTCGTTCTTGAGACCCACGGACAGGCCGCGCTCGTGGGCGATCTCCGCGATCATGCGGTTGTACGCCAGCTGGTCCCGGGCGGTGAGCGGGAAGCCGGTCTCGTTGCCGTACCCCTCCACCAGGTCGGGTTCCACCGCGTCGAACCCCTTGTCCCGGCACATGTCGAACCGCCGCTCCATGATCGGCCGCAGCACGGAGACGCGCCGGATGTCGAGCCACCGCTCGCCCCGCCAGCCGTTGGGCGCGCCCAGCACCGCCCGGGGGAAGTCGTTTCTGTCCGGGCGGAAGCTCTCCCAGGCGCCCACGTTGACGTAGCAGATCACCTTGCGGCCGGCGCGGTGGAGGCGGGCCACGTCCGCCGCACTGTTCTCGAAGCCGTCGATGTCGTAGACCGGTACGTCGGCCGACGGGTCCACCCGGCCGTCGAGCTGCCACTGCCAGGCCAGTCCGGGGCGCGGCTGCCACAGGGCCCGGCGGGGCGCGGGATCCGGCCCGCGGTCCTCGCCGCCCCCGCCGCCCGAACAGGCGGTCAGCACCGCGAGGAGCAGCGCGGACAGCACGGCGGCCGGCCCCCGCCCCCTCCTCATCGCCGCGCCCCGGTCAGGACGGGCGTCAGGCGGGCCCACGGATTGGGCGGCTCTCCCGTCACCGGCCCGCTGACCGCGGCGCCCCGCTCGCGGGCGGTGCGCACGGCGAGCGGGGCCAGGGCCTCCGGGACGCCGTACACCAGGTGGCAGAACCGCTCGGGCGGGTGCCGGCGCGTCCAGTCGGGCCGGCTGAACGCCGACACGTAGGCGGACCAGGGCCCCTCGAAGGTGACGACCAGGTCGGCGAGCCGGGCGTAGCCGGGCGCCGGGTGGACTCCCGGGTTCAGCACGACGCACGTCGTTCCCTGCCGCCGCAGGACACGCACCAGCGCCCTGTGGGCGGGCAGCTCGCTCCTGGCCGCGCTCACCCGGTCCAGGAAGCACCCGTCGGCCGCGTACCACTCCCGGTGCCGCCGGGCGTCCTCGACGACGTCGGCCGCGGGGCGGGTGCCGTAGTCCGTGTCGACGTAGCCGAGCAGCCGGGCGCCCGCCGCGCGCAGCGCCCCGGCCGCGGCGGTGAACGCCGGATCGGGCGCCTCGCCCGGCCCGCTCGCGGGGTTGATCACGACGCCGTACGTGCGGTCGGCCGCGGTGATCAGCCGGTGCCAGGCGCCCGGGTCCTCGGCGGGGTGGACGTACAGCGGGACCAGCAGGCTCACGACGGGACGTCGCTCTCGGCGCGGAGGGACGGTGCCGGCACGCCGGCCGACCACAGCGCGGACAGGGACTCGCCGAGCGTGTACGACGGCTCCCAGCCGAGCGCGGCCCGCGCGGCGGAGATGTCGGAACACTGCCAGGACACCTGCCCGGAACGGACCGACCCGGCGCCCCGCTCCTCGATCCGGCCCCGGAAGCCGGCCGTCTCCGCCAGCGTCCGCACCAGGTCGCGCACCGGCACGGCGTCCCCGCCGCCGACGTTGAGGACCCCGGGGACCGGGCCGGGCGCGGTCACCGCCCGCTCCACCGCCCCCGCGACGTCGCGCACGTCGACGAAGTCCCGGTACGCCGACAGGTCACCGAGCCGCAGCACCGCGTCCGGGTCCGTGCCCGCCTTTTGCAGCAGCGCGGTGACCCGGCCGGGCAAGCCGGTGGCCGGGGCGCCGGGCCCCACCGGGTTGCCGACGCGCAGGACCACCGCACTCAGGCCGGACGCGGTGACCGTGACCGTGCCGGCGAGCTTGGTGGCCCCGTAGACGGTGAGGGGACGGGCGGGCGCCGACTCCGTCACCCTGACGTGGGCCTCGCCCGGCCCGTACTCGGCGGCCGAGCCGAGGTGGACCAGCCGGGCCGTGGGAGCGGCCCGGCGCAGTGCCGCGCACAGGACGGCGGGGCCGCGGGCGTTGAGCTCGGCGAGCGCCACCGCGTCACCGCCGGTGGCCCCCGCGCAGTTGACGACGGCGTCGGGCGCCACCGACGCCAGGGCCTGGGCCAGCCCGTCGACGGAGTCGGCGGCGAGGTCGACCGGGACCTCGGCGCCGGGCGAGCGGCCGCCGCCGAGGACCCGCGCGCCCGGCAGGGCACGGAGCCGCTCGGCGACATGGGCGCCCAGATAACCGGTGAAGCCCACAACGAGGATGCGCATGCGGTGCTCAGGCTCCCTTGAGCAGCAGGGACTTTCGGCTGGTGAACTCGGCGTTCGCCCGGTCGTAGTCGTCCGGGCGGCCGATGTCGAGCCAGTACCCGTCGAACTCGTAGGCGTGCGGCGGGTCGCCGGCCCGCAGCAGGTCCAGCACCAGCTCGTCGAAGCCCAGCGGCAGCCCGGCGGTGTAGCCGTCGAGGGTCGCCCGGGACAGCCCGTACACGCCCATGGAGACGCGGTAGTCCATGCTGGGCTTCTCGGTGAACGCGACGACCCTGCTCGCGTCGGTGGTCAGCACCCCGAAGTCGATGTGCACCTTGCGGGCGTACGTGGCGATCGTCAGCGGCGCACCGGTGTCCCTGTGCCGGCGCAGGACGTCGGCGTAGTCGAGGTCGGTGAGGATGTCGCCGTTCATCACCAGGAAGTGCTCCGGCAGCCGCTCGCGCATCGTCAGCAGCGGCCCCATCGTGCCCAGCGGGCTCTCCTCCGTGGAGTAGTCCACGGTCAGGCCCCACTGGGAGCCGTCGCCGACGTAGGCGCGGATGATCTCACCGAGGTGGCCTATGGCGATGGTGCAGCCGGTGAACCCGGCCGAGGCGAGCTGGCGCAGGACGATCTCGAGGATGGCGTGCTGGTCGCCGATGGGCACGAGCGGCTTGGGCAGCGCGGTGGTGTAGGGCCGCAGCCGGACGCCCTTGCCCCCGGCCAGGATCACTGCGTGCATGAGGTTCCCCCTCGGTCAACGTGCCGGTACGGGTCAGATGTTGTAGATGCCGGTCTTGTAGCGGGCCAGGTTGGCCGGATCGCGGAAGAACTCCACCGTGCGCGCGAGGCCCCGCTCCAGATCGTGCGCCGGCCCCCAGCCGGTCGCCTCCCGCAGCCTGCTCGCGTCCGCGACCAGCCGCATCACCTCGGAGTTCGCGGGCCGCAGCCGCTGGGCGTCCTCCCGCACGTCGAGCGGCGTGTCCATCACCTTGCCGATGAGCGCCACCAGGTCGCCGACCGAGATCTCGCCGCCCGTGCCGGCGTTGAAGGTGCGGCCCACGACCCGTTCGGCGGGCGCGGTGCCCACCGCGAGGAAGGCCTGCGCGGTGTCCTCGACGAAGGTGAAGTCCCGGGTGGGACGCAGGTCCCCGAGGGTGATGGTCCGCTCCCCGGCGGCCACCTGGCCGATGACGGTCGGGATCACCGCCCGCATGGACTGCCGGGGGCCGTACGTGTTGAAGGGCCGCAGCGTCACCACCGGGGTGTCGAAGCTGGCGTGGTAGCTGTCGGCCAGCCGGTCCCCGCCCGCCTTCGAAGCGGCGTACGGCGACTGGGTGTTGATCGGGTGGTCCTCCGTGATCGGCACCGTCTGCGCGGTGCCGTACGTCTCGCTGGTGGAGGTGTGCACCAGCCGGGGCGTGCCCTGGGCGCGCACCGCCTCCAGCACGTTCAGGGTGCCGGTGACATTGGTGTCCACGTAACTGTGCGGCGCCCGGTAGGAGTACGGGATCGCGATGAGGGCGGCCAGGTGGTACACGCAGTCGGCGCCCTCCACCAGGTGCCGGACCGAGCCGGGGTCGCGGACGTCGCCGAGGACGATCTCGACCTGGTCGAGGACGTCGGGGGAGAGGGTCTCCAGCCAGCCGTAGGAGGAGAAGGAGTTGTACTGCGCCATGGCCCTCACCCGGTGCCCGGAGGCCACGAGCGCCTCGGTGAGGTGGGAGCCGATGAATCCCTCGGCTCCGGTGACGGCGGCGAGCGGTGTGGAGGTCACGCGGGGTCCTTCCGGTCGGTGGGCGGGTCGGTGGTGGGGCGGGACGAGCGGCCCCCGGGAGACGGCGGCGGCCCGGCGCCGGGCGCGGGGACGTCAGGCATGGGCGGCCGGCCGGCCCAGCAGCCGCAGCGCGCACCCGGTGAGACAGAGCGCGGCGATCCCGCAGCACAGCGGCAGCGCCGCCGTGCCC
>NZ_BDJC01000076.1 GCF_002005565.1 Streptomyces sp. JHA26 | reverse complement strand
TGGCGGTTTCCGCGGAGGCCGCGGTGCCGATGCCGCTCCCGCCCGCCGGCGGTCCTGCGGGCACGGCGTGCGTGCCGCCCGCCGCCGCCGCGGTCGCGGACGTGGTGTCCGCCATGGAACGGGCCGCTGCCGAGGAGTGCGCGCGCCTGGGCGTGACGCTGCGGGTGCTGCGGGTGGCCTGCCCCGTCACGGCGGACGGGCGGACGCCGGGAACCCCGGCGGGGCTGCACCGTCTGCTGGCCGCGGTGGAGGAGACCGTCGCGGAGGTGCGCGCCCGGGCGCCCGGCTGGTTCGAGCGCGAGCCGCTGCGGTTCGTCGCACCGCCCGGCGCGGCTCTGCCGCTGCTGCCCGTCGAGGACGCCGTACGCCTGCTGTTCGCGCTGAGCGCGTCGGTGGCGACCGCGGGCCGCGTGTGCCGGGTGGCGTCCCCGCGCGCCACGCCTCTCGCCGAGCTGTGCGACCGGATCTCCGACGTGTACGGCATCCGCCTGACCGCCGTCGCCTCGCCCGGCGAACTCAACGCCGTGGACCGGCTGTTGTGCCGGCGGCTGACCGGCGTGCTGGAGGGTGCCGGACGGGCCGGCGGTATCCTGGACGCGTACGACGTGCTGGGGCCCGGTGCGCAGGTGGCCGCCATGCGCCCGCCGGCGCAGCGCGGGCTGCTGCGCGCGGTCAACGAGGGGCAGAGGGCCGCGCGGGAGAAGCGGTTGCTCGGAACAACCGCCTTCGTCGGGACCCTCGGCACGGGCACGTCCCCCGCCCGGGACGGGCAGGGAACGGTGGCGTACCGCACCGCCGGGCCGCCTCCCGGCGGCACCGACGCGCTGCCGGTGGTGCTGGTCGGGGCGCTGGGGCAGGGCCCCGACTTCTGGTACCCGCTGATGCGACGGCTCGCGGCGCGGCGGCGAGTCCTGCTGGTCCAGCCGTCCGGCGCGCAGCGGCAGCGGACGGGAGCGCCGGAGACGGCCGCCGTGCTGCGGCGCGAGGGCATCGGCGCCGCCCACCTGGTGGGCTGGTGCACCGGGCCGAAGGAGGCCGTCGCCCTGGCGCGGGCGCATCCGGAGCGGGTGGCGTCGCTGGTCTTCCTCGGCGGATCGTTCCGGGTGGAGGGACGCGGGGACGGCCTCGACACGGAGCACGAGCGCAGCCTGCACACCCTGTGCCGCGCGGTGCACGCCCGGCCCTCCGCCGCCGGACGGCTGCTGCGGCTGTTCGGGGAGCCGGAGCCGGAGCCCGAGTCCGCCGAGAACGTGCTCGCCGCCACCCATCGCGACCTGCGCGAGCTGGTGCGGGCACCGTTCCGCGACGAGGACGCCCTGGCCCGCTACGCCGCCGCGATGCTCGGGTTCTGGGCCGATGACAGCGCCGACGGCGCGCCGGAGGTGTCCGTGCCGGTGCTCGCGCTGGGCGCGGAGTACGACCGCGTGGTGTCCCGCGCCCGGCTGCGCGCCGCCGCCGCCCGGTTTCCACGGGGGCACTACGCGGAGTTCGCCGCGGCCACGCACCAGTTCCTGTACGACCGGGCCGAGCTGCTCGCGGAGGTGCTGGAGGGGTTCTGGCGGGACCCGGCGGACCGTACACCGCCGGCGGACGAGGTCGTCACGGGGACGGCCGGAGAGGAAACGAGGTGAACACCCCCAAATCGTTCGAGCGGGTGGCGCGCGACTACGACGCCCTGCGGGGCGGCATGGACCGCGGACGCCAGTCCGCCGGGGCCGTCGCCCCCCACCTGGTGCCGGGCGGGCCGACCCTGGAGGTCGGCGTCGGCACGGGGGCCGTGGCGGCCGGGCTTCTGGAGCGGGGCCACACGGTCTACGGCGTGGACATCTCCCCTTCGATGCTGCGGCAGGCCGGTGAGCGGATCGGCGGCCGCCTGGCCCGCGCCGACGCCCGTGCGCTGCCCTGCCCGGACGGGGCCTTCGCCAACGTGGTCTGCGTCCATGTGCTGCACCTGGTCGGCGACATGGGGGCCGCGCTCGCCGAGGCGCGGCGGGTGCTGCGTACGGGCGGCCGGCTGGTCGCGGTGCACGGTGACCCGTTCGCCGACGACGATCCGATGGTGGCGGCTCTGGAACGGCTGGCGCCGCTGCGGCCGGAGCGTCCGGACTCCCCCGGCCGGCTGGTCGAGGCGGCGGCCGCGGTGGGGCTGCGCGCCGTCCAGCAGGGGCCCGACGCGGCGTACGTGCAGGCGACCAGCCCGGAGCAGCTGGCCACCAGCCTCGAGAAGCGTGTGCCCCCCTATCTGTGGGAGGTGACCGACGACGACTGGCGACGGCTGGTGGTGCCCGTGATCGAGGCGCTCCGGACGCTCCCGGAGCCGGAACGGCCCCGGGAGCAGGTCTGGCGCTCCTGGCTGACGGTGCTGCGCAAGTGACACCTCGCCCCCGCGGGGGCGTGCCGGCCCGGCGTCAGCAGGGGATGACCTCGAAGGCGATGGCGGGGCGGCCGCCGAACCGCTCGCCGGTCTGCGCGGCCAGGCCGGTGAGCGGGCCGCGGACGTCGCTCACCGGGGGCCGCAGACCGTCCAGGTAGGTGCGGTGGGCCTCCAGCGAGGCGACGGCCTGGTCCAGCGAGCCGGAGACGTCCACGGCGTGCGTGGGGTGCGGGGAGTTGGCGACGGCGAGGTGACGGACGCCGGTCCAGGGTTCCTCGTCGAGGTCGGGGAAGATCCACCGGTTGGCGGCGTCGGCGACGGCGTCGAGCGCCGCACGGCCGAGGTTGCGGTGGTCGGGGGAATTCCAGCGACCGCTGCTGAAGCGGTCGTGGAAATTGAAAGTGAGCAGCAATTCCGGCCGGTGCCTGCGAATGGCCCCGGCGATCGCGCGGCGCAGCGCGGTGCCGTATTCGATGGCACCGTCGGAAAGATCCATGAATTCGACCGAGGAGACGCCCACGATTTTCGCGCTCTCCCGTTGCTCGGCCTCGCGGACCGGTGCGGCCTCGGCCGGGGACATGCCGTCGATTCCGGCCTCTCCCCTGCTGGCCAGCACGTAGCTCACGGTCTTCCCGGCCTTGGTCCAGGCGGCCACGGCGCCGGCCGCGCCGAACTCGATGTCGTCGGGATGAGCCACCACCGCGAGGGCGGTGGTCCAGTCGTCCGGAAATGGCTTCAATTCCTCACTCATACAGGGAAGTTAACATGCGGACAGTCCCCGCCAATGCTCAAAATTGCACAGCAGACGGCGCCGGTGAAGCGTGAACATGGCCGGTGCGCGCGGTGTTCCGCCGCGTCGTGCCGAGAGATGTGCGAAGGAGACCCATGAGCAGGACGGCAACCGGCGTGATGAAGTGGGAGCCCTGGAAGCCGCGCCCCTTCGCCGCCCAGGAGGAGGCCATGATGCTCTTCCACGGCCAGGTGGTGAACCACTACTCCGGTGACCTGACGGCCACCAGTACTCAGGAGTGCCTCATCCTCGGGCACCGCGACGGGACGAGCCCCTTCTACGGGCTGGAGCGGGTCGTCGGTGAACTGGAGGGCCGCACCGGCAGCTTCGTCCTCGAGGTCAAGGGCGTGGTGCGTCCCGGGGCCGCCGAGGCGACGATGACCGTCGTCCCCGGGTCGGGCACGGCGCAACTGGCCGGTTTGGAGGGCGAGGGCACGTACAAGAGCGATAACGTCGGTCCGGACGGACACAGTTCGTTCGTCCTGAACTACGTACTGCCGACCGACTGAGTTCTCGGTCACAGGAGAGGGAAGAAGTATGGAGACCGTCGGCACTCTCGCCGCCATCTCGCTCGACTGCAGGGACCCCAAGGCGCTCGCGGAGTTCTACGGGAAGCTCACCGGGTGGAAGGAGATCTTCAGCAGCGAGGACAACACCTACCTGATGGGCGACTCCTCCGTACGGCTGGGCTTCCAGCGGGTCGCCGACCACACCCCGCCGAGCTGGCCGGACGCCGGCAAGCAGTTCCACCTCGACTTCAGCGTCCCGGACCTGGACGCGGCGGAGAAGCAGGTGCTGCGACTGGGCGCCACCAAGCCGGAGTTCCAGCCGGGCGGCGACAAGTGGCGGGTCTACCAGGATCCGGCCGGACACCCGTTCTGCCTGACCACGTACGCGGGATGAACCGCACCCCGGGTGGCCCCGCGGCACGTGCCGCGGGGCCACCCGGTCGTATGCCGGGGACCGGTGACGAGGCCACCAGGCGGGGCCGGGCGCACCGTTTCGGGTCGAGCGCGGGCCCACGGCACCGGGGCGGCGGACCCGATCGGGTCCGCCGCCCCGGTGCCGTGGGCCGGTCTCAGCTCCAGCTCTGCGGGACGATCAGGGCGTCCCGTGTGCTGCCCTGCACGATGATGCGGTCCCACGCTCCCCCGCCCTTGTCCATGGACACCCAGTCCTGGACGAAGGAGGCGCGGGGCGCGTCCGGGTCCGTGCGCGCGTCCAGCCCCATCAGCAGGTACATCACGTCGAGCGACGCCATGTGGATCAGGAAGTGCGCCCGGTCCATCCGGCCGAACATCTCCTCGTAGAGGTAGACGGTGGCCAGGCCCTCCATGTTGAGGTTCATGTTCTCCGCGACGGTGCGGGCGAAGACCCGGGCCTCGGCGCGGAAGCGGTAGTCGAAGTCCACCGTGCGGCGCATCACCACACCGGCGGTCGCCGTGTTCAGGGTGCGGTCGGGCGCCACGGCCGTCTGCTCCCACGCCGGCCGCACGTCGAACCGGGGCAGTCCGCGGACCGGGTCGGTGACCACAGGGCTGACGGACTCGTCCTGGACCATGGCCTCCGTCGCGGTACCGAAGATCCCCCACCGGTGCGGGATGAGCAGCGTGTCCCGGACGCTGCCGGGCTCGAACATCTCGTCCCAGACGCCGGTGGCGCCGTCCTGGCCGCCGAACAGGCCTGAGGCGTCCGCACCCGCCGCCAGCGCCTCGTACCGCTCCAGGGACGGCAGGTGGACGAGCCAGTGCAGCCGGTCCCGGACGCCGAAGGCCTCCTCGTAGGCGAGGACCGTGGCCTCGCCGGCACAGCGCTCGTTGCAGGATTCGACGATCTTCCGGGTGGCCTCGCGGGCACGGACGCCGTATCCGGGGGCGATCTGCGCACTGCGCGCCACGATGAGGCCCGCGTTGCCCGAGTGCAGCAGGTTCCCGGCCGGTCGTGCAGTCTGGTGGGCTGCGGGACGGAAGGCGGGGGCGGGGCCGGTCGTCGTCTGTGTCATGGGGGTGTCCCTCCTGTTCGCGGTCCTGGTCACGGAACTGCTCGCGGTCCCGTTCGCGTCGCGCCGTCCGGCCGGACCGGCGCCGTGCCCGGCTCCCCCTCGGGTGCGCCGAGGATCCGGGCGGCCCCCGACATCAGCAGGTCGGCGATGGCGTCCGGGTGGCGGTGTCGCCAGTCGGCCAGCGGGGTGCCGCGCACGAGATTGTTGAAGGCGCCCATGGCCGGTCCGCAGTGGATCTGGAAGTTGGCCCGCTGGGAGGTGACGCCGGCCAGGGCCAGCCGGTTGGTGTGCGCGAAGTACCACTTGAAGACGAGCGCCATCCGGTGGCGGGGGTCCTTTTCGGCCTTCTCCACGATGTGCGGGCGGCCCGTCTCGACGTAGTGGGCACGGGTCAGCTCCCACACCTCGTCGACACTGCGCCGGAAGTACGTGCGTTCGACGGACCGAAGGGTCCGCTCATCGATCTCCGCGAGGGAGCCGTGGCGCCGGTAGAGCTCGTACAGCTTTCCCGCCCGGGCCGCGAACAGGGTTCCCTTGCGGACGACCTGGACACGCGCGCCCAGCTCGAACATGTCACCGGAGGGGGCGTGAGCGGTGTCCTGAACGTCCAGCCCGGCGAGCAGGTCCTTGACCGCGTCGGACGTTCCCGCTTCGGCCGTGCACTGGTTGACCGAGCCGGTGAGGACGAAGTCGGCGCCGAGGGTGAAGGCCGCGGCGACCGCCTCGGGCGAGCCGAGCCCGCCCGAGGCGCCCACGGGCGGCGGACCGGCGTAACCGTGCCGGGCGGAGATCCGGTCCCTCAGCCGCGCCAGGGACGGCACCAGGGTGAGCGCCACCGCGCCGTCGGTGTGCCCGCCGGAGTCGGCCTCCACACAGATCTCTCCGGCGACCGGGTGCCGCCGGGCGAGCTCGGCCTCCTCGGCGGTGAGGTCGCCGTCACGGACCATCCGCTCCAGCAGAGCCGGGGGCGGCGGCGAGAGAAAGGCGGTGGCGACCTCCGGCCGGGACACCTTGGCCATGACGTGGCGGAGCCCGCTCGCGCGACCGTCCGCCGTGCGGCGGGCCCCGCTGAAGCGGAAGCGCACCAGGGGCGCGGTGACGCCGAGGTAGGCGGCGGCCTCCACGTGCCGCACACCCCGGTTCAGGAACAGCTCGACCGTCTCCCGCTCGCGCCGCTGGTCGTCCAGGCCGTGCAGGAGGTTCATCCCGAACCGGCCGGACGCGCCGAGCCGTTCCTGGATGCGGCCGATCGCCTTCTCGACCTCACCGAGGCCGAGGCCCCCGGTACCGAAGAAGCCCATCAGCCCGGCCTCGCCGAGCCGGACGACCAGGTCCACCGACGAGATCCCCCGGTACATGGATCCGGCCAGATAGGCGAGCCGGATCCCGTACGCCCGGCGGAACGCGGCGGAGCCGAGCTCCGCCGGGCCGGCCCCGACGGGCACCCGAGAGACGATCACCGGGTGGGGTGCCTCCTCCCGGTCCGGTGCGGCCGGACTCCTCGTCACGGTCCGGCCGTCCGCGGCAGCGGCTTCCCCGGCGGCGTCGCGCCCCTCGGCGGCAGCCGCGCCCCGCGCGGCCGGGGACGGCTCGCGTCCGGCGTCCCGTGGCGTCCTCGGCCGGTCCGTCCGCGCCGGCGTGCGGGGCGCGGGCTCCCGTACGGCCTCCCGCCACAGGCCGGTCAGCACGCGTCCGGGGCCGAGTTCCGCGACCTCGTCGACGCCCTCGTGGACCAGGAGGCTCATCGACTGCCACCACAGCACCGGGGCCGCGACCTGACGGGCCAGCAGTTCCGGCAGGTCCCCCGGACGGTACGGGCGCGAGGTCACGTTGGAGACGACGGGGACCCGGGGTTCGGCGAACCGGAAACCGCGCAGGTAGTCCGCGAACTCCCGCGCCGCGTCAGCCATGTGGCGGGAGTGGAAGGCCGCGCTCACCTTCAGCGGTACGCAGCGGGCCCCCAGGGAGCCGGTCAGAAGGCCGGTGGCGGCGCGCACCGCGCCGGGGGTGCCGGAGAGCACGACCTGGCGGGCGGAGTTGTGGTTGGCGATCTCCGCGTCCGCCGCCTCGCCGCCCGCCGCCGCCAGCGTCTCGGCGACCCGCTCCGCCGGCACCCCGAGGACGGCGGCCATCAGACCGCCGTCGGCGCGTCCCATCAACTCGCCCCGGCGGCGCACCAGGCGCACGCCGGTGGTGAAGTCGAAGCAGCCCGCCGCCCAGAGGGCGGCGAACTCGCCCAGGCTGTGTCCCGCGTACCAGTCGGGCTCCGGTTCGCTCCGCCGGCGGGCCAGCAGGCTCAGCGCCTCGACGACGAACAGGGCCGGCTGGGCGTACCGGGTCCGGCCGAGCCGTCCCTCGGGGTCGCGCAGGCACAGCTCGCGGACCGAGTGGCCCAGCACGTCGTCGGCGGCGGCGCACTCCTCGGGGAAGAGGTCGAACAGCTCTGCGCCCATGCCGACGCGCTGGGCCCCCTGTCCCGGGAACAGCCAGGCGCGCATCAGGCCGACAGCTGGTAGGGGACCAGCAGGGTGTCGTGCAGGCCGCCGTCGGAGAACGTCCGCGCCCAGGTGCCGCCGCCACGGTGCCGGGGGACGAACGGACGCTCGAACAGGGCCCGGTACTCCTCGTCGTGGTCGGCCAGGGTCTGCAGCGCGTGGTAGTCCTCGAACGACCGGAAGTGGATCAGCCAGTGCAGCCGGTCCATCACGCCGAAGGTCTCCTCGTAGAGGTAGGCCGTGGCGCGTCCGGCGAACACCTTGTTGATGTGGTTCTGCCAGGCGAAGGCGAAGTAGCGGGCCTCCTTGCGGAATTCGTGCCGTGCCTCGCCGACCCGGTGCACCACCAGCTGTGCGGTGGCGGAGTTGAGCTGTTCCTCGCGGGGCTGGGCGCACTGCACCCAGGCCGGGTCCACCCAGCAGTCGCCGTAGTCGGCCTCCTCCTCACTCTCGTGGTGTGCGCCGTGCTGGGGAACGAGGATGTCCTCGCGCATGGTGCCGTCGACCACCATGCGGCCCCAGGCGCCCATGCCGTCGTCGTCCTTGACCCGGTCCGACTCCAGCAGGTCGATCATGCCCTTGTCGTGGTCGACCATCTCCAGGCTGATCGCGTAGTCGTTGGGGTTGTTCCAGTGGATCAGCCAGTGCAGCTTGTGCCGCGTGCCGGCCAGTTCCTCGTAGCAGAAGAACGAGGCTCCGTTGAGGTCGGACTGGTTCATGTAGCCGATGACGTCGGAGAAGAACTTCCGGCCCTCGGCCACGTAACGGTTCTTCAGCTGACAGCTGCGGGCGATGATGAAGCCCGCGTTGCCCGAGTGCAGCACTTTGTCGGCGGAGACGGGCGTCTGGTGGAGGGCGGGGCGGATCGCGCGGGCGGGGCTGTCGGTCACGGTGTGCACTCCTTTGCGAGAGGTGTGTGCGGACAGGGGCTCACTGGGACGGGGCCCGGTCGCGGGGCGGGGTGTCCTTCAGGAGCAGGGAGACGGCGAACGCGACGACGACGCAGGGCACACAGGCCAGGAAGACGTCGTCGAGGGCGCGGTTGAAGGCCGTGACGACCTCCGAGCGGAGGGGTTCGGCCAGTCCGCGGACGGCTTCCACGGACTGGGAGTCCACCCGTGCGGCGGCCGTCCCGCTGCCCAGGTGGTGTTCGAGCCGGGCGGTGAAGACCGCGCCGAGCACGGCCGTGCCGATCGCGGCCCCCATCCGCTGGAAGAAGTTGGCGGTGCCCATCGCGGCGCCCATGTCGCGGGGCTCCACACTGTTCTGCACGGCGGTCAGCACCGGCTGGGTGGTCAGACCGACGCCTACGCCGAAGACGAGGGCGAGCAGCGCGGTCCAGATGTACGGGGTGTCCGGGCGCAGCCGGGCGAGCAGCGCCGTGGCGGCCACCAGCAGGAGGGAGCCGGCGACGGGATACGCCTTGTAGCGGCCCCGGCTGGAGATGAGCCGTCCGGCCACGGTCGTGCCCGCGACGATGCCGAGCATGGCGGGAAGCATCGCCAGGCCGGCGCGGGTGGCGGAGAAGCCGCTGACCACCTGGAGGTGGACCGGG
Source organism: Streptomyces sp. JHA26 (assembly GCF_002005565.1). GTDB lineage: Bacteria > Actinomycetota > Actinomycetes > Streptomycetales > Streptomycetaceae > Streptomyces. Next base: position 19,173 of record NZ_BDJC01000076.1, on the reverse strand, counting down.
AGGAAGACGATGCCGCCGAACATGGCGACGCCCGCCAGGAAGCCGAAGATCCCGGCGACCCGGAACACCCGGTTGGCGAACAGCCGCAGCGGGATGACCGGATCGGCGGCCCGGCGCTCGGCGAGGACGAACAGCGCCCCGGCGGCCACTCCGGCCGCCAGCAGGCCGAGTCCGGCCGGCGAGCCCCAGCCGTGTTCGTCGGCGGCCCGGTCCAGGTAGAGCAGGACGGCGGTGACGCCCGCGGTGATCAACGCGGCGCCGGCGAGGTCGATGCGCTGCGGCCTGCGCACCGTGGTGATGCGCAGCAGCCTGGCCACGACCAGCAGGGAGCACAGGCCGACGGGCAGGTTGATCCAGAAGATCCAGCGCCAGCCGGGACCGTTGGCCAGCCATCCGCCGAGGACGGGACCGCCGATGCTGGCCAGCCCGAAGACGGCCCCGAACCAACCCTGGTACCGGCCGCGTTCGGCCGGGGGGACCACATCCCCGATCACGGTCATGGCCAGGGCGAACAGGCCACCGCCGCCGAGGCCCTGCACGGCGCGGAACACGACCAGCTGCGTGATGTCCTGGGCCACCGCGCACAGCAGCGAACCGGCCAGGAAGACACCGATCGCCGCCATGTACACCGGGCGCCGACCGTACATGTCGGACAGCTTGCCCCACAGCGGTGTCACCACCATGGAGGTCAGCAGATAGCCCGTGACCACCCAGGACAACCGGGACAGACCGCCCAGGTCGCTGACGATCCGTGGCAGCGCGGTGCTGACCACGGTCTGGTCCAGGGCGGAGAGCATCATGCCCGTCATCACGCCGCCGACCACCAGCCGGGCCTGGCGCGCGGGCATCCCCGCCGTCTCGGCCGGTGCGGGGGCGGTGCTCGCCGGGGTGCCTTCAGGCCGTGCGCTCATCACTCACCTCGTGTCGCCTCGTTCGTACGGTCCTGCGGGGGTCGTCGCCGCCCCACCGGGTCAGCCCGTGCCCGCCGGGGAGAAGTCCAGGTCGAGCAGGGAGGCCACCACGGGGGCCCGGCCCGGTGCGTCCAGCCAGAGCCGGCGCCGCCGGAAGGCGGGCAGCGGCAGCGGTTCCCGGGGCGGCGGCCCTCCGACCCGCCAGTCCGGGTCCGGCCTGCTGACGATCACGTGGGCGTTCGTGCCGCCGAGCCCGAACGAGCTCACACCGGCGACCCTGGTCCCGTCGGGCGCCCAGGTCGTCAGCCGGGTGACGGGGCGGAAGGGCGAACGGGCGAAGTCGAAGCGGGGATTGGGCGTCTCGCAGAACAGGGTCGGCGGGATCTGCCCGTGCCGCACGGCGAGCACCGCCTTGAGGAGCCCGGCGATGCCCGCGGCGCACAGCAGGTGCCCCAGGTTGGACTTCACGCTCCCGATCGCGCACCAGCCTCGCGGTCACTGCTCTCACGGAACACGTCGGTCAGGGCCCGCAGTTCCATGGGGTCGCCGATCAGCGTGCCCGTGCCGTGCGCCTCCAGCAGACCGATCTCCTCCGGATGGCGCCCGGAGGCGGCGAGCGCCCGGCGCAGCAGTTCGGCCTGGGCGTCGGGGTTGGGGGTGGTGACGCCCATGGTGTTGCCGTCGTTGTTGACCTCCGCGGCGTCGATCACCGCGTGGATCCGGTCGCCGTCGGCGAGCGCCGCCCGCAGCGGCTTGAGCAGGACCGCCCCGCAGCCCTCCCCGGGGACGAAGCCGTCGGCGCGCTCGTCGAAGGTGCGGCACCGGCCGGAGGGCGAGATGGCGCGGGCGGCGCTGAACTCCAGGTAGGGGCGCTCGTCGAGCAGCACTTCCACGCCGCCGGCGACCGCGATCTCGGCGTCTCCCGCCGCGAGCGCGCGACAGGCGAGCTGGACGGCGACGAGCGAGGAGGAGCAGGCGCTGTCGACCACCATGGACGGCCCGCGGAAGTTGTAGCGGTGTGCCACCTGGGCGGCGATGAAGTTGGGGTCCGACTGCAGGCCGCCGGGGTGTATCCCGGCTCGTCGCCCGTACGGGGTGGTGCGGCCGCCGACGTAGACGCCGACCCGTCGGCCCCACACCTCGCCGTCGGTGTAGCCGGCTTCGGCGAGGCAGCAGGCGGTCACCTCGAGGAAGAGACGGATGGCCGGGTCGAGGGCGGTCGCCTCGTCCTCGGTCATCCCGAACCAGTCGGGGTCGAAGTCCTCGATGCCGTCGACGAAGCCGCCCCACTTGCTGAGCGACCTGCCGGGCTGTGGCGTCGGCGCATACAGCGTGTGGTGGTCCCACCGGCTCGGCGGCACCTCGGTCACCCGGCAGCGTCCCGCCACGAGATCCGCCCAGAAGGCGTCGATGTCGGACGCGCCGGGGAAGCGGCAGGCCAGGCCGATGACGGCGATCTTCCCGTCGGGGAAGGCGGCCGGGGCAGGAGCCGGGGACCCGCCGGGGAAGGCGGCCGGCACCGGGTCGGCAGCAGCCGGGACGGGGGCGGGTCCGGGTGCTGTGCCGGTTCGGTGAACCCCTGCGGCTACGGGTTCGGGGTCCGCGGCACCCGTGGCTTCGGGCGTGTGCTCGGGCTCCGGCCGTGGTGCGGGTCGCGCGGCCGAGACGGTGTCGAGGTGGCGGGTGAGTGCGGCCACGGTGCTGTGGCGCAGCAGGGTGGAGGGTTCGAGCGGCCGCCCCACCCGCTCCTCGATCTGCTGCAGCAGGTCGCCCAGCAGGACCGACTCCACGCCGAGTTCGGCGAAGTCGGCCGTCGGGTCGAGTTCGCGCACCGGGATGCCGAGGTTCTCGGCGAAGAGCTCCATCAGCCAGGGCGCCGGTGGGAGGTCCTGTGCCGTACGGGGGAGTCGGGCGGCTCCGGCCGGTGAGGAGGCGGGGGCGGACACCTGCCCACTGCCGTCCGGCTCGGGCGGCCGGACGGCGAGCAGTGCCGTGTGGTCGACGCCGACGCCGGGCAGCGGCGGGCAGGGCAGGACCGTGCCGCCGTCCGGCAGCGACAGCACACGTTCCAGGACGCGCAGGGCCGCCGCGTCGTCGAGCGCCGCCAGGCCGACGGGCTCGCAGACGTTGGGCCCTCCGGCCCCCTGTCCGCTCTGCGCCCACATGGGCCAGTCGACGCTGCGGAACTCGGTGCGACCGCGGCGCACCCGGTCCTCGGTGAAGAAGTCGGCGTAGGAGTTGGCGGCGGCGTAGTCGGAGACGCCCGCGGCGAGCCGGGGCACCGCCGCGCACACCGAGGAGAACGTCACGAAGTACGCGGGCCGGTCCGTCGCGCAGGCGTCCGCGAGCACGGCCAGCGCGTCCGCCTTCGGCCGCCACACCCTGCGCGCCAGCACCGCCCCCCGGTGGGCGAAGGCGGGATCGCCCTCCGCCACCCGTCCCGCGCAGTGCACGACCCCGGCGACCGGGCCCCACTCCCGGCGGACGCCGTCCAGGAAGGTTCCGACCCCGGCTGCATCGGTCAGTTCGCCCGTGTGCAGCCGCAGTCGCGCGCCCATGGCCTCGAGTCGCCGCACGGTGGCAACGGCTTCGGCGGCCCGCGGGGACAGGTCGGGACGCGACCACTGCTCGCGCGGCGGCAGCGAGCGGGCGCCGAGCAGGACCAGCCGTCGCGCGCCGCACTCGACGAGGTGGCGCGCCACCCGGGCGCCGATTCCGCGCGTGGCACCGGTGAGGACCTGGACGGCGTGTTCGGGTATCCGCAGCGGCCGGTGCTCCGCGGTCACCGACGCCAGGGACGGCACCAGGCGGGTGCCCGCACGGTGGCAGACCTCGCCGTGACGGTCGTACGCCGCCACCTCCTCCAGCAGCTGCCGGGCCAGCGTCGACGCGTCGTCCGCACCGAGGTCGGTGTCCACCGTGGTGGCCCGCACCCGACGGTACTCGGCGCCGAGCATCCGCACGTATCCGGCGAGCCGGGCCCCGGTGAGCCGCGGGGGCACTCCCCCGGCGCCGCGCAGACCGCGGGTGACGTGCAGGACGCGCAGCCCGTGTCCGGCCCGGTAGGACACCAGCCGGCGCAGCGCCGCGAGCCGGGCGGTCCAGTCGCCGTCCGGGTCCTCCCCGCCGCCGTCCGCGCTGTCGGCGTGGTCGCACAGGTCGATCCACCCGGCCAGGCCGGGGTGGTGGGCGAGCAGTTCGCCGACGGCCGCGACCGCGTCCGCCTCGCCGGTGTACGCGGCGACGCCGTCGCCGCGGTCCGCTCCCCGGCGCAGGAGCACGATCCGCTCAGGTCCCGCCGCCCGCACCAGCTCCCGGGCGACCGCTTCGGAGGGGTCCGCGAACAGGCACAGCAGCGGCCCGTCGACCGGCGTCGGGTCCGGCTCGGCCACGCTCTCGACCCAGGTACGGCGCAGCAGCGGCGTCTCGGCGGCCCCGCCGGGACGGTCGTACGCCGGTGCGTGCCCGGTTCCGGCGGGGGCCGCCGCGGAGTCGGCCCGGTCGTGGGTCACGGCTCCCGCGGTCGCCGCCGGGGGCACCGGTGTGCCGGCGGGTACGGAGAACCGCTCGGGCTGCTTCGGCGAGGGTGTGGAAGCCGAGCCGGCCGCGGAAGCGGGCTCTGCCCAGCAGCGCATCCTGGCGAAGGGGTGGCCCGGCAGGGGGACGATCGCCGGCCCGGGTCCGGTGGCCGGGCGCAGCCGTGCCCAGTCCACGGGACCGCCGGCGACCCAGTGGGCGCCGAGTTCGCACAGTTCGCGCTCGTCCTCCGCGAAGCCCTCCGCGGGCATGACGGGGCCGGTCGACGCGCCGGGACCGGGCGTGCGGCCGCGCAGGACGCACGAGTCGTCGCCGGCGGCGTAGCGGCCGAGCACCTCGGCGGCCCCGGCCGTGTCCCGGGCGACGAACGCCAGCCGCTCGCGCAGCGGTTCACGCCCGGTGCCCAGCGTGAAGGCCAGGTCGCCGAGGGCGGGTTCGGCTCCGCTGTCCGCCGCGCCGCGCAGATGCTCGGCCACCGCCCCGGCGTACTCCCGCAGGCGCCGCTCGTCGTGGGCGGACAGGACCAGCAGCCGGGGCCGGCCGTCGGGCACGGGCGGCGTCGGGCGCGGCCCCACGGGCTCGTGGGACTCCAGGACCAGATGGGCGATGGTGCCGCCCGCGCCGAAGGAGCTGATGCCGGCCCGCAGCGGCGCACCCGGCGCGGCCCGCCACTCCTCGGCGGACCGCTGCACCCGGAACGGCACGGCGTCCCAGTCGATGCCGGGGTTGAGTTCCCCGGCGTGCAGGGAGGGCGCCAGCCGGCGGTGGCGCATCTGGAGCAGGACCTTGGTGAGCGCGGCGACCCCGGCCCCGGCCTCGACGTGGCCGATGGTCGACTTCACCGAGCCGACGGGGATGCTCCCGGGCGGCAGTCCCGCGGCTCCGAACACCCTGGTCAGGCCCTCGATCTCGATCGGGTCCCCCAGTTCGGTACCGGCTCCGTGCGCCTCGAGGTAGCCGATGTCGGCGGGGTCAAGGCCCGCGTCACGCAGGGCCTCGGCGACCACCTCCGCCTGGGCGGCGGGGTTGGGGACGATCCAGCCGTTGGTGCGGCCCATGTGGAGCACCGCGCTGCCGCGGACCACCGCGTGGATCCGGTCGCCGTCCGCGAGGGCCCGGTCCAGCGGCTTGAGCACGAGCACCCCGACGCCCTCGGCGGGCACGAACCCGTCGCCCCCTCGGCCGAAGCTGCGGCAGCGGCGGCCGGACGCGGTCAGCCGCATCCTGCGCTGCTGGAGGAACTTGTTCGGGTGCAGCGAGAGGTTGACCGCGCCGGCGACGGCCATCTCGCATTCGCCGCGCCGCAGCGCCTGCACCGCGAGATGGACGGCGACCAGGCCGGACGAGCACATGGTGTCGACGGTCATGCTGGGGCCGCGCAGGTCGAAGTGGAACGAGACCCGGTTGGCGATGCCGCCGATGGCGCAGCCGGTGTCCTGGGGGGCGCCGCGCAGCGTGCTCTCGACCCCGAAGTACGTGTACTCGTTGTACATGCTGCCCGCGTACACCGAGACTCGTGAGCCGTGCTGCTCGCGGAGCCTGGTGCGCGGATAGCCGGCGTCCTCCAGCGCCCTCCAGGTGGTCTCCAGGAAGAGGCGCTCCTGGGGGTCCATCAGGGCGGCGTCGCGCGGTGTGATCTGGAACAGCAGAGGGTCGAAGAGGTCGACGTCGTCGAGGAAACCGCCCCACATGTCGTCGGCCGGCCAGCCGGGGCGACGGCGGTCGGGGGGCAGTTGCCCCACGCAGTCGCGTCCGGAGACCAGGTTGTCCCAGAACCGTTCGAGATCCGGGGCCTGCGGATAGCGCCCGGCGATCCCGACGACGGCCACGGCCCGCTCGCCGGAACCGGCGAGGGCGGCGCCCTTCCGTCCAGGGGAGGGTTCCGCGAGGGCCTGTTCCGCACGGGCCTGTTCCGCAGGGATCTGCTCCCCGCCCGTCTGTCGCGCGCCGGCACGCTCGGCCGCCTGCCGTCGCCACGGCCCGTCGTGGTCCAGCAGTGCGCCCGCCACTCCGGCGAGGTCGCGGTGCTCGAAGAAGAGCGTGGGCGGCACCGTCCCCAGGTCCTCGGTCAGCCGGGCGGTGAGCCGGGCGACGAGCGCAGAGCTGAGCCCGTAGTGGTCCAGCGGCACGCGCGCGTGCAGCCGCTCGGCGGGGATCTCCGACACCTCCGCGTAGCGCTCCTTGAGGTACTCCTCCACCGCCGTGCGCCGCGCGTCGCGGTCGGCCCGCGGTGCCGGTGCCCTGCCGGCACGGTCCGTAGGGGCCGCCCCGAACGGGTGCCCGGGCAGCGGCGTCCTGGTCGCTCCCTCGTGCCGGAAGTCCTCCCACCGCACGGTGTGACCGGCGAGCCACGCCTGTGCCGCCTCGTGCTCGTCGCGCGGCGGCGCGGCGAGGGGGCCGGGCTCGGTGCCGGGCTCGACGACCGACACGGACACCGCGGGGTGGGGCCGGCCGGCCGCCGCCGCGGCGAGCGCTTCCAGCAGCTGCTTCGTCCCGGCGCAGCGGATCGCGAGCCGGTGGGCCAGGGAGACCCGGCCGGTCTGGAGGGTGAACGCCACCGACGCCAGGGACGGCGCCGTGCCGTGGTCCGCGGCCTCGGCGAGATGGTCGTACAGCGCGCCCGCGTACCGCCGCAGACTGCCGGCGCTCGCCGCGGACAGGATCACCGTGTGCTCCACCGTGCCGTGCCGGTCCTGACCGTGCCCCTGCATGTCCCCCCTCACTCCCTCGGTTCCAGGGTGTCTCACGTGTCTCCCCCAACCTGCTGTCGCGGCGGGGGCGTTGTCTGCTCAACAGTGCGCACTCGCGTCCGCCAGCGCCGCCGTCCAGAGCTTGTCCAGCGTGCTGCTCGGCCCGGCCTGCCGCAGCGTGCGCACTCCGCGCCCGATGAGGAAGCGCATGGTGTCGGCCCAGCGGACGGGGCTGCGCAACTGCGCGCCGAGGTGCTCGGCGAGCCCGTCGGCGGTGGTCCGGGGGCGGGCGTCGGTGTTGGTGACGACCGGAACGCGCGGCGGCCGGAAGGAGACCGTGCGCAGATGGTCGGTGAACAGGGCGGCGGCGTGGGCCATGTACCGGGAGTGGGCGGCGATGCTGACGTTGAGCAGGACGCACTTGTGCGCCCCGCCGGCGCGCAGCGGGTCGCGCAGCGCCCGCAGCGAGTCCCGGGGACCGGACAGGACCACCTGGTCGCGGGAGTTGAGGTTGGCGACGTCCACGTCGGTGGCGCCCTCGGCGGCCAGGACGGCGGTGATGCGCTCCGGGGGCAGTCCGACGACCGCCAGCATCCCGCCACCGCGGGACTGCGCCATGAGCTCCCCGCGGCGCAGCACCATGCGCACTCCGGTCTCGAAGTCGAAGCAGCCGGCCGCGTACAGCGCGCTCAGCTCTCCCAGGCTGTGCCCGGCGAGCCAGCGGGGCTCCTCGCCGGACTCGCGCAGCGCGGCGAGGTGGAGCGCGTTGATGACGAACATGCCCGGCTGGACGTACCGCGTGTCGGACTGCAGTGCCTCGTCGTCGCCCCGGCACAGGTCGCGGACGGGGACGTCGAGGAGGGCGTCCGCGCGGGCCACGAGGTCGGGATAGCGGTCGAGCAGTTCCTCTCCCATGCCCTGACGCTGGGCGCCCTGTCCGGGGAAGACCCACGCCACCGTCATGCCCGCTCCCCCTTCCCGGCCGTCGCCGCGGTTCCGGCGGGCTCCCAGGGCAGCCGCCCGGTCGTCGCGAAGCCCGTCAGGCGTTCCCGGGCGACCGGACCGGTCAGCAGCCGCTCGAACTCGCGGGCGGCGAGCCGGCCGGTCTCCTCGGTGATCGGCCACAGCTCGGCGGCGTACCGCTTGGCCGCGTCGAGGGTGCGCGCGTCGATGCGCTCGAGCCGCACCAGCAGCTGGGCCAGCCACGCGTCCGGGTGGTCACCGACCTCGTCGACGAGCCCGCGGGAGCATGCGTCCGCCGCGTCCAGGGGACGGGTCGTCAGGGCCATGGTGGTCGCCCTGCCCGGCCCGATCCTGCGGGCCAGATACGGCAGTACGACGCACGGCAGCAGCCCCCACAGTGCCTCCGGCAGCCCGAAGGAGCTGCGCGGAGTGGCGTGGACGAGGTCGGCGGCGGCGACCAGGCCGACCCCACCGCCCGACACCTGCCCGTCGACCTCCGCCACGACCACCCGCGGCACCAGGGTGAGCCGTCCGAGCAGTGTGGCGAACTCCTCCGGCGCCGTGTCGTCGTCCAGTCCGCCGCGCAGGTCCATTCCGGTGCAGAACACACCCGGCCGCCCGGCCAGGACGACCGCCCGGCAGTCCCGGTCCGCTTCCGCCGCGTCCAGGGCGCCGCGGAGCTCGGTGACCGTCCGGGCGTCCAGTGCGGGCGCGCCGAGGGTCACCCGCAGCACACCCCGCGACGGTTCCACGCGGATACGGCGATACTCCACGGTCTCCTCCTCGTCTGCGGCTGCCGACGTCCTCACCCCCGATCCAACCGGGACGACGCGGCCGGGTCTGCTCACCTTTGAGCAGGCGGCCGGACCGGGCTCGGGGCATGCTGCGCACGTTCCCGGGTGACCCGAGCGACGAGGAGCCTCCGTGACGCACCTGCCGGTCATCGGCGCCGACGAGGTCCACGTCTGGGTGGACGTCCCGCACGCGCCGGCCGACGGGGCGCGGCGTACGGCAGGCCACGAGCTGCTGTCGGACGAGGAGCGGGCGCGGCTGCGCCGCCTGGTGCGGGCCGAGGACCGACTGGCGTTCACGGCCGCGCACGCGCTGGTCCGGTCCGCGCTGAGCCGGTGTGTGCCGGACGTTCCCGCGAGGGCGTGGGAGTTCCTGCGGACGCCTTACGGGAAACCCGAGATCGCCGCCCCCCGCGTGCGGCCGCCGCTGCGGTTCAGCCTCTCGCACACCCGTGGCCTGGTCGCCTGCGCGGTGACCGCGGGGGCGCCGTGCGGGGTGGACGTGGAGGCGGTGGACCGGGCGACGGACCCGATGCGGCTCGCCCGGGCGGTGTGCACACCACGCGAGCGGAGCCGACTGGCGGGGCTGGAACGGGCAGCCCGCCCGGCCGCGTTCTGCCGGCTGTGGACGCTGAAGGAGGCCTACGTGAAGGCGCGCGGCCGCGGCCTGTCCCTGCCGGTGTCGCAGTGCGGTTTCTCGGTGGCCGGCCGGGCCGGCGGTACCGCCGGGATCCGGGCGGAGTTCGGACCGGAGCTGGGCGATCGGCCGGAGGAGTGGTGGCTGGCCCAGTGGGCGCCCACGCCGGCGCACTCGCTGGCCGTGGCCGTGCACACCGGGACACGGCGGGCGGCGGCCCTCCGGGCCGTGCTGCACGGTGCGCCGGCGGCGTACTAGGCACCGGCCCGGCCGCACGGTGCCCGGCCGGCACGCGCCGGACGGGCGTGCCGCCGGACGGATCCGGGCGGTGACGTCATCCGGTCCTCGGGGCGAACCCCGCCGCCGCCTCCAGTTCGGCCCGCAGAGCCGCCATGACGTCGGCCCGGGCGCCCTTCAGGTAGAAGTGGTCGCCCTCGAACACCTGGCGGACGAAGGGGCCCCGGGTCACCTCGCGCCAGCCGTCGATCTCCTGGGGGGTCACGCGGGGGTCCCGGTCACCGGTGAGGGCGGTCACCGGGATCTCCAGCGGCGGCCCGGGCAGCGGCAGGTAGGTCTCGTTCAGGGTGAAGTCGGCCCGCATCGCCGGGACGAACAGCCGCAGCAGATCCGGCTGTCGCAGCACTTCGTCCGGGATGCCGCCCAGCCGTGCCACCTCGGCGACGAAGGCGTCGTCGTCGAGGTGGCGCAGTTCGGGCTCCTGCCGGGCCGCGTGCGGGGGCCGCCGCCCCGAGACGACCAGGCGCACCGGGGGCGCCGTGGGGCCGTGCGACAGCCGCCGGGCGAGCTCGTAGGCGAGCACCGCGCCCAGGCTGTGCCCGAACAGTGCGTACGGGCGGTCCAGATGGGGCACGACCCCGTCGACGAGCGCCGGCAGCAGCTCACTCACCCGCGTGTAGGGGTGCTCCCTGAGCCGGGACTCGCGGCCCGGCAGCACGACGGGGCACACGTCGACGCCGGGCAGGGCCTCGGCCCACGGCCGGAAGAAGCCCGCTCCCCCGCCGGCGTGGGCGAAGCACAGCAGCCGCACGGGGGCGTCGGCCCTGCGTCCGGGCCCGCCCGCGATCCACGATCCGGCCGTCACCGAACCGTCCTCCCCTCTCCGTCGGCCTCTTCGCGCGCCGCACTCGGCGTCGCGGGCTCGCGCAGCACGACGTGGGCGTAACTGCCCGTCGCTCCCACCGCGTTGATGAGGGCACGCAGCGGCTCACCCGGACGCTCCGGCACCCAGGGCTCTTGGCGGTCCGCGAGCCGCACCGGCAGCCCTTTCCAGGAGAACAGCCCCTCGCTGTGCCCCGCCGGGGTCGCCGCGATGCGGCGGTGCTCGAACTGCAACAGCACCTTGGCCAGTTGTGACATGCCTGCGGCGGACTCCAGATGGCCCACCACGGGTTTCACCGTGCCCACCGGCAGCACGAGGCCCCGTTCGGTCCGGGCCGCGAACACCTGGGCCAGCGCTTCGATCTCCGCGGCGTCCGCGACACCCGCCCCCGCGGCGGCGCACTCCACGTACCCGATGTCCTCGGGTGACACCCCCGCCCGGCCCAGCAGGTGGCGCAGCGAGTCGGCGAGCGCCTGCGGGCGCGGCGCGCCGTATCGCGCGGCACGCCCCGCGTGTCCGCTCAGGGTCGCCTCGACGACCGCGCGTACGCAGTCGTGGTCGCGTTCGGCGTCCTCGAGACGGCGCAGCAGTACGGCGCCCACGCCCTCGCCCGGTGACCATCCGGACGACGCGGCGTCGAACGCGCCGGCCGCGGGACGGGTCGCGACGACACCGAGGTCCGTCAGCACGTCGAGGTGGTAGGGGTGGCCGATGGCGTTGACCCCCGCCGCGATCGCCGCGTCGCACTCGCCACGGCGCAGCGCCTCCACCGCGAGGTGCAGCGCCGTCAGGGAGGAGGAGCAGGAGGTGTCCACGGCGACGCTCGGGCCGCGGAAGTCGAAGAAGTGGGAGACCCGGTTCGGTATGTCCGAGCCGAGCGCAGCCAGGGTCGCCGGCTCGCCCGCACGGTGCGCGTCGGCGCCGGCCTGGCGGTGGTCGTGCCACATCACCCCCGCGAACACGCCGATCCGGCGGGCGGCGCGGCTCAGGCTCTCCGGGGTGTGCCCGGCGTTCTCCAGGCACTCCCAGACCGCTCGCAGCACCATGCGGACCTGCGGATCGAGGGTGCGCGCCTCGGCCGGTGCGATGTGGAAGAGTTCCGGCTCGAAGCCGTCCTCGGCGCCGAGGTAGCCGCCGTCGGGGCGGGAACGTCCGTTCCCGCCGTGCAGCGCCCGCGCCCGGTCCGCGGGCACGGCGCCCACGGCCGACCGGCCGGATTCCAGCAGCCGCCAGAACTCCCCCAGCCCGTCCGCGCCCGGGAGCCGTACCGCCGCACCGGTGACGGCAACGGCGACGGCCGCGGGCGTCCTCGCGGCTCCGGTCGCCGCGGTGCGCCCGGCCGGTTCGGCCGCCGTCCGTCCGTGCGGCCGCGCGTCCCGGGAAGCCGGTTCAGGTGCTGCCGGGGCCGCGGGTGTGTGCTGTTCCGACGGCAGGGGTCCGCCGAGGAAGGACAGGAGGAAGCGGTGTCCGTCGTCCAGACCGAGGGGACCGGCGAGCCGCTCCACGGAGCGGGCGCCGACCGGACACAGACCGATCCCCGTCTCCGTCTGGGAGGTCATCAGCAGCTGCGCCACGCAGCCCGCCTCCACGGCGAGGTAGCGTGCGCTGTCGTCGCCGTACAGCGGGGCGATCCCCCTGAGCTGACCGATGAGGTACAGCTCGAACGCGGCGGCGTCGAACACCGGCCGGTTGTAGAAGACGTGACCGCCGCGATCGGGTCCGGGCCCCTCCGCCAGGAGCTCCAGGGCGTGTTCCTCCGGCCGGTAGTGGTAGAGCCCCGCCTCCATCCCGGTGACGCGTCCGGGCCGGACGTGGAGGTACACCTGGACGGCGTAGGTGTCCCCGGCCGACGGGTAGAGGCGGCGTTCGCGGTCGTCCAGGCGCACCGGCCGCAGCAGCGCCAGCAGCCGGGTCAGCTGCTCCCGGCCGACCGCGTCCCGCCCGAACTCGCGGCGCGCACCACGCCGTTCGTACCGTGCCCGCTCGTACTCCACCGGCTCCAGCGGCACGAGACGGTCGGGTCCGGCGGGTGCGCGCCTGGCCCAGCCGGCCGCCTTGAAGGCGGCGCGGGCGTGCGCGGAGAAGAAGTCGACCGGCTCGGGCTCGTCCGCGTCCACCGCCCCGGTCCCGGTCTCCTCCGGAGGTGTACGAGGGCGCTCGTGCTCGGCCTGCGCGGTCCCGGCGGGCACGGCCCCGGGGCTTCGGCCCTCGCCCCCGGCGGGCGGTTCCTCCGTTCCGAGCACCCGGGCCAGGTGGGCCGCGATCGCGTCCGCGCTGGGGTCCTCGAGCAGAGCCGACACCGGCACCCGGTGTCCGTGGCGCTCGTACAGGACCGTGGAGACCTGGGCGAGGGTGAAGGAGGTGGCTCCCTGGTCCCACAGGTCGGCCGCGGGATCGATGGACGGGACGCCGAGCCGCTCGGCGAACAGCGCGGCGATCTCCTCGCGCAGTTCCGCCCGTCCCGGTGCCGCCGCATGCGCGGTTCCGGCGTCCGCGGCCCGTGTGTCCGTCCCGTGCGCGGTCGCCTCGTGCGTCACCGCGGTCCTCGTCCCGGCCATCGCGCCGGAGCCGTCCCCGGCCGGCAACGCGGCCGCTTCCCCGGCCCGCACCTCGTCCGCCGTGCCGGCCCGCACCTCGGCCTCGGCGGCCCGCTCACCGGCCGTCACCCTGGTCCTCTCCTCGGCCCTCACACCAACCGTGGCCCCGCCCGTCACGCCCGCCGTCCCTCCGGCCGGGGACTCGCCCCGCGCTTGTGCCCGTTGCCCCGACTCGGGCAGCGGCCACGGCAGTGCCTCGCGGTCGAGCTTGCCGTTCGGCGTGGCCGGGAACGTGTCCACCCGGGCGATCACGTTCGGCACCATGTACTCGGGCAGCGCCGCGGCGGCGAACTTCCGCAGCTCCCCGGTGGCCGGCAGTCCGTCGCCCGACGGTTGCACGTACGCCACCAGCCTGCGGTCTCCCGAGGGGTCGGTCCGGGCCAGCACCACGGCGTCCCGGACGGCCTCGTGCTGCCGCAACCGGTGCTCGATCTCACCCGGTTCGACGCGGAAGCCTCGGATCTTGACCTGGTGGTCCGCCCGTCCGCGGAAGTGGAGGAGGCCCGTGTCGTCCCACAGCGCGCGGTCGCCCGTGCGGTACATGCGGGCGCCCGGCTCGAGGCCGAAGGGGTCGGGGACGAACCGCTCGGCGGTCAGCGCCGGACGCGCCCGATAGCCGTCCGCGAGACAGTCGCCGCCGATGTAGAGGTCGCCCTCGGCACCCGGGGGACACGGCCGCAGCCGCTCGTCCAGGACGTAGTAGCGCGCGTTGTCACCGGGGCGGCCGTAGGGGATGCTGCGCCAGCCGGGGTCCACCCGGTCGACGGTGAACGCGTTGGACCACACCGTCGCCTCGGTCGCGCCGCCCAGGCTGACGATCCTCGCCCGCCGGAAGACGGCGCGCACCGCGTCGGGCAGCGGCAGGGGCGTGTAGTCGCCGCTGAGGAAGACCAGCCGGAGGTCGTCGGTGCCGGGACGGCCCGCGTACCGCGGCAGCAGCGGCAGCAGCTGGCCGAGGGTGGTGGGCGCCGAGTTCCAGAAGGTGATCGGTTCCCGTACGAGCACGTCCAGCAGCAGTTCGGGGTCCCGCTGCTGCTCCTCGTCGGCGATGTAGAGTCCGGCGCCGCGACCCAGGAGGCCCAGGATGTCGAAGACCGACAGGTCGAACCCGAGCGAGGTGACGCACAGCCCGGTGTCGTCCGGTCCGAGACCGTGCAGCCGGTGGCACCAGTGCAGGAGGTTGTGGACGGGCCGGTGGCGGACGGCGACTCCCTTGGGTTCACCGGTGCTGCCCGAGGTGAAGATGACGTACGCCGTGTTGTCCGCTCCGGCGGTGTGCGGCGGGTCGAGGCGCCGTTCGGGGCCGTCGGGCAGCCGTGTCCGGTCGGCCGGCACACAGGTCACGCCCTCCACGGCGGTGAGGGGCGGCGCGCCGTCGGCGGTGAGCAGCAGGCCGGCCCCCGCGGTGCGCAGCATGGCGGCGACCCGCTGCCCGGGCAGGCGCGTGTCGACGGGCAGGTAGGCGCCGCCCGCCTTGAGCACGCCGAGGACGGCGGCGACCATGACGGGTCCGCGGGGTGTGCGGACGGCCACCACGGTCTCGGGCCCGACACCGTGGTCGCGCAGCGTCCAGGCGATCCGGTTCGCCCAGGCGTTGAGCGCGCCGTACGACAGGGTCCCGCCGCGCCACCGCAGGGCGATGTGTCCGGGGCGGTCCCCGGCCTGTCCCTCGAAGTAGGTGTGCGCCGGTCCCGCGGCGGGGAAGGGACGCGCCGTGTCGTTCCACGCCTGAAGCGCCCGCAGTCGCTGTCCGGGCTCCTCGGGAGGATCGGCGGCGAGTTCCCGGCACAGCGTGCCGAACGCGTCGAACGCCCGCCGGAGCGCTCCGTCGGGGAAATCGCCGGGCACGGCGTCCCAGCCGACCGTCAGGGTGTCGCCGTCGTCGAGGGACACGCAGTCGAGCGACACGTCGGGGGTACAGGTGCTCCAGGGACCGGCGGTGACGCCCGGCGGCAGTGGCAGATCGGACAGGTCGAAGACGGACGTGTACACGATGGGGTACGAGGAGCCGGTGCCGCGGGCGGCGCGGCGGCGCTGCGCGGTGAGGGCCGGTGCCCCGTCGGCCTCGGCGTCCTCGGCGAGCATCCGCTGGTAGACGGCGGCCCGCTGCCACACGGTCCGTCCGTCCGGCTCGCGGGGCAGCCAGCTGAGCGCCGTGTACTCGCCGGGCCGGGCCGGCTCGGCCCAGGACGGCCAGCGCACCACCGTGAACGCGAACGGCTCGGCGGCGGCCCCCCCTGCTTCGGCCAGGGCCTCGGCGAAGGCTGCCGCGAGCAGCGCGTCGGGGGTCACGCCCGCCGCGGCGGCGCGCTTCTTCACCCGTCCCCAGCCGGGCAGCCGGGTCTCCAGCCGGATCCGGCGGGGCGGCCTGCGCTCCGCCTCCCGGTGCGCTGGACGGCCGGACATCAGCGGGCTCGCGGCCGGCAGCGCCTCCAGGCGCCGCCGCCAGTGTTCCCGGTGCTCCTGCGGGGTGCCGGAGCGTCCGGGGCGGGCTTCCGCGGCAGCCCGCGGGGCGGCCGCCGGATCGGCGTACAGCCGCCACAGTTCGCGGCCCAGCAGATGGATGCTGCGGGCGTCCGCCACGGCGAGGTCCACGGTCAGGTGCACGACGGCACTGCCGTCGGCCCGCCGCACCACCCGCAGGTCGGCGTGCGGGCCGTGACCGAGCGGGAACGGCGGGCGGGCGGCGTCCGCCGGGACGTCCCCGTCCCCCACGCCGCCCGTCCTCCCCGCCCCGGCGCCGGCGTCCCCGGCCTCCTCGGCGGCCTCGCCGTCGGTGTCCTCGACCGGGATACGCCAGTGGGCGGGCGGCTCGGGCTCGACGCGCAGGGTGCCGTCCGGCAGGACGGTGGTGCGCAGGACGTCGTACGCCGCCGTCATGCGCAGCCATGCGTCCGTGAGCCGGTCGAGGTCGAGGTCGCGCACCGCGAAGGACTGGTGGACGTGGCAGCCCTCGGGCTCGCCGGTGCCGGCCCTGGCGACGTAGTACGACTGCTGCAAGGCGTTGGGCCGCGCCCTGCGTGCCGCCTCGGGCCGCTCGGCGGCGAGCAGGTGCAGGGCGTTGACGTACGCGCTGAACAGCCGGTCCGCCCGTGCCCTGGGCAACGCGGTCCCGTTGACGTCCCAGCGCAGTCGGAGCCTGCCGTCGCGCACGCGGAGCTGGTGGTCGAGATGGACGCCGCTGGTCTGGCTGACCGCGTATCCGGGTGCCGCGGCGAATCCGTCGGTCTCCTCCGCCAGGTCCAGCATGCTGGTGAACACGACCGGAAGCGCCGGTGCGGCGCGCAGTTCCCTGAGCGCTTCCACGCCGCTGACGGCGGTGTACCCGAGGTCGGTCCACAGCATCCGGTGGACCTCGCCGGCCGCCTCGTCGACCGGTCCGTCGCCGAGCGCCTCCTCCGGCACGGGGAAGACGAGGTTGGACGTGAAGGGGCCGATGAGACCGTCGGCGGCGGGAAGCCGGGTTCGCTCACTGACGGTGAGGACGAGGGAGAACGGGCGCCGGACGCCGCGGCCCAGCACGCGGGCGAAGACGGTGAGCAGCAGCGAGGTCGGCGACACCCCGGCCTCCGCGGCGCGTCGGCGCAGCGATCGCCACTCGCGTGCGTCGAGTTCGGCGGTGAGCGGGAAGCGGCGTCCGGGACCGGCCGGAGTGCCGAACAGGTCCGGGCCGGGCGGGAGCCGGTCGAGCCGGCGCCTCCAGTGGTCGAGGGCCGCCCGGTGGGCCGGGGTTCCACGGCGGGCGAGCAGTGCGGTGACGTAGTCGCGTACGGAGGGCCGGCCGGTGCCCGGCTCGGCCGTGCGCCCCGGTCGGCCGGTGTAGTGACGCCACCAGTCGGCGAGCAGCACCTCCAGGCCGCGCCCGTCGGTGAGCAGCGCGTCGACGTCCAGGTGGACGACGGACGTGCCGTCCGGCACCCAGCTGACCTCCACTGCGTACAGCGGTCCCGTGCCCGGCGCCCGATCGCGGTACGTCATGTCGTCCCGGATCCGCCTCACCTGGCGATCACGGTCGTCCTCGGTGGTTTCGTGGACGCGGAAGGGCAGTTCGGCCGCCTCGGGCGTCGTGGGGCGGACGAGCTGCCGACCGTCCGTGATCTCGACGCGCAGCATGTCGTGGTCCCGGACCGTCTCCCGCAGCGCGGTCCGCAGCCGGTCCGGGTCGAGCCCGTCCACCTCGAACTCGCGGTAGAGGTGGCAGCCGACGGAGTCGGCGGTGAACTCCGGGGCGCCGCCCACCAGGTACGCCTCCTGCAGGGCGGTCAGCCCGAACGGCTCGTGGCGGCGGCGGGGTTCCGGGCGCACCACGACGGAACCGTCGGGGCGTACGGTCGCCGTCTCCCCCGGGGCGGGCACGCGTGGACCCTCGGGGGCGTCCTGCGCGGGACCGCTGCCCTCGGCCGCGGGTGAGCCGACGGGACCGGACGCCCCGGGGACGGTGGCGGCGGTCGCTCCGGCCGGCGCGTGGACATCCTGCCGGGCACGGGCCACGGCCGCCGCTATCCGGTCGGCCAGGGCTGGTACGCCACCCGGCTCGGAGAGCCGCCCCAGCGGCACCTCGACCCCGAGTTCCTCCTGGATCTCCAGCACCACCCGGGCCGCCGACATGGAGTCCACACCGGCGGCCACGAGGGAACGGGTGTCCTCCCGGGCCGCCTCGGCGGGCAGCAACCGCCGTAGCAGGGCGGTCACCTCGGCCACCAGCGAGGCGTGGCGGGCGGACCGGTCCGAGCCGCCGCCGTGTTCCTCCGCCGCCCGTGGCGCGTCCTTGCCGGTCCCGCTCGCGTGTGTGCCCTCCCCGTCGGCGCCGGCTTCGCACCCGTGCGCCACGGTCTCTCCGATGACCTCGGCGTCCATGCCTGTGCCCTTCCGCTCCCTCGTCCGCTGTCGCGCTCCCGCGCGTGACTGTTCGCGCCCCCGGACGGCCTTCTCCTCGGGAAGACCGGGGGACGCCGCGCCGTCAGTGGCCCATGGCGAGTCCGCCGTCGACGGGGACGACCGCCCCGGTCACATAGGCCGCCCGGGGCCCCGCCAGGAAGGTCACGACATCGGCCACCTCCTCGGGGGCCGCCGTGCGTCCCAGCGGGATCTGCCGCACGAGCTCGGCTCGGCGGGCGTCGGTGAGCCGTTCGGTCATGTCGGAGCGGATGTAGCCCGGCGTCACGACGTTGCAGGTGATGCCGCGCGACCCCAGCTCCCGGGCGAGGGAACGGGCCATCCCGATCAGACCGGCCTTCGCCGCCGCGTAGTTGGCCTGGCCCGCGGCCCCCGCGTACGCGCTCACCGAAGAGATGAAGATCATCCGCCCCCTGCGCATCCGCACCATGGGCCCGACCGCCCGGCGGGCGGCCCGGTACGCGCCCGTGAGGTTGGTGTCCAGAACCTGGGTGAACGTCTTCTCGTCCATCCTCATGAACAGGGTGTCGTCCGTGACGCCCGCGTTGGCCACCAGTACCTCGACCGGCCCGTGCAGGGCCTCCGCCTCGGTGAAGGCCCGGTCGACGGACGTCTCGTCGGTGACGTCGCAGCGCACTCCCGCCACGCCGTCGGGCACCCCGCTGCCGCGGTGCGTGGCAGCGACCCGGTCCCCCGCCGCGGCGAACGCGCGGGCGATGGCGGCACCGATGCCGCGACTGCCGCCCGTGACCAGTACCGACCTGCTCACCGGCTCACCACTCCCAGGCGACCAGCTCGGGATAGGGCGCGGCGAAGTGGTCGAGTTCGCCACGCGAGACCCGGGTGGAGAATCCCGCGGCCCGGACGATCTGACGGGTGAAGACCGTGCGGAAGCGCTCGTCCGCGGGCAGTCCGACCGCGTCGGCGGACTGCAGCATCAGCTCGACGAAACGTTCACGCTGCTCGTCGCGGATGTTGAGCCCCTGGTGGGCGCGGTAGATCGCCTCGAAGCCGCCCAGTTCCTCGCTGTA
>NZ_BDJC01000075.1 GCF_002005565.1 Streptomyces sp. JHA26 | reverse complement strand
GGGGTCAAGGCCCCGCTGAGCAGCCCTAACCAGTTGGCTGAGATTGCCAGTGCTGAGTAGGGCTGCTCGGGACGCTAAGTCCGCTCCCAGTGGTTGCGGTCGAAGCCGACGATTTCGATGGGTGCTCGCAGACGTATCTAGGTCTTAGTACCAATGTCCAAGGGTGCTCACCATGTCGTGGACCATCTGTGGACAGGCTTCGGCTTCCTTGAATGATCCGTGCCCACGACCAGCAACTCTGCCCGGGTTGCGAGGGGCCTCCGGAGCCGTTGCCGTATAGCCGCCTCTCTCAGTGCATGCGCCATCAGTTGGTCGGGGCCGACATAACAGGACGGGGAGGAACCCGAACCATGGTCCGGGTTTCTCTCTCCGTCAAGGTGGAGCGAGAGTGTGTCTACCGCCGTCGCTGTACACAGCAGGCCCTCAGAGACGCTGAGGCGCATTCGCCGCCAAGAGGTGCCCCCGGCTGGTCGCAACGCGAAGCACATCTCGCAGAGCCCCGGTTAGTTCCTGTGCCAGCTGTCGCACGTCTTCCAGGGCGGCATTCTCATCGCCGAGGGTTTCCGAGGCCTCGTCCAGCAGCTCGGCCGCCGTTCCCAGCTGAACCGCTTCGATGTTGTCCGCCAGGCGGGACATGTAGCCGCCCCCATCATCGGCACTCAGGTAGCAGGGCTTGCCCTCTGGCCCCGACCACGGGAGGAGTCGCAGTTCGTCCGATGCCGTCATGCTTGCGTCTGCCTCTCGTCGGTCATGTGGTGAGTAGTGAAGACCGCATCGACGCGGTCACCCGGGAACACCAGAAGTGCGGCCTCGACGACCCGACCGGTGGCGTCGGTCGCGACCCGTGTGATCGCGAGGACTGGCGCAGTGGAGTTGGCCCGGAGGGTCGTTGCTTCGTCCGGTGTCGGTAGGCGGGCACAGACCGTCTCCCGGACAGCAGTCGGCGGCACGCTGAGGACGGCGAATCTCGTGACCGCTTCCCGGTACGACGGTTCGTCGTCGAGCACCCCCGCCGGTGCCAGCTCGCGCGGGATGTAGATGCGTGCCAGTCCGTGCGGTGAATTCCCCTCATGGCTGATGCAGACGAACTCTGCGAGGAGGCTGCCCGTCGGCACCTTCAACAAGGTCGCCAGATGCCCCTGTGCCTGGACCGCGGTGCTGCGCACGGTGACGTGTAGAGCCGCTTCAGCGGCCGTCCACGGGTCCAGCATCCCCCATCCGCCGACGTACACCATCTTGCGGAGCGGGCGACGGACGAAGTTGCCTTTGCCGTGGATCTTTTCGATGAGACCTTCGCCCTGGAGGATCGCGAGGGCGCTCCGCAGGGTCACCGTGCTGACCTTGTACCGATCGGCCAGGCCTGCCTCGGACGGCAGACGTTCGCCGGGCTCGATGCGGCCGGTCGTGATCTGGTGCCGGAGGTCATCGGCGATGTCGTGATGGCGCGAGGGCACGGACCAGTCACCGCCTTCTCATCAGCCGCACGGCGCCGAGCCGGGTACGCGTGTGTATGGTCAGCAGCTCACCCGACTCGAAGAGCAGTTGCTTGGCGCCCTGGGGCAGTTGGAAGAGGTCCCGCACCCGGCAGGCCCGGCCGCCGAGTTGGATGATGTCGCCGCGCTGCACCGTGGCCGCGGTCACCTCAATGTTGGAGGCCAGCGCGCTTCTAGGCGTCCGGTCGATCACTGTCCTGCCTCCGCATCCGTGGACCGGTCGGGCATCGAGTGGCACGGGCAGTCGCACGTCTCGTAGACCACCGGCAGGTCGACCGGCGCCGATGCCGGGGAGGATTCCGCGCAAGCGAAGTGCGTGCCGATCCTGCATGCGGTCGATCGGTAGGGCACGGCTGCGGCGCCGGTGTTCTGAGGCTGTCGACGAGAGGTCATCAGTGGACCCCCACAAGGGCCGACCAGGCCTCAGCCGGTAGGCGGGGAGCAACGACCGCTGAACGCATCCGTACGCGCCTCTCACAGGCCAGCACGTACGGACGGACGAGCGCGACGTCCTCACTCGTGAGCGAGTGCCAGCGGTTCGCGCCCCTGAAGGCCCGGCTCGGGGTCGCCGTCGGCTCGTCGGCGGGCTCGGGGGAAGCGAGAACGGCCGTCGGCCGATGGGTCATTAACGGGCGGCGGTGCCTGCCCTTGGGGAAGTACCGCGCTCTGGTGAGCGATACGGCACGGCGGATACGGTTGAGCACGCTGGTCAGCTCCTATCGCTGATGGCTCGGTCCCCCGACATCGCCCGTCGCGGGGACCGCTTTGCGTACGACCGCCCAGAGGGTGCGGCCGTTCAGGCTGGTGGCGAGGAGCCCGAACCGGTCGGCCTCGGCCACCACTTCGAGCACCTCCCGCCATAAGTCGGCGGAGATCGATTCCGGTACCTCCGCCTCGACCGTCGTGTACCGGTCGTGCTCCTCCACACGGGTGGAAAGCCCGACGGCGGACAGCCGGGCGGCGATGGCCGCCGCGCTAACTCCCGAAGCGGGCACAGGGCAGCCTCCGTCACCGGTGATCACTTTCAGTGAAGCTAGTTAACTAGATTAGAGCTAGTGGACTAGATTTTCCATATGCCTGAGCAGCCGCCCTATCTCCGCGTCGCCGACGAACTCCGGCGGCGGATCGCGGAGCACGTATGGGAGCCCGGGGATCGCTTGCCGTCCCGCGCCCAGATCGGCCAGGAGTGCGGTGTCGGCGAGAACGTGGTCCGGCGGGCTCAAGAGCTGCTGATCTCCCAAGGCGTGCTGGAGGGTCGCGCCGGTTCGGGCACGTACGTCGCCGAGCCCCGGCAGCGCGTGCGCATGGTCCGGTCGTCGGCGCGCGAGCAGCCCGACGGGTCGCCGTTCCGGGCGGACATGAAGGCCGTGGGCAGGCAAGGGGACTGGGAGAGCCGGACCGACGCCAAGGTGCCGGCTCCCGCGGACATCGCGGCGCGGCTCGGCATCGCCGAGGGCGACCTGTGCGTCCGCACCACGTACGAGTTCCTGGCCGACGGCAGGCCGGTGCAGCTGTCGACGAGTTGGGAGCCCTACGGCCTCACCGGCGGCACGCTCGTCGTCCTCCCCGAGGGAGGGCCGCACGCCGGCGCGGGCGTCGTGAACCGCATGGCCGCGATCGGCGTCACCGTCAGCCACGCCACCGAGCAGCCGGAGCCGAGGCAGGCGACCGCCGAGGAGGCGTCACTCCTGGGCGTCCAGAAGTCCGCGCTCGTCACCCACATCCGCCGGACGTACTACAGCGACCAGGGGCGGCCCGTGGAGACGGCGGACATCGTGGTGCCCGTCGCGCACTGCGAGATCGTCTACGAGATTCCGGTCAACCGTCCCTAGCCCTGCCACTCCCCCGGTCAAATGCGTGTCGACGTCCAGCTGACGCGACGCCGAGCGTGGGTGGGTGACCAGGTCAGCGAGGGTGCTGCGCTCGATACAGCAGGCGCCTTCTAAGCGCTTGGCCGCAGGTTCGAGTCCTGCCGGGGGCGCCCATCTCTGCCCTCCCGCCGGGGAGGGCTTTTTGCTGGTCAGGGTCGGGGCCGGGTGCCTCCGGCAGGTCCCCCGCGGCTTCGAGCCGCCGCTTCGGGTCCGGCAGCCGCCCGTCAAGGCCCGCGCACGACGCGAGCGCCCGCCGCCTCTGCGGCGCGGCGTGCAGACGTGGCCTTCCTTGCCTGCCCTTGAACCTCCGACCACGAACGATCGAGCACCAGCCGCCTAGGCTCCGGCCATGACGCCTACAGACGCAGAGCTTGCGCACGACCTGGCCCCCACCGGCGTGCTGCGCGCCTCCATCAACCTCGGCAACCCGGTCCTTGCTCAGGGCACCCCCGACGAGCCCTCCGGGGTCACTGTCGAGCTTGCCCGCGAGGTTGCCGCACGTCTGGCTCTGCCGGTGCAGTTCATCTGCTTCGACGCGGCCCGCAAGTCGTACGCCGCGATGGCCGAGGGCCACGCCGACCTGTGTTTCCTGGCCGTGGATCCGGACCGCGAGAAGGACGTCGCGTTCAGCACGCCGTACGTGCACATCGAGGGGGTGTACGCGGCACCAGTGAACTCGGTGTTCGTCTCCGCCGACGACGTGGACCGGGACGGGGTGCGCATCGGCGTCAAGAAAGGGTCCGCGTACGACCTCTACCTGAGCCGCACCCTGCGACACGCCACCGTGGTGCGCGGCGACGAGGGGGTCGACGTCTTCCACGCCGAGGGCCTGGACGTGGCGGCCGGCATCCGCCAACCGCTGACCGCGCACGTTTCCCAGCGGACCGAACTGCGCCTTCTGGAGCCCGCGTTCATGACGATCCGGCAGGCCATGGGTACCACGAGGGGGCGGCGTCCGAAGACCGTACGGTTCCTCAGCGAACTCGTGACCGAGCTGGTGACGTCCGGATTCGTCGCCGAGGCGCTGCGCCACTCCGGCCAGGACCCGGCGCTGACCGCCCCCGCCGCGGTTTGACGCGGGCCTGGACGTCGACAGCGCCTCCGTGACGACTGGACGGGGGGACGTGCCCCCGAGGGGCCGGCTCCCGCCGGGGAGCGCGGGAGGCAGGCGCCTGTGCCCCCTGCGTGCCCGATGGGACGGAACGGGGAACAACGGGGAGTCCCGGCGAGCGTCCCGGGAACGCGCAGGTCGGCGTCTTACCTGATCAGGGGGGTGCGCGTACGCCTTGACGTGCAACGTCCGGCCGGGATCGCCCACAATTGAGTGATTACCCCGGTATTGAGGGCGCGCTGGTAATGATGGGACGGTTCGCCACCCTTCCGTCCTCACCGGAGCCGTCCATGCGTACTGCCGTCACCAACGCCCAGGAAGCCACGACAGGGTGGCCCGTTCCCGTTGCTGCCGCGCCGGGGGAGGCGGAGGAACGGAGCCTCGTTCTCGACGGTTTCGCGTACCACTGCCGCATCGTCCGCCAAAGCGCGCCGCAGACGGCCCCGTTGGTGCTGCTCGGAGGGTCCTCGCAGAACAGGTACTCATGGCAGGGTCACGAGAAGTGGCTGGCGCCGCTGTGCACGTTGGTCACCGTGGACCTGCCCGGTTACGGCACCTCCGACTTCCTGCCCGCCGAGTACGGCATCGACTTCCTCGCCGCCGCGGTCAGGCACATGCTGGTGGAGATCGACATGCCGGAGGTCAACCTCTTCGGCGGCTGCTTCGGTGAGGTCGTCGGGCTCCGCTTCGCCCAGCTCCATCCCGAGTTCGTCCGCCGCATCGTCTTCTGCGGCGCGGCCAAGCGCCTTCCCGACCTCTACACCGAGGCCGTCCCGCGCCTGTCGCAGGCACTCGAACGCGGAGAGATCGAGAAGGCCGCCGAGGGGCTGGTGCAGTTGTTCATGTCGAATCCCGGCGCCGGGCAGGTGCGCAAGCACGCGGCCGTCGCGCGTCTTCTCCAGCGGCAGTTCGTCAACCAGACGCCGGACGAGATCAAGAAGGCCGTCGAGCACAACACGAGGCTGGTGACGCACGGCTGCTACCGGCCCCTGCCCGTCCCCGAGGTGCCGTCCCTGGTGTTCACCGGGGAGTACGACACCCTGTGCACCCCGCAGATGGGCCGCGAGCTCGCCGCGGTCATGCCCGGAGCGCGCTTCACCACCATCAGGGAGGCCGACCACCTGGTCACCGTCGAGCGCCGGGAGGAGTCGGCGGACCTGATCGGCCGGTTCTGCACCGACCGGCCCATCGACGGGCTGCCGTACTGCACTCCCGTGGAGTGATCGGGCGTTGGCCTTGAGGGGCGACCGGCGGCTGCCGGTTCGCCCCTTCACACTGCGCCCCCACAGCCGCCGAAGGCGCCCGCCCTGGTCCTCCCATTCATCCGGATCACCGGGACGGACGGGAGCAGTTCCTCCTCCGCGAGTTCACGCCGAACACGAGCTCACGCCGAAACGCCAGATGGCCGACCCCGGATGAACGGGTCGGCCATCTGGCTTGCGGGGCAGCCGACGCCCCTGACGCTGCGGCGGGAGCCAGGTGCGGATCAGCGGGAAGGACGGCTGCGTCGAGTGGGCGCAAGTGCCTCAGTCGAATCAGGGGTGGTGAATGGAGCAGTCCACAACGCTGTTGCCCTTGATCGCACAGCCTTCGCGCGAGACCACGACGTGCACCTTGCCGTCGTCGGTCGTGTACTTGTACTCGCGCTTCTGCCCGCAGTGGCCGTCGCTGGCCGTCTCGTCACAGACGGGGATGTCGACGTTGTGAGCCTGGGCGGTGCCGAGCCCCATCAGCACGGAGCCCCCCAGGACTCCCGCCATCACTGCGATCTTCTTGAACTTCTGCATCCGCTTTGTCCTTTGCGGTAGTCCCCCCAGGCGCTGTGCGTCTCGAACCATGCGGCCACTGCCCGTGTGCCCTTGGATAGATGTCACGAGATCAACGCTCGGGTCAGAGAGAAAAATGTCAGGGAGAGGCCCCGGGACTTCCGTCCCGGGACCTTTCCATACGCGTCAGGCAGGCGTCAGCCCGTGAAGCCGCGGGTGGAGCAGTCGACCTTGTGGCCCAGCTCGTTGTTCTGCTCGCCCTGGTCGCCGTCGTTGCCGAAGGTCAGGATGTTGGACAGGACGCTGTTCAGGACACCGACGTTGCCGATGAGCTGGTTCGAGTCGCCCGACACCGAGCAGCCGCCACCCTTGACGTCGAAGCTCGCACCCTCGCCGGCCACCGCGGTCCCGGCACCGAGAGCACCGACGCTGCCGAGCATCGCGACGACAACGGCAGCCTTCTGGATCTTGCGCATTACCTCTCCGTTTCTCTGAGAGCGACACGGTCCGTGTTTGACCGGTCACTGTTAGTGCTTACCTTAGAGGACGTTCCGGGCTTTTGGCGAATGAAGCGCTGATCTACGTGAATTTCTCGTGAAAGCCCCCAGTGATGGGCGGTTACACAGGAACCGGGCAGATCGCTTGGCGTGTCGCAGCGGTACACGCCAGCCCCCCGGCTCCCTCCCGCACCACGCCTGTCACGCGTACCGGTAGATCCGGCCGACGTCCTCGAGCTCGTCCGGTGTCACGTCCCAGGGCGGCAGCTTCTGGTGCCGGGCGACGATCCGGCCGTGCTGCGCCTCGCCGGAGCCCGGCGGTGTCGCCGGGAGGTAGCGGGCCCCGCGGTGCCGGCGCTGCCAGCGGTACCACTGCAGGTCGACGAAGGCGTGGTGCAGCCAGAAGACGGGGTCGTTGACGGAGGCGGCGCCGAGCATGGTGCCGCCGACCCAGCGGTGCACCCTGTTGTGGTTGCGCCAGGAGGCGCTGCCCCGGCCGGTGCCCCAGCCCTCCAGCTTGTTGCGGAAGCCCCGCGTGACCGTCGAGTCCCAGGGAGACACGTCGTACACGGCGTCCCTCAGTGCCCACTCCAGGTCGTTCTTCGTGGGTAGGCCGATCGGGTCGCGACTGCGGCCGAGGTCCCGGGTGAGGAACTCCGTGTCGGTCACGCCCTCCCTGAGGGTCCAGTCGCCCGTCCGGTGGGCGAACGGGCCGGTGGTCACCTGCCGGTCGGAGGGACGGCCGTTGCCGCCGAGGAAGTCGGCCGTCCACGGTGCGGAGGTGGCCGTGCGATCGCGTGTCCAGTCCCAGTAGGGGATGGTCACCGAGGAGTCCACGCGTCGCAGGGCCTCTTCCAGGTCCAGCAGCAGGCGGCGGTGCCAGGGCAGGAAGGACGGCGCCATGTGCGCGGCACGCAGTCCACTCTCGCCGTCGGGGGAGAAGTACGCCAGGTGCATGCGCACGAACTCGTCGTACTCGCCACGCCGTTTGAGTTCGAGCAGCGCCTTGACGAACCGGCTCTTCTCCGTCCTGGTGAGCGTCCCGGCGTCCTTACGCACGTACGCCATGGCGACCTCCCCGGTGCGGGTGCTCTTCACCCGGTTCCGTCGCGGCCGCGGCGCGCAGTCGTTCGCCGGGGCCGAGCTCGTCGACGGCGGCGCGGGCGGCGTCGAGGGGTGTCGGGTAGGAGCAGTAGTGGTCGACCGTGCTCAGCCAGGTGCCGTCGGCGCGTCGCATCAGATGGAGGGGGCGTCCGTCCACGGTGACGTGCCACCGGCCCCTCCCGGCCGAGCCTCGCTCGGGTGTCCACACACCGCGGATGCGACGGCCGCGGTAGGTCTGGGAGAAGTCGGTGCCGCCCGGGGGCCTCCCGGGCGCGGGCCGGGTGCGGGTGCGGGACGGTGGGGCGGCGGCGACCACCCCGGCCAGCGCGGCGGCGAGTGCCGTCACGCGCAGACCGTGCGCCAGGTCCCTCCGTGTTCTCACCGCTCCCGCCGTTCTCACCGTTCCCGCCGTTCCCGCCGGTCCGGGTGCCGCGTCCTCGGTGTCCTCGGGAACGCCGCCGGTGCTGAAGACCATGGTCCACTCCTCGTCCGATCGGTTGCCGGCAGCCGTAACCGTCGGACGACCCGCCCGGTCACCACCGCGCAGCCGGATCGGTGAAACCCGCACGGGAAAGGGCGGCCCCGGTCGAGTCCGGGGGCCGCCCTTCTCTTCAGACGTGTGCTCAGCCCTGCAGCGGCAGGCCGCGCTGCAGCGACTCGGTGTTCGCCAGCGCGACCCTGGCGTGCTGCGCCTTGTAGAGCGGCGAGTCGGCGTTCTCGGCGTCGAGCAGGTCCACCGGGTGGTTCAGGGGCGTGTCGAGGACGCGCACGCTCCCGATCGGGGTGAACGTGTCCTGGTGGATGCTGTGGGGCATCGGCTCGGCGGCGAACGCGGGGGCGGCGGCGCCGGAGGCGATCAGGGACCCGACAACGACGGCGGCGGCCTTCAGGGACTTCATCGTGTTCCTTTCTTCGGCAACGCGGGTCGCCGGAGGGAGGTGTCTGTCGCCGTGTCCAACGAGTCCGAGGCTGAGCGGAATCGGGGATACCGGAGATTCGCGAGTCCTCATATGAGAACCCTGAAGGACCGGTTCCCGGGGCGGGAGCGTCCCGGGGCTCAGGGAGCCGGCGGCGCCACCGGTGCCGGGGGCGTGAGCGCGGGGAGCGTGACGTACTGCAGCGACGGCAGCACCACCATCGACGGCGACGTGCTGGACGGCGTCGCCGGGGCGGGCAGGGTCGTCGCCTGCGGGTCGCCGACGGTGAGCGCGTCGACGAGCTTGCCCACCTCGGCCAGCAGCTGGTCGAGCGAGGGTGTCGTCGGGTTCGCGGCGGGCGCGGTGTCCGTGGCGTTCGCGGTGTCCGCGGTGTCCGCGGTGTCCGCGGTGTCCGCGGTGTCGTCGGCGAGGAGCGAGCTCAGCAAGTCGTCGACGGCCTTCTGCACGGCGTCCAGCGCGTCGCCGACGAGGTCGGCGCCGCTGGTGGGCACCAGCAGGCTTGCCGCCGGGTCCTGGGTGGCGGCCTTGGCCGCCGCGGCCTTCGCGGCCTTCGCTGCCGTGTCCTCCAGGGCGGCCCTGGCCGCCTCACCGAGCTTCTCGGCCTCCGCCGGGGGGAGGGCGCGGTCGTCCGACTCGGCCACGGCCGTCAGCAGGTCGGCCACGGGGTCGAGCCCGGCGCCACGGGCGTTGAGGCTGCCGACCTCTTCGAGGAGCGTCTGCGCGGTGGGGGACGGCGTGTCGTGCGACACCGCGCGGGTGTGCCCGGGGTCGTGGTCGGCCGCCATGGCGACGGGGCCGGTGATCCCGGCCAGGAGGGCGGCGCACAGGGCGCCGAGTGCGATGGGCCGTGCGGGCAGGGCACGCATGGGGGTCCTTTCGACGGAGGTCGGAGCTTGCAGCCCACCGTCGGCGCGCCCATGACGGCCCGCAACCGGTGATGCGCCGTCCAGGTCCCGCCGTTCACCCTGTTGCCGAGTCGTCCCTGATGAGGCACTGTGCCGGGCCGTCGCGCCGCCGTCCCCGTCCGGTGGTCCGCGGGCGGCCGCCCGCGGCGGGCGCGGACCGGCTTCCGGCCCGCTCCACCGGGTCGGCAACTCCTTCACGTTTCCAACACAGATCGCACTATGCCCCGAATTTCGGTGAATTCGTCCGCTTGGTGACTAGAGTTGCGAAACGCTGACGCACCCCTCCAGGCGGACGTACCGCACCTCGTGCCGCCGCCTGGCCCCCCGTTCCGAAAGGGCACCGACGGTCATGCGCCATTCCCCGGGCCAGTTGCTCCGCCATGCGACGGTGGGCGTGCTCGCCCTCGCCTCGATGTGGACCTCCGGCGGCTACGCGGCGGCCGCGCCGCCCGCCCCCGAGGCGGACAGCCTCACGTTCGCCCAGCGGTACGCCGCACTCCAGCACGGCGGCATCGTGCGCGCCGCCAACACCTCCATCACCTGCCGCGTCCAGGCGCCCTCGTGCTCCGGCACGCAGGCCGGCGGCTCCGGGGTGAACGGGGACTTCGACATGTTCTACGTCGACGTCGACCGCGACCCCAACACCTACAACTCCTCCCGCGCCGAGGTCCGCCTGCCCGCGGGCGCCCGGGTGACGTACGCGCGCCTGTACTGGGGCGGCAACCTGCGCGTGGGCGAGCAGAAGCCGACGGCGGACAACGGTCGCGTGCTGATCGCCGAACCCGGCGGGGAGTACAAGGAGGTCCTCGCGGACACGGTCGTCGGGCACCGCGTGACCGACAGCGCGGACGCCTTCCAGGCCTCGGCGGACGTGACCGCCCTGGTGCGGGACAGCGCGCCGGGCCTGTACACGGTGGCGCAGGTCAACGTCGCCGCCGGCGGTTCCGCGGCCGGCGCGTGGGGCGGCTGGACGCTGGTGGTGGCGTACGAGGACCCGGCGGAACCGCTGCGGCACCTCTCGCTCTGGGACGGCTTCACCCCGCTGCGGTCCCGTGCGGCCGAACTCCGGCTGCAAGGCATGGAATTCGCCGCCGGGGCCGGAGGCCGGGTGGGCATGGTCGCGTACAACGGCGACCGCGGCACCACCGGCGACTCGCTCACCCTGACCGCCGGATCCGGTTCCACGCCGCTCAGCGGTCCCGCCGACCCGCGCGGCGACGTCCTGAACTCCACCATCGGCGGGCCCGCCGCGGCTTCCCCGGCCCGGGTACCGGCGTACGGCAACACCCTCGGCTACGACTCGGACGTCTTCGACGTCCCGGGCGGCATGCCGCGCGCCGGTGACCAGGCGACCGTCCGGCTCGCCTCCGAGCGCGACGACGCGTGGGCCGGCGTGCTCTTCGCCGCCGTCGACGCCCGGCGGTGAGCACACCGCCACCCGTCCCGAGCGCCTTCACCAGCGAGGAGACCGTGCCCGTGGCCCCGTCGACCCGCGGCCGTCCGCCGCGGGTCCTGCACGTCACCCAACCGGTGGACGGCGGGGTCGCCCGTGTCGTGACGGACCTGGTCCGGGCCCAGTCGGCGGACGGCCTGGAGGTCACCGCGGCCTGCCCCGACAGCGTGCTCGCCGCCCGACTGCGGGCGGCGGGCGCGCACGTCCGGCACTGGCGGGCGGCGCGGTCTCCGGGCCCTTCGCTCCTGCGGGAGGTGCGGGACCTCGCGCGGGTGATCGACGACGTACGTCCCGACCTGGTGCACGCGCACAGCGCGAAGGCCGGGCTCGCCGGCCGGCTCGCGGTGCGCGGGCGGATCCCGACGGTCTTCCAGCCGCACGCCTGGTCGTTCGAGGCGGTCGGCGGGAGCACCGCGGCCCTCGCGCTGCGGTGGGAGCGGTGGGGGGCGCGTTGGGCCACGCGCACGCTGTGCGTGAGCGAGGCCGAGCGCGCGACCGGCGTCCGGGCCGGGATCACCGGCAGGTGGGCGGTCGTCCCCAACGGCGTCGATCCCGAGCGCTACCGCCCGGCCGCGACCGGCACCGTGCGGGCGGATCTCGCACCGCTCGCCGGTGTGCGCCCGGGGGCGCCGCTCGTGGTCTGCGTGGGACGGCTGTGCCCGCAGAAGGGGCAGGACGTCCTGCTGCGGGCGTGGGACGCCGTCGTGCGCGAGGTGCCCGACGCCCGCCTCGTCCTGGTCGGCGACGGACCGGACCGCGACCGGCTGCGCCGGGACGCCCCCGGCTCCGTGCTGTTCTGCGGTGCCGTCACCGACACCTCCGTCTGGTACCAGGCCGCCGATCTCGCCGTCCTGCCGTCCCGCTGGGAGGGCATGGCGCTGGCCCCGCTGGAGGCGATGGCCTGCGGGGTGCCGGTGCTGGTCACGGACGTCGACGGCGCCCGCGAGAGCCTGCCGCCCGCCCTCACCGCCCGGTGCGTGGTCCCGCCGGAGAACCCGGGTGAGCTGGCCGCGGCCATCACGGCACTGCTGCTCGACGCGCCGCTGCGCGCGTCCCTCGGCCTCCGGGGCCGCCGGCACGTGCTGTCCCTCCACGACGTACGACACACCACCGAGGCGGTCGCGGACGTCTACCGCGACCTCCTCGGTCCATGGCCCGCCTCACCCGGTGCGCGCCCGTTCGGAGCGACCGGGCGCACCACCACCCACGGCGCCGAGCGGGGCCGACCGCTCGGCACGGGCCGGGGCTGCGAGGCGGACCCGACAACACAGGACGTCGAGTCCACCGAGCACAGGGAGTCCCTCCACTCGTGACCGCCGAACGTACCGTGTCCTCCCCCGGTGTCACGCCGCGGGACCACGGCCTCTCCCCCGTCTCTGTCATGCCGCCGCCCGGCACCGCGACCGGTGTGCGGATCTCCGCCTCCCGGTCTCCGGCGCCTTCGGCCTCGCCGCTGCCGCTGCTGCTCGCGGACGGAGGCGCCGCCGTGCTGGGCACGCTGGCGCTCGCCGGCACCCAGCGCCAGCCGCTGCTGATCACCCTGCTGATCGTCACGTCCCTGCTGCTGCGCGCCCGCGACGGCCGGCCGCCGGTGCCGGGCCTGCTGGAGGAGCTGCCCGCGGTGTGCGGCCGCACCGCCGTGGCCTGGCTGGGGCCCGCGGCGCTGTGGGCGGCGTACCGGCCGGAGCACGCGCTGTCCGTCGGCACCGTGCTGACGGGCGTGGTCCTGCAGGCGGGGGCGTGCTGCGTACTGCGCGCGGTCGTGCACGGGCGGCGGCGCGCCGCACTGCTGCGCCACCCGCACGCCGCGCTCGTCGTGGGCCCGCCGGCGACCGCGCAACGCGTGGCCGCGGCCCTGCTGCGCCACCCGCGGTGCGGGGTGCGGCCGGTGGGAGTGGTCGCCGAGCAGCCGGAGGGCACCGGGGGAATCCCGGTGCTGCGGACCGGCGAGGAGGTCGAGCGGGCGGTCATCCAGAACGGGGTGCGCGCGGTGCTGACCGTCCATCCCTCGGTCCGCGCCGAACAGGCGCCGCTGCTGCGCACGCTGGCCGGGGCGGGCTGCGCGGTCTGGGAGCTCGACGCCGACTCCCCGTCGTACACCGCGGGGCAGCGGCTGGCCGGGTTCGCCTGCCGGCGGCTCGACCCGTCCCCGGTGCGCCGCGACGGCGTGGGCAAGCGGCTGCTCGACATCCTCGTGTCGAGCACGCTGCTGCTGCTGGTCAGCCCGCTGCTGCTGGTGTGCGCGACGGTCCTGCGCCTGAGCGACGGCCCGGGCGTGGTGTTCCGGCAGGAGCGGATCGGCAGGGACGGGAAGCCGTTCACGCTGCTGAAGTTCCGTACCCACCGTCCGGTGAACGAGCACGAGTCGGCGACCCGGTGGAGCGTGGCCGACGTGAACGAGATGAGCCGCTTCTGCCGACTGCTGCGGCGCACCTCGCTCGACGAGCTGCTCCAGCTGTGGAACGTGCTGCGCGGCGACATGAGCCTGGTCGGACCGCGCCCCGAACGGGCCTACTTCGTCGCGCAGTTCAGCGGGGCCCACCCCGGTTACGCGGCCCGCCACCGCATGCGGACCGGCATCACCGGCCTCGCCCAGATCCACGGGCTGCGCGGCGACACCTCGATCGAGGACCGCTGCCGGTTCGACAACGCCTACATCGACGACTGGTCGCTGTGGCGGGACGTCTGCATCCTGCTGCGCACCGCGGCCACGCTGGTACGCCCGACGGGGAGCTGACCGACGTGAGCCACGCTCTCGCACCCCTGCCGCGCCGGGCCGCCGCGCTCGCACCGGTCCTGCCCCTGGTGGCGGTGCTCGCCCTGCTGGCGCTGCCTCCGGCCGGGCACGGCGCGGGGCCCGCCGACGTGGCCTCGGGGCTGGTGGTGGGGTACTGCGTGATCCGTCTGCTGCGGGAGGGACGGCGCCCGCTGTCGCCCGCCGCGGCCCTGGTGCTGGGCCTGCCGGTCGTGGGGGTCGCGCTCGCCGCGCTGGGGGCGTCCTCGCCCGAGACGGGGCTGGCCGGCATGGGCCGCTACCTGCAGATCTTCGTGCTGGTCCCGGCGGCGGTGCTGTCGCTGCTGCGGGGCCGCTCCGACTTCCGGGTGCTGGCCTGGTCGTTCGTGGGCCTCGCCCTGTGCGAGGGCGCCGTCGGCGTCCACCAGTACGTCACCCGGACCGGTGCCTCCTACCAGGGCGAGGACATCCGGGCGGTCGGCACCTTCGGCGCCCAGGACGTGATGGGCATGGCGTCCGTGGTCTCCCTCGGCCTGGTGTGCGCCGCCGGGATCGCGCTGGGCCGGGCGCCGGTGTGGCAGCGGGCGACCGCCACGGGCTGCGCGCTGGCGCTGGTCGCCCCGCTCGCGGTGTCCTTCAGCCGGGGCGCCTGGATCGCGACCGCCCTCACCTGCACCCTGCAGCTGGCGCTGACCGGTCTGCGCCGGACCCTGACGGTGGCCGCCGCCCTGGCCGCCGCGGGGGTGGTCCTGGTGGGCGGGTTCGGCGTCGGCACCGCACAGCTGCAGGAACGGATCGACAGCATCGCGCAGGTCACCGACGCCCCCGACCAGTCCGTCGTCGACCGGTACGCCCTGTGGTCGTCGGCGGCCGGCATGTGGCGCGACCACCCGCTGACCGGCGTGGGCCTGAAGAACTTCCCCGAGTACCGCGACGGGCACGCCACGCTGGCCCTGTCGTCGGGCAGCGACGTCGAGGGCGCCGGGGCGGAGTACCACCGGCAGGCGCTGCTGTCGCCGCACAACATGTACCTGCTGGTCCTGAGCGAACAGGGCCTGATCGGGCTGCTCGCCCTCGCCGGGAGCTGGCTGGCACTGCTGGTGTGCGGGGTGCGCGGGCTGCTGCGCGTGCGCCGCCGGGGGCCGGGGCTGGACTGCGCGCTGGTGGCCTGCGGGCTGCTGGTCTGGGTGCTGACCGACTTCCTGTACGGGGACATCGGCGGCCCCTCGACCCTGGTGACCGCCCTGGCCCTGGGGCTCGCGGCGTGGTGGGCGCTGGCCGACGGCGCGCGGCGGGACGTCCTGCCGCACGGCGGGGTACGGGACCGCGTCGAGGGGGCGGTGGCCCGATGACGGTGGTGCCCTCGCGGGTCCCCGGGCCCGAGACCGACGGGGCGGCGCCCGAGACCGACGGGGCGGCGCCCGTGCCCGCGGCGCGTGCGGCCGGCCCGGTACCGGCCGGCTCCGACCAGGCCTCGGTCTCCCGGAAGTTCCTCGCCCGGGCGACGCTCGTCACGGCGTCGCTGTCCATCGCCGGCTCGCTGCTCGGCCTGGTGCGCGACCAGTCGCTGGCCCGGCTGTTCGGCGCCGACAGCGACACGGACGCCTTCCTGGTCGCGTGGACCGTGCCGGAGCTGGCCGCCACGCTGCTGATCGAGGACGGGCTGGCCCTGGTGCTGATCCCGGCGTTCAGCCTGGCGCTGGCCCGCAGCGCCCGGGGCGCCGCGGGCGACCCGGTCCGGGCGCTGGTCGCCGCGACCCTGCCCCGGCTGTGCCTGGCCCTCGCCGCGGTGGCCGCGCTGGTCGCCGCCGCGGCTCCCGTGCTGGTCCGGGTCCTGGCGCCCGGCCTGCCCGACCCCGCTCTCGCCGTCGACTGCACCCGGCTCACGGCGATCAGCCTGCTGGCCTTCGGGCTCGCCGGGTACTGCAGCGCCGCGCTGCGGGCGCACCGGCGCTTCCTCGCGCCCGCGGCGATCTACGTCGCCTACAACACCGGCATCATCGCCGCGATGTTCCTGTTCGGCGGCCGGTGGGGGGTGCGTTCCGCGGCGGCCGGCGTCGCGGCGGGCGGCTGCCTGATGGTGGCGGTGCAGCTGCCGTCGCTGTGGCGGGAGCTGACGGCGCGCACCCCGGGGTCCCGCGCGCCCGCGGCCGGGGCGGAGGCCGAGGAGCGGCCGATGCGTTTCGCCCTGGTCGCCGCCGTGCTCCTGTTCGCCCTGTGCCGCCAGTCGCAGGTGCTCGTCGAACGCTTCCTCGCCTCCTCCCTTCCGGCCGGGGCCATCTCGCACCTGAACTACGCGCAGAAGGTGGCCCAGATCCCGATGACGCTGTCGCTGATGGTGGTCACGGTCACCTTCCCCGTGGTGGCGCGGGCCCTCGCGGACGGCGACACCGGACGTGCCCGCAGCCGGGTGCAGCGGGACCTCGTCCTGGCCTCCTGCGTGGTGCTGATGGGCATGAGCGCGGTGATCGCCTGCGCCCCGCAGATGATCGGTCTGCTCTTCCAGCGGGGCGCCTTCACCGCGGGCGACACCGTGGCGACGGCGGACGTCATGCGCGTGTACGCCCTCGGGCTGCTGGGCCAGACCCTGGTGGGCGCCCTGATCCGCTCCTACTTCTCGACGGGCCGGCCCCGCTGGTACCCCGTCGGCGTGATGGCCGCGGGCATCGGCGTGACGTCCCTGATCGGCGCCGTGACGGTGCGCCCCTGGGGCGTGGCGGGGATCGCCGCCGCCAACGCCGTCGGCATCACCGTCACGGCCGCCCTGCTGCTCGCCGGGCTGCGCGCGGGCCGGCCCGGCGGACCGCCCGGTGTCACGCTCCGCGTCCGGCGGGTCCTGGCCCAGCTGGGCGGGCCCGTGCTCGCGGCGGTCGCCGCCACCGTCGCCGGGGCGTTCGCCGCGAGCCGGTTCGCGTCCCCGGTGGGGGGCCTCGCGGCCGGCTGCCTGACCGTGACCGTCGTCTTCGTCCCGCTCGCCCGGGCCTCGGGGGCCTGGGGTTCCACATCCGCCGTGCGTTCCGTACGCACCGTCACACGAAGGCTCACCCATGGCCGCTTCCGTTGATTCCGTCCGGTCCGCCGGATCCGCCGCCCCGCGCCCGGGCCCGCTGCCCTGGGTGGCGATGTACCACTCGGTGGGCGACTGCTCGGACGACCCGTACCGCATCACGGTCACTCCCGAGCGACTCGGCGGGCAGCTGGCCTGGTTGCGCCGCCGGGGGCTGCGGGGCGTGTCCGTCGCCGACCTGCTCGCCGCCCGTGCCCGGGGCGGGGGGCGGGACCTGGTCGGGCTCACCTTCGACGACGGGTACGCCGACTTCGTCACCGCCGCCCTGCCGGTGCTGCGCCGGTGGAACTGCGGCGCCACCCTCTTCGTGCTGCCCGGGCGGCTCGGCGGCGACAACGCCTGGGACCCGCTCGGCCCGCGCAAGCCGCTGCTGACCGCCGACGGCATCCGGCAGGCGGCCGCGGAGGGCGTGGAGATCGGCTCGCACGGACTGACCCACGTCGACCTCACCCGGGCGGACGACCTCGCCCTCAAGGCCGAGGTCGTCGAGAGCCGCGAGCGCCTGACGGAGGTGACCGGCGTCCCGCCCGCCGGGTTCTGCTACCCGTACGGCACCGTCGACGCCCGCGCCGTCGCGGCCGTGCGCGACGCCGGGTACGCGTACGCCTGCGCCATCGACCCCGGACCGCTGACCGGCCCGCACGCCCTGCCCCGCGTCCACGTCGGCCAGAACGACACGGCCTGGCGGCTGTACCTCAAGCACCGGCTGCACCGGCTGCGCCGGCGTCCCGTGGAAGGCCTGTGAGATGAGGGCCCTGCACATCATCACCGGCCTCGGCGTCGGCGGGGCCGAGCAGCAACTACGGCTGCTGCTGCGCCACCTGCCCCTCGAGTGCGACGTCGTCACGCTCACCAACCCCGGCCCGGTCGCCGACGGTCTGACCGCCGACGGGGTCCGCGTCGTGCACCTGGGCATGGCCGGCAACCGGGACCTGACCGCCCTGCCCCGGCTGGTCCGGCTGATCCGCGCCGGCGGCTACGACCTGGTCCACACCCACCTGTACCGGGCCTGCGTCTACGGCCGGCTCGCCGCGCGCGTCGCCGGGGTCCGTGCCGTCGTCGCCACCGAGCACTCCCTGGGCGACTCGCAGATGGAGGGCCGCAGCCTCACCGCCGGGGTGCGCGCGCTGTACCTGGCCAGCGAGCGGCTCGGCTCGACGACGGTCGCCGTCTCCTCGGCGGTGGCCCGCCGTCTGACGCACTGGGGTGTGCCGGCCCCCCGCATCGAGGTCGTCCCGAACGGCATCGAGCTGGACCGCTTCCGCTTCGACGCCGGACGGCGGGCACAGGCCCGCCGGCGTCTCGGCCTGCCCGAGGAGGCGTTCGTCGTCGGCGGTGTCGGCCGGCTCACCCGGGGCAAGCGGTTCGACGTCCTGGTCGACGCGCTCACCCTGCTGCCGGAGGACCACTGGCTGCTGCTGGTGGGCGGCGGCCCCGAGGACCACGTCCTGCGCCGCAGGGCCCGCGAGGCCGGCGTGTCCGGGCGTGTGCTGTTCACCGGCGAGCGCCCCTACCTGCCCGACGGCTCCGCGGGCCTCGACCTGCCCTCGCTCACCTGCGCGATGGACCTGTTCGCGTCCCCGTCGCCGGACGAGGCCTTCGGTCTGGCGGCGGTGGAGGCGCTGGCGTCGGGTCTGCCCGTGCTCTACGCCTCCTGCCCGGCGATCGAGGACCTGCCGCCGTCGGCCGCCGCCGACGCCCGGCGGGTGCGCGGCGGCCCCGACGCGTACGCCCGCGCGATCGCCGAGGTGCGCGCGGCGGGCGCCGGGCGCCGCCCGGTCCCGGACGCCGCGCACCGCTACTCCATCACCCGCAGCACAGCCCGCCTCGTCGACGTGTACGCGGCAGCGGTCTCCCGTTCGCCGTCGTCCCCCTCACCCCTCGGAGCAAGCCCGTCATGACCGACACCCCGGCCCACCGGCGTCTTCCGTCCGCGGCTCGTGTCAAGAAGCTGCCGTCCTGGTCCGTGCTCGCGGCGGGCGTCCTCGCCGGCGGCCTGTTCGGCGGTGGCTACGGCCTCCTCACCCCGGACACCTACACGGCCACCAGCTACGTCGTCGCCGTACCGACGGCGAAGTCCACCCCGGAGGCCGCCCGCGGTTTCGCGCAGGCGTACGGCCGTGTGGCCACCCAGCTGGCGGTGCTCGGGGACGCCCAGGTGTGGGCGGGCGTACCGGTGCGCACGCTGCAGGAGAAGGTGCGCGCGGCGACCTCGCCCGACGCGCCGATGGTCGCCGTCTCGGCCACCGCCTCGCGGCCCGGTCTCGCCGTCGACATGGCCAACGCGGTCTCCCGCGCCCTGACGCAGCACGCGGAGCACACCAAGGACAGCACCCAGGTCCGGCTCGTGCAGTTCTCCCGTGCGGTGCGGCCGAGCGGCCCGACGTCCGCGTCGACGGCGGTGACCACGGCGGTGGGCGCGAGCGCGGGCGGGCTGCTGGGCGGCCTGGTCCTGCTGGCGCGGCCGAGGCGCCCCCGCCGGGACGACGCCCCCGCCCCCGTCCCCTCGGTGCCCGGACCGGCCACGGCCGCCGACGTGCACGGACAGCGGTGACGGCGGTGCGGTGCCCGGCGGTGGCGACGGACCCCGGTACGTCCCGGCCGCCACCGGCCGGGACGACGAGGGCACTAGTCGTCGGGCGTCCACCACTCGAAGCGGAGGCAGAGCTTGCCTCCCAGCCAGTACTCCGCCCAACTGCCCAGGTCCAGCGGCGAGCATCCCTGCGGGGGCCGCGGTGCGGTGGGTTCGGCCGGTGCGGGCGTGGTGGGTGTGGGGGCGGGGGGAACGGTGGGCGTCGGCACGTCGGCGAGGCGGGAGACGACGGACCGGTAGACGCGGGAGGCGTCCGGGTTGGCCCCGCACTGCCACACACCGTGCGGGCAGTAGTCGGTCAGCGTGTTGTACAGCGGCTTGTGCTCGGCGATCCACTCGAGCATGCGCCGCATGTACGCGGGATTGTCGCCGTTGCGGAAGAGCCCCCACTCGGGGTAGGAGACGGGTTTGCCGTGCGCCTTCGCGAAATCCACGTGCGCCTGGAGCCCGTAGGGCTCCTTCACCTGCTGGTCGAAGGACATCCCGGCCGGCTGGTCGTAGGAGTCCATGCCGATGACGTCGACCGTGTCGTCGCCCGGGTAGCACTCGGTCCACGCGACGGCGTCCCGGCCGCGGCTCGGGGTGAAGTCGAACCGGAACTTCTGGCCCGGCACCGCGCGCATGGTGGTGACGATCCTGTTCCAGTACTTCTTCCAGGACTCGGGGTCCGGTCCGCAGCGGTGGGTGTACGTCGTGCCGTTCATCTCCCAGCCGAGCACCAGGACCGTGTCCGGCACCCCCAGCCGGACCAGCCGTTCGGCCAGGGCACGGAAGTGGTGGTCGAACTCCCCGGCCGCGCCCCGCCGCAGGAGGCGGCGGACCTCGTCGTCGGGGACGCCCTCCTCGTTGCGTTCCTGGAGGGGCACGTTCAGGACGAGCATCCGGTCGTCCTTCGCGTTGCGCCAGCGCGCCCACGACTCGAGGAAGCCGATGTTCCCCTCGATGTCCCCCCAGCTGTTGCCGGGCAGGTAGGTGTGCCCGACGCGGAGCTCCGCACCGCCGAGCCAGTGGCTGAGCTGCGCCATGCGGGCCACACCCCGGGCGTCGGAGGCGAGGAAGGCGCCGAAGGCGGGAACCTCCGGACCCGGTGCCGGGGTGGCCGCCGGCGGTGTCGTCGACGGCTCGGGGACGACCGGGCGCGAACCGGCGGGCACGGCCGGGGCCGACGACGGAGCGGTGGGATCGGTGACCCGCACCGTTCCCACCCCCGCCGCGGGTCCGGACGCCAGGGCGGCCGACGCGGCCATCACCGCCGCGCCCACGGCCAGCCTGCCGAACCGGATCCGCTCGTGCTGTGGAGCCATGCCTGCCCCTTTCTTCGCCCTCGTCCGACCTCTGCCCCTGCCCGCCTCCGCCGCTCCCGGTATTGACGACCAGTCATACGGATTCAGACACAGGACATTCCGGGGCGCCACCGCCTTGGGGCTTTCGAGTGCCGCACTCGCCCGTGCGGGTGAACAGACCCAGAAGAAAGAGAGATTTCATGTCGTTGCTCGACACCCGCGTCCCCGCGGTACTGCTGCGGATCGACCGGAACCCGTTTCACCACGGAACGCTGGGCGCCGTGCGTTCGCTCGGCAGGGCGGGGGTGGAGGTGCACGTCGTCGCCGACTCGACCGGGAGTCCCGTCCCGAAGTCCCGGTACGTGCGGCGGATGCATCCCCCGCCGCTTCCGGGGGCGTCCGCGGACGACGTCCTCGCCGTGCTGCGCCGGGTGGCCGGTGACCTCGCGTCCCCCGCCGTCCTGGTGCCGATGGACGACGCGAGCGCGATCGCCGTGACCCGCATGCGCAACGCCCTCTCCCCCTCCTACCTGCTGCCCGCGATGCCGGGAGCGCTGGCCGAACGCGTCGCCGACAAGGGCGAGCTGGCCGCCGTGTGCGCCGCCGCGGACGTTCCGCACCCGGTGACGCTGGTCCCGGACAGCCCGGCGGAGGCCGCCGACGCCGTGCGGCGGCTCGGGGTCCCGGTGGTGGCGAAGTGGAGCCGCCCCTGGCTGCTGCCGGCGGACAGCGGGCTGCGCAGCACGCTGCTGGTGCGGTCCGCGCAGCAGGCACGGGAGCTGTACCTGCGCACCGCGCGGGCGGGCAGCCCGCTGCTGCTCCAGGCCTACCTGCCGCCGGGGACCGACCGGGACTGGTTCTTCCACGGCTACGTCGACGGCTCGGGCACCGTGCGCGCGGGCGGACCGGGCCGCAAGCAACTCGCCTGGCCGCGGGGGGCGGGCCTGACCGCGGTGGGCCGCTGGACGCCCAACGCCGAGGTGCGGGAGCAGGCCGAGCGGCTCGTCCGCGAGCTGGGCTACCGGGGCGTCTTCGACCTCGACTTCCGCCGCTGCGGCACGACGGGCCGCTACCACCTGCTCGACTTCAACCCCCGCCCCGGAGCCCAGTTCCGGCTCTTCGCGGACAGCGCGGGAGTGGACGTC
The DNA here is from genome assembly GCF_002005565.1 of Streptomyces sp. JHA26. Lineage (GTDB taxonomy): Bacteria > Actinomycetota > Actinomycetes > Streptomycetales > Streptomycetaceae > Streptomyces. Next base: position 6,519 of record NZ_BDJC01000075.1, on the reverse strand, counting down.
GTGCGCGCCCTGCACCTCGACCTGACGGGACGTCCGGTACCGGAGGGGACTCCGCTGACCGGGCGGGCCTTCGTGGTGGAGAACTACGCCCCGCTGACCGCGCTGCGCCCGGCCCCGGACGGCCGCGAACTGGCCTGGCACGCCCCGGACGACCCCGGTCCCGGACGGGCGATGTGGTCCCTGTGGGGCCGTCACGTCTCCGGCCGGCTGCGGGAGCGGCTGTACGGGGCGGTGCCGGCGCGGACGTCACCGGTGTCACACCTGATCCCCAGGGCGGCCTCGTCCTCCCTGACCGACAACGAGAAAGCGAGCAAGTGATGATGTACGACCTCCTGGTGGTGGGCGCGGGTCCGTACGGTCTGTCGGTCGCGTCGCACGCCGCGGCCGCCGGGCTGAACCTGCGCGTGCTCGGCCGGCCCATGGCGTCCTGGCGGGACCACATGCCCGGCGGCATGTTCCTGAAGTCGGAGCCCTGGGCGTCCAACCTCTCCGATCCGCGGGGACGCTGGCGCCTGGACGCGTACTGCGCGGAGAGGGGGCTGACGGCACGCCACGCGCAGCCGATCCCGGTGGAGGAGTTCGCGTCGTACGGCCTGTGGTTCGCGCGTCACGCCGTGCCGGAGGTCGACGAGCGCATGGTGGCGCGGGTGGCGGCGGCTCCCGGCGGTTTCACGGCGGTCACCGAGGACGGGGAGGTGCTGCACGCGCGGACGGTGGCGATGGCGGTGGGGGTGATGCCGTTCATCGAGGTGCCGCCCGCACTGCGCGGCCTGCACCCGGCGCTGGTGACGCACAGCAGCCACCACAGCGACCTCGCCCCGTTCCGCGGCAAGGACGTGACGGTGATCGGCGGCGGCCAGGCGGCGCTGGAGACCGCGGCGCTGCTCGCCGAACAGGGCACCCGGGTACGGGTGCTGGCGCGGGCGGAGCGCGTGCGGTGGAACGACGTGCCGCCGCCCTGGGAGCGCCCCTGGACGCAGACGGTCCGTTCGCCGCACAGCGGTCTCGGCCCCGGCTGGCGGAACTGGTTCTACTCCGAGCGCCCCGGTGTCTTCCGGCGGCTGCCGGAGTCGACCCGGACCCGGATCGCGGCCACGGCACTGGGCCCGGCGGGCGCGTGGTGGGTGCGGGAGCGGGTGGAGCGCGCAGTGGAGCTGATGCCGGGCCACGAGGTCACCGCGGCCTGCGCGGTGCCGGGCGGCGTACGGCTGGACACGGTGAACCGCGAGGGCGCCGTGCGCACCCTGGAGACCGAGCACGTCATCGCCGCCACCGGGTTCAAGCCGCGCTGCGAGCGGATGGGGATGCTCGCCCCCGACCTGTGCGGCTCGCTGGCGGTGCTGCGCGACGGCTCCCCGGCGACGGGCCGGGAGTTCGAGTCGTCCCACCCGGGTCTGTTCCTGGCGGGTCTGGTGACGGCTTCCGGTTTCGGTCCGGCCATGCGGTTCGTCCACGGCGCCACGTTCACGGCGCGGACCCTCGTCCAGGGGGTGCGCCGCCGGCTCGGGTCGACCCCGGTCCGGGGGGCGGTCCCCGTTCCGGGAGTGCCCGGCCGGAGCGCGTCGCCGTCGCCGGTGGGCCACTGACCGACAGTGCCGACCGGCTGCGGGCCGCCGCCGCGGGACGGGCCGGCGGCCCGTCCGTGAGCCGCCGGCAGGGGCGGCCGACCGCGGCACGACACGGCGACACGCCCCCGGCCCGCCCGGCCACCCGGTGGGGTGGAACGGATCGGTCCGAGGGCGTGTCGCCAGGGAGGGGAACGGGTGCCGGAACGGGCCGTGTCCGGCACCCGGAAAAGGTCAGCGGCGGGCGGCGACGCGTCCGCGGCGGTACAGCATCGCCCCGCCCCCGAGCAGCGCGGCACCCGCGAGCGAGGCCGTCAGCATGCCCTCGCTTCCGGTCTCGGCCATCTGGGGCGTCTCGCCGGGCTCCTCGACGCCGACCGACGGCGGCTCCTCGACCGTGCGCGTGGGAGGAGTCACGGGGGTGTCGGGAGTGGTGGGGGTGACGGGAGTGGTGGGAGTGGCGGTGGTCGGAGGGGGCTCCTCCTCGGTGCCGTAGCCGGGCTCGGACCCGTACGTGTTGCCGCACGCGTTGCCGTACGCGTCGTTGAAGACGCCGAGCACGTCGACGGAGTTGCCACACACGTTCACCGGCACGTGGATCGGCGCCTGGACGTTGTTCCCGGACAGCAGACCGTAGGAGTCCTCGGTGTGCCCCACGGCCCGCGCGCCGTTGGTGGAGTCGCCGTACGAGGACGTGGCCGACCGGTCCGCGTGCGAGTCGTTGCCGCACGCGTTGCCGTACGCGTCGTTGAACGCCGCGAGCACGTCGACGGAGTTGCCGCACACGTTCACCGGCACGTGGATCGGCGCCTGGACGTTGTTCCCGGACGCGATCCCGGAGGCGTCCTCGGTGTGCCCCACGGCCTCGGCGCCGGCGGAGCGGGACCCGTCCTCGTGCGAGTCGTTGCCGCACGCGTTGCCGTACGCGTCGTTGAACGCCGCGAGGACGCCGACGGTGTTGCCGCACACGTTCACCGGCACGTCGATGGGCGCCTGGACGTTGTTCCCGGACAGCAGACCGGAAGCATCGTCGGTGGCTCCCACCGCGATGCTGTCAGCGAGTGCCGGGGTGCCGGACAGGGACAGAATGCCCGTGGCGGCGGCCGCCGCGAACACTCCCCTGCTCAGGGTCTGTCGCAATGTCGTGATCTTCCTGCTTGAAGTACTGCGCGAATTCCTGCGGGAAAGGCCCGTGTACCGCGGATGGAGCAGGCGACGGCCTCGGTGCCCCTTGCCTTCTCGGGCACTGCGCGTTCCTTTCTCGTGGCGTCGCATGCCTACGCTTCATCAACCCGACACGGGGGAATCGGTTGCGCAGGTTCACCCGGTTGGCCCGCACGGCGTGCGGAAAGACCCCGGAACAGGACGGCGGCTCACGGCCGCTCAGGACACCACGTCCTTGCGGGCGAAGCCCCGGAAGGCCAGGGCGAACAGGACGAGCGCGTACGTCACGGAGATCGCGGTGCCCTGGAGCATGCCGGACCACTCGGGGTGCGGCTGGACGGCGTCCGCCCAGGCGAACTGCCAGTGCGCGGGCAGGAAGTCGCGCCAGTGGCCGAGGGCGGTCACGGCGTCCAGGACGTTGCCGACGATGGTGAGGCCCACCGCGCCGCCGACCGCGCCGAGCGGGGCGTCGGTCCTGGTGGACAGCCAGAACGCCAGTCCGGCGGTGACCAGCTGGGACACGAAGACGTACGCCACGACCACCACGAGCCGCAGCGCGGCCGTCCCCGGGGCGAGCGAGCCGCCCGTCGGGATCGCCAGCGGACCCCAGCCGTAGGCGACCGTGCCCACGGCGAGGGCGACCAGCGGCAGCAGCACCATCGCGGCCAGGCTGAGGCCCAGTCCGACGGCGAGCTTGGAGGCGAGCAGCCGGGCGCGCGGCACCGGGGCGGCGAGCAGGTACCGCAGGGAGGACCAGCTCGCCTCGGAGGCCACGGTGTCCCCGCAGAACAGGGCGACGGGGACGACCAGCAGGAAGCCCGCGGAGACGAACAGGTTGACGGCCGCGAAGTTGGCGCCGGAGGCGGTGGCGGTGTCCATCAGGGTGATGCGGTCGCCGGGGCCGTCCGGCTCGCCGCCGACCGCGAAGGCGACGACGAGGACGAACGGCAGGACGGCGAGGACCGCGCCCATGGCCAGGGTCCGGCGCCGCTTGAGCTGGCGCACCAGCTCCACCCGCAGGGGCAGGGTGCGGCCCGGCCGGTAGCCGTGGGCGGTCTCGGGCTGCTGGGTGAGCGTGCTCACGCGGAACCTCCGATCAGGGTGAGGAAGGCGTCCTCCAGGCGGCGGTGCGGGCCGACCGAGGCCACCGGAACCTCCAGCCGGACGAGTTCGGCCACGAGCCGGGCGGCCGTGCCGTCGGTGCCGAGGCGGACCAGGAGCCCGTCGTCGGTGGGCACGACCGAGTCCACGCCCGGCAGCGCGGCGATCTTCTCGACGACCGGTTCCTCCACGGGCAGGCCGGTGCCGACGAGGAGGGTGTCCCCGGAGCCGGTGATCTCGGTGACCGGGCCGGCCTGGACCAGGCGGCCGCGGTCCATGACCACCAGGTGGGTGCAGGACTGCTCGACCTCGGCGAGCAGGTGGCTGGAGACGATGACGGTGCGCCCGGCGGCCGCGTACCGGATCATCACCTCGCGCATCTCGCGGATCTGGGGCGGGTCGAGGCCGTTGGTCGGCTCGTCCAGGATGAGCAGGTCGGGCAGGCCCAGCATGGCCTGGGCGATGGCGAGGCGCTGGCGCATGCCCTGCGAGTAGGTGCGCACCGCGCGGGCCAGCGCGTCGCCGAGGCCGGCGATCTCCAGGGCCTCGTCCAGGTGGGCGTTCTCGGGCGGGCGGCCGGTGGCCCGCCAGTACAGCTCCAGGTTCTCCCGGCCGGACAGGTGCGGCAGGAAGCCGGCGCCCTCGACGAAGGCGCCGACCCGGGACAGTACGGGGGCGCCGGGCCGGATCGCGTGGCCGAAGACGCGGATCTCGCCCTCGTCCGGGGTGATCAGGCCCATCAGCATGCGCAGGGTGGTGGTCTTGCCGGCGCCGTTGGGGCCGAGCAGGCCGAGGACCTGGCCCTGCTCGACGCGGAAGGACAACTCCCGCACCGCGTACCGGTCGGCCGCGCCGGCGTAGCGCTTGGTGAGGCCGGTGATCTGGAGCGGGACCTCGGCGAGCGCGGGGTCCGGGGCGGGCGTGGCGGTGCGGCGGCGGCCGGTCAGCAGCAGGGCCGCGGCGACGGCGAGACCCGCGAGCGGCAGCCACCACACCCAGGCGGGCAGCGGGGCGGCGGCCGTGGTGACGCCGGGAGCGGTCGGCACCGTGAGGTCGCCCTCGAGGGAGACCGTGTACGTCGCCGGGGCGGCCGGGGAGGCGTAGCCGAGGTCGGTGGAGGCGAGGACCAGGCGCAGCCGGTGGCCCTTCTCGACCTCGTGGTCGATCGCCGGGAGGGTGAGGGCGACGTCCCTGCCGGCCTTCGCGCCCTCGACGCGGACGGGCGTGACGAGCTGGGCGGGGAGCACCGGGGCGGCGCCGCCGGGGCCGACGTCGTACACCTTGGCGAAGAGGACGGCGTCGTCGGAGGTGGAGCGGACGTGGACGGTCGCCGTCGGGGAGCCGGTGACGCGCAGGTCCTCGGTCAGCGGGGCCGACTGGAAGGCGGCGTACTGGCCGGGGAAGTCCAGGGAGACGCCCACGCCGAGGGCGGACAGCCGGCCGAGTCCGCCCGCGCCGCCGATGCCGGGGAGGGCGGAGACGGCCGGCGGGTTGGCGCCGGCCGGGTTGGCGAAGCGCTGTTCGCGTCCGCCCAGGGGCACGGCGACGGGCCCGCCGCCCAGGCCCGGGTACCGGTCCGCGCTCGCGCCCCGCAGCTGGGCCCGTCCGTCGGTGGAGTCCACTCCGCCGGTGCGGGTGACCCGGAAGGCGGGGCCGGTGGCGGTGCCCTCGTCGTCCTTCAGGTAGCGGTCGAACCAGGAGCGCACGCGTGCCTGGACGCGGTCCGTCTCCCGGTCGCCGCCGTCGTGCCCGCCCGCGATCCAGTCGACGTCGACGGGTGCGCCGTTCGCCCGGATCGCCCGGGCCGCGGCGTCGGCCTGGCCGAGCGGGAAGAGGGAGTCGGTCTGGCCCTGCGTCAGCAGGGTGGGGACGTCGATGCGGTCGCCCACGGCCTGCGGGCTGCGTTCCCGCAGCAGCCGGACGGCCTGGGGGTCCGGCACCCCGGACTCGGCGACCCGCTGGTACATCCGGCACAGCGTGTCCTCGAAGCGGTCGCAGCCGCCGCCGCTGTTGACGAAGACGCCGGCCCACAGCTTCTTGAAGACGCCGTTCGGGAACAGCGCGTCCGCGAGGTTCCAGTAGGTGAGGGAGGGGGCGATGGCGTCCACGCGGTCGTCGTGGCCGGCGGCGAGCAGCGCGACCGCGCCGCCGTAGGAGGCGCCGGCCACGCCCACGCGCGGGTCCCCGGCCGCGTCGAGCCGCACCTGCGGCTGCCGCGCCAGCCAGTCGATCAGCCGGGAGACGTCGGCGACCTCGCCGTCCGGGTCGTTGAGCCCGATCCTCCCCGTGGACCGGCCGAAGCCGCGTGCCGACCAGGTCAGCACCGCGTACCCGTCCCGGGCGAGGCTCTCCGCCTGCCGCCGCAGGTCGGCCTTGCTGCCGCCGAAGCCGTGCGCGAGCAGGACGGCGGGGCGGCGGCCGCCGGAACCGGCCGTGAAGTAGGAGGTGTCCAGGCGCACCCCGTCGCCCACGGACACGATCCGGTCGGTGCGCCGCACCGGGGGCGGGTCGTCGGAGGCGACCGCCGTCCACGTCCCCGCGCCGGCGAGCACGACGACGGCGGCCGCGGCGGAGAGCACCCGGCGCGGCCGTCGCAGCAGCCCCCGTATGCGGGGCAGTCGAAGATCCATGCGTCAACGGTACGGGCCGGCGCCGGCGCCGGGGGCCCTCCGGGGGCTGAACCGCCGCC
>NZ_BDJC01000074.1 GCF_002005565.1 Streptomyces sp. JHA26 | reverse complement strand
GGCGGTCTTGCCTATGAATTCCCTGGACACCTTGGCGTTCACGCCGGCCCAGTCGGCCTTGTTGGCGCCTTTGTGGAGGTTGTCCTCGGCGTCCTTCTTCAGCGTTTCGAGGTTCTTGACGAGGGTGGACCAGTCCTTGACGGCGTCGTCGAGGAGCTTGAAGTCGGCGTCGCGGAGAGTGTCGAGTTCCATGGCTGTCGTCCTTGGGCTGAGCGGGGGAGTGAACTGGTTCGGGCGGGCGGTGGGATCCCGTCCCTCAGTCGTCCTTCTTCTTGCTCGGCTCTCCGTAGATCTTGTTCTTCTCGCCCGGTGCCCCGACGCGCTCGTCGAAGCCGGCGTCCAGCATGGCGATGCTGCTCATCTGCCGCTGGATGTAGCCCTCGTCCCCGTCGTGCACCTTCTTGGTCACCCGCATGTGGTTGGAGATGTGGGCGCAGGCGTCCATCAGGGACTTCAGCTGCTCGTCCCAGCGGTTCGACACGTGCTTGAGTCCGGCGCCGAGAGCGAAACCCTGCTTGGACAGGTCGGCGGCCGCGGAGTCACTGGTGGGTACGGCGACACGCGCCTTGTCCCACAGGTCGTTGTAGAGCTCGAACGCGGCCGTGCCGATCTTGGTGAGCCCGTCGTTCGCGACCTTGAGGTCACCGTACGAACTCGGCTTGGGAGGCGCCCCACCGTCCGCCTGGTTCAGCTGCATGTGCGCAGAACCCTGCCGGCGCTGCAGCGCGTCGGCCTTGAGCTGTTCCCACTCGTTCCATGCCATGGACGGCAACCTCCCCGTGTGCAGGGCTGCCCGCCGCCTGTGCCGGCCGGTGGACGTCCTGCGGTGTCCGGACTCCGCCACAAGTTAGCAACCGGGGCCCGCAGGCCGACCGGGTGCGTCCGGTGTGGGGTGATTGCGGAGGTGAAGTTTTTGGGGAGATCTGTTGGCCGGTGGGGAGCGGAGCGGGGGGCGGGGTCCGCGGGCGACACATCGGTCGCGCGCGCTCGGGTCGCGTACGAAGGGGGGCGGCGGGTGACGGCGCGCGGGTGCACCACTTCGAGTGATGCACCGATTCCTGCCCGGCGCGGTCACTCATCGTTCACCTTTTAACCACATGACTGCAGGGTCGATCCGCCCGGTCGGCGGCGGCATCCCGTGCCCTCTTCGACGTGTCATGTCCGGGACGTTTTTGTAACTGGACTAGCACGCATCCCGGTTGGCCCTGTCGTACCCGTTGACTAGAGTGGTGATCGCAAGACGCGCGCAGCCCGCTTTGCGATCGCGGGGGCGAGTGGCCGGCCGGCCACAGTGATGGAGCTACGGGGAACGGGGAGGGAGCGGCGTGCTTCCAGCGGACATGGTGGGGGGCGTGTCGGCAGCCAGGGCGGCGAACCTGGAGGTCACCGGTGAGGCACTGAGCACGTTCGTGAAGCGGGTGGACGCGGTCCTGAGCAACCTCGAGGGATCGCCCGGCAACCCGACCCGAGTCGGCGCCCAGACGATCAAGTCGACGTCGCTGGCGCAGGACCCGGCGGCCTTCCCTGAGGCGCATGCCCTGTACGTGCAGTACAACCAGGTGCACGAGAAGCTCACCTCTCTGTCCAAGACCCTGCACCTCCAGATCGAGGCGATCGGCATCGCCGTGCGGGGTGCGCACGTGGGCTTCGACAACCTCGAAGAGGAGCAGCGGCGCCGCTTCTGGGCGATCCAGTTGCAGATCAAGGGCCTGGCGGACGACAGGAAGCGCGCTGAGGGCGAAGACAGCGCCGGGGGCATGTGATGACCGATAAGCAGCACGAGCAGGACCTGCAGCGGGTCTCCGCGCAGAACACCTTCACGGACTTCACGCGGCATGCCGAAGAGCCATCGAGTGCGAACGGTGGCTTCCTCCGCCGGGCGATCGACGGCATGGTGCGTGAGGTGGCGAGGAAGGGGCCGTACGCGGATGCCGTACACGGTCGCACCAACTTCGACAAGCACTCCCTGAACGCCATGATCGACCTGGTCGAGCAGACCAACCCGGAGGACCTCGAGTCTTCCGGCAAGGCTCTCTGGGACGCGCGGGACGCCATCACGGAGGCCGCCAAGGAACTGGACGGCCACATCGAGAAGGTGCACTGGGTCGGAGAGTCGGGCGAGGCTTTCCGCAAGTGGGGTCGCTCGCTCGTCACCAGCACATACGGGCTGAGTGACTTCGCCGGCGGGGCGGGGGACCAGATCACGGCTGCCGCCGTGGGTCTGGCGGCGGTGCGCAAGGCCATGCCGCCCCGGGACACGAGGCCGTTCGACAAGGTGGGCGTGCGTCCCAATGCTATGCCGGTGCTCGCGCAGACCGAGAGCAATCCCGATTACGTCGAAGCGAAGCGCGTGGAGAAGAACCGGCAAGAGGCGATCAACCAGATGAATCGGTTGTCGTCCTACTACGCGGTGGCCAACGAGCAACTCGTCGCGCTGCAGAACAAGACCCCTACCTTCGAGTCCATGCCGGACGTGGGCGTCCCGAAGCCAGTGAGTGGCTATGAAAAGCGGTCGCAGAGCGTGTCTCCTTCTCAGGGGACGGCAACGGGGGCGGTAAGTGGCGCGAACCCTCAGACGGCCACTTTCTCCGCCGGGCATGCAGGGACGAACGGGGCCCTGGACACGCCGCTGCCTCCCCAGCAGGCTGCCGGCAAGATCCCCTACCCGGATGCCCCAACTGTTCCCACCGTGGGAACGAGCATCGACAGCGTCGGCACGTTGCCTCCCGCCACCACACCACCGGTGACCGGTCACACTCCGTCTGTTCCTGCCGGTCCGGTGGCGGCGGGCACCACCAACTTCCCGGGTGGTGACGGCTATGGACTCCCGCTGCCTTCTGCCGCGGGCCTGAAGGAGGGGCGCACGCCTGGAGGCATGCGGACTCCTGGGTCCGCTCAAGGGCTGGCCGGAAAAACCGGGACGAGCAACTCGGTTCCTGGTCGCGCTGTTGGGACAGGGCAGGGGCCGCTTGGGCAACTGGGCAAGTCGGCGTCGACAGGGCAATCGGCTGCCAGAGGCACTACGGGCGGAGCGAGGTCGCTCCCGATGGGACCCGGAGTGACCGGTGGCACCCCCAGAGCGAGCGGCGTCGGCACACCGCGGACGGCCGGTGGGCCGGCTACCGGTGCTGGCCGGTCCAGCGGCGTGGTCGGGGGGCGACCCACGGCAGCTCCTGCTGGGGCCAAAGGCACCGGACGGCAGATTCCTCGAGGCACAGTCGTCGGAGCGGGTAAGTCGGCAAGCCCTCATGGTTCGGCCGGGCGACCTCCGCAGCGCGGTGTCGTTGGGGCCCCGCAGCCTTCGGCTGGGCAGGGTGCCGGTGCCACCGGCTCTCGCGTTGCCCCGGGCAAGTCGGCCGCAGTGACAAGCAAGCCCGCTGCGCGTACTTCTGCTTCTGGGGCCGAGCGGAATGGCATGACCCGCGGAGGTGCCGGTCTTCGACGCGGCCCTGGTGACCAGGGGAAGCCGGGCGACAGGCGCGAGACTGGTCGAGCAAGGCGCCAGGATCGAGAAGTTGAAGAAGAAGCGGGAACCGACCTGCCCACAGAGCCGCGGCGTGACACGTTGCCGGGTTCCAACTGACCGTGAACGAGGACCACAAGCTATGAAGTCAGCCACCAGCCGCAGAATTGAGCGAGCCGGTCTCATCCGTCCGGACCGCAAGAGACGAGTGCGTGCCGCGGGTGCGGTGGTTGGCACCATGGTTGCTGTGAGCATCGGAGTGGCGCCCAGCGCCGCTGCCGACGACATCAGGTCGAAGCAGTGGTATCTGGAGCCGATGCAAGCCGAGCAGATGTGGAAGGCCAGCACCGGAGAAGGTGTGAAGGTCGCTGTTCTTGACAGTGGCGTAAACATGAACACCCCAGCACTCAAGGGGCAAGTTCTCGCCGATGAAGTTCCGAAAAGCGTTGCCTACCACGCGACTCGGGACGAAGTCGGTCACGGAACAAGCATGGCAGAACTCATCGCGGGAACCGGAGCCGGCGGTGGCATCCAAGGGCTGGCGCCGGGCGCGAAGATTGTTCCCTATTACGTCAGCGTCGACCCCGATGGAGCGGATAAGGGCAAGGCGCCTGAGTTCGCCGAAGTGCTCCGAGCGGTGGCCGATACCGACGTGAAGATCATCAATATGTCCTTCGGTAATCCAGCGTTTGATGAGGAAGAACAAGCGGCCGTAGAGTACGCGGCCTCAAGGGGGAAGCTGCTGGTTGCTTCCGCTGGTAACGATGGACTTGAAAACGGTTTCGCCGGTTACCCCGTCTCGTATAACTACGTACTTGGTGTTTCCTCGATGAACGAGGAAGGCAAGATTTCAAAGTTCGCCACTCGCGGGAACTACGTCGATCTCGTCGCACCGGGTGAGGACGTCCCGACCTGGTGCGACGCCTCATTCCAGTCCTACTGCAGCAAGAGTTCTGGGACAAGTATCTCGAGCGCTTTGGTGTCGGCGTCCGCCGCTCTCATCTGGTCCGCTCACCCCAACTGGACGGCGAACCAGGTCACTCGAGCCCTCATCGACACCGCAGGCCGCAAGTGGCCGAAGAACGACCCGACCCAGTACTCCGGGTACGGCACCGTCCGCCCCCGCGTGGTGCTTGCAAACCCGAACTACGACGCTGGCGCGCCCTACTCCGATCCCCTCGCCAAGTGGAACAGGGAGAAGGGGAAGAAGCTGGTGACGGAGATCCCGCCCGCCTCCGCGGCTTCCCCCTCCGCGACGCCCCCCTCCGCAACAGGCTCGTCACAAGCACCGGAAAACTCTTCAGGTGCCGACAAGGCCGCAGCAGGATCGAAGGCGGACAAGACGGAGAATGTGGCAGCCGAGTCCTCGAGCGACGACAACAGCACGCTGTGGATCGCCCTCGGCGCTGCCGCCGCCGTCGTCGTGATCGGAGGCGGAGCCTTCGTCGTCCTGCGATCGCGTCGCGCCACGTGACGTCGGCCGCCCGGGCCCTGGGCCGCTGGGCCAGGGACATGGAGAACGTGCTCAGCGCCTCAGGGCATTGAGCCGCACAGTTGGACCCCGAAACGAAAAGGGAGGGCAGGCGGAACATGGCCGTCGACCAGAAGCTTGAAGATGCAGCAGTAATCAAGCTGCAGAAGGACATGTACGAGAAGTTCGAGAACATCCGCAAGCGGGTGCACAGCCTGCAGGGTGTCATCGACAGCCTCGAGGGCCAGTGGCAGGGCATCGGCCGTGCCGCCTTCGACACGAAGCAGTACGAGATCAACACCTCGCTGCAGAACATGGGCCGCATCCTCGGTGACGTCATCGAGGCGATGACCGCGACGCGCAACATCAAGGACACCAAGGAAGACGAAGTCCGCGCGGCCGTGAACAAGATCAACGTCAACGACGGTGCCCCCACGGTCCAGTCGTCGCCGTTCAGCTCGATGACCTGAGCCTTCTCGGGCGTCGACCTTCGCGGACACCAACCACAAGCAGAAGAGACGAGGTAGGCAGAGATGAGCCGTAACGCGGACGGTCTGCAGGTAACGTACGACGGGCTCGACTTCGCGGCGACGAACATCGCCAACGAGGCGAAGCAGCTCGACGAGGACATCCAGCAGCTGCGCACCATGGTGATGAACAGCAAGCAGTACTGGGCGGGTAAGGCCCAGGACACCTTCGACGAGAAGCTGGGCCGCTGGGACAAGGAAGCCAGCGACATCCACCAGGCCCTGATGGGCATCGGCCACGTCGTCGGCCAGTCGGGCGGTACGTACATGGAGGGTGACCTGGCTGCGTCCAGGTACCTGCAGTAGTCACCTGCGGCCGAGGCCGCGGCAGGAACCAGGGTGGGCGTGCGCGGGAGACGCCCACCCTGCTGCTGTGCACCACCTGACACGACGACGGACGATACGAGGACACGCATGACGGGGGCCGAGAGCGGCGCACGGGCACCCCGGTGCCCCTACACGCCTCTCACCCGACTCGACGCGCGCGGTCCCGGCGCGGGCGCCTCCGCCCCCTGCCCCGTTCCGATGGAGCGCTTCATCGCCCGCAGCACCGACGGCGAACGCACCGTCTTCCTCAGCAAGCCCCTGGCGGCCGTCCAGCCGGCGGCGTTTCTGGCCGAGGCCGAGTTCTCCCGCTACCTGCTGGGTCCCTGGATCCTGCCGACCGTCGAGGTGGCCGCTCCCGGAACCGAGGCATGGGCCGCCCACGCCTACGTACCCGCCCTTCCCCTCCCCGCGGTGCTGGCCCTCCACGGCGGTCCCCTCCCCGAACGCACCGTCAGGGCCCTCGCCGTCGCCCTGGCCGAGACCCTCGCCGTGCTGCACGGGCAGAACGTCACGCACGCGGGGCTGTCCCCCGCGGCGGTACTGATCGCCGCCGACGGCCCCCGGCTCTCCTGCTTCGGCGCGGTGCGCGCCGCAGCGCAGGACGGTGTGCCCCGACACGACGCACCGGGGCTGGACGCCGGGAGTCTGCCGCCCGAGCAGGCGTCGGGCGGGCGGCCCCGGCCACTGGGCGACGTCTACGCGCTGGGCGCGACCCTGGCCTACGCGGCCACCGGGTACACGGCGCCCGAGCAGGACGAACTGCCGCCCTTCCTGCGGCCACTCGTCGGCCGCAGTCTGTCCAGGGACCCGGCACGCCGTCCGTCGATCGCCGAGATGATCCACGCACTGGCCGACGACCCCGCACCACCGAGCCCTACAGGATTCGGACCCGTCACGCGTGCCGAGACCTTCCTCGGTCCGGGCTGGCTGCCCCCTCGGGTCATGGCCGCCATCGCCCATCAGTCGGCGTCCGTCCTGGCCGCGGAAGTGGCGGCGGCGCCATAGAGCCACGAGCCGTCCGAACCTGCACAACCGCCCGGTGTTCCGCACGACTCCGACGACGAGAAACCCATGCCGATCCCCCTCACCCACGACGACCCCGTCGCCCTCGGCCCCTACCGGCTCATCGCCCGGCTGGGCAGCGGGGGCATGGGCACGGTGTACGTGGCGCGCTCGGGCGGCGGACGCACGGTCGCACTCAAGACCATGCACGCGGCCATCGCCGCGGACCCGGCCGCCCGTACCCGTTTCCGGCTGGAGGTCGATGCCGCCCGGGTCATCGGTGACCGTTTCGGCGCGCGGGTGATGGACGCGGACCCGCTCGCGGAGACACCGTGGATGGCCACCGAGTACGTGCTCGGACCGTCGCTCGACGAGGCCGTAGGGATCGCCGGACCGCTGCCGGAGGCCTCCGTGCGGGCGTTGGGTGCCGCACTGTGCGGCGCGCTCGGCCAGTTGCACCGCAGTGACGTGGTCCATCGCGACCTCAAGCCGTCCAACATCCTCATCGCCGGCTACGGCCCCAAGCTCATCGACTTCGGCATCGCGAGAGCCATCGGCGACGACCGCCTGACACGCGCCGGCGCGGCCGTGGGCACGCCGGCGTTCATGTCACCGGAACAGGCCACGGGGCAGGACCACGAAGCGGCCGGTGACGTGTTCGCGCTCGCCGGAGTGCTGGTGTTCGCGGCAACCGGCCGCGCCCCGTTCGGACACGGGCAGACCGCGGACCTCCTGTACCGGGTCCGGTACGCGGAAGCGGACCTCGAGGGAGTGCCGGCTTCGCTGGCGCAGGTGCTCGCCCCGTGTCTGTCCAAGGACCCGCGGGAGCGTCCCGGCACCGAGGACCTGGCCGTCCGACTCCACGACGGGACGGGGGAGTTCGCCGATCACCTGCCGGACGTGCTGCTCGCGGACATCGGCCGGCGAGCGGCCGACGTATGGCAGCCGATGCCGCAGCGTGCAGCTCCGCCGGCGGTCCCGGACACCTACGACGCGGCGTCCGAAGAGGCACGCCGTGCACCGTCCCGCCGTCGGTTCCTGAGGTGGGGCGGAGCCGTGGCGGCGAGCGGCGCGGTGGCGACCGGAGCGGTGTGGTGGGGGACCCGGGACAGGCGCCAGCGGGTGACCGCACACGCGCCGACCCGCAACCTCGACCCGTTGTGGCAGTACGAAGGGTCGGGCCGGATGGTGATCGAGAAGTGGGGCCTGGTCATCCCTCAGTCGGCCAGTGGTCACGTCGACCTCGCCACGGGCGGCAAGACCGTCCGTATCAACTCCTACACCGGTCGGCTGCAAAAAACGATCACAGTCTCGGCGGCATGGTGGCAGTTGGTGTCCGTCGGGAACACCGACTACCGACTCTCCGACGACTTCGACCACCTCCAGGGCCAGAGGGTCCCGGTCGAGATCGCCACCTATGACACGCAACAGCAGTACATCAAGCCCACCGGGACCTACTTCGCGGACACCGACTACAAGCTGCGCGGCCACCAGCTCCTCAACGTCACCGGGACCACCGCGTACGTAGTGCTGGGGCAAGGACCCTTGAACAGCGAAAGGACCTTCCTCGCCTCGCAGACCTGGACACTCCGCGCCGCGGACCTCACCACCGGCCGGACCCTGTGGAAACAACCCCTGCCGAAGAGACCGGACCAGAGCACCCGCCTGCACATCCTCTCCGCGGCGGTCGTCGGCACGCGCCTCGTGACGTTCCAGGAAGCGGACGACAAGAAGGTGCGCCTCGTGGTCCGTGACACCCGTACCGGAGCCGTGCTCTGGGACGAGCCCCACGACGCCCCCGATCCCGAGCCCCTGCGCAGTCCGATCGCCGTCGACCAGGAGCGCGTCTACGTCGGAGGGACGGGGCTCAGGGCGTTCCGGCTGAGCGACGGGGCGCAGGCGTGGGCGAGCGGTCAGGGACGTCGGTACAGCCCGCCGACCGTGAAGGAAGGCGTGGTGTACGCCGTCGCCGAGGAGAGCGGGATCGAAGCGGTCGACGCCGTCCGAGGCACATCGCTCTGGACCGAGAAGACGGACCAGGCACAAGGCGTGTACACCGCCTGGCGCCCCCTGGTCGGCGAGCAGCGGGCGTACTACCGCAACGGCGTCCACCTGCGGGCCGTGGGCCTGTCGTCCCACACCACGGAGCGCACCTACAAGACGAGCGGCGAGCAGTTCCACGTGGACGCGCACCTGGGGCTGATCCTCGCCGTGGACGCCGATCACCTGACCGCCTACCGGCTCGTCTAGCCGGCCGCGCCCCCACCGACACCTCCCGCTCACCTCGGCAGAAAGACCTCGCATGGACCCCCTCGGTACCGGAGACCCGATCCGTCTCGGTCCCTACCGCCTCCTCGGTGTCCTCGGAGCAGGCGGTATGGGCAAGGTGTACGTCGGACAGGACGCCGCCGGAGGCCTGGCCGCCGTCAAGGTCCTGCGCCCCGAACTCGCCCACGACACCGACCTCGCCCGGCGCTTCGTCCGTGAGGCCCAGGCCGCGCAGGCGGTGCGCAGCCCCGGTGTCGCGGCCGTGCTGGGGGCTCACACCGAGGCGGCACGGCCGTGGATCGCCACCGAGTTCCTCGCGGGCGTCACGCTCGACCACGCCGTCGACACCTACGGCCCCCTCGACGAACCCGCACTCAGAGCGCTCGCGGCCTCCCTCGCCCGCACCCTCGGCGACATCCACGCGGCGGGCTTCATCCACCGTGACCTGAAACCCCCGAACATCGTCCTCACGTCGGCCGGACCACGCGTCATCGACTTCGGCATCGCCCGGCCCGAACACGGACTCACCCTCACCAGCACCGGCCAGGTGCCGGTCACCCCCGGATACGGGGCGCCGGAGCAGGTGCTCGGGCGACGCGTCGCCCCGTCGGCCGACGTGTTCTCACTGGGCGCGGTGCTCGTGTACGCGGCCACCGGGCGACGGGCCTTCGACGGCGGGCACGTGGCGGAACTCCAGTACCGGGTCGTCCACGGCGAGCCCGTGCTCGACGGCATCGAACCGAGGCTGCGGGAGCTGATCGCCCCCTGCCTGGCCAAGGACCCGGCCGCGCGTCCCACCCCTCCCCAGATCGCCGAGGCCATGTCCGCGCCCAAGGGCGCCGACCGGGTGTGGCGCAAGGGCGAGCTCGCCGACGCCATCAAGCAGCGCGAGGCCGACACCCGTGAGCTGACCAGCCTGGCAGCACGGACGGGCAGCAGCGCCACACCCCCCGTCACCCGCCGCCGTCTGCTCACAGGGCTCGTCACGACGGGCGCGGTGCTGGCTGCGGGGGGCGGTGCGACGGCCTGGTGGTTCGGCAGCCGGGAGGAGGAGACCGCCCGGGCCGGGAAGACCGACCCGTTCGACATCCCACCCGCCGTGCCGACCCCCGAGGAGCCGCTCCTCACGGTCGACCCGGAGGCCACTGCTCTGAGCAAGCCCGCGACCATCTGGTCGCTTCGGGAGGAAGCCGACCCCTTCTCACCGAAGCTCCTGCCGGTGCGGGACGTCATCGTCTTCGGCGCCGCCAGCGGTGGCATCGCGGCCTACGACGTCAAGGACGGCACACGACGCTGGAGCGCGCCGGACATCCAGCTGAAGAGGGGGTATCTGTCCCTCTCGGACCGCCTGGTCGCGGGAGCGGACGACAAAGGCGTGCTGCGCACCTACGTGCCCTCCACCGGAGAAGCACGATGGACCTGCCCCGGGGCCGAGGCGACCTCGCTGCTCGCCGCCGACGACGAGTCGGTGTACGTCGTCACACAGGACGACCGGCTGCGCAGCGTGCGGCGTGCGGACGGCAAGGTCGCGTGGACGGTCACCCTGCCCGGCGACTTCCGCAAGAAGCTCAACGAGTACGCCGTCGTCGGACAGGGCCGGCTGGTCCTCCCGACGACGGACGGCAACATTCTCGTCGTGCGCACCAGCGACGGCCGTCCGATGTGGCGTCGTACCGACCGTGTCGGCGTCTCGATACGCCCCGCCGTCGAGAACGACGTCGTGTACCTGAACGGCAGAACCCTGGACGCGTGCCGCCTCGACGACGGGAAGGTGCTCTGGAGCACGAAGCTCGGCCCGGACGTGGACGCCACGGACCAGTGGGGACCGCCGGTGGTCACCGACTGGGCCGTGTACGCCGTCGGGGACACCTATCCGAGGCGGCTGGACAAGAGCAGCGGCGAAGAGGTCTGGCAGGGGGCTCGCGACGCCTACATCGCCAGCCCCCTGCTGGTGCAGGCGAACAGCGTCTGGTCGGTCGTGGCGGAAGGCACCCCGGAGGACGAGCTGGTCATCACCGCCGTCACGGCCACCGAGGGGAAGGCGGTGTGGCGCTACCTCGTGTCTCCCCTGTTCCAGTACCGCCTGCGCATGGCCGCCGACGGCAACCGCGTCTTCTACCTGAGCGACAGCGCGGTCTACGCCCTCACCTGCTTCTGAACGCCGCGGCCTCAGCCCGGCAGCCGAAGCCCCCTGCACCCGTGCCGCGTCGCCGACCGCTCGGCGAACGTGCGCAGGGCCGAGGACAGGAACTCCTGCGGCGGAGCGGCATAGACCGTCGCATCGATGCCGAACACGGCCAGGACCGTGCTGCCGGGGCAGGACGCCGTCGCCGTGGCGCTGTCCCGCGTCATGCCGGGCCGCGGCCAGTCCTCGTCGTCACCGGCCTTCGGCCGCAGCCGTTGGGCGTACGGGCCGAACGCCGCCCTCAGGGAGCAGACGACCTCGTCGCGTCCCCCCCGTCCCGCCCAGCAGGCAGCGCTCCAGCGGGGCGCTGTCCGACGCCTCGGTCTCCTCGATCCAGTCGATCCAGTCGTCCGGCGCGGAATCCGGCAGCCGGATACCGGCGCACGTACCCGACGCGCTCAGCAGCGCGGTCTTCCCCTTCGGGGGTGAGAGCTCGGGCAGCGAGCCGCCGAAGGCCGCCTCGCACGACGCACGGCCCGCCGCCTCGCGGGCGACGGCCGTGGCGAGTCGTCCCACGGCGTGGCCCTCCTCGACGTTCTCGTGGGACTCGTCGCCCGCGACGCTCACCACCAGGGACGCGTCCTTGTTGGTGCACGGCAGGACGACGCCCGTGTTCCGCAGGTCCGTGAAACCGCGCCAGCCGCCGCCCAGGGGCAGGGGCAGGTGGTCCGGGGAGCCGCCGCCCATCATGCTCAGCATGTCGTCACGCGTGTCCGAGCGGGTCGCGTCGGCGGGGACCAGCCCGACGGACACGGAGAGGTCGGCCACCCGGCACACGCGGAAGGACGTCTCGCCGTACCCGTACTCCCCGTCCCGCGAGAGGCCGGCCCCGGTGTCGAGGCCGGTGAAGACCGCCGACTCCTCGTACGGGATCAGGCCGCCGCAGTACGTCGCGAGCCTGTCCTCGTAGCGCCAGCCCCGGCCGGTGTCGCTGAGGCCGGTACCAGGTGTGGGCGGCGGTGAGGGCGAGGGCCAGGGAAGCACACAGAAGAGCCCGATCTTGCGTATGACCTCCCCCCCCTCAGCTCCCGTCCTCCACCAGACCCACCTGAACCAGCGGCTTCCCCCGGCGTCGGGACACGAACACGCCCCGCCCCGGCGGCATCTGGCGCGGCCGTACCCCGCCGAGCAGATCGCCCTCGGCCGGGTCGCCGCTGAGGACGACGCCCTGGGCGCCGAGTTCCTTGATGCGCTGCATGAAGGCCTCGTAACCGGCGCGGCCCGCGCCCGCGGTGGAACGGGCGATGATGAAGCGCACGCCGACGTCCCGGGCGAAGGGCAGCATCTCGGTCAGGCTCGCCAGCGGGTTGCCGCTCGACGTGGCCACCAGGTCGTAGTCGTCGACGACGACGTAGATCGTCGGGCCGTTCCACCAGCTGCGGTCGCGCAGCTGCTCCGGGGTGACGTCGGCGGTCGGGGTACGGCGCTGCATCAGCTCGGCGAGCGCGTCCATGTGGTGCTGCATCTGGTTCGACATCGGCACGTACTCGGCCAGGTGCGAGGACGGGGTCACGCCCAGCAGGGAGCGCCGGTTGTCGACGACGAACAGCTTGCACCTGTCCCCGTCGTAGCGCTCGGTGATGCGCTGGACGAGCAGCTTCAGCAGGTTCGACTTGCCGGACTCGCTCTCGCCGAAGATCAGGAAGAACGGGTCCTGGTCGAAGTCCACGAACACCGGCTCGAGGTTGTCCTCGTCGAGCGCGAAGGACACTCCGCGCCGGGGGAACCGGTCGCCGGGCGGCAGCTGGTGCGCCGGGAACTCCCTCGGCAGCAACCGCACCGCGGGGGCGCCGGGCTGCTGCCAGTGCCGGGAGACCTCGGTGGCGAGCGCCTGCGTCGCCTCCGCCAGGTCCGTGTCCGAGGACAGGCCGTCGATGCGCGGCACCGCCGCCATGAAGTGCTGCTTCTGCGGCGTCTGGCCCCGGCCGGGCACGCCCGTCGGCACGTTGGCCGCGACCTTGCGGTCGAACTCGGAGTCCATGGGGTCGCCGAGCCGCAGTTCCAGCCGGTTCCCCAGCTGGTCCTTGACGTTGCTGCGGACCTCCATGGACCGGGACGCCGTGAGGATCAGGTGGATGCCGTAGCCGAGACCACGCGCCGCGATGTCCAGGACGTACGGCTCCAGGGCGTCGTAGTCCGTGCGGAAGTTCCCCCAGCCGTCGATGACCAGGAAGACGTCGCCCCAGGGCTGATCGGTCACGGAGATGTCGCCCCGCGCGCGGCGGCTGCGGAACTCCGCGATGGAGGAGATGCCCGCGGTGCGGAAGTACTCCTCGCGGCGGGTCATGACGCCGTACACCTCGGCCGCCGTACGCCGCACCTTCTCGGGGTCGAGGCGTGAGGCCACACCGCCGACGTGCGGCAGGCCCGCCACGGCCGACAGACCGCCACCACCGAAGTCCAGGCCGTAGAACTGCACCTCGTGCGGGGTGTGGGTGAGGGCGAAGGAGGCGATGATCGCGCGGAGCAGCGTCGACTTGCCGGACTGCGGGCCGCCGAGGATCTGCATGTGGCCGGCCGCACCGCTGAAGTCCACCCACAGCGGGTCGCGGCGCTGCTCGTACGGCTTGTCGACGAGGCCGACGGGTACCACCAGCCGGCCCGCGCCCTCGTACCCGGGCTGGGTCAGGCCACGGCCCGGCACCTCCGCGAGGCCCGGCAGCAGCGTGTCCAGCGACGGCGGGCTGTCCAGCGGCGGCAGCCACACCTGGTGGGCGGCCGGTCCCTGCGCCTCGAGGCGGCGCACGATGACGTCGAGGACCGTGTCGGCGAGCGCCTCGTCCGGCTCCTCCCGC
Source organism: Streptomyces sp. JHA26 (assembly GCF_002005565.1). Lineage (GTDB taxonomy): Bacteria > Actinomycetota > Actinomycetes > Streptomycetales > Streptomycetaceae > Streptomyces. The sequence goes on along the minus strand of NZ_BDJC01000074.1, from coordinate 15,149 downwards.
GTCTCCTCGCGCTGCGCGGGCACCGGCAGGTACTGCACCGGCACCTGGGCGGCGGTGAACAGCACGGGCCGGCGGTCGACCGGGAGCGGACCCCCGTAGGACGCCGTCTGCTGGGCGCTCGTGCGGTACACGCCCGAGACGTACGCGGCCTTGAAGCGGACCATCTCGTCCGTGCCGAACTTCAGGAAGCCGGAACCGGGGACGTTCGGCAGTTCGTAGGCGTCGGGAACGCCGAGCGCGGCCCGCGACTCGGCCGCCGAGAAGGTACGCAGACCGATCCGGTACGACAGGTAGGTCTCCAGGCCGCGCAGGCGGCCCTCCTCCAGCCGCTGCGAGGCGAGCAGCAGGTGCACGCCCAGCGACCGGCCGATGCGGCCGATCTGCACGAACATCTCGATGAAGTCCGGCTTGGCCGTGAGCAGTTCGCTGAACTCGTCGATCACCAGGACGAGGGACGGAATGGGCTGCAGCGCGGCACCGGCGGCGCGGGCCTTCTCGTACGCGTGGATGTTGGCGTAGTTGCCCGCGTCGCGGAGCATCTCCTGGCGGCGGTTGAGCTCACCGCGGATCGAGTCGCCCATCCGGTCGACGAGGGTCAGGTCGTCCGCGAGGTTGGTGATGACGGCCGCCACGTGGGGCATCTGCGCCATGCCCGCGAAGGTGGCACCGCCCTTGAAGTCCGCCAGCACGAAGTTGAGGGTCTCGGAGGAATGGGTGACGGCGAGGCCGAGGACCAGCGTGCGCAGCAGCTCGGACTTTCCGGAACCGGTCGCACCGACGCACAGGCCGTGCGGGCCCATGCCCTCCTGCGCCGCCTCCTTCAGGTCGAGCATCACGGGCCGGCCGTCCTCGCCGACGCCGATCGGCACCCGCAGCCGCTCCGACTGCGAGCGGGGCCGCCAGGTGCGCCGGGTGTCGACGGAGGCCGCGTCCCCCAGGTTGAGCAGGTCGGTGAACTCCAGGTTGGCGAGCAGCGGTTCGTCGTCGTCCCCGCCCGACGCCATGCGCAGCGGCGCGAGCTGCCGCGCCAGGGCCTCGGCGGCCTCGTACGACAGGCCGTCGGGCGTGCCCTCGTAGACCATGCCGTGCGCCGACTCCAGGCGCAGTTCCTTCGGGTGGACGACGATCGAGAGGTCACCGCGCCCGCTGGTGAGACTGCCGGGCACGACCTCCAGCACCGTGACGCCCTGGATGCCCTCCGGGCTCGCCAGCAGCGACGTCGGCGGCAGCGAGACCCCGTCGAGCACGACGACCAGGTGCGGCTGGTCGGGCACGGGCTGCCCGTCCGGGTGGAAGCGGGGACGTCCCTGGAGCCGGTCGGCGAGCAGGTCCTCCAGCTCCATCGGGTCGGTCGTGATCAGACGGGTGCTGCCCGCGCCGTCGGCGGCGCCCCGGGACTGCACGTGCGGCAGCCACTTGCCCCACTCCCACTCCCCGGCGGTCTCCCGGCCGGTGGCGACGGCGATGACCAGGTCGTCGGGGGAGTGCAGCGAGGCGAGCGAGGCGGTGACGGCGCGGGCGGTGGCGCGCACGGTGCCCGGCTCGCCGCTGACCGTCACGTGGTAGAAGGCGCGCAGCGAGATCGCCATCGGCAGGTCGTCGAGGGTGCTGTGCGTGGCCAGGAAACGCTGCATGGCGCCCGTGGTCAGCGGCTCCAGCTGGTCGACCGGGGCCGTCTCCGGGGGGATCAGGGGAGTGGCCAGGGCCTGCGGGCCGAGGCCCACCCGTACCTGACCGAAGTCCTCGTCACCGGCGCGCCGTTCCCACACCCGGCTGCCCTCGGCGACCAGAGCCCACAGTTGCTCCGGTGAAGGATGCAGGTAGTACTGGGCGTCGCGCTGCACCTGCGCGGTCGTCTGGGCGGACTTGCGGGTCTGGGACAGGTAGCGCAGGTAGTCCCGGCGCATGTCGGCCATCTGCCCCTGGCTGCCCCGGCGGTAGCGGACCAGCATCGCGATGCCCATGGCGATCGTCGAGGCCACCATCACCATGCCCATGATCTTCATGAACGGCTGGGCCTGCGGATTGAAGAAGAAGACCACGGACCCGCCCATGCCGAGCATGGGCAGGAGTTGCATCAAGGCGCCTTCCTGCTGCCCCCGCGGGAGTTCGGGCGGTGGCTGCAGCACGACTTCCTGCGTGGGCACGTCCTTCGGCAGTGCCCGTGGTGGGCGCTTGACGACGATGTGGCTCACTTCGCACCAATTCCCTTGCCCGGCTGATCCGTTCCGCCCGCCGCCCCGTGTCCGGCGCACGTCGATCGCGAAGGGCGATCCTACTGACTCCCGTCGTCGGCGGCGGACGATAGGGTGCCCGGGAGACGTGTGAACAGTTGCGAATCGGCCGGGGACCGCGACGGCGTGGAACGGCCGCGCACGATGGCCGCCGGTGGACGAGGCGCAACGCTATCGCGCCGGCCCGTATTACCGACGAGGGGGAACAGCAGGTGAGCATGACGGCCTCCGCGCCGGCCGGCGCGGCCGGCGGACCGGGCAGCACAGTCCCGGCGGGGTCAGGCACGGGACTCGGCTTCTGCCGGGTCACCATCGTGGCTCCCGACAGCCGCATCGACGTGGCACTGCCCGACGACGTACCGGTCGCCGACCTCTACCCGGAGATCCTGCGGTTCTCCCGGCAGAGCCCCGCCGAGGGCGCACCGGTCGGCTACCACCTCGTGCGCCGTGACGGCACCGTCCTCGACAGCGCCCGGTCCTTCGCGGCCCAGCGCATCCTGGACGGGGAACTGCTCACGCTGCGGCCCTTCGCGGAATCACTGCCCCCCGCCGTCATCGACGACGTCTCGGAGGCGGTCGCCTCGGCCGTCACCCGCGACCGCGCCCTCTGGGACGGCGAGCTCACGCGCACCGCCGGACTGATCGGGGCGGGCATCCTCCCCGTGCTGCTCGCCTTCGTGGCGTGGAGCTCCCAGGTCCGCCACGACATGCACGGCCTGCAGGGCATCATCGCCGCGGTCACCGGTGTCCTGCTGACCACGTTCGCGTGTGTCCGCGCCCGTGTGTACGACGACCGCGGCTCCGCGGTCGCCCTGGGGCTGGGCGCTCTGCCGAACATCGCCGTGGCGGGTTCGGGACTGGTCCCGCTCGCCGACGGCCAGGGCATCGGACGGCTCCAGTTCCTGCTCGCCTGCGCGGCGGTCCTGGTCGCCTCCGTCGTGCTGATGCTCGTGTCGCCGGGCGGTGACAGTCCCTTCGTGGCGTTCGTCTTCTCCGCCACGATCGGTCTGCTCACGACCTTCGTCGCGATGCTGACGCATCTCGAGCCCAGGGAGACGGCCGCGATCTGCGCCCCCCTGTCGGTGTGCGCCCTGGCCTTCCTTCCCGGCCTGTCCATGCGCTTCGCCCGACTGCCCATCGGCTTCGAGCCGCCCAACGGCTCGCGCGGCACCTACACGACGGACGAGACGGTCTCCCCGGAACCCGTCGACACCGAACGCGTCGCCGCGCAGGCCCGCCGCGGTCACGAACTCCTCGCGGGACTGGTCGGCGGCTGCGCGCTCGTGTCGGTCGGCGCGGCGACCGTCCTCAGCTTCTCCGACAACGTGTGGGCCCAGCTCCTCGCCCTGGCCACCGGGATCGCGATGCTGATGCGGGCCCACCTGTTCCGGTACACCGCGCAGGTCGCCGCGACGCTGGCCGCCGGACTCGGCTGCCTCGTCTTCCTCGGACTCGGGCTCGCCATGAACCCGCCGGCGGAGTACTGGCGCGACGCGCTGCAGGGCGACAGCGCGGCCCTCGACATCCGCAGTGTCTGGCTGGCGGCGGCCGTCGGCGTGGCCGTCGTCCTGGTCACGGCGATCGGCCTGATCACCTCCCGGCGCGGCGTCACCCCCTTCTGGGGCCGCTTCACGGAGATCGCCGAGGCCTTCGTCCTCCTGACCCTGATTCCCCTGGCGCTGGCGGTGTTCGACGTCTACGCCTCGGCGCGGTCGATGACGAGCGACTGACGACCTCTTCCCGGGCCGAGGGCCCGGGGGAGCGGGGCGCGCACCCGCCGCCCCGGTCCGGCAAGGGGCGGCGCACACCGTGCCGCCCCGTCCGTCTCACCCGGCGCCGTTGCCCGGCGCCGGCTCCAGGTCGAACTCCCCGTCCCGCGCCCCCAGCACGAAGGCCCGCCACTCCGCCTCCGTGTACCGCAGCACGGTGTCCGGGTCGAGCGACGACCGCATGGCCACGGCGCCGCCGGGCAGGTAGGCGATCTCGACCCGCTCCTCGTGCTCCTCGGTGCCGGGCGCGCTGTGCCACTCGACACCGGAGATGTCGAGGGAGTACAGCTCGTCCCTCTCCCGCTCCTTGCGCGCCCTCGGATCGGCGTTCTCGGTGTTCCCGGCGTTCTCGGCGTCGGCCATCGGGGCTCGGTCCTTCCTGCGGTGCCAACGGGATGCGCGGTCACCCTACTTCCCGGGGTTCTCCCAGCTCAGCGGTTTGCCGATGTTCGTACCGGCAGGAGTGACGGCACGGCCGGCGGGCCCGCGGACGGAGGCGTCCGACCAGGCTGGTACGCTGTGTGACGGCCGTTCGTGTACGCGCCCCCGGAGCCCAGCGCCCTGGAGGCCGCGCCCAGCGGATCCCCGCCTTCCGAGTCACGGAAGATCCCCCGAGACGCAGACCGGGGGCACTCGAAGGCCCGTCACAGACCAAAGAGGAGTACGCGTGTCGCTCGACGCCGCCGTCAAGAAGCAGATCATCTCCGAGTTCGGTACCAAGGAGGGCGACACCGGCTCCCCCGAGGTCCAGGTCGCCCTGCTGTCCCGTCGGATCTCCGACCTGACCGAGCACCTCAAGACGCACAAGCACGACCACCACTCGCGCCGTGGCCTGCTGATCCTGGTCGGTCAGCGCCGCCGGCTGCTGCAGTACCTCGCCAAGAAGGACATCCAGCGCTTCCGTGCGCTGGTCGAGCGCCTCGGCATCCGCCGCGGTGCGGCGGGCGCCAAGTAAGACGCCGTGGAGGGAGCGGTTCCCATCGTTCGGGGGCCGCTCCCTTTGCTGTACGTGCGAGGTGTCACCGCCGCTTTGTAGTGTGGTAGCACAACACAGGACGTACGACACGGCGTGCCGGGTACCCGCCCGTACAGGCGGGGCACGGCACGCACACCGAACGAAACGAGGAGAAGCGCGCCTCGCCGCCGCCGGTCCTCGGTAGTGGCCCCCGGGTGAAGAACCCCGGGTGCTTCGATCGAAGACCGGCCCGCACAGGACGGAGCGCTTCTCCGCCACCGTCCCCCCGCCACACGGGCGAGGAGGGACGAGGACGAGGAGAAAACACTAGTGGAGAACGAGACCCACTACGCCGAAGCCGTGATCGACAACGGCACGTTCGGCACCCGCACCATCCGCTTCGAGACGGGCCGCCTGGCCAAGCAGGCCGCCGGCTCCGCCGTGGCCTACCTGGACGACGACACCATGGTGCTGTCGGCCACCAGCGCCTCCAAGAACCCCAAGGACCAGCTCGACTTCTTCCCGCTCACGGTGGACGTCGAGGAGCGGATGTACGCGGCCGGCAAGATCCCCGGCAGCTTCTTCCGCCGCGAGGGCCGGCCGTCCGAGGACGCCGTCCTCACCTGCCGTCTCATCGACCGCCCGCTGCGCCCGTCCTTCAAGAAGGGCCTGCGCAACGAGATCCAGGTCGTCGCCACGGTCATGGCGCTCAACCCCGACCACCTGTACGACGTCGTGGCGATCAACGCCGCCTCCGCGTCGACGCAGCTGGCCGGTCTGCCCTTCTCCGGCCCGATCGGCGGCGTCCGCGTCGCGCTGATCCGCGGCCAGTGGGTCGCGTTCCCGACGCACACCGAGCTCGAGGACGCCGTCTTCGACATGGTCGTCGCGGGCCGCGTCCTGGAGGACGGCGACGTCGCGATCATGATGGTCGAGGCCGAGGCCACCGAGAAGACCATCAAGCTGGTCGAGGGCGGCGCCGAGGCGCCCACCGAGGAGGTCGTCGCCGCCGGTCTGGAGGCCGCGAAGCCCTTCATCAAGGTGCTGTGCCGCGCCCAGTCCGACCTCGCCGCCAAGGCCGCCAAGCCGACCGGCGAGTTCCCGATCTTCCTCGACTACCAGGACGACGTCCTGGAGGCGCTGACCGCCGCGGTCAAGCCCGAGCTGGCCCAGGCGCTCACCATCGCCGGCAAGCAGGAGCGCGAGGCCGAGCTGGACCGCGTCAAGGCGCTCGCCGCCGAGAAGCTCCTGCCGGAGTTCGAGGGCCGCGAGAAGGAGATCTCCGCCGCGTACCGCGCGCTGACCAAGTCCCTGGTCCGCGAGCGCGTCATCAAGGAGAAGACCCGCATCGACGGCCGCGGTGTCACCGACATCCGCACCCTGGCCGCCGAGGTCGAGGCCATCCCGCGGGTCCACGGCTCCGCCCTGTTCGAGCGTGGCGAGACCCAGATCCTGGGCGTCACCACCCTCAACATGCTCCGCATGGAGCAGCAGCTGGACACCCTCTCCCCGGTGACCCGCAAGCGCTACATGCACAACTACAACTTCCCGCCGTACTCCGTCGGCGAGACCGGCCGCGTCGGCTCCCCGAAGCGCCGCGAGATCGGCCACGGCGCCCTCGCCGAGCGCGCCATCGTCCCGGTGCTGCCGACGCGCGAGGAGTTCCCCTACGCGATCCGCCAGGTGTCCGAGGCCCTCGGCTCCAACGGCTCGACGTCCATGGGTTCCGTCTGCGCCTCCACCATGTCGCTGCTGAACGCCGGTGTGCCGCTCAAGGCCCCCGTCGCCGGTATCGCCATGGGCCTGATCTCCCAGGAGATCAACGGCGAGACGCACTACGTCGCCCTCACCGACATCCTCGGTGCGGAGGACGCCTTCGGCGACATGGACTTCAAGGTCGCCGGCACGAAGGACTTCGTGACCGCCCTCCAGCTCGACACCAAGCTGGACGGCATCCCGGCCTCCGTCCTGGCCGCCGCCCTCAAGCAGGCCCGTGACGCCCGCCTCCACATCCTCGACGTGATGATGGAAGCGATCGACACGCCGGACGAGATGTCCCCGAACGCGCCGCGGATCATCACGGTGAAGATCCCCGTCGACAAGATCGGTGAGGTCATCGGCCCCAAGGGCAAGATGATCAACCAGATCCAGGAGGACACGGGCGCCGAGATCACGATCGAGGACGACGGCACGATCTACATCGGTGCCGCCGACGGTCCGGCCGCCGAGGCCGCCCGCACCACGATCAACGGCATCGCCAACCCGACGATGCCCGAGGTCGGCGAGCGCTACCTGGGCACCGTCGTGAAGACGACGACCTTCGGCGCGTTCGTCTCCCTGCTGCCCGGCAAGGACGGCCTGCTGCACATCTCGCAGATCCGCAAGCTCGCCGGCGGCAAGCGCGTGGAGAACGTCGAGGACGTCCTCGGCGTGGGCCAGAAGGTCCAGGTCGAGATCGCCGAGATCGACTCCCGCGGCAAGCTCTCCCTGATCCCCGTGATCGAGGGCGAGGAAGGCGACGAGACCAAGAAGGACGACGCCGACCAGTGACGTCCCGTGGCTCCCGGCCGACGGCCCGCACCTCTTCGGAGGCGCGGGCCGTCGCCCGTACCCAAACACTGATCCAGGGCGCGAACGGCATCGGCACGGTCCGCAAGACCACCCTCCCGGGCGGCCTGCGCATCGTCACCGAGACCCTGCCCTCGGTCCGCTCGGCGACCTTCGGCATCTGGGCGCACGTCGGCTCCCGCGACGAGACCCCGGCCCTGAACGGCGCCACCCACTACCTGGAGCACCTGCTCTTCAAGGGCACGTCCCGCCGGTCCGCCCTGGACATCTCCTCCGCCATCGACGCGGTCGGCGGCGAGATGAACGCGTTCACGGCGAAGGAGTACACGTGCTACTACGCGCGCGTGCTCGACACCGACCTGCCGCTCGCCATCGACGTCGTCTGCGACATGCTGACCGGCTCGCTCATCCGCGAGGAGGACGTCGACGTCGAGCGCGGCGCCATCCTCGAAGAGATCGCGATGACCGAGGACGACCCCGGCGACTGCGTGCACGACCTGTTCGCGCACACGATGTTCGGCGACAACGCCCTCGGCCGCCCGGTCCTCGGCACGGTCGACACGGTCAACGCCCTCACCGCGGACCGCATCCGCCGCTTCTACCGGAAGCACTACGACCCGACCCACCTGGTGGTGGCCGCCGCCGGCAACATCGACCACAACAAGGTCGTACGCCAGGTCCGCGCCGCCTTCGAGAAGGCCGGGGCCTTCAAGGATCCCGTGGCCGCGCCCATCGCCCCGCGCGAGGGCCGGCGCACCCTGCGCACCGCGGGCCGCGTCGAGCTGATCGGCCGCAAGACCGAGCAGGCCCACGTCATCCTCGGCATGCCGGGCCTGGCCCGCACCGACGAGCGCCGCTGGGCGATGGGCGTCCTCAACACCGCCCTCGGCGGCGGCATGTCCTCCCGCCTGTTCCAGGAGGTCCGCGAGAAGCGCGGCCTGGCCTACAGCGTGTACTCGTACACCTCGGGCTTCGCCGACTGCGGCCTCTTCGGCGTGTACGCGGGCTGCCGCCCCTCCCAGGTCCACGACGTGCTGAAGATCTGCCGCGACGAGCTCGACCACGTCGCCGAGAACGGGCTGTCCGACGACGAGATCGGCCGCGCCGTCGGCCAGCTCCAGGGCTCCACCGTCCTCGGCCTGGAGGACACGGGCGCGCTGATGAACCGCATCGGCAAGAGCGAACTGTGCTGGGGCGAGCAGATGTCCGTCGACGACATGCTGGCCCGGATAGCCTCGGTCACGCCGGACGACGTCCGTGCGGTCGCCCGCGACGTCCTGGGCCGCCGGCCGTCCCTGTCGGTCATCGGCCCGCTGAAGGACAAGCAGGCGTCCCGGCTGCACGACGCCGTCGCCTAACCCCTCCGGTAAGGAAGCAACAGACATGAGCAAGCTGCGCGTGGCCGTCCTCGGCGCCAAGGGTCGGATCGGCTCCGAGGCGGTGCGGGCGGTCGAGGCCGCCGAGGACATGGAACTGGTCGCCGCCCTGGGCCGCGGCGACGCGCTGGACGCGCTGACCGACAGCGGCGCCCAGGTCGCGGTCGAGCTGACCACCCCGGCGTCGGTCATGGACAACCTCGAGTTCTGCGTGCGCCACGGCATCCACGCCGTCGTCGGCACCACGGGCTGGACCGACGAGCGCCTCGCGCGGCTGAACGGCTGGCTCGACGCCTCCCCGGGGACGGGCGTGCTCATCGCGCCCAACTTCTCCATCGGCGCCGTCCTGACCATGAAGTTCGCGCAGGTCGCCGCCCCGTACTTCGAGTCCGTCGAGGTCGTCGAGCTGCACCACCCGAACAAGGTCGACGCGCCCAGCGGCACCGCCACCCGCACCGCGCAGCTCATCGCCGAGGCCCGGCAGAAGGCAGGCGTCGCTCCGGCGCCCGACGCCACTGCCACCGCCCTCGACGGTGCCCGCGGCGCGAACGTGGACGGCGTCCCGGTGCACGCGGTCCGCCTGCGCGGCCTGCTCGCGCACCAGGAGGTCCTGCTCGGCGGCGAGGGCGAGACCCTCACCGTCCGGCACGACTCCCTGCACCACAGCAGCTTCATGCCGGGCATCCTGCTCGGCGCCCGGCGCGTGGTGACCACTCCGGGCCTCACGTTCGGCCTGGAACACTTCCTGGACCTGGGCTGAGCCGTGCGCGCGAAGATCTCCTACGCCGTCACGGCCGCCGTCCTGGTCTTCTACTTCGTCCTGGTCGGCAGCCGCGGGGTGATGCTCATCGAGGCCGGCACCCCCCTCACCGTCGCCCTCGGCGTGGCGGTGCTGGTGCTGCCGGTGATCGGCTTGTGGTTCCTGTGGAAGAACACCCAGTTCGTCCGCCGTGCCAACCAGCTCGCCGCCGAACTCGACGCCGAGGGCGGACTGCCCGCCGACGAGCTGAAGCGCACTCCCAGCGGCCGCATCGACCGCGACTCGGCCGACGAGGTCTTCGCCCGCCGCAAGGCCGAGACGGAGGCGGCCCCGGACGACTGGCGCAGCTGGTTCCGGCTCGCCGTCGCCTACCAGGACGCCCGCGACACCCCGCGCGCCCGCAAGGCGATGCAGCGGGCGATCGCCCTGCACGACCACCGACAGGTCGAGACCGCCTGAGACAAGCGGAAACGCCGGTGGCCCGGCCCGCGGACGCGGACCGGGCCACCGGCGTTTCCGTGCTCCGGCTCAGCCCCGCCGGTACTCGTCGGCCCACGCCTCCACGGTGTCGGCGGCCCGGTCGAAGGCTTCCGGCCGGGCGAGGAAGTCCGCGTTGTGGCTGGTCATCAGCGCGGGCACGGCGTCGCCCGCCCGACCCTGCCGGGCGAGGAGCAGCGCCTGCCCCTGCACCGTGCGCGGCAGGCCCAGCCACCGGACCGGCTGCTGCACCGTCCGCACGTCGGCCACCTGCTGCCAGGCCACCGTGCGAGTGGTGAAGAACCCCACCTGACGCACTCCGTGCGCGCTCACCCAGACGCCCATGCGCAGCAGCCGCAGGGCGCAGGCGATCACGACGAGGGCGACACCGAAGACCACGGCGGCCGAGGACGGCGCATCCGTCACCGCGATGATGACCGCCGCGAACAGCACGAACGAGGCGAGCAGCAGCATCAGTGCCGCCGCCCCCACCCGCCAGGGCCCCGGCCGGTAGGGCCGACGCCACTGGTCGCGGTCGTCGTACGGCAGCGGGACGTCCTCGACCGCGTCGAAGGCGCGGTCGGCCGTCAGGAAGGGCAGGGGCACGGCTGGTCCTCACTCGTCCATGGCGTGTGCTGTGCCCGGTGAGGTTACCGATCTGTGTGCCCGGTCACCACCTTCGGGGCCCCGGACGGAGTCAGGACCGGCCGTATGCCGTCTCAGCGCCCGTCGGACGCCTGCGACTGCTGCTGCTGCGACGAGGGCTGGTCGGCCGACAACGCGGGCATCCCGATCATCAGGGACCCCACGAGCCCGGCGACCACGGTGAGCCCCAGCAGCCAGCGCCCGGCCAACTGGCCGAGGGACGCCCGCTCGCGGGGCGGGGGAGTGACATTGCTGCGGAACCTGTCGGCTTCGGCGACGAAGGCGAACGGCACGGGTTCACGCCGGCGGATCATCGGAGGTGCGTCTCCCTTCAGGGATCAAGCGAATCGCTGTTACTCATACAGACGAACGAACGCCCCCGCGGGTGCCCTGTTTCACCGACTTCATCGTGGCACGGCACCGAACGCCCCGTTCGACGGGTCGTAGAGTGGCCTCGCCAAGCGACACAATGGGAAGGCCCTCCACCCGTGACCGACACCCCCGCCGACGATTTCAAGATCGACCTCCGCAGCGACATCACCGTCGAACTGGTCAAGAGCAGCGCGACCGACTCCGACGTCCTGTTCGCCGCCCGCGTCTCGACCGTCGGGGAGCAGTCCCTGGACGAGCTGAAGAAGGACCCGGAGCGCTCGAAGGGCCTGATCAACTACCTGATGCGGGACCGGCACGGCAGCCCGTTCGAGCACAACTCGATGACCTTCTTCATCAGTGCCCCGATCTTCGTCTTCCGCGAGTTCATGCGGCACCGCGTCGGCTGGTCCTACAACGAGGAGTCCGGCCGCTACCGGGAGCTCCAGCCGGTCTTCTACGTGCCGGGCGCCGAGCGCAAGCTGGTCCAGCAGGGCCGCCCGGGCAAGTACGTCTTCGTCGAGGGCACCGCCGAGCAGCACGAGCTGGTGAGCCGCTCCATGGAGGACTCCTACCTCCAGGCCTACCGGACGTACCAGGAGATGCTCGCCGCCGGCATCGCCCGCGAGGTGGCCCGCTCGGTGCTCCCCGTCGGCCTGTACTCCTCGATGTACGCCACCTGCAACGCGCGCTCGCTGATGCACTTCCTCGGTCTGCGCACCCAGCACGAGCTGGCGAAGGTGCCGTCCTTCCCGCAGCGGGAGATCGAGATGGTGGGCGAGAAGATGGAGGAGGAGTGGGCGCGGCTCATGCCGCTCACCTACGCCGCCTTCAACGCGAACGGTCGCGTGGCGCCGTAACGCGTCCCGAATGCCCGGCCGGGCACAGATGTACGCATCAGCCACCCGAAGTGTCCCGATTGCGGCGTTTGGAGAAGTTCATCTAGCCTGATCAAAGGGACCCGGCACTGCCTGAACCCCCGAGCAGGCAGTGCCGGGCTCCACCTCCGTGCCGATCTGCCGCCTCCCCCGAGGGCAGACCCCGCCCTGAGCAACGAGTAGCGTGTAACCCATGGCTCCGACCTCCACTCCGCAGACCCCCTTCGGGCGGGTCCTCACCGCCATGGTCACGCCCTTCGCGGCGGACGGCGCACTCGACCTCGACGGCGCGCAGCGGCTCGCCGCCCACCTGGTGGACGCAGGCAACGACGGCCTGATCATCAACGGCACCACCGGCGAGTCCCCCACCACCAGCGACGCGGAGAAAGCGGACCTCGTACGAGCCGTCCTGGAGGCCGTCGGCGACCGCGCCCACGTCGTCGCCGGAGTCGGCACGAACAACACCCAGCACAGCATCGAGCTGGCCCGCGCCGCCGAGCGCGCCGGCGCCCACGGCCTGCTGCTCGTCACGCCGTACTACAACAAGCCCCCGCAGGAGGGCCTGTACCGCCACTTCACGGCCATCGCCGATGCCACCGAGCTGCCCGTCATGCTCTACGACATCCCCGGCCGCAGCGGCGTCCCGATCAACACGGAGACGCTCGTCCGCCTCGCGCAGCACCCGCGGATCATCGCCAACAAGGACGCCAAGGGCGACCTCGGCCGCGCGAGCTGGGCCATCGCGCGCTCCGGTCTCGCCTGGTACTCCGGCGACGACATGCTGAACCTCCCGCTGCTCTCCGTCGGCGCCGTCGGCTTCGTCTCGGTCGTCGGCCACGTCGTCACCCCCGAGCTGCGCGCCATGGTGGACGCCTTCGTCGCGGGCGACGTGCAGAAGGCACTGGAGATTCACCAGAAGCTGCTCCCGGTCTTCACCGGCATGTTCCGCACCCAGGGCGTCATGACCACCAAGGCGGCGCTCACCCTCCAGGGTCTGCCCGCGGGCCCCCTGCGCGCGCCCATGGTCGAGCTCACGGCGGAGGAAACCGAGCAGCTCAAGATCGATCTTGCTGCCGGCGGGGTACAGCTCTGACAACGGACTTCGCACCACCGCACCGCCAGGTGTCACCACGGCTTCACAACTGAATACGCAGGCCACCGGTGCCTGCACCCCACCACGACAACTGCTTCTGCACGAACGTCACGCGCGCCACGTGCCCACCGGTACGTGGCGCGCGTGGTTGAGGAGAGTCTTTTGAGTCATCCGCACCCTGAACTGGGCCGTCCCCCGGCGCTCCCCGCAGGCGGCCTCCGGGTCACCCCGCTGGGAGGCCTCGGCGAGATCGGCCGCAACATGACGGTCTTCGAGTACGGCGGCCGCCTGCTGATCGTCGACTGCGGAGTGCTCTTCCCCGAGGAGGAGCAGCCCGGAATCGACCTGATCCTGCCGGACTTCACGTCCATCCGGGACCGCCTCGACGACATCGAGGGCATCGTCCTCACGCACGGCCACGAGGACCACATCGGCGGTGTCCCCTTCCTCCTCCGCGAGAAGCCGGACATCCCGCTGATCGGCTCCAAGCTGACCCTCGCCCTGATCGAGGCCAAGCTCCAGGAGCACCGCATCCGTCCGTACACCCTGGAGGTGGCGGAGGGGAACCGCGAGCGCATCGGCCCGTTCGACTGCGAATTCGTCGCGGTCAACCACTCGATCCCGGACGCGCTGGCCGTCGCCATCCGCACCCCCGCGGGCATGGTCGTCCACACCGGCGACTTCAAGATGGACCAGCTCCCGCTGGACAACCGCCTCACCGACCTGCACGCCTTCGCGCGCCTGAGCGAGGAGGGGATCGACCTCCTCCTCGCCGACTCGACGAACGCCGAGGTCCCGGGCTTCGTCCCGCCCGAGCGCGACATCTCCAACGTCCTGCGCCAGGTCTTCGCCGGCGCCCGCAAGCGGATCATCGTGGCGAGCTTCGCCAGCCACGTCCACCGCATCCAGCAGATCCTGGACGCCGCGTACGAGTACGGACGCCGGGTCGCCTTCGTCGGCCGCTCCATGGTCCGCAACATGGGCATCGCGAGGGACCTCGGATATCTGAAGGTTCCGCCGGGCCTGGTCGTGGACGTCAAGACCCTCGACGACCTGCCGGACAGCGAAGTGGTCCTGGTCTGCACGGGCTCCCAGGGCGAACCGATGGCGGCCCTGTCCCGCATGGCCAACCGGGACCACCAGATCCGCATCGTCGACGGCGACACGGTGATCCTGGCGTCGTCCCTCATCCCGGGCAACGAGAACGCGGTCTACCGCGTGATCAACGGCCTGACCCGATGGGGCGCCAACGTCGTCCACAAGGGCAACGCCAAGGTGCACGTCTCGGGCCACGCCTCGGCCGGCGAGCTGCTGTACTTCTACAACATCTGCCGCCCGAAGAACCTGATGCCGGTCCACGGCGAATGGCGCCACCTGCGGGCCAACGCCGAACTGGGCGCCCTCACCGGCGTCCCGCACGACCGCATCGTCATCGCCGAGGACGGCGTCGTCGTCGACCTCGTCGAGGGCAAGGCGAAGATCTCCGGCAAGGTCCAGGCGGGGTACGTGTACGTCGACGGACTCTCCGTCGGTGACGTCGGCGAGCCGGCCCTCAAGGACCGCAAGATCCTCGGCGACGAGGGCATCATCTCGGTCTTCGTCGTCATCGACTCCTCCACCGGAAAGATCACCGGAGGCCCGCACGTCCAGGCGCGCGGCTCGGGCATCGAGGACTCGGCCTTCGGTGACGTCCTGCCCAGGATCACGGAAGTCCTGGAACGCTCGGCCCAGGACGGCGTCGTCGAACCCCACCAGCTCCAGCAGCTGATCCGCAGGACCCTCGGCAAGTGGGTGTCGGACAAGTACCGACGCCGGCCGATGATCCTCCCTGTGGTCGTGGAGGTCTGACGGCCCGTCGGTCGCCGGACCGCGCGAACCCGGAGCGGGGCGCCCCGATTTGCATCGGGGCGCCCCGCTCCAGTACGTTTACAACTCCGCTCGGGCGGGCACCCCATCCACTTCGTGGACTGGAGTCGCCCCGGAGGGCGGGAAATCCGGCTCGGAACTTCTGATAAAGTCGGAACC
>NZ_BDJC01000073.1 GCF_002005565.1 Streptomyces sp. JHA26 | reverse complement strand
GGTTCAGGTTGAGCCGGCCGGCCGGGACGGTCCCGCCCGTGGAGTACTGCGGCGGCGCGTACGAGGGTTCGCCGTTGTAGGTCAGCTGGGGCGTCTCTATCCACCCCATGATCTTCTCTTCGTAGGGCCACTGGGCGGGGTGCGCGGCCGTCGTCGGCGCCCGGGGTGGTGAGACGGACGGCGGCACTGGCGGGGGAGAGGTTGTCGGCGGCGTCCCGCGCCCGGACGGTGAACACGTAGCGGGTGCCGGGGCGCAGGCCGGTCAGGACGGCCGCGACCTGGGTGCCGCCGACGCTGTGGATCTTCGTGTCGCCCTGGTAGACGTCGTACGAGACGACGCCCCGGTCGTCCGTCGCGGTGGACCAGGCGAGCCGGACCGTCCGGCTGCCCGTCGCCCGGCCGTGCGCGCCCGGCGGCCGGGTGGGGGCGGAGCGGTCGGCGGCCGCGGCGCCCGGGGTGGTCGCCCGTACCTCCGCACTGCTCGGCCCGAGCCGCCCGTCGGCGTCGCGTGCCCGCACGGTGAAGGTGTAGGCGGTGGAGGGGCGGAGCCGGGTGACGTCGACCATGCGGTCGGCGGCCGGCACCTCCCGCACCCTGGTGGCGCCGCGGTACACCTCGTAGGTCTCGGCCCCGTCGACGGCGTTCCACATCACGTGCACGCTGGTCGCGCTGCCCGCCGCGGCGGTGACGCCCGTCGGCGCCCCGGGCGGGGCGCCCCCGTCGTCGTGGCCCGTGCCCCAGCCGCAGGAGGAGACCAGCACGAGGACGCCGCAGAGCAGGGCGCGGCGGAGCGGGACTCGGTGGGGGGCGGGAACGGGAACGCCTCGCACGGCTCTGCCTCCCGATACGGCCAGACGGCAATGGTCCGGACCAATATGCCTTCGTGGCGCGATCACATCAAGAGGCCCGTGGTGGCCGATCGCCCGGAAGGGTTACGTATCCTGGGTCCTCGACGGCCCAAGTCCCCGGTCGAACCGGGGAGTCGGGTCGGCGGCGCGGACCGCTGTCGTCGCTGATCCCGCGCCGGCGCGGGCGGCCGGGCGGGCCGGAAACCGGTACCGGACCCGGCCCCCCGCTCCTCCGTCGCACGCCCGGACGTGCACCGTCTGGCCCTGTCGTGGTGGTCCGTGCGCCCGATCCGGGGACAGATGGGGCCTAATGTCCGTCCACGCCCCCTCCCGGAGAGGCCACCACGTGCGTGTCCAGTCGCTGACACTGGTCGCGGCCAGTGCCGCCCTGATCGCCCCCACGACGTTCCCCGTCGCACCGCTGCCGTCCCGGCCGGGCCCGCAGTCCCAGGCCCGGCCGGCACCCGAGGCCGGACCCCGGCCCCCGGCGGCGACCGGGCCCGAGGCCGTCTCCCGCCTCAGGCCGGAGCCCAGGGCCGGCTCCCGGTCCGGGGTCCGGCCGCCCGTGCCCGGCCCGGACGCCGGTGCCCGCACCGCGGACGGCACGTCGGGGAAGCCCGTCCGCGCCGCCGACCTGCTGGCCAGGACCCGGCACTGCACCCCCGTCTCGCACGGCCGCTACCGCAGCGACGCGGGGGCGCCGGCGGACATCCCGGTCTGCGGCACCCGGGACGCCGTGTTCTGGAAGGCCGACCTGGACATCGACTGCGACGGCCGCAGCGGCGACCGCTGCAACGCCCGCACCGACCCGCACTTCACCGCCGCCACGGCCTACACCCGGTCCGGCGGCGGCCCGCTCGACGCGGAGAAGCTGCCCTACGTCGTCGTGCCCCGGCCCAGCGGCATCTGGAACCACCGGGCGGACGGCGTGCACGGCGGCTCGGTCGTGGCCCTCGTCCACGGGGACCGGGTGGGGTACGCGGTCGTCGGCGACATCGGCCCGCGCGACGTCATCGGCGAGGCGTCCTACGCGGCCGCCGAGGCGCTCGGGGTCCCCGCCGACCCGCGCACCGGCGGCGTCGCCTCCGGGGTGACGTACATCCTCTTCAAGAACACCGGGACCGAGCCCATCGAGGACACGGCCGCCACCGAGCGGACGGGGGAGCGGCTGGCCCGGGAGTTCGCCGACGGCGACTGAGCGGGCGGGGCGGGGGCCGCCCGTCCCGCCCGGCTCGTCGGCCGTCCGGCACCGGGGGCGACGCACGTGCCGTGCCGCCGCCCCGGCGCGCTACACCTTCCGGTAGGAGTACGCCTCCGCCGCCGCCGCCTCCACCGCCGCCAGGTCCGCGCCCGTCGCCGCCGTGACGACCGCGGCCACCGCGCCCTCGACGAACGGGGCGTCGACCAGGCGGGTGTCGTCCGGCAGTTCGTCGCCCTCGGCCAGCAGGGCCTTGACGGTGAGCACCGCGCTGCCCAGATCGGCCAGGACGGCGACGCCCGCGCCCCGGTCCACGGACGCGGCCGCGGCGGACACCAGCTCGGAACTGGTGCCGAACCCGCCGGCCGCGGTGCCGCCCGCCGGGGCCACCGGCACCGCCGCGCCACCGCCCGACAGGGCCTTCGCCAGCTCCGCCACGGACGCCGCGACCTCGGCGCTGTGCGACACCAGCACGATCCCGACCAGCTTCCCGTCACTCACCGGACGCCTCCTGAAGCCCCGCGACCAGCAGCGCCGCCGACGTGGCACCGGGGTCCTGGTGCCCGATGCTGCGCTCGCCCAGATAACTCGCCCTGCCCTTGCGCGCCTGCAGCGGCGTGGTCGCCTCGGCGCCCTCCTCCGCGGCGGCGCGGGCCGCGGCGAACGACTCGCCGAGGGCGTCCACGGCCGGCACCAGGGCGTCGACCATCGTCTTGTCGCCCGGCGCCGCACCCCCGAGCGTCCGGACCGCGTCCACCCCGGCCCGCAACGCCTCGGCCAGCTGCTCCGCGCTCACCTCGGCGGCGTCGCCGAGCGCCTTGCCGGTGCGGCGCAGCAGCGTCCCGTACAACGGCCCCGAGGCGCCGCCGACCGTGGAGATGAGCTGCCGTCCCGCGAGCGTCAGGACCGCGCCGGGCGTGTCGGGTGCCTCCTTCTCCAGCGTGGCCGTCACGGCCGTGAACCCGCGCTGGAGATTGCTGCCGTGGTCCGCGTCGCCGATGGGCGAGTCGAGGGCGGTGAGCCGTTCCGCCTCGCGGTCGACCAACGCGGCGGTCGCCGTCATCCAACGGCGGAAGAATTCGGCGTCGAGCACAGGATCTCCTTGCCTGGTAGGTGTGTTCCGTTCCCTTCCCCGTCCACCGTCACATGCCCCACCGGAGCCCGGGCGTCCGCACCGGTGCGTCCCACAGTCCGAGCAGCTCCTCGTCGATCTCGCACAGGGTGACCGAGGCACCCGCCATGTCGAGGGAGGTCACGTAGTTGCCGACGAGGGTGCGGGCGACGGCGACACCGCGCTCGCCGAGCACGCGCTGCACCTCGGCGTTGAAGCCGTACAGCTCCAGCAGCGGCGTGGCTCCCATGCCGTTGACGAGGACCAGCACGGGATTGCGGGGGGCGAGATCGGTCACCACCGCGTCCACGGCGGCCTCGGCGATCTCGCCCGAGGTCATCATCGGCCGCCGCTCCCGGCCGGGCTCCCCGTGGATGCCGATGCCGAGCTCCAGTTCACCGGCGGGCAGGTCGAAGGTGGGGCTGCCCTTGGCCGGCGTGGTGCAGGCGCTCAGCGCGACACCGAAACTCCGGGAGCTGTCGCCGACCCGTCGGGCGATCGCCTCCACCTGCTCCAGCGGACGGCCCTCCTCCGCCGCGGCGCCCGCGATCTTCTCCACGAACAGCGTGGCCCCCGTGCCGCGCCGCCCCGCCGTGTACAGGCTGTCCGTCACCGCCACGTCGTCGTCGACCAGCACCTTCGCGACCCGGATGCCCTCGTCCTCGGCCAGCTCGGCGGCCATGTCGAAGTTGAGCACGTCACCGGTGTAGTTCTTGACGACGAACAGCACTCCGGCGCCGCTGTCCACGGCCGCGGCCGCCCGCACCATCTGGTCCGGCACCGGCGAGGTGAACACCTCGCCCGGACAGGCCGCCGTCAACATCCCCGGTCCCACGAACCCGCCGTGCAGCGGTTCGTGCCCCGAACCGCCCCCGGACACCAGGGCGACCTGCCCGCCCACGGGGGCGTCCCGCCGCACGATCACCCGGTTCTCGACATCCACGGTCAGCTCCGGATGGGCGGCGGCCATCCCCCGCAGCGCGTCCGCGACCACGGTCTCCGGGACGTTGATGAGCATCTTCACTGGTACCTCCTGGGAAAAGTGGCAGATGAAGTTCTGAGGTGCGTCTTCGCTGGTGGGAGTGGGTAGGGGCAGTGCTCGGCCGCGGCGGTCCGCGGCGGTCCCGAGCGGCTCTCGGCGGTACGGGTGCTGACGTGACGCCGACTGCGGTGGCGGACGTCAGGTCTGCTGGGCGATCGGACGGGGGGTCGACTGGAGTACTCCTGCCCGAAGTATCGACCTTGCCGAAGCGAAGGTCACGTGCACGGACGCCGGGCGTGCCAGGAGGCGGCACGGCCCGCGCCGCACCGTGACGGCGCAGGCCCGACGCCCTCGTCCGCACGGTCCCGGCCTCCGGGTGAGCGGCTCCGCGGCATCCGGTCGCGCGGCCACCGCGGGAAACCGCTTGGCGCACCACGGTGACCGCTGCTACTTTTCCGGAGGCCGTGCGAGAGAACGAGGAGGTGGTACCCGTGAACGTATCGACGTGGGTGCTCCCCTCCGGGGTCACGGTCGGGCGATAGGTCGTCGTCCGGGAGCGCCGTCCCCGAGCACTCCCGAAAGGCACGACCATGCAGTTCACCTCCGAGCAGCGTCTCGACGACGGCGTCCTCGAGCGCGCGTTCACCCTCGGCGGGATCCCCGGCATCCTGTGGACGCCCGCGTCCGCATCGGCGCCGCTGATCCTGCTCGGCCCCCCTCCCCTCGGGCTGCGCAAGGCGTACCCCCGGCTGGTGGCCCGGGCCCGGCACTCCGCGGCGGACGGCTTCGCCACGGCGACCATCGAGCTCCCCGGGAGCGGCGACCGGCCCCCTCGGCCCGAGGCCGAACAGGCCCGCGCCGCACTGCGCCGGGCGATGGAGGCCGGTGAGCCGGTCGGCGACGAGATCGTCGACGCCCTCGTCCTCCCGCTGGTCGAGACGGCGGTCCCGGAATGGCAGGCCGCCCTGGACGCCCTCATGCCGCTGCCCGAGATCGGCGGCCCGGTCGGGTACGCGGGGGGAGTGATCTCCATCGGGATCCGACTGGCGGTGGTCGAACCGCGCATCTCGGCCGCCGTTCTGTTCGCCGGGAGCCTCGTGCCCCGCGCCATGTTCGAGGAGGCCCGGCAGGTCACCGTTCCGCTGCACGTCCTGCTGCAGTGGGACGACGAGGGGAACGACCGGCAGGCGGCCCTGGACCTCTTCGACGCCTTCGGCTCGGCGGAGAAGACGCTGCACGCGAACCTGGGCGGGCACACCGGCGTCCCGCAGTTCGCCGGGGAAGCCGCGGCCCGGTTCTTCACCCGGCACCTGCGCTAGGGCCACTTTCGCAACAGGCCCTACGACCTGTCGGGCTCCCGTCCCCGACACCGGGGCGGCCGACCGGGGTGACGCGCGGAAGCGTCCGCCCCGGCGGCCGCGCGGGAGCCGGGCCCGGCCGGGCCCGGCCGGTGCGTCAGGGGGCGGGTGTCCCGTAGACGCCCATCTCGTAGAGGGAGTAGCCCCACGTGGTCCTCCGCTCGACGCCCTGCATGCGGACGTACCGCACGGCCTCGTCGGAGGCGAGCCGGACGACGTCGTCGCCGCAGCCGTCCGGGCGCCGGGTGGCCGCGGTCCGCCAGGTCACGCCGTCCGGGGAGGTCCGGACGGCGTACTCCGTCGCACAGGCGCCCTCCCACGCGAGGGTCACCGCCGAGACCTTCGCCGGGGCGGCGAGTTCGATCTGGACCCACGCGTCGTCCGCGTACCCGGAGGCCCAACGGGTGTCCATGCGACCGTCGTTGACGTACCGGGCCGCCAGCCGGTCGAGGTCCTGTTCCACGCTGGACGCGGACGCCGTGCCCGTGAGCGCCAGGTTCCGGGCGCCGCCCGTCGAGTCCCACAGCCGCAGCCGGAGGCCGGCCTGGAGGAGGAAGGAGTCCAGCACACCGTCGCCGACCTTGGGCTGGACCTTCCCCCACGAGTTGCGCGGCGGATCGACCCGCACGGCCCGGGCGCGCTGCTGCAGGTCGTCCGACTCGGCCAGCAGCCGGTCGGAGGCCTCCGCGTCACCGTCCTGACGTGCCGCGAGCGCGTCGAGCATCGTCACCATGGCCTCGCCCCACAGCCGGGTGGCGTCCAGCCAGGGCGACGCGTCGGCCACGAAGCCCCTGTCCACGGCTCCGCCGCGGATGGTGGCCGGGGCCTGCTCGATCGCGGTCGCGTGGGCGCGCAGGGCCTCGACCGCCTCGGCGCGCCTCCCCTCGTCCCACGTCGCCCAGAACTGCCGCACGCGGCGGTCGAGTTCGGGTGCCTGCGGCTGCCAGGGGGTGGCGCCGAAGGTCGGGGCCATGTGCTCCAGGTCGCCTAGGACCAGCAGGGCGGCCGTGGCCTCGGGGTCGCCGCCCGCGAGGTAGGACATGGCGCGCGGCCAGTTCTCCCGCGCGTCGTACGCCCGGTCGTTCCAGGTGAAGTCCGCGGTGCCGAAGACCGCGACCTTGCTGGCGTGGGGCTGGTTCATGGGGTTGGCGACGATGCCGGAGAGGTGCTCGGACAGGCCGGCCTCACGCTTGTCGTACGGCGCGAGCAGCAGCCGGCCGCTGGTGTTGCCGAAGTCGTTGACCGGATAGTTGTCCCAGACGAAGACCTTGCGGCCGAAGAGCTGCGAGACCCGGTCGGCCTCGTCGTTGGTGATCTTCGGCGGGACGACGTCGGTGCCGGTCCACATCACCACGACCGCCGGGTCCAGGGTGGCGCGCATGGTCTGCTTGTAGGCGGTGTCGGTGAGGTCGCCGTACTCGGTGGGCACCGTCTGCAGCGGCTGCGTGCCCTCGTGGGTGGCGACGAAGTTCCGCTGCACGTCGTTGAGCAGGTCGACCTGCGCCTTCGCGGCCGCCGCGCGACCGGGCTCGCCGTACGCGGTCCGGTCGCCCTCACAGTTCCAGCGGGTGTAGCTGATGTCGTCGAGCGGGATGGAGAAGGCGCGGGTCCCCAGGTCGTACAGCGCCTGCAGCTTGGCCTCGAGGGCCGCTCGGTCGGCCGGGTCGGAGTAGCAGATCGACTCGCCGGGGGAGACGGCGAAGGTGAAGCGCACGTGGTTCGCCGTGGCCCGGTTCACCAGCTCGCCGAGTTCCGCCAGCTTGTCCGCCGGGTAGGGCTCGCGCCACTTGCCCCGGTGGTAGGGGTCGTCCTTGGGGGCGTAGATGTAGGTGTTGGCCTTGACGTCTCCGTAGAAGTCCATCTGGTCGAGGCGCTCCGCGTGGGTCCACGGCTGGCCGTAGAAGCCCTCGATGGTGCCCCGCAGCGGCATCGACGGGTAGTCGCTCGCCCGCACTCCCGCCACCTTCCAGCGGCCGGCGCCCGCGCGGACGAAGAGCTGGCGCAGGGTCTGTACGGCGTAGAACTGGCCGGCGGCGTCCGTGCCGCCGAGGGCGACGTGCCGTCCACGTGGCCCGGACGCCACGTTCAGGGCGTAGCCCTCCGGGTGATCCGGCACCGCCGTGCCGTCGAGCGCCCGGGCGACGTCGGGCCGGTTGGCCGGGCCGAGCCGGACGGTGAGCAGTCCCGCGGCCGCCCGGGGGACGTCCCCGGGGGCGACGACGTCCACCCGGTCGGCTCCGTGGGCCCTCAGCTCGCGGACGAGCCGGTCCCGGGCGGCGGCGTCGGTCCGCCCGTCCGCCACGACGAGGACCCGGCCGGTCACCGCGACGTCGCCGTCCGAGCGGGTGAGGGACTGAGGGGTCGGCGACACCGGCGGCACCGCGGACGCCGCGACGGGCGGGGTGTCCGCGGCGGCGGGCGACAGGGCCTCGCTCGTCATCGTGCTTGCGAGTGCGAAGCAGACACCGAGCGTCGTGACGGCTTTCACGCGTCTTCCCACGAGATCTCCCTGCTTGGTCTGGACCACATGGACTGCCGTGCTCTCAGGGATGATGCGGCAGGGGGAGGGGCGGGCGTAAGACGTATGGGGTCTAGACCTCTTGGCCGCTCGGCTTTACTCTGGCCAACGCCGAGCGTCAACGCCGAGCGGGGACGGCGGAGTTCGGCGTGCCCGGCTTCCGGCTGCCGAGCCGGGTGGAGGGCACCGGACCCGACTGCCACTACGCGGTGGTGGCCGACGCGGTCGATCGCCGAGCTGAGCGCCGTCGTGTCTCCCGGTGGGTCGGGCTCCAGGACCGGGTGGGGGAGAGCGAGAGGAAAAGCGCTTTCGGGACGGACCGTGAAGGCCCGCCGTGAACGCATCGATGGGTGCGTACGTGATTCGCGCTCACATCCCTGACCGGCGGAAGGGTGTCAGGGCCTCACCGGCGTGTCGTGACACGCGTGCCGGGCACTGGAGGACGATGGGGTTCCCCGGGCAGACACGGGACCGGCCGGACGAGGAGGGGCACGTGGATCAGCGGGCCGTACGGGAGGCGACCGCGACGGCGGACGGCCCGGACCCGGTCGGCACTCATGGTCGCGAGTGCGGGCGCGGTCGCGGTCCGGACCGGGAGGCGACGGACACCCGGCGGCGCATCCCCCGCACCGACGTCGTGCTGCGGGACCCGAGGCTCGCGGAGGCGGTGCACCGGCTCGGCCCCGAGACGGTGAAGTCGGCCGTCCGGCAGGCCCAGGACCGGGCCCGCGAAGGGACGGTCCCGCCCGGGGCGGTGACGGACACGGCCCTCGCCCTGCTGCCGTCCACGGCCGGCGGACTGCGGCCGGTGATCAACGCGACCGGCGTGCTGCTGCACACCAACCTGGGCCGGGCCCCCCTGTCACGAGCGGCCCGCCGCGCCGTGCAGGAGGCCGCCGGACCGACGGACGTCGAACTCGACCTGCGCACCGGCGCACGCGCCCGCCGGGGACGTGGCGCACTGGCCGCCCTGCACGCCCGGGTGCCCTCGGCCGGCGACGTGCACGTCGTGAACAACGGCGCCGCCGCACTGGTCCTGGCCGCGACCGCGCTCGCCGCCGGCCGCGAGATCGTCATCAGCCGCGGGGAGATGGTGGAGATCGGGGACGGTTTCCGCCTGCCCGACCTCCTGGTGTCGACCGGAGCCCGGCTGCGCGAGGTCGGCACCACCAACCGCACCACCGTCGCCGACTACGCCGACGCCCTCGGCCCGCGGACGGGCTTCGTCCTGAAGGTCCACCCCTCCAACTTCCGCATCACCGGATTCACCCGCGCCGCGGACACCGGCGAACTCGCCGCACTGGGCGTGCCGATCGTCGCCGACATCGGCTCCGGGCTGCTCGCCCCCCACCCGCTGCTGCCCGGGGAACCCGACGCCGAGAGCCAACTCCGGGCCGGTGCCTCCCTCGTGACGGCCAGCGGCGACAAACTGCTCGGCGGCCCCCAGTGCGGACTGCTGCTCGGCGACGACGACCTCGTACGGACGCTGTCCCGGCACCCCCTCGCCCGCGCCCTGCGCGTGGACAAGCTGACCCTCGCCGCGCTGCAGGCCACCCTCACCGGCCCCGGCACACCGACCGCCGACGCCCTCGCCGCCGATCCGGCGCTCCTCGCGCACCGCGCCGAGCGGCTGGCCGCCGCGCTGGCCGCCGCCGGCGTCGACGCGCGGGCCGTCGCGAGCGAGGCGGCGGTGGGCGGCGGCGGCGCCCCCGGTGTGACGCTGCCCAGCGCCGCCGTGTCCCTGCCGGAGGCGTACGCCACCGCGCTGCGCACCGGCCCGGTCCCCGTGGTGGGGCGCCTGGAGGACGGCCGGTGCCTGCTCGACCTGCGCGCCGTGCCGGCCGAGGACGACGAGCGGCTGGCCGCGGCCGTGCGGTCCGCGGCGGAGAGGTAGGAGCCGTGCGGGTGGTGGCCACCGCCGGTCACGTCGACCACGGCAAGTCCGCCCTGGTGCGGGCGCTGACGGGCATGGAACCCGACCGCCACGAGGAGGAGCGCCGCCGCGGGCTCACCCTGGACCTCGGATTCGTCTGGACCCGGACCGACGGGGACGAGGACCTCGCCTTCGTGGACGTGCCCGGGCACGAGCGGTTCGTCGCCACCATGCTGGCCGGCGTCGGACCGGTGCCCGCCGTGCTCTTCGTGGTCGCCGCCGACCAGGGCTGGCAGCGGCAGTCGCAGGAACACCTCGCGATCATCGACGCCCTCGGCGTACGGCACGCCGTCCTCGCGGTGACCCGCAGCGACCTCGCCGACCCCGAGCCCGTACGGGCCTACGCCGTCGAGCGCCTCGCCGCGACCTCCCTGGGCAAGGTGCCGTCCGTCGCGGTCAGCTCCGTGACCGGCGCCGGACTCGACGAACTGCGCGGGGAGCTGGGGCGGCTGGCCCGGTCCCTGCCGGTGCCGCCGGCCGACGCCGACGTACGGCTGTGGCTGGACCGGGCCTTCACCGTGCGCGGGCGCGGCACGGTCGTCACCGGCACGCTCGGCGCGGGCACGCTGCGCGTCGGCGACCGGCTGCTGACGGGGGACGGCACGGCGGAGCTGCGGGTGCGCGGGATGCAGTGCCTGCACGAGGAACGCACCGTCGTGAGAGGGGTGGCCCGCGTGGCGGTCGACGTGCACGGAGCCGCCGACGGCACCCTGCGCCGGGGCCAGGTCCTGCTGTCACCGGACCGCTGGCTGCTCACCGCACTGACCGACGTCCGCGTCACCGGGGAACCGGTCACCGGACTCCCCCGGACGTCGACCCTGCACATCGGGACGGCCGCGGTGCCGGCGACCGTCCGCCCGCTGGGCGAGGACACGGCCAGGCTGACCCTGGCCCGTCCGCTGCCCCTGCGCGTCGGCGACCGCGCCGTCCTGCGCGAACCCGGCGGCACCCGCGTCCCCTGCGCGGTCACCGTCCTCGACGTACGTCCGCCGCGTCTGACCCGGCGCGGAGCCGGCCGCGCCCGCGCCGGGGAACTGGCCGCGATGACCGGGGATCCGGACGGCACCGCCGAACTGCGGCGGCGCCGGCTCGTACGGCGCGGCGAACTGCTGGCGATGGGAGTGCCCCCGCCGGCCGCGCCCGTCGCCGGTGACTGGCTGGCCGACGCGGACCACTGGAAACGGCTGCGCGCCCGTCTCGCCGAGGAGGTCGAGCGGCACGCCCGGCAGCACCCGATGGACCCGGGCCTGCCCACCGAGGCCGCGCGCCGTCTGCTCGGTCTCCCCGACCGGCTGCTGGTCGACGCGCTCGCCCGGACCCCCGGCGGCGGACGACTCCACCACCGCCAGGGCCGGCTGTACGGGTCCGACGCCACGCCCACCCTGCCACCGCCCCTGAGAGCGGCCGTGGACGCGGTACGCGGTGACCTGTCCCGCGCACCCTTCCGCGCACCCGAGGCGGACCGGCTGACGGAACTCGGACTCACCCGCAGGGCACTGGCCGCGGCCGTCGCCGCCGGGGCGCTCCTGCGGGTCGGGGACACCGTCGTGCTGCTGCCGGGCGCGGACACCGAGGCGGCCGCCATCCTGGCCCGCCTCCCGCAGCCGTTCACCCTCAGCGAGGCCCGCCGCGCCCTGGACACGACGCGCAGGGTGGCCGTACCGCTGCTGGAGCACCTGGCGGCGCGGGGACTGACGGAGCGGGTGGGCGACCGGCACCGGTGCCGCCGGCCCGCCGACGACGCCCGGTGACCCGGCGGTGCCCGGTCCCCCCGCCGGGAGACGAGCGTCCCGGCCCCTTGCTATGGTGCGCCGATGTCATCGATCAGGCAGGTCCAGATCACCTTCGACTGCGCGGATCCGCAGCGCGTCGCTCGTTTCTGGTGCGAGGTGCTGGGATACGTCGCCCCGCCGCCGAAGGGATTCGCCACATGGGACGATTTCGACCGTTCGCAGCCGCCGGAGAAGCGGGGGGCGTGGTGCGCGTGCAGTGATCCTTCGGGCGTGGGCCCGCGACTGTTCTTCCAGCGCGTTCCCGAGGGCAAGGTCGCCAAGAACCGGGTGCACCTCGACGTGCGGGCCGGCACGGGGCTCGTGGGCGAGGAGCGTCTGGCCGTGCTCGAGTCCGAATGCGCACGACTGGTCGCGCTCGGCGCGGTCCACCTGTACACACTGTTCGCCGACGAGGAGAACGAGTCCTGCATCGCGATGCAGGACATCGAGGGCAACGAGTTCTGCCTCGACTGAGCATCCGCCGGGACGCCGCGTCCTCGGCGGGACCGAACGCGGGCTCGTGACGGGGCCCGCGTTCGGTCCCATCCCGAAGCCGGGCACGTCGCCACGGGCAGAAGACGGAGGCGGACGGGAATCGAACCCGCCTGCCCGAGATCCTCGGACACCTCGGTTTTGAAGACCGGGAGGGCCACCAGGCACCCACACGCCTCCACCGCCCGGCCAGGCTACACGGACACCCGGCCCCGGTCCCGTCACCACCAAGGAGTACCGGCATGACATCGACGAGCGAGACCGCCGTACGCCTCACCCAGTACGCCCACGGCGGCGGCTGCGCCTGCAAGATCCCGCCCGGCGAACTCGAGGACATGCTCGGTCCGCTGACCCGGACGCGGGCCGCCGCGGGCGACACCCCGCTCCTGGTGGGGGCGGCCACCGGTGACGACGCGGCCGTCGTCGCCCTGCCCACGCCGCCCGGCGCCGCCGCACAGGCCCTGGTCTCCACGGCCGACTTCTTCACCCCGGTCGTCGACGACCCCTACGACTGGGGGCGCATCGCCGCCGCCAACGCGCTCTCCGACGTCTACGCGATGGGCGGCCGTCCCGTCCTCGCGGTCAACCTGCTGGCCTGGCCGCGCGACGTCCTGCCCTTCGAGCTGGCCCGCGAGGTGCTGCGCGGCGGCCTGGACGTCGCCACCGAGGCCGGCTGCCACGTGGGCGGCGGACACAGCGTCGACGACCCCGAACCGAAGTACGGCATGGCCGTCACCGGTCTGGCCGACCCCGCCCGGCTGCTGCGCAACGACGCGGGCCGCCCCGGTGTACCGCTGTCGCTGACCAAGCCCCTCGGCCTCGGCGTCCTGAACAACCGCCACAAGGCCACCGGGGAGCGGTTCGAGCAGGCGGTGGCCACCATGACCGCGCTCAACCGGGACGCCGCCACTGCCGCCCTGGACGCCGGCGCGGTCTGCGCCACCGACGTCACCGGCTTCGGCCTCCTCGGCCACCTGCACAAACTGGCCCGCGCCTCCTCGGTGACCGCCGTGCTGGACACCGCCGCCGTGCCCTACCTGGACGGCGCGCGGGAGGCGGTGCGCGACGGGTACGTCAGCGGCGGCACCCGGCGCAACCTGGAGTGGGTGGCGCCGCACACCGACTTCGGGGACACCGACGCCGACACCCGCCTCCTGCTGGCCGACGCCCAGACCTCGGGCGGGCTGCTCGTGGCCGGGGAGGTGCCGGGGGCGCCGGTGATCGGCGAGCTGGTCGCACGCGGGCCGTACTCGGTCGTCCTGCGCTGACCGGCGGACGCCGGCCGCACCGGCCCGCGGGCGCCGGTCGTCACAGCTCCGTGCCGGTGTGCTCGTCGATGCCCGCGCGTGCCCGGTACTCCCGCACCAGTTCCAGGGCCGCCGGGCCCCGCGGGCGCCGGCCCGGCCGGATGTCCACGGCCAGCGCCTTGGCCTCCTGGATGTGGGTGTTCGGATCGAGGGACAGGTGCAGCAGCTCGTTGGCCGCGTCGCCCGTGCTGTAGCCGTTCGGGCCCCAGTGGTAGGGCAGCCCGACCTGGTGCAGGGTCCGGCCGTGCACGGTCAGCGGCGACACGCGGTCGGTGACCAGCACCCGTGCCTCGATCACGCCGCGGGCGCTGACGATCGTCGCCCAGCCGGTGTGCTCCAGCGCGCGCTCGGCGGCCAGCTCGGGCGAGACCTCGCAGAAGAACTCCGGCTGCAGCTCCGCGAGATACGGCTGCCAGCGGGACATGCCGCCCGCCGTGTGGTGCTCGGTGAGCCGGTACGTGGTGGCGACGTACGGGTACACCTCCGAGCCGGGGGCGCCCGCGCTCGGCTGGTAGCGGTTGTCCGGGTGCGGGGGCAGCAGGTGACGCACCGGGTTGCGCTGCTGCCCGTACAGCAGGTTGGGGAAGGGGGAGTCCTGCGGCTCGTAGTGCGTGGGCAGCGGCCCGTCGGTGAGGCCGGAGGGCGCGTACAGCCAGGCCTTGCCGTCGGCCTGCATGATGAACGCGTCGGTGCCCGACAGGGCCTCGGGCCCCGTGGCGTCCGGCGGCGGCACGTGGCCGGGGGCCCTGCCGGG
Source organism: Streptomyces sp. JHA26 (assembly GCF_002005565.1). Taxonomy (GTDB): domain Bacteria; phylum Actinomycetota; class Actinomycetes; order Streptomycetales; family Streptomycetaceae; genus Streptomyces. The sequence continues at coordinate 15,217 of NZ_BDJC01000073.1, read as the reverse complement.
CGGGAAGTCCGGGACGTCGTGCCCCACCCACTTCTCCTGGTTCTCGTCCCACCACACCAGCGCCTTGCGCTCGCTCCACGGCCTGCCGTCCGGGTCGGCCGACGCACGGTTGTACAGCACGCGGCGGTTGGCCGGCCACGCCCAGCCCCACTCGGCCGCCACCCAGTCCTGCCGCGCGCCGGGCTTGCGGCGGGCTGCCTGGTTCACGCCGTCGGCGTGGACGCCGCAGTAGATCCAGCAGCCGCACACTGTGGAGCCGTCGTCGCTCAACTGCTCGTAGGAGGACAGGGGGACACCGTCGGCGTCGTGGCCGTTGATCTCGGCGAGGACCGCCTCCGCGTCCGGTTCGGACAGCTCGCCCTTGACCGGGTAGTCCCAGGTCAGGTCGATGAGCGGACGGTCCATCGGATCGGTGGAGCCGGCGAGCTTGTGACGGATGATGCGACCCAGGTGGTACGTGAACCACAGGTCGCTGCGCGCCTCGCCGGGCGGCCGGACCGCCTGGTGGTGCCACTGCAGCAGCCGCTGCGTGTTGGTGAAGCTGCCGTCCTTCTCGGTGTGGGCGGCGGCCGGCAGGAAGAACACCTCGGTGCCGATGTCCTCCGTGCGCATCTCACCCGTCTCGATCTCCGGGCCGTCCTTCCACCAGGTCGCCGACTCGATGAGCGAGAAGTCCCGCACCACCAGCCAGTCCAGGTTCGCCATCCCCAGCCGCTGCAACTTGGCGTTGCCCGAGCCGACCGCCGGGTTCTCGCCCATCAGGAAGTAGCCCTTGCAGGTCCCCTCCAGCTGGGCCATGACCGTCTCGTACGTGGAGTGCGAGCCCGTCAGCCGCGGCAGGTAGTCGAAGCAGAAGTCGTTCTCCGCCGTCGCCGCGTCGCCCCAGTAGGCCTTCAGCAGGCTCACCAGGTAGGCGCGCATGTTGCCCCAGTAGCCCTTGCGGGCCGCCTCGCCCCGGACGAACGCGTCCAGGTCCTCCTGCTGGTGCGCGTGCGGCATCGGGATGTAGCCGGGCAGCAGGTTGAACAGGGTCGGGATGTCCGTGGAGCCCTGGATGGAGGCGTGCCCCCGCAGGGCCAGGATGCCGCCGCCGGGCCGGCCGATGTTGCCGAGCAGGCTCTGCAGCACGGAGGCCGCGCGGATGTACTGCACGCCCACCGTGTGCTGCGTCCAGCCGACCGCGTAGGCGAAGGCGGTGGTCCGGTCGCGGCCCGAGTTCTCCGTGACCAGCTCGCACACCTGCCGGAACAGGTCCTGCGGCACCCCGCAGATCCGCTCGACCATCTCCGGTGTGTAGCGGGCGTAGTGCCGCTTCAGCACCTGGAGGACGCAGCGCGGGTGCGTCATCGTCTCGTCCCGCTCGATCCCGCCCTCGCCGAGGTCGGGGCCGCCCGAGCCGTGGGACTCGCCGCGCGCCGCCTCGGTCACCGAGGAGTCGCCGCCGGCGCGCCTGCCGTACTCCAGGTCCCGCTCGCCGGAGGCCGCCTGCATCTCCGTGCCCTCGTACTGCCAGCTGCCGTTGTCGTAGCTGCGGCTGTCGGGGTCGAGGCCGGAGAAGACGCCGTCGAGGTCCTCGGCGTCGCGGAAGTCCTCCCGCAGGACGACCGGCCCGTTGGTGTAGGCGACCACGTAGTCACGGAAGTAACCATCGGTGCGCAGCACGTGGTTGATGATCCCGCCGAGGAAGGCGATGTCCGAGCCCGCGCGCAGCGGCACGTGCACGTCGGCCAGCGCGCTGGTGCGGGTGAACCGCGGGTCGACGTGGATCACCTTCGCGCCGCGCGCCTTGGCCTCCATCACCCACTGGAACCCGACCGGATGGCACTCGGCCATGTTCGAGCCCTGGATGACGATGCAGTCCGAGTGCTGCAGGTCCTGCTGGAAGGTGGTCGCGCCGCCGCGGCCGAACGAGGTTCCCAGACCGGGAACGGTGGAGGAGTGTCAAATACGGGCCTGATTCTCGATCTGCACCGCGCCCAGGGCGGTGAACAGCTTCTTGATCAGGTAGTTCTCCTCGTTGTCCAGCGTCGCGCCGCCGAGGCTGGCGATGCCGAGCGTGCGGCGGGTACGGGCCCGGTCGACCTCCCACTGCCAGCCCGCACGCCGTGCCTCGATCACCCGGTCGGCGATCATGTCCATCGCCGTGTCCAGGTCGAGGCGCTCCCAGTCGGTGCCGTGCGGGCGCCGGTACAGGACGTGCTGCTCGCGGGCGTCGCCCGTGGTCAGCTGGAGGCTCGCCGACCCCTTGGGGCACAGCCGGCCGCGGGAGACGGGGGAGTCGGGGTCGCCCTCGATCTGGGTGACGCGGCCGTCCTCGACGTACACGTTCTGGCCGCAGCCGACCGCGCAGTACGGGCAGACGGACTTCACGACCTCGTCCGCCGAGGCGACCCGGGGGGTGAGCCGCGCGCTGGTCCCGCTCCTGGCGGCGGCGCCGCGGCCCAGGGGATCGGTGCCCTTGAGCTGGCGGTAGACCGGCCAGGAGTCGAGCCACGTGCGTACGCCCATGCCGTCCTCCGCCCTCTCTCTCAGTGCGTTCCGCCGGCCCGGGTGTCCCGTTCCCGGCGGTTCAATCCCTGCGGTGCCGTCCGGCGGACGGCGGGTCCCGCGCGGCGCGGACCGATCAGTCCGTGCCGTCCGTGCCGTCCGTGTCGTCCGTGCGAGGTGCGCCGTCCGCCAGTCGCTCCCGCTGCGGTACGACGGTGTACTTCGGGTCCTCCGCCGAGGCCACCCCGGCGTGGAACACGCCGAACCGCAGGGCCGCGGAACCGGCCAGCAGCGCCACCCCGGCCACCGTGGCCGCTCCACGGCGGCGACCGGCCACGGCCGCCAGCGCGGTGCCACCGACCGCCAGGACCTCCGCCCCGCGCAGCAGGACGCACGCCCTGCCCCGCTCGAACGGTTCGGCCACCATGCCCATCCGCCGTTTCATCAGCCGGAAGGCGCCCAGTTCCAGTACCGCGCCGAGCACCGCCGCCCGGCGCGCGGGCCCCGTCTGTGCCACCGGTACGCCGGCCAGCGCCAGCCCCGCCGCCGCGGACGCCGCCGAACCGGCGAAGACGTACGGCAGCTCCCGGTGGCCCTCGTGCCAGGAGGGCACCGCGGTGTCCGAGACCAGCACGGCGGTGTACGTGGCGACCGCCGGGCCGAGCACGGAGGCCGCCGCGGTGGCGGCGGTCCCGGCGGGCCGGCAGCGGCCGCTCACGTCGGCCGCCGCGGCGGCCAGGGTGAGCGGGGCGTAACCGGCCAGCAGCCAGGACCCCACGTTCATCGGCGAGGTGGGCTTGAAGACGCGCAGCATGTTGAGGAACCGGGCGGGCCGGCCCAGGTCGTGCACGAGCGCGCCCAGCGACAGCGAGACGGCGCCCGCCGCCCCCAGCTTCGCCGTCCGCGCCAGCGCCGGACGTCCCGTCGCGTGCCCGCCGGCCGCCAGCAGCGACGACGCGCCCGCGAGCCCGCCCAGCCAGAGGTAGCCCGCGATGTCGAGGGCCGCCCAGCTCGGCTTGTTCAGCACCGGCCTGCCGTAGTACGAGGAGAACTCGGCGTCCGGCACCATCGGCTGCTCACCGCGGCCACGGCGACGGCGACGGCGCCCGGCGTGTGCTCCCGTCGGAGCGTCCCGCCCGGGCCGTGCGCCCCGGACACCGTCGCGGGTGACGTCCGAACCGCTCATCGGGGCCTCCCGGCGAAACTCACGGCGGCCAGCGCGGCCAGCGAGACGGCGGCCGCCGCCGCGTGCCGCCACATCGCGGGCAGGTCCCGGGTGGTGACCACCGGATCGGGCGGCAGCCCGTACACCTCCGGTTCGTCCAGCAGCAGGAAGAAGGCGCCGTCGCCGCCGACCCCGTCGTCCGGGCTCTCCCCGTACAGCCGGGCGTCGGTCACCCCGGCCGCGTGCAGGTGCGCGACCCGGGCCGCCGCCCGCTCCCGCAGCTCCTCCAGCGGGCCGAACTGGATGGAGTCCGTCGGGCACGCCTTCGCGCAGGCCGGTTCCATGCCGACGCCGAGCCGGTCGTAGCACAGCGTGCACTTCCAGGCGCGTCCGTCGCCCTCGCGCTGCTCGATGACGCCGTACGGGCAGGCGGGCACGCAGTAACCGCAGCCGTTGCAGACGTCCTCCTGCACGACCACCGTGCCGAACTCGGTGCGGAACAGGGACCCGGTGGGGCACACGTCCAGACACGCGGCGCGGGTGCAGTGCTTGCACACGTCGGAGGCCATGAGCCAGCGCAGCTCGGTGCGCCCGTCCGGTGCCACGGGGGAGATGCCGCCGGCCGGGGCCCCCGAGGGAGCCCGGTCCGGGGACGGGCCGGTGGCACCGGGGCCGGGGGAGGCGGGCGAGGTGTCCGGGCTCCGGGCGGCCTCGAACACGTCCACGTCCACGTCCCCGTGACCGGTCCCCGGCTCCTGGCCGCCGAGCGGCTTGCGCTGCTCGATGAAGGCGACGTGCCGCCAGGTGTCGGCGCCGAGCCCCTGCGTGTTGTCGTAGGACATGCCGGTGAGCAGCAGGCCGTCCTCCGGCACGGCGTTCCATTCCTTGCAGGCCACCTCGCAGGCCTTGCAGCCGATGCACACGGAGGTGTCGGTGAAGAAGCCGACGCGGGGCGGGGGATCACGGTGACCGGCCGCGGCCGCCACGTCCGGCTCCGGCCCGGAGAACCGGTGGGCGTGGGCCGCGCGTCCGCCGTTTCGGGCGGCGCCGGCGTTCTCCTCGGTCATGCCGTACCTCCACGCCCCTGCCGTTCGCGACGTCCGGTTCCTCGCCCCCGGTGGCCCGGTGGCCCGGTGGCCCTTCCGAGCCTGGCACGGGTGCCCGGGCCGCGCGCGCCCGAAACGGCCGACGGTGCCTTCCGTCCGGGCCGGCGGGCGCGGATCAGGCGACGCGGGGGCCGGTGACGGGCCGGCCCTCCTCGTCGTAGGGCCAGACGTTGGTGGTGCAGCCGTGGAGTCCCTTGATCTGCTGCATCATCACCGGCGCGGGCCGTCCCGGGCCGGGGCAGCCCTCGTGGCCGTGGCCCAGGAAGTGCCCGACCTCGTGGTTGATGATGAGTGCCCGGTACGACGTCACGTCGTCCGCGTAGTACTGCGTGGCCAGCAGCCACCGCTTGAGGTTGACCATGACGTCCTGGCCGACGTTGCAGTTGACCTCGCCGCCGGTGTCCAGGCCGTACTGGCCGCATATGTCGTCCACCGTTCCCGCCGTGGCGAGCCGCACCCGGAAGTCGGACGCGCCGCCGGACACGCGGCGGAACCCCACCTCGCCGTCGGCCGTCCAGCCCCGGTCGTCGGCGAGGATCCGCTCGACCTCGGCGGCGACGTCCCGCGCCGACAGCCCGATGCCGTCCTCCACCTGGACGACGTAGGTCAGCGTGCGCCCGCTCCCGCCGACCCGTTCGCCACCGCCCCCGGCGGTGGTGAACGTCCCCGGCCCGGAGGCCGGGATGGAGACGGGGCTCCGCGACCCGTCCGGCGGACCCTCCGGCTCCTCCTCGTCCGCGGTGCCCGTCGCGGGCCGCCCGGCCGGGGAGGCGGTACCGGCGGACGGCCGGGGCTCCACCGTCGTGATCGGACCGGCGGTGCCGGCGGGACGTTCGGAGGCGGAGGTGCTCCCCTTCACGGCCAGCCCTCCGGCGAACAGCACGACGACGGCCGCGAGTCCGGCCCAGAGAGCCGGTGCCCTCCGGTTCCGCCTGCGGCGGGCGCGTCTCCCGCGTCGGCCCCGGCGGGCCGTGTCGGCGGACGGTGAGGACGTCGATCGGTGCGCGTTCATGATCACGCAGCGTGCCCCGGCCGTGTGATCGCCGGTGGACCGCTTGTGGACCGTCCTGTAACAGCCGCCCACCCGTGCGCGAACACCCGTTCGCCCCGACGCATACTGAGACCCATGCCACGGGTCCTGATCATCGAAGACGACCGCGCCGTCCGGGAGGGCGTCCGCCTCGCCCTGCGCCGCCAGGGACACGAGGTCGCCGCCGCCGCGACCGGTGAGGACGGACTGCGGGAACTGCGCACGTTCCGGCCCGACGCCGTCGTCCTCGACCTGATGCTGCCCGGCATGTCCGGACTGGAGGTGTGCCGCCGCATCCGCGACCACGACCAGGTGCCCATCATCATGGCCACCGCCCGCGGGGACGACACCGACGTCGTCGTCGGACTGGAGGCCGGAGCCGACGACTACGTGGTCAAACCCGTCCGCGCCCGTGTCCTGGACGCGCGCATCCGGGCGGTGCTGCGCCGCGCCGGCGGCCCGGCGGACGACCACGGCGGGCCGCGCACCGAGCAGCACGGCGACCTGACCATCGACCGCGCCGGACTCACCGTCACCCACCGGGGGCGGCCCGTCGCCCTCGCACCGTCCGAACTGCGGCTGCTGCTCACCCTGTCCGCCTCGCCCGGCCAGGTGTTCAGCCGCCAGCAGCTCCTGGAAGCCGTGTGGGAGCACAGCTACCACGGGGACGCACGGCTCGTGGACGCCTGCGTCAAACGCCTCAGGTCCAAGATCGGCGAGCCCGCGGACCAGCCGCGTCACATCCACACGGTACGCGGTTTCGGCTACCGCTTCGGACCCCGGTGAGGACGGCGGGACTGCCGCGCGCGCTGGGCGGACTCCGCGTGCGGCTGGTGGTGGCCTTCGCCTTCGTCGCCGCCGCGGCCACGGTGACCACGGGCGCGCTGACCTTCCGCGAAGCACGCACCGGAATCCTCCAGCAGAGCCAGGACACGGTGATCGAGGACTTCCGGGACCGGGTCAGCGCCCTGGTCCCCAACTACCGCTTCCCGCCCGACCGGTCCGACCTGGAGACGTTCGCCGCCGACGTGGCGCGCGGTGGACGGTCCCAGAACTGGCGGGTGCTGGCCGCCTACCGGGGGTCGAGCGCGACCTCCGACCCCGGCGACGCCTTCGGCGAACTCTCCCCGGACATGCGCGAGTCCGTGCGCTCGCGCCGCGCCACGGTCTTCCAGCGCGTGACGAACGACGGCCGTTCCTCCCTCGTCGTCGGCATGCCCGTCACCTTCGCCGGCCCGTACGCCACCTCCGAGCCCGCCTCCGGGCTCGAGGTCTACCTCACGGTGCCCCAGAACGAGGAACAGGGATACGTCGACGCCCTGGTCGCCGCCGTCGAACGCGCCACCGTGCCCGCCCTCGCCCTGGCCGTCGTCCTCGCCCTGCTGGCCGCGCGCGGGGTGCTGCGGCCGGTCAGGGAACTGCGCCGGGCGACCCGCAGCATCGCCGAGGGCCGGCTCGACACCCGGCTCGCCGTGCAGGGCAGCGACGAACTCGCCGAACTCTCCCGCACCTTCAACGAGACCGCCGAGGCACTGGAGGGCTCGGTGGCGGAACTGCGGCGCATGGAGGCCGGGGCCCGGCGCTTCGCCGCGGACGTCTCGCACGAACTGCGCACCCCGCTGGCGGCGATGACGGCGGTCACCGACGTACTGGACGAGGACGCCGCCGGCCTCGACGACGACACCGCCACGGCCGTACGCCTCATCAGCGAGGAGACCTCCAAGCTGGCCACCCTGGTGAACGACCTGATGGAGATCTCCCGCTTCGACGCGGGCGCGGCCGCCCTCCACCTGGACGACATCGACCTCGCCGAGTCCGTACGGCGCACCCTCGCCACCCGCGGCTGGACCCACAGCGTGGAGACCCGCCTGCCGGAACCCGGCACGCTGCGCGGCCGCGTCGACCCGCGCCGGCTCGACGTCGTCGTCGCCAACCTCGTCGCGAACGCCCTCCGCCACGGCCGTCCCCCCGTGAGCCTGCGCCTCTACGGACGACACGACCCCGAGGCGGGCGGACAGGCGGTCGTCGAGGTCCGCGACAGCGGGGACGGCATCCCCGACGACGTCCTGCCCCACGTCTTCGACCGCTTCTACAAGTCGGACACCGCCCGGGTCCGCAGCGAGGGCAGCGGGCTCGGACTGGCCATCACCGCGGAGAACGTCCGGCTGCACGGCGGCACCGTCCGGGCGGCCGGCCACCCGGACGGCGGCGCCGTCTTCACGGTCGTCCTCCCCCTGCGCCAGGACGGCGCGGCGGACCGGACGGGGGACCCGGCGAAGGAGGGCCGGGCATGAACATCCGGCACGCGCTGCCCGCCCTGCTGGCGACCGCCCTCGCCCTGTCCGCCTGCGACATCCCCGCGACCGGAGTGGTCGAGGCGGGCGAACCCGCCACCGGCGTCCTCGAGCCGCAGGGCACCACCCCGGCGCCGGAGGAGAGCCGGGCCGTGCCGGTCGCCACGGTCCCGCTGTACTTCGTCTCCGACGGTTCCCTGGTCGCCGTCCCCCGCGAGCTGCCCGGCGGGGCGGAACTCGGCATCACGGTACTGATGCTGTTCAAGGGCCCGAACGCCGGGGAACGGGAGCAGGGGCTGACGACCGAGCTGCCGCGGGCCGGCGCCGCGCCCACCCTCCGGACCGACGGGGCGACGGTCACCGTCGGACTCCCGCCGGCCGCCGCCGGACTGAGCGACACGGCCGTCGACCAGCTGGCCTGCACGGTCGCCGGCGCCCGGTTGCGCCAGGACCCGGAACTGGGGAGCGTGCAGGTGACCGTGGAGCAGCCCGGCGGCCGGCTGGCCGGCCGGTCCAGCGACGACTGCCCGGGCACGGCGGCCGCCGCTCCCACCGTCGCGCCCTCGGGCTGACCGTCCGGCTCGGCGGGCGGCACCGGAGGAGGAGGCGGCCGCGCCGCCGGGAGGTCCGGAACCCGCCGGGTGGCCCACCCGGTCCCTCCCGGGGCCACGCCGGCGCAGTACCGGCCCGCCCCGCCCGAGCCGGGCGGACACACCGAGGAGGTGTTCCGCGCCGACGACGGGCACGACACCCGGTGACCCCTCGGCGTGGCCGGGCGACTGGCGCCCGGACCCCTGGGTACCCTCCGCCGCATGGCGGTGGACAGGAAGACCGGGCCACCGCGCCGGACGCCGGCGCGGCAGCGGACGAACCGCACCCTCGGTCGGGCGCTGGCGCGGTGGGCGAGGACGACCGATCACAAGGTGATCGGGAACCTCTACCTGACCACGTCGTTCGGTTTCTTCCTCCTCGGCGGCGTGCTGGCGATGCTGATGCGCACCGAGCTGGCCCGCCCGGGGCTGCAGCTGTTCTCCGCCGAGCAGTACAACCAGCTCTTCACCGTGCACGGCACCGTCATGATGCTGCTGTTCGCGACCCCGCTGTTCGCCGGGTTCACCAACGCCGTCATGCCGCTGCAGATCGGCGCCCCCGACATGGCGTTCCCCCGGCTCAACGCGCTGTCGTACTGGCTGTACCTGTTCGGCGGCCTGATGGTGGTCTCCGGGTTCCTGACCCCGCAGGGGGCGGCCTCCTTCGGCTGGTTCGCCTACGCGCCGCTGAACAGCGCCACGTTCACCCCGGGACCGGGCGGCGACCTGTGGACCATGGGCCTGGTGGTGAGCGGGGTGTCCACCACGCTCAGCGCGGTCAACTTCATCACCACCGTCGTGTGCCTGCGCGCACCCGGCATGACCATGTTCCGGATGCCGATCTTCACCTGGAACGTGCTGTTCACGTCGATCCTGGTGCTGCCCGCCTTCCCCGTGCTCACGGCCGCCCTGCTCGCACTGGAGGCCGACCGGAAGTTCGGCGCCCACATCTACGACCCCGCGAACGGCGGGGCGTTGCTGTGGCAGCACCTGTTCTGGTTCTTCGGGCACCCCGAGGTGTACATCGTCGCGCTGCCGTTCTTCGGCATCGTCTCCGAGATCATCCCGGTGTTCAGCCGCAAACCGATCTTCGGCTACGTCAGCCTGATCGGCGCCACCATCGCCATCACCATGCTCTCCGCGGTGGTGTGGGCCCACCACATGTTCGCCACCGGGGCCGTGCTGCTGCCGTTCTTCTCGGTGATGTCGTTCCTCATCGCGGTGCCCACGGGCGTGAAGTTCTTCAACTGGATCGGCACGATGATCCGCGGCTCGCTCTCCTTCGAGACACCCATGCTGTGGTCGTGCGGCTTCCTGGTGACCTTCCTGCTCGGCGGCATGAGCGGCGTCCTCATCGCCTCGCCGCCCCTGGACTTCCACCTGACGGACTCGTACTTCATCGTCGCCCACCTGCACTACGTGCTGTTCGGCACGGTCGTGTTCGCGATGTTCGCCGGCTTCTACTTCTGGTGGCCCAAGTTCACCGGCAAACTCCTCGACGAACGCCTCGGGAGGATCCACTTCTGGACGCTCTTCGTCGGCTTCCAGACCACGTTCCTCGTCCAGCACTGGCTCGGCGAACAGGGCATGCCGCGCCGCTACGCCGACTACCTGGCCGCGGACGGCTTCACCGCCCTGAACACCGTCAGCTCCATCGGCGCCTTCCTGCTGGGCCTGTCCACGCTGCCGTTCCTCTACAACGTCTGGCGCACCCACCGGTACGGCGTCCGGGTGGAGCACGACGACCCCTGGGGCTACGGCCGTTCCCTCGAATGGGCCACCTCCTGCCCGCCCCCGCGCCACAACTTCACGTCGCTGCCCCGGGTGCGCTCCGAGTCCCCGGCGTTCGACCTGCACCACCCCGACATCACCCGACACGACCAGAGGCACGTGCAGTGAGGACCGAGTCCCGGCTGTTCACCGGTGTGGCCGTCTTCTTCGGCGGCACCGCCGTTCTCTACGGCTGGTGGTCGGCCGAGCCCGCCGGCACCGCCGCCCTGATCATCGCCTTCCTGATGGCCTCGCTCGTCGCGTTCTTCTTCCGCGTGCAGCACCACAGACGCGGCCCGCGGGCCCAGGACCTCGACGACGCCGAGGTCGCCGACTCCGCGGGCCCGCTGGAGTTCTTCCCGCCGCACAGCCCCTGGCCGATCACGATCGCGCTGGGCGCCGTCGTCCTCGCCCTCGGCATCGTCTACGGCCTGTGGCTCGCCCTGATCGGCTTCGGCGTGGTCGCCCTCGCCGTCTCCGGACTGGTCTTCCAGTACGCCCGCCGGGGCGTTCAGCGCTCCAGCCCGCCCGAGGGGGACGGCTCCCGCTCCGACTCCCCGACGTCGACCCGGTCCCCGTAGTACCACTCGCTGAGCACCGCCCGCAGCCGCCCGACGCGCGGTGCCTCGGCCCCGGGCGCGGTCCGCGCGAGCGGCTCGGGCTCCTTCCGGGACCGCAGTACGTGCCGTTCCTCGGCGTCGAGCGGCTCACGGCTCTCGGTGTAACCGCCCGCGAGGGTCTGCCGCAGCTCGCCCGTCTCCTCGCCCTCGGCCAGCCGTTCGCGATCCGACTCCTGCATCGCCAGGCAGACCCGCTTGGTCACCGTGAAGGAGAGCGGCGGCAGCACCACCAGGGAGATGCGGAACACCCACGTCAGCAGGTTCAGCGAGACGTCGAACGTGTAGGCGATGATGTCGTTGCCGCCCGCGGCGAGCAGCACCGCGTAGAAGACGATCCCGGCGACGCCCAGGCCGGTCCGCACCGGCTTGTCCCGGGGCCGGTCGCACAGGTGGTGCTCCGCCCGGTCGCCCGTCACCCACCGCTCGAAGAACGGGTACGCGTACAGCACGGCGAACAGGAGCCCCGGCAGCAGCACCGCCGGGACCAGGACGTTCCACATCACGGTGTGCCCCGCCACCGCCGTCTCGAAGGGCGGCATCAGGCGCAGCGAGCCCTCCAGGAAGCCGACGTACCAGTCCGGCTGCGAGCCCGTCGAGACGACGTCGGCGCGGTAGGGACCGTACGTCCAGACGGGGTTGATCTGCGCCATCGCCGAGAGCACCGTCAGGATCCCGGACACCATGAGGAACAGGCCGGTCGAACTCGCCGCGAACTGCGGGAACAGCGGCTTGCCGACGACGTTGCGGCCGGTGCGGCCCCGGCCCGCCCACTGGGTGTGCTTGAGGTGGAAGACCAGCACGAGGTGGAGGGTGACGAGCGCCAGCAGCAGCCCCGGCACCAGCAGGATGTGCACCGAGTACAGCCGCGGGACGAAGTCGTGGCCGGGGTACTGGCCGCCGAACACGAACATGCTGACGTACGTGCCCACCACGGGGACGGACAGCATGATGCCCTGCGCGATGCGCAGTCCCGTCCCGGACAGCAGGTCGTCGGGGAGCGAGTAGCCGGCGAAGCCCTCGACGAGCGCCAGCACGAACAGCGTGACGCCGATCAGCCAGTTGGCCTCACGCGGGCGGCGGAACGCGCCCGTGAAGAAGACGCGCAGCAGATGCACTCCGATGGCCGACAGGAACAACAGGGCCGCCCAGTGGTGCAGCTGCCGGATCAGCAGCCCGCCGCGCACGTCGAAACTGATGTCGAGCGTCGTGCGGTACGCCTGCGACATGCGCACCCCGAGCAGCGGCTCGTAGGAGCCGTCGTAGACGACCTCCGTCATCGACGGATGGAAGAAGAGGGTCAGCCAGACCCCGGTCAGCAGCAGGACGACGAAGCTGTAGAGGGCGATCTCGCCCAGCAGGAACGACCAGTGTTCGGGAAAGGCCTTGCGCAGCAGCCCCCCGCCCTCGGTCACGGGCAGCCGGCCGTCGGCCCGGTCGACGGTGCGTTCGGCCGCGCGACGGGCCCACGCTCCGGCGCGGGCCCTTTTTCTCTTCCACAGCACGGCGCATGGGTTCCCCGGTGCCCGTGCCGGAAACTATCTCCGCGTCACCGCAGCGTCACGCACGGTCCCCCTTCGGCTTGCCCCGCTGGTCCGGTGTGCCGTGCGGGGGCGGGCCGAACGGCTGGGGGGAGGTGGCCGGCGTCACGGGGGAGCCCTTGTGGCCCCGGCCCTGCTCCGGGCGCAGCGCGCCGGGGTCGCCCGAGGACGGCTCGGCACCGGACTTCAACTGCTCCAGGCGGGTGGTCAGCAGCTCCGTCACCGGAACGCGGTGGGCGTGCGAGCGCTCGTACACCAGCAGTTCCTCCACCTGTTCCACGTCCAGCGACCGGATGCGGCTCTCCAGGCCACCGATCGGCAGATGGTCGTAGTCGGGCAGCGGCAGGGTGTCGCGGGCGGGATCCGCCATGGTTCTCACTTCCTTCCGTACGACGGCCCGGGCGTGGCCGTGCCGGATGCGCCCGGGCCTCCTCGAAGCCGTACCGGGCCCCGCGGAACGGGACGGCGGACGGGTCAGCGCGCACCCCCCGGACCACCGCCACCGAACGAACCGCTGGTGCCCTCGTCCCAGCGCGGCCGGTCCTGGCCGGACGCGGTGCGGCTGCCCTGGTGCCGGAGCTCGTGCGGCAGCGTCCGGCCGTCGCTCCTGGGCATCTCCTCGGGCTCCCGGTTCTCCAGGACCTCACGGACCGGTCCGCCGTCCGGCATGCGGGGCTGCTCCTCGGGGAGGGGCGGCGGGGGCTCCCTGCGCTTCAGGCGGCTGCCGAGGACGAAGGCGCCGATCAGTACCGCCACCACCACGAAGGCCGCCACCACCAGCCAGAGGCCGGCGGCGCCGGAGCCCGCGGCCATGTCCATCGATGCGCTAGTCATGGAGCGCGGGTACCCCCGGCGGCCCCGGACAACCAGGCCGGCCCGACCGAGCCGTCCGCGGCCGCGGACGACCGGCCCGCCGGACCGCGTCGAGCGGCTCGGCCCGGGACGTCCGCGGCCGCCCCGACCGAGGGTCGTCGGATCCCCGCTCCCGGCGCGTCCTCGGGCACCCGGCGGCGCACCGGGGAGAACGGGCCACGTCCCTTGGGAACACGGGCCCGCCGGGGTTTGGCGCCGACCACGGCGGCAACCCGCGCGGTGTGACATCGACGACTTCCCAGCAGGAACTGTTCCGCTTCCTGGAGGACCGCTTCGCGTGCGCGCAGGCGTGCACCGAGTGCGCACGGGCGTGCGCGCTGCGGGCGAGCCTGGTGGACCCGGACGGGACCGAGTACCAGGAACTCGTACGGCGCAAGGGCATCATGTGCGCGGAGGTGTGCGACGCCACCTGCCGGGTGCTGTCCGAGCAGAACCAGGTGGACGAGACCGCGATCCGCGTCCAGCTGGAGTGGTGCGTGCAGGTGTGCCTGGAGGGCGCGCACGTCTTCGACAAGCAGCCGGGCGCCGAGGACAGCGCCGAGGCGTGCCGCGCCTGCGCCCGGGCCTGCGGAGAGTTCCTCGCCACGCTGCGCTGAGCCGCCCGGACGGCACGGACCCGGTGCCGCGGGGTGCCCCGCCCGGTCCCCGCACGCACCCTGACGAGGTGCCGCCTGCCGCATCCGGCGTACCCGTACCTGCGTCCGTACGGCCACGGGCGCTACGGCAGACCGGCCCCCGCACCCGCCGCCACCACCCGCCGCACGCGCACCCCGGGCACCGGACCGTGCGGATTCCCGCACGTCCGCGGCCCGCGCTCCCCTCCGGACACCCCCTGCCCGCCGTGGCCGGGCGCGGGTCCGGCACCGTACAAACCCGGACCACGAGCCGCCATACTGGACCGGCCAGGGGAGGGCGGGGCGGACTGAACCACGGGGGCGGGTACGGCGATGGGGGACAGCACGCTGATCCAGGGCCGGTACCGGTTGCTCGACCGGATCGGGCGCGGCGGCATGGGCGAGGTGTGGCGGGCGCGGGACGAGTCGCTGGGACGGCGCGTCGCGGTGAAGTGCCTCAAGCCACTGGGCGCGCAGCACGACCAGTCCTTCACCCGCGTGCTGCGGGAACGGTTCCGGCGCGAGGCCCGGGTGGCCGCCGCGCTCCAGCACCGCGGGGTGACCGTCGTGCACGACTTCGGCGAGTGCGACGGCGTGCTCTTCCTGGTCATGGAGCTGCTGGAGGGCCGCGACCTCAGCCGGCTGCTGGAGGACAACAGGCACCATCCGCTGCCGGTCCCCGACGTCCTGGACATCGCCGAACAGGTCGCCGCCGCGCTCGCCTACACGCACGAACAGGGCATCGTGCACCGCGACCTGAAACCCGCCAACATCGTGCGCCTGGCCGACGGCACCGTGAAGATCTGCGACTTCGGCATCGCCCGGCTCGGCCGCGACGTCGGGTTCACCGCCCGCCTGACCGGCACCGGCATCGCCATGGGCACCCCGCACTACATGTCGCCCGAGCAGATCGGCGGCGAGGAGGTCGACCGGCGCAGCGACCTGTACTCGCTGGGCTGCGTGCTCTACGAGATCGCCACCGGCGTCCCGCCCTTCGACCTCGACGACGCCTGGGCCGTCCTCGTCGGCCACCGCGACACCGAGCCCGAACCGCCGCGCCGGCACCGCCCCGAGCTGCCCGGCCACCTGGAGCGGCTCATCCTGGACCTGCTGGCCAAACAGCCCGGGCA
>NZ_BDJC01000072.1 GCF_002005565.1 Streptomyces sp. JHA26 | reverse complement strand
CCTGGCCGCGGAGGAGGGCGCAGTAGCCGAACCGGCCGTCTCATCATGCCCACCACATCCGGGCCGCGGCAGCACGATCACCCGGAGCCTGTCCGGCGTCCAACTCGTCGCCTCCAACGCCCATGCCGGCCTGGTGGACGCGATCGACGCGGTCCTGTCCGGCGCCTCCTGACAGCGCTGCCGCACCCACTGAAGCCGTAAGGATTCAACCTGTCGGGGTGGCGCCTTCGCTTTGTGCTGCGGTGAGGAGATCAGCGGCGGATCGGTAGCGGGTACTGGCCGGAGACGGGAGGAGTTCGGCTTCGGCGAGCGGGGGGCGGATCTCGCGGACCGTGTTGCCGATCGAGAATTGCTGACGTCGTCCAACGCCTCGGCGAGGACGTCCATAGATCACAACTTGCGCAGATGCAGGATAGTGAGGACGACGGGCTCTTCGTCGCCGATCTTCTTGGGGAAGACGCCGCCGCGGCTGCCCGGCTGGCGGTCGGCGCCTCGGCGCTGGTAGGCGGCCCGTTCGGTCTGAGTGCGACATGCCGGTCAGGCTCGGATGGGACAGGTTCTTCATGATCGAGGTGCGTCGCGGCGTCCGTTTGGCGCGGGGTCGTCCTGGGCGTGGACACGCACGGCGAGGTGCATGTCGCCGCCGTGATCTCCCCGCTCGGGAAGGTCCTGGGAACCGAGTCCCTTCCCGCGACGGCGGCCGGTTACCGACAACTGCGTGTCTGGGCCCGCAAGCGGGGGACGGTGCGCCGGGCCGGCGTGGAGGGCACGGGCACCTTCGGTGCGGGCCTGTCCCATTATCTGCTCGCTCAGCAGATTCAGGTGTTCGAAGTGAACCGGCCCGACCGCTCTGCCCGCCGGCTGCTCGGCAAGTCGGACCCGCTCGATGCCCAGGCCGCAGCGCGAGCCGTGCTCAGCGGTCGAGCCCGATCCCGGGCGAAATCCGGCGACGGTCCGGTGCACAGCGCTCGGATCTACAAACTCGCCAAGGACTCCGCGGTCAAGGCCCGCACCCAGGCAATCAACCAGCTCAAAGCCGTCCTGATCATCGCCGACCCCGCCCTGCGGGAACGCATGTCGAGCCTCGGCAACGCCGAGCTGTTCCGCACCTGTGCGCGCCTCGGCCCGCACGATGGTGGTGGGGCAGACGAGGACGCGGTGGCCCAGGCCACCCACATGACATTACGCATGCTCGCCGAACGCATCGAGCAGCTCACCGGACAGATCAATGAGCTGAACCAGCGACTGACCTGGCTCGTCGAACGCCACGCGCCGCAACTGCTCGTACCGGTGGGTATCGGTCCGGACAGCGCCGTCACCCTGCTGATCACCATGGGGGACAACCCTGAGCGGCTCAACACCGAAGCGTCCTTGGCTGCCCTTTGCGGAGTCAGCCCCATCGAGTGCTCCTCCGGCCGGCGGAGCACGCGCCGGCTCAACCACGGCGGCGACCGGCAGGCCAACGCCGCCCTGCACCGCATCGTCTTCACCCGCCTGCGTCACGACCCACGCACCCAGGAGTACTACGAACGCCGCACTCAGGAGGGCAAGACCCGACGTGAAATCATCCGATGCCTCAAGCGATACGCAGCCCGCGAGGTCTTCAACCTGGTCAGACCGGCTTTTCGCACCCCTGCGTTATAGGGGCGTCTGTGAATCAACGGCCATTTCCAACCGATCCCGACCGACTCCGCCCGCCGTCCAACCGCTGCCTGTCCGAGGTTCCGCCAAATCTTGGCCGGATCGGTTCCCCTCGGACGAGAACCGTGCCACGCGCGAGTGCCTGGTCTGCGACCGGTCAGGGGAAACGGTCGCGGACCAGGTCCCGTTGAGACGGCTGGTCTGTACAGCCGACGACTTCATGCCACGGCCGTCCCCTACGGGAGCCGGCTGCGCCTGTTCGAAGGTTTCTGGTCGCCTTGCGGCGCGGGGCGGCTCCGACGTCGCCTTCAGTACGCCCGAATGCCTCGTCCGGCAGATACGACGCGGCGGGGGGTTCGCTATTTTGTGGCCCCTTGAGCAAAGCCGTTGTAGATGTAGCGCTGGAGGAACAGGAAGACCACCAGCGTCGGCACGATGACGAGAACGGCTCCCGCGGAGATGTTCTCCCAGTGCGCCCCGAAGGGACCCTTGAACCGGAACAGGGCGGTCGACATGGTCCCGAGATCCTCGTCGGGCATGTAGAGGAAGGGGATGTAGAAGTCGTTGTACGTGGTGATGCCCTTGATGATGACCACGGTCGCGATGGCCGGCTTCAGCAGCGGAAAGATGATCTTCCGGTAGATGGTGAAGGAGTTGGCGCCGTCGAGCCGCGCGGCCTCGTCGAGCGACCGCGGAATGCCGCGGATGAACTGCAGGAAGATGTAGATGGCCACGATGTCCGTGCCCATGTACAGCATGATCGGGGCCCAGCGGGTGTTGAACAGCCCGAAGCTGTTGACCACCTGGAAGGTCGCCACCTGCGTCGTCACGGCCGGCACCAGCGTGGCGATAAGGAACAGCGCCATGACGAGCTTCTTGAGACGGAAGTCGAAGCGGTCGATCGCGTACGCGGTCATCGAGCCGATGATCACCGTGCCGGTGATGGAGAACAGCAGGATGAAGGCCGTGTTGCCGAAAGCCTGCAGCATGTGGCCGTCGTTGAAGGCCGTGGCGTAGTTGGAGAAGTTGAGCCAGTCGTCCGGCAGTGCCAGCGCGCCCTGGCCGTCGGAGATCTCCCCGTAGGACTTCAGCGAGGTCAGGAAGACCACGGCGAGCGGCAGCAGCACCACGAGTGAGGCGACGACCAGCGACAGGTACGTCAGGGCGGTGCTGACGCGCGGACGACGGCGCGTCTGCTCCTGCGCGCGGCGGGTCGGGGCGGCGAGGGTCATACGAGGTCCACCTTCTCGTCGGGTACGAGGCGGCGCTGGATCCAGGTGATCACCAGGATGATCGCCAGCAGTACCACCGCGCAGGCCGAGGCCAGGCCGGTCTTGTTGAACTGGAAGGCGAACTTCACCGTCTGGATGACGAACGTCGAGGTCTCCGTCGCGCCGCCGGTCATGATGTACGGGATCTCGAAGACGGAGAGGGAGCCGGAGATCGCCAGGATGACGCTCAGGCTCAGCACCGGCCGGATGCTCGGCGCGATGATGTGCCGGAACTGCTTCCAGCGGCCGGCGCCGTCCAGTTGGGCGGCCTCGTAGAGTTCGCCGGGGATGGACTGGATCGCGCCGAGGAACAGGACGAAGTTCAGGCCGGTGAAGCGCCACACGGACACTCCGGCCATGGAGGTGTTGGCCGACTCCGGAGTGCCCAGCCAGGCGTGGTCGGTGCCGACGCCGAACCAGGACAGGACCGAGTCGAGGGTGCCGCCGTCCTGGAAGAAGTACAGGAAGACGAAGCCGATCGCGACACCGTTGATCAGGTACGGGAAGAACAGGATGCCCTTGAACAGGTTCCTGAAGCGCAGATCGAAGCTGAGGACGGCCGCGAAGTACAGGGCGATGACGATCTGTACGACGGATGCCGCGAGGTAGTAGAAGCTCACCGCGAACACCCGGAACAGCTCGGGCCGGGTGAAGATCTCGGTGTAGTTCTCCGTGCCGACGTAGTTGCGGGTGGGGCTGATGCCGTCCCAGTCGGTGAAGCTGTAGTAGATCATGTTGCCCACCGGCACGTAGGTGAACGTGATCAGCAGAGCGAGGGGGGCAAGCAGGAACAGCCACGGCGTGAGCTTGCGCATCGGCCGGTCGCGCCACGAGGCGCCGGCCCGCACGCGATGCCGGGTGGGTTGCTTGCCGGTCGGGCCCGTCCCGGCGGCCGGGGCGGGCGGTGAAGCGGTGGAAGCGGTTCGGGTCATTGCGGAGCCAGGGCCTTTCGTCGTCCGCTGAGGCACCGTGCGCCGGGTCCCGTTCTCCGGGGATGCGGGGAGGGGACCCGGCGGGTGCGGGGTTCAGACGGGTGCCGGGGTCAGGGGGCGACGGTCTGCCTGGCCTCGGACCAGCGCTTGTTCAGGTCCTCGAAGTAGCCGTCGAGGCTCCCGTCCGTGGCGCCGCGGGCGATGTCGATGAGCTTCTTGCGGTAGTCGGGCTTGTTGAGTCCGATTTCGGAGGCGTTGTCGATGGCGTCGACCTCGGCCGTCCGTGCCGCGGAACGCTCGATCGTCTTGACATCGTTGTCAACATAGTCCTTGAGGGTCTCCGGCATCCCCTCGGCCTTCAGGGCCGAGACAGCGCCCTCCTTGGCCGCGTACCCGGACTTCTCGGTGAACCAGTCGATCCACGCCCGCGCGGCTTCCTTGTGGTCGGAGTGGATGTTGACGGCCTGCTGGTAGTCGGAGACCAGGGTGGAGCAGAACTTGCCGTCCTTCTGGTACGGGAGGGGCATGAAGCCGATGTCGCCAGGGTTCTGGCCGGCCTTCTCGGCCGCGTCCCGCATCTGGTTGATGGCCCAGGAGCCGAGCACCATGCTGCCCACCTTGCCCTTGGCCAGGAGGGTCTTGGAGCTCTCCCAGTTGGTGGTGGCCGGGTCCTTCTCCGACAGCTTCTCGTGGACGATGTCGTAGAGCAGGGTGTCGAGGGCGTTGAGGTCGTTGCCCTCGGCCCACGGCTTGTCCATGTCGGCGAGCTTGTCGTGGCCCTGGGTGTCGCAGCTGACGGAGCCGACACTGTTGGTCCAGGGGCTCTCCAGCGGCCAGCCGTCCTTGAAGTTGGTGTAGTACGGGGTCGCGCCGGTCTTGTCCTTGACGGCTTTGAGGTCGTCGAGGAACTGCTCGGGCGTCGTCGGCCAGTCGGTGATCCCGGCCTTCTTGAACAGCGCCTTGTTGTAGACCAGACCGTTGGCGGTGCCGAAGGTGGCGATGCCGTAGGTCTTGCCGCCGACGTCGGTCTTGTCGGTGAAGCGGTAGGTGGGCTTCATCGAGGAGGTCTCACCGAGCGGCGCGAAGAACTTGGGGTAGTCGCCCTTGGCGACCGCCGACGGGATCAGCAGGACGTCGCCGTAGTCCTCCGTGTTCATGCGGATCTTCACCTCCCCCTCGTAGTCGGTGAGGCCCTCGAACTCGACCTTCACGTCGGGGTAGGTCTTGTTGAACTCGGCGGCGTACTTCTTCATCGTCCCGTCCTCGACGAGGTCGGTGCGATTGGTGAGCACGGTGATGTCCCCCGAGACGCCGTCCGGGTTCACCGGCGCGGCGGCGGTCTCGCCGGCGTCCGCGCTGCCCCCTCCGCTGCACCCCGCAACGGTCAGCATCGCGGTGGCAAGCAGTGCGACGCTCAGCGTCCTCTTCCCCATGTGCCCAGCTCCTTTCCAAGGATTACGGCTCGGGCTCCGGTGGTGGTTGACGGCGACTATGTCAGCCACTCGTGAACCGGTAAAGCTTCCCAAACCTTCGCGATACTCAATCGTTACCTGAGGTGAGAGGCTGAGTCGGGCCATTTATGTGCCAACTGCGCTTCCGAATGGCTTCCTGTCAAGGAAAGAGGGCTAGACCGGTTCACTTCTGTGGGGTTAGGTTGAGCCGCGTTCATACGACACCGGGCCCGTCCCGCCGAAGGAGCCGTACATGAAGGAAGTCCTCCCGCTCGCCGAGGGCTGGAGCCTGAGCCACAGCGACAACCCGCTGCCCGCCCAGGTCCCCGGCTGCGTCCACACCGACCTGCTCGCCGCCGGCCTGATCCCGGACCCCTTCCTCGGCGTCAACGAACCCGCCGTCGCCTGGGTCGGACAGCGGGCCTGGACCTACGTCCGCGACCTGCCGGGCTCCGACACCGCAGGGGAGGGGCACGAGCGGACCGACCTGGTCTTCGACGGACTCGACACCGCCGCGACCATCACGCTGGACGGACGGGAGCTGGGCCGCACCCGGAACATGCACCGGCGTTACCGCTTCGACGTCACCGGCCGCCACGGGCGCCTGGAGGTGGACTTCGCCTCCGCCTACGACGAGGCGGCCTCGGTGCGGGCGCTGACGGGGGAGCGACCGAACGTCTACCCGGAGCCGTTCCAGTACATCCGCAAGATGGCCAGCAGCTTCGGCTGGGACTGGGGCCCGACCCTGGTGACCGCGGGCATCTGGCGCCCGGTCCGGCTGGAACGCTGGTCGACGGCCCGGCTGGCCGACGTACGCCCGCTGGTGACGGTCGAGGGCGGCACGGGCCGCGTCGAGATACGCGTCGAGATCGAGCGGACCGCGCAGGGGACGGCCCGCCCGCTCATCGTACGTGCCACCGTCGGGGACGGCCTGGCCGAGGCGCGCGGCGTGGTGGAGGGGACACACGCCGTACTGATGATGGAGGTGCCCGACGCCGCCCTTTGGTGGCCTCGCGGATACGGTGACCAGCCCCTGTACGACCTGGAACTCGAGCTCACCGAGGAAGCCGCAGGTCCGGGCGCCGAAGAGCGGACCCTCGACTCCTGGCACCGGCGCATCGGCTTCCGGACCGTGGAACTGGACCGCTCGGCGGACGAGCACGGCACCGGCTTCACCCTCGTCGTCAACGGCGAACGGATCTTCGCGCGCGGGGTCAACTGGATACCCGACGACGTCTTCCCCTCCCGGATCACCTCGGACCGCTACCGCACCCGGCTGCGCCAGACGGCCGACGCGGGCGTCGACCTGGTACGGATCTGGGGCGGCGGCATCTACGAGGACGACGCCTTCTACGACGCCTGCGACGAGCTGGGCCTCATGGTCTGGCAGGACTTCCTCTTCGCCTGCGCCGCCTACCCCGAGGAGCAGCCGCTGCGCGGCGAGGTCGAGGCCGAGGCCCGCGACAACGTTGTCCGGCTGATGCCGCACCCCTCGCTCGTGCTGTGGAACGGCAATAACGAGAACCTCTGGGGCTTCCGCGACTGGGACTGGGAGCCCGAGCTGCGCGGCGACTCCTGGGGCGGTGGCTACTACCTGGACCTGCTACCGCGGATCGTCGCCGAACTCGACCCCACCCGCCCCTACACGGCGGGCAGCCCCTGGTCGGGCTCCTGGGACCACCACCCCAACGACCCGGCCCACGGCACGTATCACTCCTGGGAGGTCTGGAACCGCCGGGACTACGCCGAGTACCGCGACTCGGTGCCCCGCTTCGTCTCCGAGTTCGGCTGGCAGGCGCCGCCCGCGATGGCGACCCTGCGGCGCGCGCTGCCCGGCGAACGGCTCGCGCCCGACTCGCCCGGCATGCTGCACCACCAGAAGGCTGAGGATGGCAACGGCAAGCTGAACCGGGGCGTGGAGCGCCACTTCGTGCTGCCCAAGGGCGACTTCGACCGCTGGCACTACCTCACCCAGGTCGTGCAGGCACGCGCGATCGCCACCGGGATCGAGCACTGGCGCTCGCACTGGCCCGTGTGCGCGGGGACGATCGTCTGGCAGATCAACGACTGCTGGCCGGTCAGCTCCTGGGCGGCCATCGACGGCGACGGCCGGCTTAAGCCGCTCTACCACGAGCTGCGCCGGGTCTACGCGGACCGCCTCCTCACGCTCCAGCCGGGCGACAGCGACGACGGCCTCCCCGTACTCGCCGCCGTCAACCAGTCCGCCGAGCCCTGGCAGGCACGCATCACACTGCGACGCCTGCGGGCGGACGGCACCGAGATGGCCGAGCACGTGCTCGACGTGACCGTCGCCGCCCGCGCGGTGCACCGCCGGACCGTGCCGCAGGACCTGGCCCCCGCCCAGGGGTCCGCCAAGGAGTTCCTCGTCGCGGACAGCGAGGACCTGCGCAGCGTGCACCTGCCCGTGACGGACCGCGAGTTCGCCTACCCGGTCCCGCACTACGACGTGGCCGTGGAGTCCCCGATGGGTGCCGGGACGGGTAATGTCGAGGTCGTGGTAACCGCACACACCCTCGTACGCGACCTCCTCCTGCAGGCCGACCGGCTCGGACCGGCCGCGGTCTGCGACACCGGACTGCGCACCCTGCTCCCCGGCGAACAACTCCGCCTGCGGGTCACGGGCGCTACCGACACCGGGGCCAATGCCGTCCGCGCGGCGCTGTTCTGCGTGGAACCGGCGTGAGCGCACCGTCCGTACGCGTCACCATCAAGGACGTCGCCGCGGCCGCCGGCGTGTCCAAGGGCGCCGTGTCCCTGGCGTTCAACGACAAGCCGGGGGTGTCCGACGCCACCCGGGAACGGATCTTCGCGGCGGCCCGGCAACTGGGCTGGGCCCCGAACTCCTCGGCCCGCAGTCTGTCGCGCCAGTCCGTCGACACCGTCGGCCTGGCGATCTGCCGGCCCGCCAGGCTGCTCGGCCTGGAGCCGTTCTACATGGAGTTCGTCTCCGGCATCGAGAGCGTGCTGGCCGAGCGGGACTGCTCACTGCTGCTGCGCCTGGTCGGCTCGCTGGACGAGGAGATCGGGCTGCAGGAACGCTGGTGGCGGGAGCGGCAGATAGGAGGCTCGATCCTGGTCGACTTCCACCACGAGGATCCACGGATCGCCCCGCTGCGGCGCATCGGCCTCCCTGCTGTGGCGGTCGGTCACCCGTCCCTCACGGGCGGATTCCCGTCGGTGTGGACCGACGACGACGCGGCCGTCGCCGAGGCGGTGCGCTACCTGGCGGTGCTGGGGCACCGGCGCATCGCGCACGTGGGCGGTCCCCGGGGGCTCGGGCACAGCGCCATCCGGACGACCGCGTTCGAACGGACCATGAGCGAACTCGGCCTCGACGGCGGTCCGCACGTCGAGACGGCCTTCTCAGGCGAGGACGGCGCGCGGGCCACCCGCTCCCTGCTGCTGTCCGCCGAGCGCCCCACGGCGATCCTCTACGACAACGACATCATGGCGGTCGCCGGACTCGGTGTCGCCGCCGAGATGGGCGTCTCCGTGCCGGACGACCTGTCACTGCTGGCGTGGGACGACTCCCAGCTGTGCCGGCTCACCCATCCGACGCTCTCGGCGATGAGTCACGACGTGCACGGGTTCGGTGCGCAGGTCGCGCGAGTGCTGTTCGAGGTACTGGCGGGCCACGACGTGACCTCCGGGCCTGTCGCGACGCCCTCGCTGGTACCGCGGGCGTCGACCGCGCCGCCCCCGTCGTAGAGGGGCGGGCAGGGACGGTCCAGGGGCGCGGCGTCATGCCGCGCCCCTTCGCGTGTCACCGAGAGCTTCGCTGTGGAAATGCCACCCGGACCGCGGCAAGTCCACCGGAAGTTCCACCCAAGGGCACTGCAAATGGGTACTGCAAATGAGAGCGAAGAGCTGCCCCGTGAGCCGCACTGCTCCAACAGCGTCACGAAACCGGTTAAGCGCTGGTTTCGTGGACGACGGGCGATGTCGCCCCGCTCCGTTCGGTGAACTGTTGCCGGGCGGCAGCGGCCGCGCCGATGAGGCCGGCGTCCCGTGCCAGAGCGGCGGGACGCACCTTGAGGTCACGTACGAAGTCGAGGACCGCGAATGCGCGCAGATGGCGGCGCAGGGGCGTGAACAGCGTCTCGCCCGCCTGTGCGACACCGCCCCCGATGACCGCGACCTCGATCTCCAGCAACGCCGCGCTGCCCGCGATCGCGGCGGCCAGCGCCCGGGCCGAACGGTCGTAGGCAGCCAGGGCAAGCTCGTCGCCCTCGCGTGCGGACGCGGCGACCGCGGCGGCCGAGGGCTGCGAACCCGGCCCCGGCGACCAGCCCGTCTGCACGGCGTAACGGGTGATGGCGGTCCCACTGGCATACCCCTCGACACATCCCCGCGCCCCGCAGGCGCAGGGCGGTCCGTCGATGCCGACGGAGATGTGACCTATGTGCCCAGCGTTGCCCGAAGGGCCGGGATGCAGTCGGCCGCCCAGGACGTACCCGCCCCCGACGCCCGTCGAGACGACCATGCACAGGGCGCTGTCCACGCCCCGAGCAGCCCCCAGCCAGTGTTCGGCGGCGGCCATGGCCACGGCATCCCCGAGCAGGACCGGTTCGAGGCCGGTGAAGAGCAGCGGATGGGCGCGCACACTCTCGACGAGGGGGAAGTCCCGCCAGGCGGGAATGTTCACGGGGCTGACCGTTCCGGCCGCTGTGTCGACGGGGCCTGCGCTGGCGATGCCCACACCACGCACGGTGCCCCAGGCGGGGGCGGCCGACAGGGTGTCGATCACGGCGTCGATCGTCCGTGCCATGCGTTGGGCGGACTCCCTCGCGGGTGTGGGGAGTTCGGCTCGGTGGACGACGGACCCCCCTTCGTCCACCAGCGCTCCCGCGATTTTGGTCCCTCCGATGTCCAGGGCGGCGTACACCGATGTGGTCCTTTCTCCAGTCGATCCCCCGGGAAACCTCGAAGCAGGATGTGGACGCGACGAGGAAACCGGTGATGCGACAACGTTGTCATTGCAGAGAAGCAAACGAATTCTGGGCGATCGCGCTGTGCTCTGGCGGGAGCAGGCCCACGGTGGCCACGAACAGCGTTCCTTCGCCCTCGACCAGGACTTCCTGGTCCGAGGCGGGAAGAAAGCAGGAGGCGCCGGGGCCGAGGCGCAGCGGCTCGGAGTTCCCGGTCCTCGTGCTCAGTCGGGCCGATCCGCCCGCACAGAAGGCGATGCGAGGGCCGGACGCGGGTACGAGGGGCCCGCCGGAGCCGTCGAGCTCGGTCCTGTAGAGCGCGAACTCCGCCACCGGGCAGTCGTACAGCCAGGTTGAACCCGGCCCCGGGACGCTCCTCGGCACGACCACCGGCACGCGCACCGCCGGGTCGGTGATCCGTAGCAGCTCCGGCACGTTCACCTCCTTGGTCGTCAGTCCCGCGCGGAGCACGTTGTCCGAGTTGGCGAGCAGCTCCAGGCCGACCCCGTGCACGTAGGCGTGCAGCCCGCCCGCCGGCATGAACAGGGCGGTGCCCGGCTCCAGAACCCGGTGGTCCAGCAACAGGGAAGCCACCAGGCCGAGGTCTTCGGGATGATGTCCTGACATGCGTTCCACCACCGCGTACGCGGCCGCATGAGGGTGCGCGGACCGCGCCAGGCGGCGGCTCGACGCCACGACGGCGGAAGTCAGCGGCGCGCGATCGTTCGGCGCGCGTTCGAGCAGGGCGCGCAGGGCCTCGGAGAGGGCTTGCTCACCGGTGCCGGCTCGCAGCAGCCCGATCACCGGGCGAAGGCCGTCGACCTCGAGGCTCTCCAGGAGGTGCGCGGCCTCCTCGCGGTCGCGGAATCCGGCCAGGACCTCGAAGCGGCTGAGCGCGTAGAGCAGTTCGGGCTTGGGCCAGTCGTCCGCGTAGGGGCCGTGACCGCCGCGGGCCTGCTGGGCGGCGAAGGCCGAGCGGGCCTGGTCCCGGTCCGGATGCACCTGGATGGACAGCGGCTGCTCGGCGGCCAGCACCTTCAGCAGGAACGGCAGCCTGCCTCCGAACGTCTGGGCGCAGGCGCCCCCCAGCTCCCCGTCCGGATCGCCGGCCACGGCGTCCAGGAGCGTCGTGGCCCGTCCGTCGCGGGTCAGCCCCGCGGGACCGGACGGATGCGCGCCCATCCACAACTCCGCCTCCGGCCCGGCCGACGGGGTGTCCCTCCCCTGCAGCCGGGCCAGTGCGTCGCGTGAACCCCATGCGTATGGCTTGATGATCGGTTGAAGTAGATCCACGGTCGTACGTTAACCGTGTCTGAACAGATTCCGTGAGGTGTCCGGGCCCCGTTATTGAACCGGTATAGTTGATGCGGTCAGCTTTCCGTCACACTGACGAGCAGGCTGTTCCATTCAGCGTGAAGGAGCCGGGAACGCCGTTCGTGCCGGCTTGCGAGGCGCCGCTGAACCCGAAGTTCACAGTCGCTCCGGGTGCGATGGACGTGTTGTAGCCCGAGGGGTGGGTCACGGTCACGCTGCGACCGTCCTGGACGCGGGTGGCGTTCCAGATCTGCGTGACGGACTGGCCACCGGGGAAGGTGAACGACAGCTCCCACCGGTCGACCGCCGTGCTGCCGGTGTTGTGGATCGTGACGTCCGCGTTGAAGGTGGTTCCCCAGTCCGACAGCCGGTAGTCGATCCGGCATGGTGTGCCGGCCGTGGGTGACGCGGTGGGTGTGCCGGGCGGGTCCGGCGTGGTGGTCGGCTCGGGGGTCGTCGTCGGCTCTCCGGTGGAGGGCGAGGAGGTCGGGGTGCCGGTCGGGGAGGTGCGACCGCTCTTGGCGGCCATGCGGGCGGAATGGGCACGGAACACGTCGAGTTCCGGATCGCCCTGGGTGACGCCGAACTTCCCGTCGATCTCGCGGTCCTGGTACCACCAGAAGGCGCTGCCGTCACCGCCGGCCGCCTCGAAGTCGGCGTAGATCTCGCTCCACCAGGCCGCCCGGTCGACGTTGTGGACGTTGAACTCGCCCATGAAGAAGGGCTTGCCAACCTTCTCGTGCGAGTCGGTAATCCAGGCCCGGACCAGCTCCTTCGTCTCGTCCAGGGTCAGGTCGGCCCAGTACTCGGTCGGGTAGGGATGCGCCGAGGTGAAGTCCAGGTAGGGCGACTGCTGGAGGTGGACGAAGGGGTTGCCCTCGTCGCCGCCGAAGCCGTACTGCGTGCCGTGTCCCTCGATGCCGGCGCCGAGCAGGTGGTTGGGGTCGATCTCCTTGACGAAGGCCCCCATCTCGTCGACCCAGGCGCGCAGCGTGGTCCCCTCGACGTTCTCCTCGTCGCTCTGGCCCTCGTAGCGCGGCTCGTTCATCAGGTCCCAGGCGAAGATGGTCGGGTCGTCCTTGTACTTGACGCCGCTGTAGTGGTTCGTCCGGTTGAGGGCGTGGCTCACGTAGTTCTTGTAGGACGTGAAGCACCCGGGGCAGCGGTCCTTGTCGAAGAACGCGGCACGGGCGGGCTGCCCACCGGACAGTCCCTCCCAGCCCAGGCGCGTGTCGATGCCGCCGTATGCCTCCCAGTAGTTCTCGAAGACCGGCATGAGGCGCAGCCCGTGCGTCCTGGCGGACTCGATGACGTAGTCGAAGAGCGCGAACTGCTGCTCGTCGTAGACGCCTTCGGACTTCTCGAAGCCGTGCCAGCTCTCGTGGCTGAACATCCACAGCCTCACGACGTCGACACCGTCGTCACGCATGCGTGCCATGTGGGCGTCGATGCGTTCCTTGTCCATGTACTGCGACTCGGTGTCGCCGGAACCCGACCCGAAGGTGAACAGGTCGTAGGCGTTGGCGCCGGCGAAGTAGTACTCCTCGCCGTCGAGGCAGAAGCGGATCCCGCAACGCGTCACGAAGGAGTCCTCGGCTGCGGCCGAGGCCGGGGGCGGGCGCATGAGCGACAGACACGCGCCCGCCAACGCGGCCACGAGCAGGAGCACCAGAGGCGTCACATACCGTCTGGATGAGGGGAGGGGGTGAGCATGCATAGCGGCTCTCTCGTTCGGAGGTGACTTGCATGTACCGGTTAACCGGGGAGGAACGTAGGGGCGTCTACTTCGACTGTCAATCAATCGCGCAGAGTGCGTTCTTGCTGGTAACCGCCCCCTCCTGAACGCCTCTTGGCGCTGGGCAGCGCGTTTAGCGGTTTAGTACGCCAGGGCTTCTCGACTCGCTGAAACGAATCTTGAACCGTCTATTGACATGGATGGAACATCCGGTGCCTCATGGTGTGGCGCTGGGCGGTCCGCAGCCCCTCCGGCTGCCTCGTCGTCCCCGTCACACCGCTAGTCCGGCGCCTGCTCCGCAACCCCCGACGCCTGTGAGGGCCTGTGTCGGGCGGCACCTTCCGCCGCCGCCTGACATCGTTGTCATCCACATGTGCCGGCACCGCGCGTCCAGCGCACCCGGTCCGGTGCCATACCCCGTCCCACTCACCTCCGAGGAGACACATGCGAAAGCCAGGAAGCACGCTCATCACGACGGCGGGGATGGCGTTCGCCGCCGTCCTCGGCCTGCTGCTCTCACTCGCCGGGCCGTCAACCGGCAAGGCGGAGGCGGCGGACGGCGGTATCCACGTCAGCGGCGGACGCGTCGTCGAGGGCAACGGCAACGCATTCGTCATGCGCGGCGTCAACCACGCCTACACCTGGTACCCCGAGCAGACCAGCTCCATCGCCGACATCGCGGCCAAGGGTGCCAACACCGTCCGCGTCGTGCTCGGCAGTGGCGGCCGCTGGACGAAGACGAACGCGTCCCAAGTCTCCACGCTCATCGAGCAGTGCAAGGAGAACAAGGTCATCTGCGTCTTGGAGGTGCACGACACGACCGGGTACGGCGAGGACGGCGCCGCGACCAGCCTGGACCAGGCGGCCGACTACTGGATCAGCGTGAAGAGCGCGCTGGAGGGCCAGGAGGACTACGTCGTCGTCAACATCGGCAACGAACCCTTCGGCAACACGAACTACACCGCGTGGACCGACGCCACCAAGGCGGCCATCACCAAGCTCCGCGGCGCCGGCATCGACCACGCCCTCATGGTCGACGCACCCAACTGGGGCCAGGACTGGTCCGGCACGATGCGGTCCAACGCGGCCTCGGTCTTCGCCTCCGATCCCGACCGCAACACCATCTTCTCCATCCACATGTACGGGGTCTACGACACCGCCGCCGAGGTACAGGACTACCTCAACGCCTTCGTCGGCAACGGACTCCCCATCGTCGTCGGCGAGTTCGGCGACCAGCACAGCGACGGCAACCCCGACGAGGACGCCATCATGGCGACGGCCCAGTCCCTCGGTATCGGCTACATCGGCTGGTCCTGGAGCGGCAACGGCAGCGGGGTCGAGTACCTCGACATGGTCAACGGCTTCGACCCGAACTCGCTGACCAGCTGGGGCGACCGCTTCTTCAACGGCAGCAACGGCATCGCTGCCACGTCCAAGACGGCCACCGTCTACGGCGGCGGTGACGACGGTGGCGGTGACGACGGCAGCACGGGCGGCACCGCTCCCAACGGCTACCCGTACTGCGTGAACGGCAGCGCCTCCGACCCGGACGGCGACGGGTGGGGCTGGGAGAACAGCCGCTCGTGCGTTGTCCCGGGCGGGCTCGCGCCCAACGGGTACTCGTACTGCGCCAACGGCAGCGCCTCGGATGCCGACGGTGACGGGTGGGGCTGGGAGAACAGCCGGTCCTGTGTCGTCCGGGGCGGCGCGGCGGATCGCTAACCGGCGGATGCGGTAGTGCCCCGCCCAGGGGAAGTCCCAGGGGGCGGGGCATTCACCCGTACGGCGACGCCAGGCGTTGACCACGGACGTGAGGATCCGAATCTGGGCCGCCTGGGTGCCGCTTTGTACAGCGCGACCAGGAGCTCCAGAAACGGATCACGGCCGGCCGCGCAGGAGTCCCGTTGCTCCGCCACGCGAAGGTGCAGGGCCGCGTAAGGATGAACGTGCCGGGTTTGAGAGGTGCAGAGATTCAGGGTTCGTCAGTCTGCGGCTCGTCGGTCGAGGTCACAGGTGGGTGGCAGAGCCCACTGGAAGGCTGACGGAGCCTCGTCGTAGATGGAATATGAGTGGTGCGGCATCCGGTGCAGGCATCGCTATACTCCGGATCCCCGCTTTCGAGTACGCGGAGCAGGGACGCCGTAACGACACGCGTCTTACGGCCGATGCGTAGCACGCGGCACGGAAACTGCCCGCTGCGGATCAGGTCGTATCCCTTGGCCCGTGAGAATCCAAGCGCCCGTGAGGCGTCCTCCACACTCCCCGTTCCGTCCCAGGTGGCGCGGATGTGGGCAGGGCTATAGCGAGGGCTACTCAGAGTCTCTTCGCTCTTCGTGGGCATTCGGAATTCCTCCGTCCTGGCGGCGAGTAGCCCAGGCAGGGCCTACAGACGTCGCACGCGCGAGTCATCACGGTGTCCATCAATACTCCGCGTTGTCGCCGGTTTGGCTAACCGGCCATTCGGCGCTATGTTGCCCTCCTTTGTGGATCCAGGCTGAATGGGTGGGGCACGATCCCAGAGGCGGATCGGCAGAGTTCAGAACGTCAGGCCGTTGACTTGGACTGTGACGAAGGGCAGCGGACACCGCAGGTCGGTTGGCGGCTGCACGGGTTTCCGATGACGTCGCACGTTGAGTGCGTGGCGATTTTGGAGCCTGCCGCAAAGGGGCTCTGACCTGCATTTTTCTTGGCTGGATCAGGAGCGGCCTGTTGCGCTCGACCTGTTCTCCAAAGCGCACGACGTAGAGCTTGCGGACCGCTCGTGAAAGCCGCCTGACCTGGCGTTGCACGAGCGGTGCCGCGATGTCGGCGTGGTCGGCCCTTCTCCTGGCGCGAAGGGAAACCGAAGGTCTTGACGCTCGGGTGAGGCTATTTCTGAAGGGTCGTCACCGATTGGGGAGGCAGGGCCCTGCCTCTCGCGCCCGATGAAGCCGCCAGGACTCGGCGAAGCCGGGCCAGGTCGCAGGCGACGACGGGCGTGATGCGGCGCTGGTCCGGTGGTGCGGTCAGGTTCTCTCTGCTCCAGGTAATCGTCGAGGGTGCCCTGACGGATCAGGTAGGCGGTCAGGGACCGCAGGGTGCAGGGCGTCGACGCCCAGGTCGAGGATCATCAGGGCGCTGTCATTGGTGATGGCGAAGGCGCCGATCACACCGTCGACGGAAACGGTTGCGTTCAGGAGTCTGTGCAGGCGCCGCACCGGCACGGTCTGGAAGCTCGGCTCCGACCGCAGCTCGCCGCCAGTCCGAGAGGAGCCGATACTGTCCGGTGCCGGGTGAGCCTTCGTGCAGGCGTTGCTGCCCCCGCTCGGTAGGCCGGGGCAGCAACGCTTGCACGATCGGCCGGTACTCAACGGGATCGTGTGGAGTTTCGGACCGGAACGGCTTGGCAGGACGTGCCCGAGCGGTACGGCTCCTGGGCCACATTGCACACCCGCTTCCGTCGATGGGTGAAAGGCGGCACCTTTGAGTGAATGGGGGGTTCCGCACCCCCGGGGCCTCGCGCCCACCGTCGCCGACCGGCTGATGAACCGGCTCCGCGCTCCCGCCACCAACCTGACCCGACGTGAGACCGAAGTCCTCTCACCGGTCGCCGACGGACTGTCCGACCAGGCCATCGGCGCACGCCTCCACTTGACCGAAGGCACCGTCAAATATCACCTGGCCTGCATCTATGCCAAACTCGGAACCGACTCGCGCACCGCCGCTGTGGCCACTGTCACCGCCATCGACCTCGGGCTCATCCGCCGCTGAACAGTATGTGGTGGGCGGAGTTTCCGTTCTCCACGACTTCTCTCGGTTGTTGGCGTGATGTCGGTGGCTGTCCCGCCCGGCCGGGGCCCGCACGGCGATGGCGATGATGTGCACCGCGTGTCCGATCGAGTCCCTCTGCGGGGGGCGGTTACAGGGCTGGAGTTGGGCTCGGGGCTGCGGCCGGTTGAGGGAGCCTGCCTGTGCGGCGGGCCCAGATTTCGAACGCGATAGTCATGAACGGGGGTACGGCGGCCAGCAGGGCGAAGATCGTGGTCCGGCCCAGCCGCCACTTCAGCCGGATCGCGACCAGGACGGTCAGGAACACGTAGACGATGAAGGCGGCGCCGTGGAGGGTGCCGAAGATCCGTACGCCGAGTTCGGTGGTTTCAGGAATGTACTTGAGGTACATCCCGACCAGTAGACCTGCCCACGTGCACGCTTCGATGACCGCGATCCAGGTGAACGCGCGCAGCAGACGCCCGGACCCGGTTTCGGCAGCCTGAGCGGCCGGCGCGTCGGCGGAAGGAGGTTCGGGAGTGGGCGTGGAAGGCGTCGGGGTGCCTGGGCGTGCGGGCCACAGGGCGCGGTCGCCGAGCAGGCGGACGATGGCGGGGACCAGGAGCGGGCGGATGAGGAAGGTGTCCAGCAGGATGCCGCAGGCCATGGCGAAGCCGAACTGGAACAGTTCGCGGATCGGCTGGGTCATCAGGACGGCGAAGGTCGCCGCGAGGATGAGGCCCGCGGAGGAGATGACGCCGCCGGTGCGTGTCAGTGCGGCGGTGATCGCCTTCGCTGGGGGCTGGGTGCGCAGTTCCTGCTTGAACCGGCTCATGATGAAGATGTTGTAGTCGACGCCGAGCGCGACGAGGAAGACGAAGATGTACGCGGTGACGCGGTTGCCAATGCCGTCGTCACCGAGGACGGTCACGGTGAAGAAGGTGGTGGCGCCCAGGGTGGCCAGGAACGACAGGAGCAGGGTCGCGACCAGGTAGAGCGGGGCAAGGAGCGAGCGGAGCAGCAGGACGAGGACCACGGTGACGATGGCTAGGACCAGCAGCACGATGAGGGTCGTGTCGCGGTCGAGGGCGGAGCGGATGTCGGCGTTCTGCGCGGTCTCGCCGCCGATGAGCACCGTGGCGTCCTGGACGCCGGCGGCCTGGGCTGCGGATTGTGTGGCCTGCTTGAGGGGACCGATCGCGTCGAGTGCCTTGGAGCTGTAGGGGTCGAGGTCGAGGATGACGTCGTAGAAGACGGTCTTGCCGTCCTTGCCCATGCGGGGGTCTGCGACACGGCTGACGTGATCGGCGTCGGTGAGCGCGGTGGCGATGTCGGCGGGTGCGGGGCTGGAGCGCAGGTTGTCCTGGGAATGGACGACGACGGTACTGGGGGCGATCTCGCCGGGCCCGAATTCCTCCCGAATGAGGTGCTGTCCGTGCTCCGACTCGGTGGCGGCGCGGAAGCCGCTGAGGGTGTTGAAGCTCTCCTGGTAGCCGAGCAGTCCCGCGCTCAGTACCACCAGGAGTGCGATCACGGCCGAGGCCACCTTGACGGGGGCCCGTGCGACCAGGGCGGCGATGCGGTGCCAGATGCCTGCGCCGCGACTGCGTTCGGCGGCCTTGTCCACGCCCCCGGGCCAGAAGACGCTCCTGCCCAGCAGGAGGACCAGGGCGGGGATGAAGGTGAACGCCACCAGCGCCATGACGGCCACGCCCAGAGCGAGGTACGGTCCGAAGCCGTGAAGTGCCGGGGAGACGGCCACGAGCAGGGCAAACATGGCGAGCACGATGGTCGAGGCGCTGGCGAGGACGGACTCGGCGGTGCGGCGCACGGCGGTCTGCATCGCGCGGGCGCGGTCTGGCTCGTCGAGCAGGGTCTCGCGGTAGCGGGCGGTGATGATCAGCGCGTAGTCCGTGCCCACCCCGAACAGCAGCACGGTCATGATCGAGGCGGTCTGGGAGCTGACCGTGATGACTCCGGCGTCCGCGAGAATCGCGCCGAGAGTCTCCGCCACGCGCATAGCCACGCCCACGGCAAGAAGCGGCACGAGCGCCATCAGGGGCGAGCGGTAGATCGCCAGCAGGATGATCAGGACGAGCACGACGGTGGCCAGCAGCAGGACTTTGTCACCGCCGCTGAAGACCTTCACGGTGTCGGTGGCGATCCCGGCGGGGCCGGTCACCGCGACGTCGGCGGGCCCGGCCCGGTCGGACGCGAGGGCACGCACCTCGTCGACCGCATTCTGGAAGGACTCGTCCGAGGGGCTGCCCTCCATGGGCACGATGACCAGCTGAGCACCGCGGTCCTGCGAGACCAACTCGGCCGCAGCGTCGGGAGCGGTCACCGTGGAGACCACGCTCACGACATGGTCGGGTCGGCTGGTTCCGGAAAGGGCCGAGGTGATGGCGGCGACCGATTGCGTGGCGCTCTTCGCGGCGTCGGTGCCCTTGCCGCGGACCACGATGATCGCCGGCGTCGCGTCCTGGCCCGGAAGCTGGGCGCGGACGAGATCACGGGCCTTCATGGAGTCCGAGGCGGCGGGCGGCAGGTTGGCGGAGGCGTTGTCCTCGACGGATTCCAGGGCCGGGGCGACCCCGGCGAGGAGGCCCGCGATCAGGACCCAGAAGGCCACCACCACGGCGGCGCGCTTCTTCGATCCCAGGAGACATCGCAGCAGAGCGGGGGAGTTCATCGGTTGCATCGGGCAGCCTTCGGCAGGAAGTACGGACAGAACTTAGCGACAGGGTGTCTCTAAGTTGCGTCAAGCTAACACGCCCCCTCGGCCTCTCGGGCGTGGGGGTAGGTTGGCGGGAGACGGCACAGCGTCCGAGGTGAAGCGGAGAAAATGCCCAAGATTGAAGCCGGCAGCGTCCGGGAGCACCGGGCGCAGCGGCTCGCGCAGCTGATCGACGCGGCCGAGGAGCTCCTGGAAGAGGGCGGTGCCGAAGCCCTCACAGCCGGAGCGGTTGCCGCGCGAGCCGGGATCGCCCGCAACAGCATCTACCGCTACTTCAACTCCATCGACGACCTGCTCGAACTCGTCGTCACCCGCGAATTCCCCGCCTGGATCGACGCAGTGGAGCAGGCCATCGCGGCCGAGACCACACCCGCCGCCCAGGCTGCCGCCTACGTCAGGGCCAACCTCGAACAGGCAGCTCGCGGCACCCACGGCTGGCGGGCCGCGCTCTCGCGCGACTCGCTCTCCCCGTCGGCGCGGGAGCGGGTGAGGAATCTGCACATCTCGCTACACGAGGCGCTCGCCCGGGTCGTGCGCGAACTGGGGCAGCCACAGCCCGAGCTGACCGTGGCGGTGGTCCAAGCAGTCGTCGATGCGTGCATCCGCAGAATCGACCAAGGCGACGATCTGACAACCGTGTCCGACTTCGCGGCCGGAGCGACGCGTCGACTGCTCGCGGATGACGACTTGCCACATCACCCGTGACGCACCCCGTCCAGGCGGCTCGCAGGCCCGTCGACAGCGAAGCCCCGGCAGAACGAGCCGGATCTTGAGCCGCACCGGACCGTGACGCAGACCGCTGGTGGCTCATGCCTCGTCTCATCCGATCTTGCCACCGGGCGGCCGACCGGTCAGTGCCCGACGCCCATCGATTACGAGGTCCACGACCCGAACCAGCGCGTTCAGTGCGTTGACGTTCGTGGTGCGCTCATTGGTCACCCGGCCTCTGGGGGGCACCAGCGCTTTTAGGGCACGAGACTCGACGGTGGCGCGTGATACCAGGCAGGCATCATGACCTTATGGCGATGACACTCCGGCTTCCCGACGACCTGGACACGAAGCTTACGGAGCGGGCTCGTGGGGAGGGTTGCAGCAAGCAGGAACTTGCCATCGGGGCCATTCGTGATGCCCGGGACCGGGCCGAGCTGAAGGTCGATGACGTTCTGGCCGGTCTGATGGACAGCGATGCGGAGATTCTGGACTACCTGAAGTGAGCGGCGTGCGCTACCTCCAGATCGACGAGATCCTGGCCATCGTGCGCACGGTCAACGGTGCCGAGCACAGCGTGCGTGACATGGGCCTCCTTGTGTCGGCGATCGAACGGCCCCGGACGAACGTCTTCGGAGCCGAGCTGTATCCCACCCTGCACGAGAAGCCGCGGCACTACTGCACTCCGTCGCCCGCAATCACGCGCTGATCGACGGCAACAAGCGCACCGCCTGGCTCGCCATGCGCGTCTTCCTGCGGTTCAACGGCGCCAGCGCCAGTACCGTCCCGCCGCACGGGCGCCGGCCCGACGGACCCGAGGCCCGTCACGCGCTGCTCACCAGCAGCCCTCTCCTCAGCAGCGCACTGGGACCGGCGCTGCTGATCGCCCTGTCCGCCCTGGGGGTTCTCGCCCTGGACACGGCGTTGTGGGTCTCGGTGGTCAGTGAGGTGGCGGCGCCGGCCCGGTGGGGCTTCGTGGGCGGGCTGCGTGTCGGCGCCGGGCGTCTGGGAGCCCTGATCGCCGGCGTACTCAACGCCGTGATCGGTCTTGGCGTGGTCGCTGTCGAACTCATCGCCGGGCACTGAGAGAGCCTGTGGTGGTGTTCGCGGAGCGCATACGGTGGCAGACCGGTCGGAATCCTCGGCGCCGCGGCCGGAGCGGTCCCGGCACCCCGGCGAACAGCCGCACGTCCCCGTCCGGTCGGGTCAGGTCCGAGCCGTCAGATCCAGGTCAGTCGCCACAGGCGCAGAAGCCCGGTGCCGTCCACCGCGTACTGGCCGCCGCCCACGTCCTCCCCGGACACCACGAAGTCCTTGGCCTGCCACAGCGGGACGACGGGCACGTCGCGGGCGACGATCCGCTGAAGGGCTTCGAGGTCGGCTTCGGCGTCGCTCCGGTCGGCGAAGCGCTGACTGCTCGTGATCAGCCGGTCGGCGGCCTTGCTGCCGTACCCCGTCGCCATGGTGCCGTCCGTGCCGACGAGAGGACCGCCGAAGGTGTCGGGATCGGGGTAGTCGGCGACCCAGCCGACGGCGTAGGCGTCGAGCTCTCCCTCGGCCCAGCTCTTCTGGAATTCGTCCCATTCATATCCTCTGAGGGTCACCTTGAACAGCCCGTCGGCCTCTAGTTGCTTTTTCACCTCCGCAGCCTCCTCGTGGGCTGATCCGCGTCCCGCCGCGTAACCGTAGGTGAAAGACAGCGGGATTTCCTCACCGGCCTCGACGAGGAGGCGGCGTGCCTTTTCGGCGTCCTTATGAGGGTAGTTGTCGAAGAAGGAGGTGGTGTGGCCCGTGATGCTCGTCGGGATGAGGGAGTAGAGCGGGTCCACGGTTCCGTCGTAGACGTCGTAGGAAATCCGGTCCCTGTCTATCAGCCAGGCCGCCGCCTGCCGTGCGCGTCTGTCGTGAAACGGCTTGCCGCGGCGGTTGTTGAGATACAGGTTTCGAGTCTCCGCGCTCTGCGCCTCCGTCACGCGAAGCCCCGGATCGCTCGGGTTCAGATCGGCGAGCATTTCGGGGGGAAGCTGTCTGAGGGCGACATCGATGCGGTGGGATATCCAGGCCCGGGCGAGTGAGTCGGGGGTGTCGTAGAAGTGGAGTTCGATCGGCCGGCCGGTGTTCTCGGCGGCGCCCTTGTACCGAGGGTTGGGCGAGAGGGAGATCTTCTCGCCCTTCGCGTAGGAGACGACGCCGTACGGTCCGGTCCCGTCGATCCGGCCGTCCGAGCGCAGGGAGTCCGCCGGGTACGTGGTCGAGTCGACGATCGAGCCCGCCCCGGTCGTCAGCTTGAAGGGGAACGTGGCGTCCGGTGCGGTCAGTCGGAAAGTGACGGTCCGGTCGCGGGCGTCCATCGACTCGATGGTGTCCAGGAGGGACGACGGCCCCACGTCGGAATCTATCTTCTTGACCCGTTCGAACGAGAACCGGACGTCCTTGGCTGTCATTCTGCGTCCGCTGGAGAAGGTGATGTCATCCCGCAGCCGGCATCGATAGGTGCGTAGGCCGGAATCGGTGAAGGAGCAGCTTTCGGCTGCGTCGGGAACGGGCTCCGCCACTCCGGGCTCCAGGGTCAGCAGTGTCTGGAAGACATTGCTGTACAGAGTGGTCGAGCCGGAGTCGTAGCCGCCGGCCGGGTCGAGTGACGTCGGCGGTTCCGTCGTCCCGACCTTGATGGTGGTGCCCTCCTGGTCGTCCGTCGGGTAAAGCAGCAGACCGGCTGCCAGTGCCGTGGCGATCACCGTGGGTGTGATGACGGACGCACGGATGTGCGCACGAATAGGTCTCATGAGGCTCGTCCTCGCAAGATCGAGACGAACAGGAATTTTCGTACCCCTGGGTGGAGAGTGCGTCGGCCAAGTATGCGCAGGCGTCGCTTCCTTCGGAGCCCGACGGCACTTCCGGAACGAAGTCTTATGACTGACACGGTGGAACTGCTATGCCCCGTTCGGCGAGAGGGCCGCCAGGGGTCGGCACCCCCTCTCAGCAGCCGTTCCGCCTCGTCTCCGGTGGTCCTGCGGACCCGCTTGCGCGGGTCCCGCCCACGGTCTCACTCCTCGATGCCATTCCCTGTGCAATGTCACCTGTGCCATGTTCCGTGTTGCAGGGCGTGGCCATGCCAAGTCGGGAGGTCGTTCGTCTTCCGTCAGGTGGCAGTGCGGTACTCCGTTTCCCACGTCCTCTCCCCCTTCAGTCGGCCGTGCTCCGCACGGCCGGATCCCTCATGGGAGGCGCTGTGAGAAAGTCACTGGTACGGCGAGGTCTGGGGGCGGCGCTGCCGCTGGCCCTGACCGTCGCCATGAGCGTGGGCCTGCTGTCGCAGCCGGCCGGCGCAGCCGGGAACACCGGGTCCGTCGTGCACGTCGCGGCGGACGACCCGGAGCACGCGGGACCCCCGCCCGTCGCGCAGTCCCCCACCGCCGAGACGGAGCACGTCGCGCAGGGACGCACGAAGGCGTCCGAGCTTCCGCCCGTGGCCGCGAGTAAGGACGCGCTCAAGGAGGTGTACGGCAAGACCGCGAAGGCGCCGGTCCGTCCCTCGAAGTCGACGGACAAGGCGGTCGCCGGCAAGACCGGCAACTCCCGTGCGCGTGCCGCCGCGTGCAACGTCTCCGACTTCACCAGCCGGAGCGGCGGCGCGCTGGTTCAGCAGATCAAGGCGTCCACGACCGACTGCGTCAACACCCTGTTCAACCTGACCGGGAACGACGCCTACTACGCCTTCCGTGAGTCGCAGATGACCTCGGTCGCCTACGCCCTGCGCGACGGCTCGACGTCCTACCCGGGCAACGCCTCCACCGGTATGCCGCAGCTCGTGCTCTACCTGCGCGCCGGCTACTACGTGCACTACTACAACGCCGGCACGGTGGGCACCTACGGCAGCAGCCTGCAGACCGCGATACGCGCCGGGCTCGACGCCTTCTTCGCCAGCCCGCACTCCCGCGACGTCAACGACGCCAACGGCGAGACGCTCGCCGAGGCCGTCACGCTCATCGACAGCGCCGAGGAGAACGCCCGCTACATCCACGTCGTCAAGCGACTGCTGGCGGACTACGACTCCACCTGGAACTCGTCGTGGTGGATGCTCAACGCGGTCAACAACGTGTACACGGTGACCTTCCGCGGTCACCAGGTGCCCGCGTTCGTGAGTGCCGTGCAGTCTGACCCCGGCCTGATCGACGCGCTCTACAACTTCGCGAGCGGCCACCTCGCGCTGCTGGGAACGGACCAGTCCTACCTCACGTCGAACGCGGGACGTGAACTCGGCCGGTTCCTGCAGCATTCCGCACTGCGCTCCAAGGTCAGCCCTCTGGCCGGCGGCCTGCTCAACTCCAGCTCCATCAAGGGCCGGACGGCCCCGCTGTGGGTCGGTGTCGCCGAGATGACCGACTACTACGACAAGGCCAACTGCTCCTACTACGGCACCTGCGACCTCCAGGCACAACTGGCCCGCTCCGTCCTGACGGTGACCTACCCATGCAGCTCCAGCATCACCATCAAGGCGCAGCAGATGACCTCGGGCGAGCTGTCCTCCAGCTGCAGCAGCCTGCGCAACCAGGACGCCTACTTCCACAACGTGGTCCGTGACAACGGCCCCGTCGCGAACGACAACAACAGCACCATCGAGGTCGTGGTCTTCGACTCCAGCACCGACTACCAGACCTACGCCGGCGCGATGTACGGGATCGACACCAACAACGGCGGCATGTACCTGGAGGGGAATCCGTCGGCGGCCGGCAACCAGCCGCGCTTCATCGCCTACGAGGCCGAGTGGCTGCGTCCGAACTTCCAGATCTGGAACCTCAACCACGAGTACACCCACTACCTCGACGGCCGCTTCGACATGTACGGCGACTTCAACGCCAACATCACCACCCCGACCATCTGGTGGGTCGAAGGCTTCGCCGAGTACGTCTCCTACTCCTACCGCGGCGTCCCCTACACCGAGGCCACGACCGAGGCGGGGCGTCGCACGTACGCGCTGAGCACCCTGTTCGACACCACGTACAGCCACGACACCACGCGCATCTACCGCTGGGGCTACCTCGCCGTGCGGTACATGCTCGAGAACCACCGCGCCGACATGGACACCGTCCTCAGCTACTACCGCGCGGGAAACTGGAACGCCGCCCGCAGCTACCTGACCGGCACCATCGGCACCCGCTACGACAACGACTGGTACACCTGGCTGGCGGCCTGCGCGGCCGGCAACTGCGGTGGCGGGGGCACCAACCCGCCCGGGAACCAAGCGCCCACCGCCGCGTTCACCACCGCCGTCCAGGGCCTGAACGTCACCTTCACCGACCAGTCCACCGACGCCGACGGCACCATCGCCTCCCGCTCCTGGAGCTTCGGCGACGGCACCACCTCCACGGCCACCAACCCCGTCAAGACGTACGGGTCGGCCGGGTCCTACACGGTCAAGCTGACCGTCACCGACGACAAGGGAGCCACCGCCACCGCCACGAGGACGGTCACCGTCGGCAGCGGCGGAGGCGGCGGCACCGAATGCACCGGGACCGACACTCGGGAACTGGGCCAGAACTGCCAACGCGGCAACCAGTCCGCCACCACCGGCAACTACGCCTACC
Source organism: Streptomyces sp. JHA26 (assembly GCF_002005565.1). GTDB lineage: Bacteria > Actinomycetota > Actinomycetes > Streptomycetales > Streptomycetaceae > Streptomyces. The sequence continues at coordinate 5,574 of NZ_BDJC01000072.1, read as the reverse complement.
TGTACCTCTACGTCCCGGCCGGCACCACCCAGCTGAAGATCACCACCTCCGGCGGGACGGGCGACGCGGACCTGTACTACAGCACCAGCGGCTGGCCCGGCACCACGAGCCACACGCAGCGGGCCACGGGAGCCGGCAACAACCACACCCTGACCATCACCAACCCGCCGGCCGGCGCCAACTACATCAGCCTGCACGCCGTCAGCAGCTTCAGCGGCGTCACCGTGAGTTCCGCCTACTGACCCACGGCTCCGCACCAAGGCACGACCCTCACGACGGCCCGGGGCGGCTCTCCCCGCCCCGGGCGGCGTCCGGGGCGGCGGCAGGGGGGGAGACCTCCGTCGCCCCGGACCGAGAACACATCGCCCGCCCGCACACGGGCATCCCTACCTCCCAGGAGGCAGAGCGTGAAGTCATTACCCGCACGCAGGCGACGCTGCGCCATGTGGTCCCTCATCATGTCCGTCGGTCTTACCTGCGCACTCGCCACACCCGCCGTCGGCAGCGGTGACCAGGGCACGTCACGGCTCAGCGCCTCGCAACAGGCCGCGGCCGGCCAACTCGCAGCGGACCAGCACATCTCCACCCAGGAGGCACAGCGGCGCGTACTGCGGCAGGAGCGGCTCACCGGCGTCGCAACAGCGCTGCGTGAGCGCCTGGGTTCCCGCTTCGCAGGAGCCTGGATCGACCAGAAGCACGGCGGCAGGCTGACCGTCGCCGTCACCCGGTCGACGGCCACGGCCCTCGTCGAGGCCCGGTCCGCGCAGGCTCAGGCACCCGACACGACCACCGTCGTCGTCGACCGCAGCCTGCGGCAACTCGACCGCATGTCCGCAGGACTGGCCCACCGTATCGCCGCAGCGAACAAGGGCGCCGCCCACGGCCTGCAGTCCGCGGTGGTGGTGCAGGACAACAAGGTTCGTCTGGACCTGCCACGGGGCAAGACCCTCACCCCCGCCCAGCACGCAGTCGTGGAGTGGGCGAAGCGGACCCTCGGCGATGGCCTCGAGGTCAGCACCTACGCGCATGCCTCCGAACCCTTCTACTGCGGCGGCCAGTACTCGTGCGACCCCCCGCTGCGCTCGGGCCTGGCCATCTACGGCACGAACGTCCGCTGCTCCAGCGCCTTCATGGCGTACAGCGGCAGCAGCTACTACATGATGACCGCCGGCCACTGTGCGGAGGACAGCTCGTACTGGGAGGTCCCCACCTACAGCTACGGCTACCAGGGGGTCGGTCACGTCGCCGACTACACCTTCGGCTACTACGGCGACTCCGCGATCGTCAGGGTCGACGACCCCGGCTTCTGGCAGCCGCGCGGCTGGGTCTACCCCTCGACCCGCATCACCAACTGGGACTACGACTACGTCGGCCAGTACGTGTGCAAGCAGGGCTCCACGACCGGCTACACCTGCGGGCAGATCACCGAGACCAACGCAACGGTCTCCTACCCAGGCCGCACCCTCACCGGCATGACCTGGTCCACCGCATGCGACGCTCCCGGTGACAGCGGCAGCGGCGTCTACGACGGCTCAACGGCCCACGGCATCCTCAGCGGAGGGCCGAACAGCGGATGCGGCATGATCCACGAACCGATCAGCCGAGCACTGGCGGACCGCGGGGTCACGCTGCTGGCCGGCTAAGCAGCCCGGGCGGACCGTGAGTACGCCGCCCCGGTGCACATCAGGAGGACGTCGACCGCCGCACGCGCGGTCGGCGTCCTTCCCCGTGCTCCGCTCCGTCCGCCACCCAGCGGAGTGGGGGCGGGGGCGTGGCACGTCGTGCATGCCGCAGCGCGGTGGAACCCGTCGGCCGATCAGACCGTACCGGGGAGCGCCTTTCCGGCTCCGTTCGTGGGACGGGCGGGTGCGTATGCGCGCGTCACCCATTTCTGGAAGTGCGGAGCCTGCGACAGCAGTTGCCAGTGGGCGCGTACGGCATGGTGGTGCACCACCTCGACGGCCGACGCCTCGACCGAATCCCGCCGCCAGACGAGCAGATGCCGCTGCCACAGCGGATCCCCCGCGAGGGGTTTGACCAGTACTCCGCCCACCGGGCGCATGGTGGGCTGGACGGCGGCCACCCCCAGACCCTTGGCGATCATCGACTGCAGTTGGTCGAGCATGTGGAACTCGTGGGTGACGGCGGGCCTGAATCCCGCGGCCCCACAAGCGTCGTAGAAGGCGCCGGGCCAGCCCACCCCGTCGTCCGCGGAGACGAACCACGCGTCCTCCGACAGGTCGGCCAAGGACACCTCCAGCCGGTGCGCCAGTGGGTGATCGGCAGGGGTGGCCACGAACACCGGGACGGTTCTGATAGCTCGGTGGTCCAGCTTCGGAGAGTGTCGAAGAGGAAGCCCTGGGTAGTCGCAACCCAGGGCGACGTCGAGCTCGCCGGCCTCTAGGAGATCGATGAGTTCTCCGGTCGCGTACACACTGCTGACCGAGACGGTCAGATCGGGGCAGGCTTCACGGAGGACGTCGAGCAAGGTGGGTACCACCGGTGTGTTGATGGCCCCGAGGCGAAGCCGACGTGTCGCCCCGGACGAGCGGGGAGGCCGCAGCCGTGCGAGATTGTCGGAGAGCGCCAGGATCTCCCGGGCCCGGCCGACGACCTGGGCGCCGTAGGCGGTGAGCTCCACGCCCGCGCTGCTGCGCAGGAAGACCCCCTCGCCGAGCAGCCCCTCGATGCGGCGCAGTTGGGTACTCATCGCCGGCTGGGTGTATCCGAGCGCCGCAGCAGCCCGGCCGACGCCCCCCGCGTCGGCTATCGCACACAGCACGCGCAAGTGGCGCAGCTCAAGTTCCACGGGGGCACCTCGCTCCGGGCGAACAGAGTTCCATTATGCGCCAGGAGGAAGGCGGTGGGGAATCCGGGACGGCCTGACGCCTTCGGTCGACCAGTAGCCCGAGGGTTATGGATGAGCCGGAGCCTCTGGTATGGCCTGGCCGGTTGTTCCCGGGTGACCGCCGTGGAAATCTCGGACCTGCGTGTTGGTCCGCAGAGGCGACTGCGGAAGCCTGAAGCGCACCGCCATCGAGGAGCGACATCATGCCTCACACCTGCATCAGCTTCACCGTCGAAGCGACCGGGGCCGCGGTTCACCGCGCCCGCCACCGCGTCTCCACCGCGCTGAGCTGGTGGGGAGGGCCGGTCGAGGAAGAGCTCCGCTTCAGCGCGGAACTCGTGACCTCCGAGCTCCTCACCAACGGGCTGCGGCACGCGGGCGGGCCCATGACCGTCGAGTTGACGCTGGTGCACGACATGGTCGTCGTCGCGGTCCTCGATGACAGCCGGGAGCTGCCGCGGCCTCGGCAGACGGAGGCGGACGACGAGTGCGGGCGGGGACTCGCCCTGATCGAGGACCTCAGTCTGATACGGGGAGCCGAGACCACTTCCCGCGGGAAGCGCTGCTGGGCGGTTCTGCCGCTGCGGACGCCACAGGAGCGGGCTATCGAGTCGGCTCCGGCTGAGGAGGCGGACCACGGCTTCGAGGCGGACCGGGAACGCTGGTCACTGGCTCCCCAGGGAAGCGGACTACTGGCGAGTCTGTTTCCGGCGATGTGAGCTCGTCCTCCTCGGGCGGCCCAGTAGCCGACCCAGGGCAGGCGGGTGTGCCTGAGGGCGTGATGGCGCTCGTCTGACGCTCTGGCCGCTTTCAAGCTGCACAGCGAGCCGAGAAACGCCTCTGACCTGGCCTTTTCTGCGGATGCCTCAGGCCGACATCTTTCTGATGACGCACCACGTGGAGTGCGTCGCCATCCTCGAACCGGCCGCGAAGGGCTCCTGACCTGCGGTTTTGTGCGTGCGCATTATGTGCGGTGTGGGCGTTACGGGCGATATCTTGACGCTGAAATGACGCTCGTGACGCTCATTTGACGCTCGTTCTGATGGGGTGTCAGGCGCTTTGTAGGGCAGGTCAAACTGTGTCAGGGTGGCGAGCACCGCTGGTGCGACGAGGGCAGGCGACGCTGGGTGCAGACCGACTGAGTCCCGCTGGTCAGATGTCCGGAAGAGATCAGTGAGCGCCGTGACCTGCAGTGATGGGCGTGTGATGGTCGCTGACCTGTGCGAATAACTTTTCGGTTCTTTCCCGTTCGTGCCGGTTGATGGGTTCCCAGAAAAGACCCAAGGGGTCCTGATGATCGACGACGACTCTTCGGCCTCCGACGACAGTGAGCCGGCGGTGCCGGCCAACTTTCGCATGCCCTATGGCGAGCGGCCTGTCGCGCGAGCCCGGCGGGCGAAGGCACAGGAGCTGATTGAGCGGCTCGTCACCGAGGGCCGCGTCCGGATCAATGATCACGATGACGACGAGCTTGCGGAATGGCGGCGCGTCGTCAACTATGCGAAGCGGCACGGCCTGGAACCGGCAGGTAAACGCATCGAGAAGGTCCCGCACGGTGGGCCGGGGCTGGAGCTGTTCCTGGCGGAGGGACCGCATCCCAACGCGCGGAGTCAGCGGCCGAAGGAGGGCAGGGCTCTGGTTCCTGTCCCCTCACGACTGGGGCACCTGCATCCGATGGTGACCGCGCTCAAAGACGACGAGAGCCGGTTGGTGATGCCATCAACATTGCGCCGAAGGTCGCTCCTGCTGTTGCAGGGACTGGCGGCTGAGGCAGTCCGGCGAGGCCACGAGGTGCGGAAGGCCGGGTCGTCCTTCTACCCGCGCGAAGGGGGAGTGGATGTCGCTGTGGACGACTTCGCGTATACCGTCACGGTCAGGCAGGAGTTCCCGGAGTCCACAGATCCGGAGCGCTCCGCTCGGCTCGTCGTAGAGATCGCCCATGGCCTGACTGATCGGCCCGGTCGCTGGCGGGATCGGAAGACCCGGACGCTTGAAGAAGCCCTGGGTGTGATCCTTGGAGAGATCGAGGCACGAGCGGGGGACGACACTCGGCGCAGGCAGGATGAACAGCAGGCCAGGGCAGAACGTGAGGTCCGCTGGCAGGTTGCCATGGACGTAGCGAGGGAACAGGCTGTCCGCGAACAACTTGCCCAGGTGCTTCGTGAACAGGCCGGGTGCTGGCAAGAGGCAGCTGTGCTCAGTGCGTACTGCACGGCATTGGAACGCCGTATCGGCGAGTTGGACGGTGCTGCGGACGAGTCGGCTCTGGGATCGGCCCGACGCTGGCTGCAATGGGTAAGGGGGTACGTGAGGTCGATCGACCCCTTGAGTAGGCTCCCAGAGATGCCGCACACACACGAACCCACGCCGGAGGAACTCAAGCCGTACCTCAGGGATGGAGCCCCCACGGACCGCAGTAACCAACCCCGCGAGACCCTGCGCTGGCAGACCCCAGCCCTTGCCTTCGCTGGCGCTCTCGCACCATCAACCCTGCAACGTTGCGACGACCACGCGAAATATCCCCCCGGCCAACGGGTGAAGCAACGGGAACACCAAGGTTCTTTCCCCCCGATAGAGTCTCGTTGGCCAGGAGCGTTGACGGGAGTGGGGCATGAGTAAACTGCACGTCGGGTACGTCCGCAAGGCGATCGAGGAGCGCTTCACCGGCCTCATCGACATGACGGACCAAGCACGGTTATCCGACGAGAAGCGGCATCAAGCTTTCC
>NZ_BDJC01000071.1 GCF_002005565.1 Streptomyces sp. JHA26 | reverse complement strand
CCGCCGGCGAGCCGCCCCCCGGTCTCGCGGCGGGAGACCAGGGTGACGGCGCAGGTGTGGCCGGCCAGGGTGGCCGCCGGGACGAGGGCCGGGCGCGGCGGACGGCCGGTGGCGGCCGCCCCCATCAGCAGGTCCAGTCCGCGCGCGGCGGCCATCGCGGCGGGACCGGCCGGGGTGTGCTTCAGCTTCAGGTCGTACGCCCACACCGTGGCCGCCAGCGGCACGGCCACGGCCAGGGTCCGCCGGCCGGCACAGGCGGCCAGGGCCAGGCCCGCCGCCGTCAGCGTGCCCGCCGCCGTCAGCGCGGCACGCGGCCGGATGCGGCCCGAGGGCAGCGGGCGGTGCGGGCGCTGCACCGCGTCCTCCTCGTGGTCCGCCCAGTCGTTGAGGGCCATGCCCGCCTCGTACAGGCACATCGAGGCGCCCACCGCGAGGGCGGTCGTCCGCCCGGGCCGCGCCCCGGCGGCCGCGGTGCCGGCCAGCACGTCGCCGGGCACCGTGAACACCGCGGGGGCCCGCAGCAGTTCGGCCCAGGTCCGGGCGGTGGCGGCGGAGAGAGCCGGACGGGCTGCGCGGCCGGCGGTGACGGCCGTGGCGGCGGTGCGCGCCGTGGCGGCGGGGCGGGGCCGCAGCCGCCGGACCACGCCGGTGGAGGCGAGGCTCACCGGTGCTCCCCCAGCCGGTCGGCGAACGCCAGCAGGGCCGCGTACTGCTGGGCCAGGGACGTGCTGTCGCCGTCGGGGTCCTTGAAGTAGAAGCCGAGTTCGGGCCGGGGCCCGGACAGGCCCGCCTCGTGGGCGCGGGCCAGCAGCCGCGCCAGGTCCAGTACGAGCGGCGCGGCGAGCGCGGAGTCGCAGCCCTGCCAGATCGTCTGCAGCACCATGCGGGTGCCGAGGAAGCCCTCGAAGGCGACGTGGTCCCACGCCGTCTTCCAGTCCCCGAGCGCGGGGACGTCGTCGATGTGCACGTCGCCCTCGGGCCGCACGCCCAGGTTGTCGACCAGCACCCGCTCCTTGCCGGCGTTCTTCGCGGCGGCGGCCGCCGGGTCGGCGAGCGCGGCCCCGTCGCCGCCGCCGAGCAGGTTCGTGCCCGACCAGGCCCGCACCTGGAGGGCCCGCTGGCGGAACATCGGCGCCAGCACCGCCCGCAGCAGGGTCTGGCCGGTCTTGCCGTCCCGGCCCGCGTACGGCGTACCCGCGCGGGCGGCCTCGTCCGCCAGCCGCGGATGGCCCAGTCCGGTCGAGGGGGTGAAGTTGACGTAGGAGCAGCCGGTGCGCAGGGCGGCCGCCGCGTACAGGGAGCTGGCCGGCCACTCGCCGGGGCCGGGGGCGGGCTCGGTGGAGGCGACGTTCACCACGACGGTGCGGACGGCGCCGGTGGCGTGCGCGAACTCCCGCAGGTCCGCGGCGAACGCGTCGATCAGCTCCTCGGTGCCGCGTTCGTCGCCGGCCAGCGGGCCGCCGGGGCGGATGCGGCTGTCGACGGCGGTCAGTTCGCCGTGCACGGCGCCCGGCAGCCAGTGCGGCAGCACGCCCTGCTCGGCGAGCTGCTCGGCCCGCTTGGGCAGCGGGCTGCTGCTGGTGTCGTGGCCGCCGAAGACCAGGCCGGACAGCTCGGGCAGACCGCTGTGGGCGAACGCGGGCGTCTCGGTGACCAGGCCGGTGGGCGCGAGCAGCCCTCCCGCGAGGGCCGCGCAGCCGGCGACGGTCGTCGTGGCGACCGAGCCCCGGGCACCGACCAGCCACACGCCGGTGGGCCCTGCTGCTGCGGGAGTGTGGGCGTGTACGGACACGGGCGGCCTCCTTGGACGTCGGATGGGGTCCGCGCAAGCGGATGCCCGGCCAGAATGCCGATCCGTGCGGCCGGCGGCCGTCCCCCTCCGCCCGCCGTCGAGCGGCGGCCGAGCCGTTCCCCACCGGAGGCCCGGCCGCCGCCCGGCCACCTCGTGCTCCGCGTCCCGGGGCACGGCGACGGCCCCGCCGGCGGGGGGAACCGGCGGGGCCGCGAGGGGAAGGACAGTCTCAGGGGGTGGCGCGATGAGCCCGTGTCGGGCCGGCCGGCCTCAGTACCAGATGCGCACCAGCTGGCCGTTCGTGCCGACGGAGTGGTTGGTGACGTACACGCAGCCGAAGATGTCGACCCCGAGCCCGGAGGGCTGCACCAGCCTGTCGCCGGTCGGGACGGTGGTGACCTTCTTGGTGTCCAGGTCGATCTCGGACAGCGAGCCCGGCGTCGGCGCCCCGGCCAGCGAGGAGGAGCTGTAGGACAGGGCGAGCAGGTCGCCCTTCCAGTCGAGGGCGAGGTCCACGATGTTGGTCAGCCCGGAGACGAGGACCTGCGGCTGCTGGCCCGGCGCCACCTTCCAGATGCGCGAGCCGCCGACCTGCCCGCCGCCCATGTCGGCTATGTAGAGCGTGCCGTCCGAGCTCTTGACGATGCCGGTGGGCACCGACTCGGCGGTGCCGTTCTTCGGCATCAGGTACTTGGTGGAGGTGGTGCCGTCGCCCGGGCCGGCGATCACGTCGTTCGAGCCGGCGTCGGTGGCCAGGAAGCCCGCGCCGTCCGGCACGAACCGCCACGGGTTGCCGTTGATGTCCCCGCCGTCGGGGTTCAGGGTGCCCTCGTGGGTGACCAGGTCGCCGAGGATCTTGCCGTCGCCGGTGCGGTAGACGGTGCCCAGCGGCTTGGCGGAGGCGCCGAGGGAGGAGCGCAGCTCGGGGGTGCCGGGGCCGCCGAAGGCGGACAGCACGGTGTAGCCGCCGCCCGCGGTGGTGTTGCGCACGGCCTGGGACGGGCCGCTGGCGTTGACGGTGGCGGGGTCGGCGACGCCGACGGCGACGGAGGGCAGGCCGGTCACCACACGGCTCATGCTGCCGCCGAACGGCACCTTGACGACGGCGCCGGTGGCGCCCAGGCACCGGGTGCCCACGGCGCAGCCCGGCAGGCCCTCGCCGGACTCGGCCACCAGCACCGAGCCGTCGGACTGGGCGGTGATGCCGCGGGGGTTCTTCAGGCCGGAGGCGACGACCGTCAGCGTGGCCCCGGGCTTCTCCTCCGCCCGGGCCCCGGCCGGAGCGGCGGCCGTCGTGGCCGTCAGCACCATCGCCGCAGCGGCGGCCGTCGGCAGGACCTTCTTCCAGGAGGCGAGTGAATTCGACATGTCTCTCCTTCTTCGCTGCTGCATGCTTCCCCCGATTTTTCGGAGAGCGGGATGCGAAACCTGCGCCACCATAGGGGAGCCGACGGGTGTGTTTGACCGCTTGTTTTCCGCACTTAAACAGAGTTAATTCGGGCGCGATCGGAATTCGAGCAGCACTCCAGTGGTGCCCGAAAATTATTCCTACCGTGGACAACCGGGTCCCTTGCCCGTTCGGCGGCTGGGACGGAACGAGCATCTATTGCACGGGAGGAATCGCATGCCCGAACTGCCGCCCCCTTCAGTGGTCCGCGACCTGGAAAAACAGCGGGCGGAACTCCAGAAGCAGGTCAGGGAAATGGCGCCGCCGCCCTTCGCCCTGCTCGAACTGATCATGGGGTCGATGGTCACGCAGGCTCTGCGGGCGACCGCCGAGCTGCGCGTGGCCGAGGCGCTGGCGGACGGCCCGCTCGGCCCGGAGGAGCTCGCCGGGCGCGTCGGCGCGAACCCGGACGCCCTGGGCCGGGTGCTGCGGCTGCTGGCCAGTCAGGGCGTCTTCACCGGCCACCCGGACGGCACGTACGGGCTGACCCCGATGGGAGAGGCACTGCGCGCCGACCACCCGATGACGATGCGGGACATCGCGCTGCTGATGGGGCACCCGATCCACTGGGAGGACTGGAGCGCCTTCCTGGAGACGGTGGTCACCGGCGAGCCGAGCCTGCCCAAGCTGCGCGGCATGGGCGCGTTCGAGTACCTGGAGAGCAACCCGGAGTACGGCTCGGTCTTCATCAACGGCATGGGCAACATGTCCGCCACCGAGACCGAACCGGTGGCCGCCGCCTACGACTTCTCCGCCTTCGGCACCGTGCTGGACTTCTGCGGCGGGCAGGGCGGGCTGCTGGCGGGCATCCTGCGCAGTGCGCCGCAGACCCGCGGCATCCTGTTCGACCCGCGCGTCGAGGCCAACGGGGCCGCCGGGTTCCTCGCCGGCCAGGGGGTCGCGGACCGCTGCACGACCGTGGCCGGCGACATGTTCGGCCCGGTGCCCACCGGCGCCGACGCCTACGTCCTCAAGCACATCGTGCACGACTGGCCCGAGGAGGAGGCGCTGAGGATCCTGCGGAACGTGCGGGCGGCCGTGCGGCCGGGCGGCAAGCTGCTGCTGGTCGAGATGGTCGTGCCGGAGCAGGGCGACGAGCCGCACTCGGGCAAGCTGGTCGACCTGTGGCTGATGCTGCTCGTCGGCGGCCGGGAGCGCACGGCCGGCCAGTACGCCGACCTCCTGGCCCGCGCCGGCTTCCGGCTGGAGCGCGTCGTGGAGACGGCGGCCGCGGTGTCGGTCGTCGAGGCCGTACCGGTCTGATCGTCCCGCCGGGCCCGTCCGGTCCGATCGTCCCGCCGGACCCGTCGAGGCCCCGGCCGCGCCCCGAGAGGGGGGAGCGGCCGGGGCCTCGGCCGTGCGCCCGGCCCCGCCGGGAGCGGCGGGGCCGGGCGGGGACGCGCGTCGCGGGAAAAGCCGTCCGCCCGGCCTGCGGTGCGAGGGGGACGCACACCGCAGGCCGGGCGGCCGGAGGGGGAGCGGGTCAGCGGGCCGCCGGGCCGAACCAGCGCTCCAGGACGGGGGCGAGGCCCGCGGCCGTCGGGGTGCCGGCCCAGGCCACGTAGCCGTCGGGGCGGACCAGGACGGCCGCCGCTCCGGCCAGGACCTCGACGCCGGCGGCGTCCGCGGCGGTCACGGTCGCCACGTCCACGCGGTCCCGCCAACCGGCCGCCGCGTCCCGCGCCCCGGCGTCGTCGGCCAGGTCCAGCAGCACCCCGCGCCCGGCGTGCAGCAGTTCGGCGATCCGGGTCTCGCCGTCTTCGCCCACCAGCGTCCGCGGCGGCATCCTGCGGCCCACGAGCGGGTGGCCGCCGGCCTCCTCCGCCCCGAGGTCGTAGCGGATGTCGAGGTGGCTGACGACGCCCGCGAGGTGCTTCTTGACGTCGTCGTACCGCAGCAGCTCGGCGAACAGTTCGCGCAGCGGGTCCGCCTGCTCGCCGCCGAGGAAGATGGTGCCCTGGGCGCGGGTGTTCATCAGCAGCCGCCGGCCCACCGGGTGCCGCTCGGCGTGGTAGCTGTCGAGCAGCGCCTCGGGTGCCGCCCCGCGCGTGACCAGGGCCAGCTTCCAGCCGAGGTTGACCGCGTCCTGCACGCCGGTGCTCAGCCCCTGCCCGCCGGCCGGGAGGTGGATGTGGGCGGCGTCGCCGGCCAGGAAGACCCGGCCGCGCCGGTACCGGGAGGTCTGGCGGGTGGCGTCGGTGAAGGAGCTGACCCACTTCGCGCTGCCGTGGTGGATGTCCTCCCCGGTGATGTGCTCCCAGGCGTCGGCGACCTCCTCGAACGGGACGGTCGCGTCGCGGTCGCTGGCCGGGGTGCCGTGCGGGCAGACGATGAGCCGGTTCACGCCGTCACCCAGCGGACCGACCATGACCATGCCCCTGGGCAGCCGCTCACCGAGGTAGCGCGGGCGCAGTTCGCAGCCGACGACGTCGGCGACGTACATCTTGCGGCTGGCCGGGATACCGGGGAAGTCGAAGCCGGCCGCCTTGCGGATGCGGCTGCGCGAGCCGTCGCAGCCCACCAGGTACGAGGCGCGCAGCCGCTGCGGTCCCTCGGGGGTGTCCAGGGCGATCTCGACGGCGTCGCCGTCCAGGAAGCCGTCGGCCAGCTCGGTGAACTCCCAGCCCCGCCGGATGTCCGCGCCGAGTTCGGTGGCCCACTTCTCCAGGACCTCCTCGGTCTTCCACTGCAGCACGCCGCGGGCGCCGAAGTGGGAGTCCGGGAGCACGGAATAGTCGAACTGCACGCCCCCGAAGTGCCCGACCGGCATGGTCTCCAGGCCGCCCCAACGGGGCAGCAGCCCGCGCTGGTCGAACGTCTCCATCGTCCGGGCGGTGAAGCCCAGGCCGCGCGACTGCATGGTGGGCTCGGTCAGCTTCTCGACCACGACGACGCGTGCTCCGCCGAGGGCGAGTTCCCCGGCGAGCATCAGGCCGGTCGGCCCCGCGCCCACGACGACGACATCGGTGTCCACCGCTGTCCCTTCCATGGTGTTCCCTTTCTTCAGAATCGTCCTTGGCGCTTGCGGTGGGGGGAGGGGCCGGTACGGCCTACCGGCTCGCGGGCGGGCCGAACCAGCGGTTCAGGGCCGTCCGCAGCCCCTCCTCGCCGGAGTCCTCGCCCACCCAGGCGACGTGGCCGTCCGGGCGCAGCAGCACGCGGCCGGCGCCGTGCAGGGGGCCGGGGTCCTCCGGGAGGGCCGCCACCGCGCCCACCCGGTCCGCCCAGCCGTCGGGCGGCCCGGCCGGGTCGCCGCCGCGCAGGTCCAGCAGGACGCCCTTGCCGGTGCGCAGCAGCTGGGCCGGGTGGAGCCGGCGCCGGCCGGTGTGCAGCACGGTGTGCGGCATCCGGGCGCCGAGCAGCGGGTGCGCGGGGCCGCCGACGTCGTAGCGCACGTCCAGGCCGCTGATCATGCCCGCGAGGTGGGCCCGCACGTCCTCCTGGGCGATCAGCTCGCCGAGCACCGTGCGCAGGGGCTCCACGGTGCGGTCGCCGAGCAGCAGGTGGGCCTGGGCCCGGATGTTGGCCAGCACCCGCCGGCCCACCGCGTGCCGTTCGGTGTGGTAGGTGTCCAGCAGCTCGTCGCCGGCCCTGCCGCCCAGGCGCAGGGCCAGCTTCCAGCCGAGGTTGAAGGCGTCCTGGACGCCGAGGTTGAGGGCCTGCCCGCCGATCGGCATCTGCCGGTGGGCGGCGTCGCCCGCGAACAGGATCCGGCCGTGCCGGTAGTGGGTGAGCTGGCGGGAGGCGTCGCCGAAGGCGTTGACCCACAGCGGTGTCCCGCCGCTGATGTCCTCGCCGGTGACCCGCTTCCAGACGGTGGCGATCTCCTCGAACGAGGCGTCGGCGGCACGCTCGCGGGCGGACGAGCCGAACTCGTGCACCATCACCCGGGTCACGCCGTCGGGACGGCGCGCGGCGATGGCGAGGCCCCGCTCCAGGCGCTGGAAGCGCCGGTCGGGGATCTCGATGCCGTCGACGTCGGCGCGGATCAGCTCCCGTCCGGCGTCCTGGCCGGGGAAGCCGGCGCCGAGCAGGCGGCGCACGGTGCTGTTCTCGCCGTCGCAGGCCACCAGGTAGCGGCAGCTCAGGTGCAGCACGCCGTCCCGGCCGGTCGCCTCGGCCTCGACCCGGTCCCCCGTCTCGCCGACGGCGACGAGTTCGTGCCCGCACTTCAGCTCGGCGCCCAGCGCCAGCGCCCATTCCTCCAGGACCGCCTCGGTCCTGGTCTGCGGCACCTTCCACTGCCCCGGGTGGGTGCTGGGCAGGGTGAGGTCGAGGGGGATGCCCCCGAAGTGCCCGCGGGGCTCGTTCGGCGGGGTGGCGAAGTCGGGCAGCAGCTCCCGGCTGTCGAGGATCTCCATGGTGCGGGCGTGCAGCGTGGAGGCCCGTGACTCGTGGTTGGGGGCGTGCCGTTTCTCCAGGACGACCACGTCGGCGCCGGCGAGGGCCAGTTCACCGGCGAGCATCAGCCCGACGGGACCGGCCCCGACGACGACCACGTCGGCCGCAAGGCGGTCCGCTGCCACGGTCAGGCCTTCTTCTGCTCGGCGTAGGCCTTGGCGTGGGCCAGCGTGGCGCTGCTGTTGGTGGACAGCGCCGTGTGCACGTACGCGCGGGCGTCGGCGACGGTGGCGTCGGCGCCGAGGATGCGCGCGATGTTGTCGGTGTTGAGGGTGACGGTGTGCTGGGAGGAGGCGACGGTGCCGTCCTCGGTCTCGGTGAACGTCCACTCGCCGGTGTGCAGGGTCATCAGCGCGGGCAGCGTGATCTGCTTGTAGGCGATCTTGTGGTGCGGGAAGACGACGCGGTACGACTTGGTGGTGTGCACCGAGCCGTCCTTGGCGCGGGTGTCCATCTCCAGTTCCTGCAGGCCCGGCGTGTCCTCGGTGAGGCGCACGACGGCCACGTGCGGCAGCCGCTCGGCCCACCGGTCGGCCTCGTTGATGAAGTCGAAGACGTCCTTGGCGCTGCCGTCGATCCGCACGGTGTCGGTGAAGGAGAAGGTCAGCTCCTCGGTGTCGGCGGCGTGCACGCGCTCGACGTTCTCCTTGAGCGCCGCCAGCTCGGAGGTGCTGTTCCTGTCCACGGCCCGCTCGATCCACAGCAGGTCGTGCGGGTCGTCGCCGACGGCGCTGTAGTCGTGCAGCAGCCGCACCCGGGAGGTGGCCTCGCCGAGCGGCTCGATGATCCAGGTGCCGCCCATGTGCTTGACGGGCGGCGCCGGGATCTGCTGGCGGAAGGTGATGGTCAGCCCGGCGGCGTCCAGGGTCCGGCGCGAGGTCCAGTTCTTGGGGGCGCCGTTGGCGGTGGCCCAGATCCGGATGTGCTCCTCGTCGCCCTGCTCCTCGAGCCGGTCGACGTGGATGGTGGGCGGGAAGATCCGCGGCCAGTTGGTCACGTCCGCGAGCAGCTCGTAGACCGCGGTGGCCGGGGCGTCGATGGTGATCTCGTGCTCGACCTCACGCGTCGTCATGAGGTTCTCCTCGGAGGGTGTCGGTGGGGCGGAGGTCAGAAGTTGCCCAGGCCGCCGCAGACGTTGAGGGCCTGCGCGGTGATGGAGGCGGCGGTGTCGGAGGCCAGGTAGCCGACGAGGCCCGCGACCTCCTCGGGCGTGGAGTAGCGGCCGAGCGGGATCTTGGCCTGGAACTTCTCGAGGATGGCGTCCTCGGAGGTGTCGTAGGCGGCCGCGTAGCCCTGGCGCACGCGCTGGGCCATCGGGGTCTCGACGTAGCCCGGGCAGACCGCGTTGACGGTGATGCCGGTGGGGGCCAGCTCGTTGCCGAGGGCCTTGGTGAAGCCGACGACGCCGTGCTTGGAGGCCGAGTAGGGGGCGCCGAGGACGACGCCCTGCTTGCCGGCCGTGGAGGCGATGTTGATGATGCGGCCGCGGTCCTTGTGCCGCATGCCGCCGGTGTTGAGGACCGCCCGGGTCACCCTGAAGACGCTGGTGAGGTTGGTCTCCACCACGTCCTCCCACAGCTCGTCGGTGAGGTCGGCGGTCACCCCGCCACCGGACCGGCCGGCGTTGTTGACCAGCACGTCGACGGTGCCGAAGCGGTCGACGGCGGCCTGCACGAAGGAGTCGACGGAGGCGGTGTCGCGCACGTCGACGACCGTGCCGTCCACCTCCAGGCCCTCGGCCTGGAGGTCCTTGACGGTGGCGGCGACGTTGTCGGCGCTGCGCGCGCCGATGAAGACGCGGTGTCCGGTGGAGGCCAGCAGGCGGGCCGAGGCCAGGCCGATGCCGCTGGTGGCACCGGTGACGAGGGCGACCCTGGCGGTGCTGTTGCCGGTCATGTCGGGCGTCCTCCTTCAGGCGGCCTGGGCCGGCGCGAGCTGCGCGTTGACGACGTCGATGAAGGAGCGCGGCGTGTTGGCCTCGCTGACGGCCTCCTCGTCCAGGGAGATGCCGTACTCGCGCTCGATGAGGCCCCCGGCCTCCAGCAGCGCGAGCGACTCGTAGCCGATCACTTCGAACTCGGTGTCGAGGATGTCGCCGTCGAGGTCGACGCCCTCGGCCACCCCCGCGGCCTCCCGCAGGATGCGCTTGAGGTCCTCCAGGGTGAACAGCTTGGTGGACATGCCGGGGTCCTTTCGTCTGTGGTGCGGGTGTGCGGTGACGGATCGTGCGGTGACGGATCGTGCGGTGACGGATCGTGCGGTGACGGGTCGTGCGGTGACGGGTCGTGCGGTGACGGGGTGCGCTAGACGGCGCGCACGACCATCGCGGAGTTGAAGCCGCCGCTGCCGCGGGCCAGGACGAGCGCGGTGCGCACGGGCGCCGGGCGGGGGTCGGCGAGGACCAGGTCGAGCGGGTAGTCCGGGCACGGATCGGTGTGCACGGTCGGGGGGATCACCCCGTCGCGGATCGACAGGAAGGCCGCCGCGAGGTCCAGCGGGGCGGCGCCCGAGTACAGGCGCCCGGTCATGCTCTTCGGCACCGTCACCGGCACCCCGCGGTCCCCGAAGACGGCGCTGATCGCCTGTGCCTCGACGAGGTCGCCGGCCGGGTCGCCGGCGCCGTCGGCGAAGACCACGTCGACGTCGGCGGCGTCCGCCCCGGCGTCGGCGAGGGCGACCTCGACGGCCTTGCGCAGGCCCGGCTCGCGTCCGCTGCCCGGGCGCGGGTCGATCGTGGCGCCGTAGCCGGCGATCTCGCCGTAGACGCGGGCGCCGCGGGCGCGGGCCGCCCCGGCGTCCTCGGCGATGAGGATGGCGCCGCCCTCGCCGGGCACGTAACCGCGCGCGTCCCGGTCGAAGGGCAGGTAGGCGCGGGTCGGCTCGTCGCTGGTGGACAGCTTGCCGGTGGTCAGCTGGGCGACCCAGCCCCAGGGGCAGATCGAGGCGTCGACCGCACCGGTGACGATCAGGGCGGTGCCCTTGCGGATCTGCCGCCGGGCCTGCGCGACGGCGTCCAGGCCGCCCGCGCCCTCGCTGACGACGACCCCGGAGGGGCCCTTCATGCCGTTGCGGATGGAGATCTGGCCGCTGTTGACGGCGTAGAACCAGGCGAAGGACTGGTAGGCGGAGACGTACTGGCTGCCGCGGCTCCACAGGTTCTGCAGCTCGCCCTGGCCGAACTCGAAGCCGCCGGCGGCGGACGCCGTGATGACGCCCATGTCGAACTCCGGCAGTTCCCCGGGGTCGGCGCCGGCGTCCTTCAGGGCCCAGTCGGCGGCGACCAGCGCCAGCCGGGTGACCCGGTCGGTCTGCGGCAGCAGCCGGCTGCTCAGGTGGTCCTCGGCGACGAAGCCGGGAACCTCGCCGGCCAGCCGGGCCGGGTAGGCGGACGGGTCGAAGCGGGTGATGCGGCCGATGCCGTGCTTGCCGCCCAGCGTCGCCGACCAGTAGTCCTGCGTGCCCAGTCCGTTGGGTGCCGCGACGCCCAGGCCGGTCACCACCACCGAGGCGGTCATACGAGGCTCCTTTCCGCGCTGGCGAGCACCATGGCGCTCTGGAAGCCGCCGAACCCGCTGCCCACGGTCAGGACGGTGTCGACGAGCTGGTCACGGGCGACGACGGGCACGTAGTCGAGGTCGCACTCCGGGTCCGGGGTGTGCAGGTTGGCCGTGGGCGGGACCACGTCGTACTCCATGGCCAGCGCGGACGCGGCGATCTCGATGGAACCGATCGCGCCCAGGGAGTGCCCGACCATCGACTTGATGGAGCTGACCGGGGTGCGGTAGGCGTGTTCGCCCAGGCTCCGCTTGAACGCGGCGGTCTCGTGCCGGTCGTTCTGCTTGGTGCCGGAACCGTGGGCGTTGATGTAGTCGATCGACTCCGGGTTCAGCCGGGCCTCGTCCATGGCCCGTTCGATCGCCTCGGCCATCTCCACGCCGTCGGGCCTGAGACCCGTCATGTGGTAGGCGTTGGAGCGGGTGGCGTACCCGGCGATCTCGGCGTAGACGTGCGCGCCGCGCCTGCGGGCGCTCTCCAGCTCCTCCAGGACGAAGAAGGCGGTGCCCTCCCCGAGGACGAACCCGTTGCGGGTGGCGTCGAAGGGGCGGGAGGCGCACTGCGGTTCGTCGTGACGGGGGGTGGTCGCCTTGATCGCGTCGAAGCAGGCCATGGTGATCGGCGAGATCGGCGCGTCGGAGGAACCGGCGATCACCACGTCCGCCGAGCCCTCGCGGACCAGCTCCACGGCGTAGCCGACGGAGTCGATGCCGGAGGTGCAGCCGGTGGAGACCACGGTGCTCGGGCCCTCGGCGCCGACCGCCCAGGCGACCTCGGCGGCGAACGAGCTGGGCACCATGTGCCCGTACAGGTGCGGGACGGCGTAGGTGTGGTCCACGACGTCGAGGCGGCCGCCGTCGCTGACGACGCGGTACTCCTCGTCCAGGCCCATCGTCGCGCCGACCGCGCTGCCCACGGTGACCCCGACGCGGTGCGGGTCGAGGGCGCCCAGGTCGATGCCGCTGTCGGCGACGGCGCCGCGCGAGGCGACGACCGCGAACTGGGCGGCCCGGTCCAGCCGGCGCACCTCCTGGGGCGTCAGGCCGTGCTCGTAGGGGTCGAAGTCGGCCTCGGCGGCCACCTTCGAGCGGAACGGGGAGGGGTCGAAGAACGTGATGCCCCGGGTGGCGGTACGGCCGTTGCTCAGCAGGTCCCAGAACCTGTCCCGGCCGACACCGCCGGGGGCGATCACCTCGATCCCGGTGATGACGACGCGTCGCCGGTTCACGCGGACGCCTCCCAGTCGTAGAACCGGGTGGCCATGGCGTCGGCCGGCGAGCGCCAGGTCTTCGGGTCGTACGCCTCGATGAAGGGCTTGAGGTCCTCGCTGATCCCGATGAAGCGCGGGTCGGTCTTGGCGGCCTCGATCAGTGCGCCGCCGTTGTCCTCGTCGAAGTCCTGGAGGTGGAAGTACAGGCCCCGGTAGGAGAACAGCTGGCGGCGCCGTGTTCCCATGCGGTGGGGCATGTCGGTCGCGTCGAAGTCGGCGAACAGCCGCGCCACGTCGTTGCTCGAGGCCTCGGCCATCCGGGCGACAATCAACGTGCTGTGCATAGAGGTTCAGCTCCTCGGCGTTGCATGGGAGATTTCGCGTAGCGGGCGGGGCGGCCGGGCGGCCGGCGGGCCGGGCCCCTCCGTGTCGACGGTGCGGCCCGGCGGTAGGGCCCGGCCCGCACATCGCCTGAGGCCGGCCTGAGCCGCGTCCACGGACGGACGGTCGGCCGGGTGCGACGGGCGCCCGGCCCCGCGAGAGGACCGGGCGCCCGGGGAACCGTGGGGCGTGCCGGCGGGCGGCACGCCGGTTCACTCGTCGCCGGCGGCGCGGGTGAGGACGACCTGGTAGGTGTTGACGTCGACCTCGGTGGTGACCGCGGTGATGCGGGCGTGGGCCTTGCTGCGGCCCTCCGGCCACTTCTCCTCGGGCAGGTCCCGGTGGGCGTCGTAGGCCTCCTTGCTCTCCCACTGCGAGTAGGAGACGACGAAGGAGCCCTCCAGACCGCGGGCGCGCAGGCCCTTGAGGACGATGTGCCCGCGGAAGCCGGGGGCGTCGACGATGCCCGCCTGGCCGGGGCCGAGGGCGTCGACCAGCTCGTCCTGGTCGCCCTGCGCGACCTTGTGGACGGCGATGACGGTGTAGTTGCCGCGGTTGGGGCAGATCGTCACCTCGCTGCCCGGGCCGTCGGGGGTCAGGGTGTAGGCGATCTCGTTCTGCAGCAGCCGGATGGAGGTGGTGATCTCACCGAAGACCGGCAGGGTGCGGTGCTTGAACTCCTCGCCCTGGTAGCGCTTCTCGAGGTCCTCGCCGCTGCGCCACTGGATGAAGTTGGCGGTGCCGGGGCTGTCGACGCCGGCGTGCACGGTGCTGGACATCCAGCCCTCGTACGCCGCCGCGTTGACGATCTTCGTCATCTCCTGGATGAGCGAGTCCTGCTTCTCGGGCGCGTCGGTGGTGAACAGGTTGAGCACGGTGAGGTGGTTGTCCTCGACGGAGACGGTGGGCATGGGTTTCCTTCGCTTCCTGGTGACGGTACGGAACGGGTTCCGGCTGAACGGGTTCAGGCGGCGGGGCCGAACCAGCGGGTGAGGGCGGCGGCCAGGCCGTCGGCGCCGGCCCCGGTGGGCGCGACCCAGGCGACATAGCCGTCGGGACGGACGAGGATGCCGTCGACGGGCGCCTCGCAGTCGAAGTCGGCGGCCACCAGGTCGACCCGGTCGGCCCAGCCCGCGGCCGCCGCGCGCAGCCCGTGGTCGCCGCCGAGTTCGAGCAGCACCGGGCGGCCGGTGTGCTGGAGCGTGAAGCTGGAGATCTTCTCGCCGTCGACGACCAGCTCGCGCTCC
The DNA here is from genome assembly GCF_002005565.1 of Streptomyces sp. JHA26. Taxonomy (GTDB): domain Bacteria; phylum Actinomycetota; class Actinomycetes; order Streptomycetales; family Streptomycetaceae; genus Streptomyces. The sequence continues at coordinate 18,166 of NZ_BDJC01000071.1, read as the reverse complement.
GGCAGCCGCCGGCCGAGCAGCGGGTGGTCGCCCTCGCCGACGTCGTGGCGGATGTCCAGGCCGGTGACCATGCCCGCCAGCAGGCGCCGCACGGACTCGTAGTTCTCGACGAGCTCGCCGAACACCTCGCGCAGCGGGGCGATCTCGTCGCCGCCGAGGTAGAGGGTGCGCTGGGCGAGGGTGTTGGTCAGGATGCGGGCGCCGACCGGGTGCCGTTCGTCGTGGTAGGTGTCGAGCAGGCCCTCGGGGGCCAGGCCCTTGACCTCCAGCGCCAGCTTCCAGCCCAGGTTGACGGCGTCCTGGACGCCCGCGCTCATGCCCTGCGCCCCGATCGGCAGGTGGATGTGGGCGGCGTCGCCGGCCAGCAGGACGCGGCCCTTGCGGTAGGCGACGGCCTGCCGGCTGACGTCGGTGGTGGAGCTGACCCACAGCGGGGTGGCGCCGCTGATGTCCTCGCCGGACAGCCGCCGGAAGGTCGCGGCGACCTCCTCGAAGGTGATCGGGTCCGGGTCGGTGCGCAGCGGCTCGGTGCGGTCGAAGTAGATGACGCGGCTGCGGTCCGGGCCGAGCGGCATCACCATGACCATGCCGTCCGGCACCCGCTCGCCGCTGAACCGCGGGCGCAGCGGGACGCCGGCCACGTCCGCGAAGCGCAGCTCGATGGTCGGCTCGGTGCCGGGGAAGTCGATCCCCGCGAGGGTGCGCACGGTGCTGCGGGCGCCGTCGCAGCCCACCACGTAGCGGGCGCGCAGCCGGACGTCGCCGTCCGCGGTGCGGGCGGTGACGGTCACCGCGTCCTCGGCCGTCTCCAGGCCGGTGACCTCGGCCCCGCGGCGCACCTCGGCGCCCAGTTCCCGTGCCCAGTCGCCGAGGACGGCCTCGGTGCGGGCCTGCGGGATGCCGCGGGCGCCGTACGAGCCTCCCTCGATCACCTGGTAGTCCAGGCCCACGCCGCCGAAGTGGCCGACGGGAATGACGCCGACCTCGCCGAATCGGGCCATGAGGCCCCGCTGGGCGAATTCCTCGATGGTGCGCGCCGAAAATCCCAGAGCCCTGGACTGCCGCATGGGCTCGCTCAATTTGTCGAGCACGGTGACCGAGACTCCATTGAGCCTCAATTCACCCGCGAGCATAAGTCCGGTGGGACCGGCTCCCACCACGATGACGTCAGCGTCGAAGTCGTTCATTTGGCCCTCTCCCCACTGGTGTCCGGCCAGTATTGCGAGGGCTGCGGACGGCCGTAAATAGCGTTTGGTACAGGACTTCGACAACGAATGCCAGAGAAACCTCGGGAATGTCAGATCTTTGTCAGGAAGGTTGCCGGACCGAGAGCGGAGGGTGGAATTATCAGGTATGACCTACACCCGCAGCATCGATGAATCTGCAACCACTTCGGCGACGTCCCCGGAGGAGTCCCGCGCCGCGGTCGCGGCGCTGCTGAACCGCTACCTCGTCTCGCTCGACGACACCGACGACAGGCTCGACGACGCCTGGGCGGACGGACTGTTCACCGAGGACGCGGTCGTCGCCTTCCCGATGAGCCGGCACCAGGGACGCGCCGGCATGGCCGAGTACCACGGCACGGCGCTGTCGGCGTTCGCGGCCACGCAGCACCTGGGTTCCGCCCCGGTGGTGGTGCTGGACGGCGACCGGGCCACGCTGCGCGCCAACCTGGTCTCCACGCACGTGCACCACGCGCGGCACACCCCTCCGCTGGGCGAGCTGCCCCCGCTGTTCGCCACCGGCACGTTCGTCACCGGCGAGGCGCGCCGCACCGACCGGGGCTGGCGGCTGTCGGAGCTGGCCTTCCGGCTGCTGTGGGCGGACGGCTCCCCCGCACCGGCGGCGTGAGGACCGGGCGGCCGGGCCGAGGACGGTGACGCCGTCGACGGCCGCCCGGGCCGCCCGGCTCCCGCCGGCCCTGCGGTTCCCGGCCCTGCGGCTCCCGCCCGTCACGGGCCGGGAGCCGCAGGGCGCTCACGTGTTGAGGCTGAGCACCCGGTCCACGGCGATCTCGATGACCACCCGCCCGGGCGGGCTGGGCGGTGTGGACCAGTACCGCCGGGCGTACAGCTTCGCCCCCCGCGCCACCCGGTCCGGGTCGCGCACGACGGTGCCGGTGCCTTCCAGGGTGGCCCAGGCGAACCCGTCCACCTGGCACAGGGCCACCCGGCCGCCGGGCGCGGCCAGCAGATTGCGGGCCTTGCGGGACGAGGCGACCGTCATCACCCGCGCGAGACCGCTGGACGCCTCCCACGTGAACCGCACCGGCGCCACGTGCGGCGACCCGTCGGGCCGGATCGTGGTGAGGGCGGCGACGTGCTGCGTGTCGGTGAGGAACGCCTCCAGGGAGGCGGACACCGCCACGGCGGCCGGGTGCTGATCGGGCAGAGACATCGTCTTTCGTCCTTATGTCCTCGGGAACGTCGATCATGAACTTCGACCGGGAACGTCGAGAGAGCGGAAGGGGCCGCGGGGGCGCGGGGCCCGGCGGGCCGGAAGGAGGGCGGCCCGTGTCCCCGCAGGGTCAGTCGATGCCGCGGACGATCGTGTCCTCGTCGTCGTCGTCCGCACCGGCCAGCCGCAGCGGCGGCGCGCAGATCACCGGCACCGGCCCGAACTCGGCCGCGCCGGCCTCCAGGATCCCCGTCTCGCCGTCGTACATGGGCACCTCCTTCGCGTCGATCGCCCCAGGGTGTCAACGTTCTCTCGCGGTTCCCTCGACGGTGGGCGGTCCGCCCGTGGAATGCGGCCGGAGCCATTCGGCGAACCGCTCGCGGCGCCGCCCCGGAGCCATGTGCGGTGCCCGGTCCTCACCGAGGACGGCCAGCACGTCGGCGACGGTCGCGCTCTGCGCGGTGCCGGGCAGATGGCGCAGCAGGCGGGTGCAGTGGGCCACGAGCAGGTCCGCGTCGGCGTCGGAGAGACGGGCCCGGTCGTACAGGGCGGCCAGGGCCAGCGAGCCGTCGGCGAGGTGACGGGCGAGCAGGGCGACGGGGAAGACGGTGTGCGCGCCGCCGGCCCGCTGCCGCTCGAAGCGGATGCCGGCGGCCGACAGCCCGGCCCGCAGCTCGGCCGGCGGGCGCGGGACCGCCTCGACGGACACCAGGCTGTCCAGCAGCCTGCCGGCCCTGCCGCCGGTCCACTGCTGCACCTGCCCGGCGCAGGTCCACTCGTAGGCGGCCATGTCCAGTGCCCGGTCGCGCAGCGTGGCCAGCAGGTGCGCCAGCCGGTGGGCGGGATCGACCTCGACGGTCATGGGCAGGCAGGTGCGCATCGGCCCCACCAGCCGTTCGACGGCGTCCAGGGCGATGCCGCGCCCCGAGGCGGTGACACCGAAACCGACCGTCACCGGTCCGCCGGTGCCGGCCGCCCGGTACAGCAGCAGCGCCCACACCGCGTGCAGCACGCTGGAGTCGGACACCGCCCGGGTGCCGGCCCAGCGGCGCAGCCGTCCGGTCTCGGCGGCGCTCAGACGGGCCTCGGCCCGGCCGCAGCCGCTCTGCCGCGTCTCGGGGCCGGGCAGGGCGGGCAGCAGCACGGGGCGTCCCGGCGGCAGCGTCCGGGTGAAGAAGTCCCGGGCCGGCGCCGGGTCCTGGCGTTCCAGCCAGCGGGCCCGGTCCCGGATGTCGGGCCTGCGCTCCCCGCCGGGCAGCACGCCGCCGGCCAGGTAGGCGCGACCGAACTCGTCCATCAGCACGAACGCGCTCCAGGCGTCCAGCAGCGCGTGGTGGAAGGTGAGCAGCACCCGCGTGGCCGGCGGTCCCGCCGACCGGGCGGCGCCCTCGCCGGACAGGTCGAGGAGGGTCAGGCGCAGCGGGGCCGGGCGGCGCAGGTCGAAACCGCGCAGCCGGTCGCGTTCGAGCAGGTCGTCCCAGTCGACGCTGCCCGCGCGGTGGCGTACGACGTCGGCGCGCGCGTGGTCGTGCAGCACGATGCGGGGACCGGGCGGCAGGACGCGGGGGTCGGGCTGCCAGTCGACGGCGGTCCGCAGCACCGCCTCGCGGTCCATGACGGACTGCCAGGCGCAGACGAAGCGTTCGGTGTCCAGCGGGCCCCGCCAGTCCCACGTCACCTGCTCGACGTGCCGGCCGGTGTGCCGGTGCGCCAGGGAGTCGAGCAGGACGTCGTACTGCTGCCACGTCACCGGTACGGTCGGCCGCTGCTGCGTGGGCCCGTGGGCGGCGCCGGCCGTCCGGCGGTCGGGTCCCCGCCGGCGACGTGGGCGGCTCGGCCTCGCCATCGGCGCCTCCTGTCGCGTCCGCGTGCCTGCTGCCGGTCGGGCCGCGGCTCACCGCGGGCCCGGGGGCGCACGCCCGACGGACGCGCTGCTCCCGGGCACATCGTTCAGGAGACCCCCGTCACCGGCCTGACACCGCCCTGACACGGCTCCACATCCGCCACAGAACCGCCGGAGAGGGCCCGTCGGCGCCGGGTCCGCCTCAGGGGGGCGGGTCCGGCGCGCCCCGGGTCATCGCGGACAGGAACCCCTTGTCGAGCATGGTCTGCACGGACATGTCGCCCGCCGTGCTGAGCCCCGCGTCGTGGCAGGCCACGCTGAGCAGGTAGCGGTCCAGCACCGAGTGCGTGGCGAACCCCCACTCGCCGCGCGTGGCGGCACTTCCGTCGGGGGCCTGCAGCCGGCCCCCGCGGCTGAAGCCGAACTCCTTGAAGCCGAGCCGCAGTCCCTGGCCGAGTGCCTTGCTGTAGGCCTCCTTCAGCGTCCACAGCCGCAGCAGGTACGCGGCCCGCTCGTCCTCGGGCAGCCCGTCGACCTCGGCGGCCTCGGCGGGCGTCAGGATGCGGGCCTGCAGCAGGTCCAGCCGCACGAACCGGTCGGCGAACTCCACGTCCACCCCGATCCGTCCGGTGCGGCTGAGCCCCACGGCCATCACGTCGCCGGTGTGGGACAGGCTCACCTCGATCTGGTCGAAGCCGCGCAGATAGGGTCGCCCGCCCAGCCGGTAGCCCAGGTCGAGGTACTCGGGCGGGGTCTTCAGGGCGGCGGCGGCCGTGTGCTTGATCAGCAGCCGCGCGGCGGCGAACCGGTGGCGCACGGCGGCGTCGGGGGTGCGGCGGTAGCGGTTCCAGTCGGCCCCCAGCAGCTCCCGCAGGCGGGGCTCGGTCAGCACGCTGGGCAGCCACTCGGTCCACGTCGTGTACACCAGCGCGTTGCCGAGCTGCGCCAGGTCCTCCCGGACGCCGTGCCAGGGACCGGCCGGCCGCGGCACGTGAAGGGGCAGGGCACATCTGACCGGTTTCATCGTCCTCTCCCTCCGTGTCGTCGCCGTCGCGCCCGCACGCGCGACGGCCCGCCGCGCGTGCCTCAGCCGGCCAGCTGCGTCGCGTATAGGTCGTAGCTGTGTCCCGTACGGCACCGCTTCAGCACCTCGGCCAGCACCGAGGCCTGCGCCTCGGCGGGCACGTCCGGCACCGGGGCGCCGAGTCTCCGGGCCAGGCGGCCGAGCGCGACCACCGCCCAGGCCGGGTCGGCGAGGAAGCCGTCGCCGGCGGCGGCCCGGTTCTCCCACACCCCCAGGCACGCGGCGGCGGCCAGCACCAGGGCGTAGCGGTCGGCCAGGACGCAGGCCTGCGGATCGAAGGCGGCGCCGTCCGCGCCGGGCAGCGCCGCGCACCGGGCGCGCAGCACCCGCAGCTCCTCGACGAAGGTCCGCGCGAGCCGGGCGAGCGCGGTGTGCAGCGGATCGCGCCCGGACGCGCCGTCCAGCCGTCCGGCGACCGCGACGAGCGTCGCCGACAGCAGGTCGCCGGTGCCGGAGTGGGCGAGCCGGCGGTGGTCGAAGGCGGGCAGCGGCGCGCCGGGGGCGAACAGCTGCGCGGGCGGCTCCGCGCCGCGGAACCAGACGGTGCGGGCCAGCGTGGACAGCTGGGGCACGATCACCGCCTGGCACAGGGCCGTACCGGAGTGCCCGAGACCCGCCACGGGCAGGTCGCGGGCGAGTTTCTGGAAGCCCCCGTAGTGGGGGCCGCGGTCGTAGCCGCGGGCGCCGAGCACGGCGGCCATCTCGTCCAGGTCCTCCCGCAGCAGGTCCGGCATCGTGTACTTCACGGCCGCCGCCGGTACGTACGCGTCCCGCGGCGCCAGGCTGAGGGCGCGCAGGCCGGTCACGGCCATGGCGTCGCAGGCGAGCAGGTCGGCGAAGACCCCGGCGAGCGCCTTGTGCCAACGCCGCGCGGGCTGTCCGCCGGGCCGGTTCTCGGTGGCCGCGCGCACGGCCTGCCGCAGGACGCCGTCCACGCAGGCGACGACCGTGCCGGGCACCAGGCAGTGGCTGGTCTGGAAGCTGCGCAGGGCCAGGGAGACGCCCTCGCCCACCGAGCCGACGACGGCCGAGGCGGGCAGGGCGACGTCGGTGAGTTCGATGCCGCAGAAGCGGGCGCCGCGCATCCCGGAGGTCTCCACGCGGCGGGAGCGGAGCACCCGCCCCGAGGCGGGCGGTTCGGGGCCGAGCAGCAGGACCGAGTGGCTGCCGGGGCCGTCCTGGGCGCCGGTGCGCGCGTAGGTGACGAACACGTCGGTGCGGTCGGCGTTGATGACGGCGTCCTTGCGGCCGTTGAGCAGGAAGCCGCCGTCGGGGGTGCGGGTGGCGGCCAGTTCGTTGCGCAGGATGGCGTTGGCGTGCGCGATCTGCCGGTGCACGATCGAGACCCGGCCGCCGTCCAGCAGCACCCGGGCGACGGCGCGCCGCTGGTCGTCGTCGCCCGCGGTCCACACCGACGACGCGGCGAACAGCGAGGTGATGCCGAAGCCGTAACCGAGGGCCAGGTCGCGGCGGAAGACGGGGCGCAGCACCCGGGCGAGCCGTTCCAGGTCGGTGAGCCTGCCGCCCAGGTCGTGCGGGACGAACTCGGCGGCGAGGCCGGCCTCGGCGAGCAGTGCCTCGGTGGCCTCGGGCACCGCGCGGGCGTCGTCGGCGCGCAGCAGCGCCAGCTGCCCGTGCGGGTTGCCGGGGTCGAAGGGGTCGCCCAGGGCCGCCTCCAGGAAGGCGGCCCGCTCCGGTTCACCGCCCGTGACGTGGGCGGCGCGCGCCGGTACGGCTTCGGCCGCCGTGCTCCGGGCGGCGGTCACAGGACCCGCACCGTGCTGGTGGCGTGGTGCGCGGCGCGGTCGAGGACGATCCGGGAGGCCCGGCCCAGTTCCTCGCGCAGACGGCGGCGGGCGTCCTCGACCGTGGCGCCGGGGCCCAGGACCCGCTCGACGGCGTCCTCGCGCAGCAGCACGGTGTGCCGGGCGGTGACGTCCAGGCCGGAGGCGTCGGGGTCGACGGACCACTCGCCGGTGTGCGCGGCCAGCAGCGGGGCGGTGCGGGTCTGCTTGTAGACGATCCGGCCGGCACCGGGGAAGCAGATGCGCACCGACTCGGTGTCGTGGACGGTGCCGTCACCGGCGGCGCTGCCCATGGTCATGACCTGGACGCCGGGGCCGTCCTCCACCAGGCGCACGCTGTGCACGTGCGGCAGCAGGCCGGGCCAGTCGCCGGCCCGGTAGAGGAAGTCGAAGACGAGTTCGGGGGGCGCCTTGAGGCGGACGGTGTCCTCGAAGGACAGCACCAGGGAGTCCAGCCGTTCCCACCGTTCGGCGAGCCAGGCCAGCCGGTCCAGCTGGGCACGGCTGTTGGCGTGGGTGATCCGCTCCAGCCGGGCCACGTCCGCCGGGTCGTCCCCGGTGACGGTGAAGGCGTGCTCCAGGGTCACCCTGCAGCGGTCGCCGAGCGAGGTGACCGTCCAGACACCGCGCATCGACTCCACCGGGGCGGCGGTGACGTCCTGGCGGAACTCCACGCGGTGCCGCCCGACGTCCAGCCGGCGGCCGGAGACCCAGGAGGCGATCCCCTCGCCCGCGGCGGCCCACATGCGCAGCCGCTCGTGGCTGCCGTCGAAGTCCAGCTGCTCCACGTGCAGGCAGGGCTGGAAGAACAGCGGCCAGTGGGAGGCGTCGGCGATCAGCCCGTACAGCACGCCGGCCGGGGCCGATGCGGTCACCTCACACGCCGCGCGGTGCACTCGCGAATCCGGCATCCTCACACCCCTTGTCGTCCGAAGCGGCTCCTGCGGCGGTCGGCGCCGACGGGCCGGCCCGCGGGTGCCGCCGTCCGCCGCGGCCCGCGGGCCGGCCCGTGACGGACACCGGCCGCCCGACGGCCGTGGCGCCGATGCTGTCCGGAACCGCTCGCGACCCGGCCCAGGAGGACTCGGGCCCCGCTCGAACGCGGCGGGACGGCGGGGCCGGACGCGGTGGTGTCGGCGCCGGTGAGCCGTCCTTCGGGCGGACCGCCCCGCGGGGCACCGGCCGGACGCTCGACCCGCGCTCCGCCGCCGCCCGGCACCGCCTCGACCCCGGCGGCGCACGGTGGCCGCCGCACCCGTCGGCAGCGGCCGCCGGGCCCCGCGCCGCAGGAGGGGGACGACCATGGGGTGGCGAGAGACGTCCTTCCCGTGCTCCTGCCTACGCGGCGTGTGGAACAGCCTGGCCGCCTCCGGCGTGCTGCATCCGCTGGGGGACACCGCCCCCGGCTTCCCGGCGTACGGCGATCCGCCCGCGGAACCGGACCGGCCGCCGCGCCCGGCCGCACCGGAGCGGCGACCGGCACGCGAGGCCCGACGGACCCCCGGCGCCCGCGGCGTCCGCGCGGCCTGAGCCCGGGCCCGCCGCGTCGCGGGCGGTGAGCCGGTCGGGGCGGTCGGCCGGGTTTCGCTGCTCGCGGGCGAGCCGCTCCGGCCGGTGCCGCAGCCGGGCGGTCCCGTCGTGCGGCGGCCCCGGGGGCCGGACCCCACGGGCCCCGGACCGTCCGGGCCCGGTCACAGTCCCGCCACGTCGCGGGCGGTGAGCCGGTCGAGGCGGTCGGCCAGGTCCCGCTGCTCGCGGGCGAGCCGCTCCAGCCGGTGCCGCAGCCAGGCGATCTCGTCGTGCAGCGGCCCCGGGGGCCGGACCGTCTCCCCGGTCCCGGGACCCGGACGCCCCTCGGCGGCGGGCAGCAGCCGGACGGTGGAGCCGGGCGCCGCGGGGCGCGGGGACGGCGCGGGGCGCGGGGACGGTGCGGGAAGCCCGTGGTGCAGGATCGCCTCCATCCGGCTGCGCAGCACCGGGCCCGGTTCGATGCCCAGGTCGTGGACGAGCCTGCGGCGGACCCGCTCGTACGTGCCGAGCGCCTCGGCCTGCCGGCCGCTGCGGTACAGCGCGGTCATCAGCAGCTCGTAGAACCGCTCCCGCAGCGGGTGGGCGGTCGTCAGCTCCTCCAGTTCGCCGGTGATCTCCTGGGCCAGGCCCGCCCGCAGACAGGCGTCGTACAGCGTCTCCAGGGCGACCAGCCGGCTCTCCTCCAGCAGGGCGGCCTCCGTCGAACAGATGATGCCGCGGCCGCAGCCCTCCAGGGCGGGGCCGCGCCACAGGGCGAGTCCCTCGCGCAGCACCTCCACCGCGCGGCCCGGGTCGGCGGCCGCCAGGGCGCGCCCCTCGGCGACCAGGCGGTGGAAGCGCTGGGCGTCGGTGGGGGCGCGGCCGAGGCGCAGCACATAGCCCAGGGGCCGGGTCACCAGCCACTCGTGGGGTTCACCCGAGCCGGGCGCCGGCCGGGGCAGCAGGCGGCGCAGCCGGGCCACATGGGCCTGCAGGGCGTTGGCGGCCCGGGCCGGCGGCCGCTCGGCCCACAGCTCGTCGACGAGCCGTTCCGCGGGCACGACCTGCCCGGCCCTGACCACCAGTGCGCCCAGCAGGGCCCGCTGTTTGGCGCCCGTGGGCACGACGGACACGTCCACGCCGTCGTCGTAGATCTGGACCGGACCCAGAATCCTGAACTCCATCTCGTCCTCACCGGGAATTTCGACGAGACCGCTTCCCCGGCGCACGGTAGTGCCCGCCATTTCGGAATGCTGTGTTCACCGGCATTCCGCAGGTCCGCGCGGACGGTGCCTCGAGGATTCATCGAGGGTTTTTCATGCCGCCCGTCCCGCCGGCTCCGAGAACTCCACCCGGCAAGGGCGCCGGTGATAGGCGCTGAGCACGGCCAGCAACCGGGCGTCCGGCAGCTCCGGCAGGAAGCCGTCCCTGCCCGGATCCTGCCGCCCGGCTCCCCCGTCCGGTCCTCCACGGGCCGCCGACGCCCTCAGGCGGGCCAGCAGCCCGCGGGTGAACGGGTCCGCGCCGACGGCGGGGACCGCACGTACCGCTTCCGTCTCCATGGCCGGAAACTAACAGCGGCCGCCGTCCGGCGGGAGCCCTTTCCCGGCTTCGTGATGGTGAGCGGGTGTTTCGTCAGCCCGGCGTCAGCGATCCGTCAGAGCCGGGATCCGAAGGCGGCTCAAGACATACTCGAACGAATCTGGGGTGCCGGTCTGCAACGGTTATGACCCGCCTAGTGATCGGCCCGCGTAAATGCCCCGGGAAACCGCGAAGCGACAGTATCTGAGGACTCGATCAGCACTCTGGTCCGACGGCCGCCATCTCGGCACGGAGGGAATCATGAACATAAAAGTCCTGGGTGCGTTGAATGCCGAAGTCAACGGAATATCGATCGTGCCGACCGCGGGAAAACCCCGCCAGGTCCTGGCACTGCTCGCCCTGTACCCCGGCCGGGTCGTGCCGGTGCCCACCCTCATGGAGGAGATCTGGGGCACCGATCTGCCGCAGAGCTCCCTGACCACGCTCCAGACCTACATCCTCCAGCTGCGCCGCATGCTGGGCACCGCCATGGGCCCGGACGTGCCGGGTTCGGCCAAGGACGTGCTCGCCACCCGCTACGGCGGCTACCTGCTCCAGATCCCCTCCGAGGCGGTCGACGTCTTCCGCTACGAGCGCCTGGTCACCGAGGGCCGGCAGGCCTTCGAGGACGGCGAGGACGCCCGCGCGGCCTCCCTGCTGCGCGAGGCGCTCGACCTGTGGGAGGGGCCCGCGCTGGTCGACGTGCGCGTCGGGCCGGTGCTGGAGATCGAGGTGATGCGGCTGGAGCAGAGCCGCCTGGTCGCCCGGGAGCGCCGCATCGACGCCGATCTGCGGCTGGGCCGGCACGTCGAGCTGATCGCCGAGCTGACCGACCTGATCGCCCGGCACCCCCAGCACGAGGGCCTGCACTCCCAGGCGATGGTGGCGCTGTACCGCTCCGGCCGGCAGGCCGCCGCGCTGGACGTCTACCGCCGGCTCCGGCAGCGGCTGATCGACGAGCTGGGCGTCGAGCCCTCGCCGCAGCTGCAGCGGATGCACCAGGCGATGCTGACGGTCGACCCGCGGCTGGACGTCGTCGCGGGCCCCCGCCGCACGTCGACGTTCGACCTGTACGCCGCCTAGGAAGGGCGGTGGCGGCCCTCGCCGCCGGGGCGCCGTACGCGGCGGGTCGAGCGCCGCCCGAGCAGGGGTTGCTTAGCTCGTGTCACCCGGTGCGCGGCGCTGCCGCCATCCGGCACCAGGACGGCACTCGGGCAGGACGTGCCAGGAGGAGGGCGACTGATGGCTTCCCGGACGGAGGTCGAGGAGGCGGGCGCGGGACCGGTCAGGCTGCACTGCCTCGCCCATGCGGGGGCGGGCGTGGCCAGCTACCGGCGCTGGCCGGCGGCGGTCGGACCGGCCGTCGACGTGGTGGCCCTGCCGCTGCCCGGCCGCGACAGCCGCCGCCGCGAGACCCGGGTCACCGACCGCGCCGGACTGCTGGCCGACCTGCTGCCGACCCTGCTGAGGGCCGCCGAGGAGGGCCCGTACGCGCTGTACGGGCACAGCCTGGGCGCGCTCGTCGCCTACACGCTCACCCGGGCGCTGGACGACGCCGGCGCGCCCGCACCGCTGTTCCTCGCGCTGGGCGCCTGTCTGCCGCCGCACGTGGCGACCGCCCTGGTGGGCGCGGCCGACCTGCCCGACGAGGAACTGCTGCCGCTGCTGGGGGACCTGGGCTCGCTGCCGCAGGGCGCCACCGCCTCCCCCGGCGGGCTGTGGCGGCGCAGCGTGCTGCCCGTGCTCCGCGACGACCTGCGGCTGGCCCGGTCCCTGCGCGAGGCGGCGCTGGACCCGGTCACCGGCGGCCCCGTCAGGTGCCCGGTGCTGGTCTTCGCCGGCAGCGACGACCCGCTGGCGGCGCCCGACTCGGTGCGGCACTGGCAGCAGTGGGCCAGCGGCCCGATCGTGCGGCACACCGTCGCCGGGGACCACTTCTTCGCCGGTTCCGCGCAGTTGCCGCGGCTCGTCGGGCGGGCCTGCCGGGACCTGGTGGGCGCCGGAGCACCGGACAGCGGCCGATGAGACGCGTCGTGATCACCGGGATCGGGGTCGTCGCCCCGGGGGCGGTGGGCACCGGCCCCTTCTGGTCCCTGCTGACCTCCGGCCGTACCGCCACCCGCCGGATCACCCTGTTCGACGCCTCGCCCCACCGCTCGCGCATCGCCGCCGAGGTCGACTTCGACCCCGCCGCGCACGGCTTCACCCCGGCCGACGGCGAACGCCTGGACCGGGCGGCGCAGTTCGCGCTCGTCAGCGCCCGCGAGGCGCTCGCCGACAGCGGACTGGACGGCGCGGGCGATCCGCTGCGCCGCGGGGTGAGCCTGGGCAGCGCCATCGGCTGCACCACGGGGCTGGCCACCCAGTACGCCCTGCTCAGCGACTGCGGCAAGGCCTGGGCGGTGGACCACACCCGGGCCGCGGACTGCCTGTACGACTACTTCGTGCCCTCGTCGCTCGCGGCCGAGGTGGCGCGGGACTGCGGTGCGCAGGGCCCGGTGGGTCTGGTGTCCAGCGGCTGCACCTCGGGCCTGGACGCGGTCGGGCACGGCTGGGAGCTGGTCCGGGAGGGCAGCGCCGACGTGGTGGTCGCCGGTGGCGCGGAGGCGCCGATCTCGCCGATCTCCATGGCCTGCTTCGACCGTATCCGGCTCACCAGCCCGCGCAACGACGAGCCGTGGACCGCCAGCCGGCCCTACGACCGCACCCGGGACGGCTTCGTGCTCGGCGAGGGCGCGGCCGTGGTGGTCCTGGAGGAGCTCGAGCACGCGCGCAGGCGCGGCGCCCGCGCCTACGCCGAGCTGTCCGGCTTCGCCGCCCTGAGCAGCGCGCACCACATGACGGGGCTGCGGCCGGACGGGCGGGAGATGGCCGCGACCATCCGGGCCGCGCTGGACGAGGCACGGCTGAACCCGGTCGACGTCGACTACGTCAACGCCCACGGCGCGGGCACCCGGCACAACGACCGGCACGAGACGCACGCGTTCAAGGCGAGCCTGGGCGAGCACGCCCGCCGGGTCCCGGTCAGTTCCATCAAGTCGATGATCGGGCACGCGCTCGGCGCGGCCGGCGCCCTGGACCTGGTGGCCAGTTGCCTGGCCATCCGGCACGACACGGTGCCGCCGACGGCCAACCTGCACGAGCCCGACCCGTCCTGCGACCTCGACTACACCCCGCTGGTCGCCCGGGAGCAGCGCACCAGCACGGTGCTGAGCGTGGCCAGCGGGTTCGGCGGGTTCCACAGCGCCACGGTGCTCACCCGGCCGCGGCTGAGGGCGGCGGCATGACGGCACGCACGCGACCGGCTCCGCGGGCCGTGGTCACCGGTATCGGGGTCGCGGCGCCCAACGGCCTGGGCACGGGCGCCTGGTGGCGGGCGCTGCTGGAGGGCCGCAGCGGCATCGGGCCCCTCACCCGCTTCGACGCCTCCGGCTATCCGGTGCGCATCGGCGGCGAACTGCTCGGCTTCGTCGACGAGGAGCACGTCCGGAGCAGGCTGCTGCCCGAGACCGACCGGGTCACGCGCATCGCCCTCGCCGTCGCCGAGGAGGCCCTGGCGGACGCGGCCGTGGATCCGGCCGCGCTGCCGGAACACGGAGCGGGCGTGATCACCGCGAGTTCGGCGGGCGGTGCCGAGTTCGGGCAGCGCGGGCTCGAGGCGCTGTGGTGCAGGGGCCCGCGGTACGTCAGCGCCTACCAGTCCGCCGCCTGGTTCCACTCGGCGGGCACCGCGCAGATCTCCATCCGGCACGGGCTGCGCGGTCCGGGCTCCACCGTCGTCAGCGAGCAGGCGGGCGGCATCGACGCCCTCGCCCGCGCGCGGCGGCGGCTGCGCGCGGGGGCGGGCCTGATGGTCACCGGCGGGGTCGACTCGACGCTGTGCCCCTGGGGCTGGGCCGCGCACCTGGCGGACGGCCGGATGAGCCGGACCGCCGATCCGGCCCGCGCCTACCGGCCGTTCGACGCGGCCGCCGACGGCCACGTGGTGGGTGAGGGCGGCGCCCTGCTGGTCCTGGAGGACGCCGAGTCGGCCGCCCGGCGCGGGGCGCGCGGCTACGGAACCGTCGCCGGCTGTGCGGCGACCTTCGACGGCCCGGACCGGCCCCGCCTGCGGGAGGCCGCCGAACTCGCCCTGCGCGACGCCGGGGCGACCGCGGACGAGGTCGACGTGGTCTTCGCGGACGCGGCGGCGGACCCGGTCGCGGACCGCCGGGAGAGCGCGGCCCTGCGCGCCCTGTTCGGCCCCTACGGCGTCCCGGTGACGGCCCCGAAGTCGATGACCGGCCGCCTGGGCGCGGGCGGTTCCTCCCTGGACGTGGCGGCGGCCCTGCTGGCCCTGCGCCACCGGCTGGTCCCTCCCACCACGGCGACCTCCCGCCCGGCCCCCGAACACACCCTGGACCTGGTCATCGGGCGCCCCCGCCCCCTGCCCCGCCTGCGCACGGCCCTGGTGCTGGCCCGGGGCCGGGGCGGCTTCAACTCGGCCCTGGTGCTGCGGGCGGCGCCGTGACCCGCCACGGCCCGCCCGCACCCCGCCCTCCGGGCCGGTCCGCCGCGGGACGCCGTCCGCGCGGCGCGCCGCGCGGTCAGTTCGTACGGGCGACGAGCCGGCGGCCGGTGGCACCCGGGGAGGCCGGGGCGGCCGGGGTCGCGGCCGGGGGGACGTCGGAGCGGGCCATGAGGATCGAACGCTGGAGCCGGCTGAGGGCGGCGGAGGGCTCCAGGCCCAGCTCGGAGACGAGCGTGGTGCGCAGCCGCTGGTAGACGTCGAGCGCCTCGCCGCGCCGCCCCGATCTGTGCAGCGCCAGCATGAACTGCCCGTGCAGGCTCTCGTGCATCCGGTGCTGGTTGACCAGCACGGTCAGTTCCGGCAGCAGCTCACGATGGCGCCCCAGCCGCAGATCGGCCTCGATGCGCTGGTCGAGCACGCACAGCCGGGCCTCCTCCAGCCGCTTGACCTCCATGTCGATGCGGCTGCCGGCCTGGATGTCGGTGAGCGCCGGTCCCGTCCACAGCGACAGCGCGTCGGCCAGGCGGCGGGCCGCCCCGGGATAGTCCTCGGCGTCCATGGCCCGGTAACCGGCGCCCGCCCGGCGCTCGAACTCGCGGAAGTCGATGCTCCCGGACCGGGTGTCCAGGCGGTAGCCGCCGGGGACGGTGGCGAGGATGTCCTTGGGGCTGCACCGCTCGTTCTCGCCGTGGGCGAGCGCCTCGGCGAGCAGCTCCCGCAGCTGGAGCACGTACGTCTGGAGCGTGGTGCGCGCGCTGCGGGGCGGCCTGCTCCCCCACAGTTCCTCCACCAGCGAGGCCACGGGGACCACCTGGTCGGCCTGGAGGGCCAGCAGGGCCAGGACCTGCCTGGGCTTGGGGGCCGTCGGCACGATCGACACCCCGTTCTCGCGCACCGACAGCGCACCCAGCACTTCGATGTCCATATTGCCCCCCATGAGTTCAGGCCGGGGACCGGTGCTCGGCCTCCGCGCCGCCGCTGCGGTCCGTGCCCTGCGTGTCGTCCAACCCCTTGATAAAAAAACGGCGCAGTCGGTTTGTCAACACAAAACAATCACAGGATGGCTCGAGCGGCGATATTCAGCCAGACGAAGATCGAACGAAGATTCGTGCATCCTGGCTCTGAACAGGAAAAACCGCTGGGTCGTCCCCGAGTCTCACTCGAACGGGGTGCTGAGCACCGAAAACAAAGAGCCACCGGACGGCCGGATCCGGACAGCCGGTAACACGTGTCACCTCCGCCTCCGCGCGTACGCCCGCAGGGGCGGGGTGTCCCACAGCTGTCCCCGGATGCACGGGGCACCGCAGTCACTCTTCGGGGAACGGTGAAAAATACCGGACGGTCCAGTGAAGTCTGTCCCACGGGGGACTAGCCCGCAGACCGGACGGACCCCTCGGGCCGGATGCGGGCGACCACGGCGTCGGACGCCAGCGTGGGCAGCAGCAGCCGCCAGAACTCCGCGATCGTGCCCGGGGCCAGCCACGCCCTGTTCCTGACCCCGAGCACCTCGAAACCCACCGTCGCCGCCACCACGGCGGAGACGACCCGTCCCGCCGTCACGCCGGCGCGCAGCTCACCGGTCTCCTCGCAGCGCCGCACCTGCCGCTCGACCCGGTCGCGCCAGGACAACCGCAGGTCGGTGCGCGGCACCCGGGCGGTCTCGCCGCTCAGCTCGAACCCCGCGCGCAGCACCACGTCGTCGCGCAGGGCCTCGGCGAGCCGGTGCGTGGCGTCGACGAGGTGCTGGAGCCGGCTGCTGCCGGGACGGTCGGCGTCGTGCGCGATGGCCCGCAGCACCATCGCGGCAGCCTCCTCGACGGCGTCCGCCAGCGCCGCCTTGCTGGCGAAGTGGAAGTGCAGTGCGCCGCTGCTCACCCCGGCCCGCGAACTGATCCGGGTGAGCGAGGCGACCGTGAAACCGTCCTGGTCGAACGATTCGGCCGCCGCCCGGATCAGAGCTTCGCGTGTGCGCATCGCACGTTCCTGCTTGGCCATCTACTGCTCCGTCACTGGGGTGGGTTGCCGTGCTTGCGGGAGGGCACGTCGGCCTGCTTGGTGCGGAGCATCGCCAGGGACCGGATGAGGACCTCGCGGGTCTCGGCGGGGTCGATGACGTCGTCCACGAGGCCGCGTTCTGCCGCGTAGTAGGGGTGCATCAGCTCGGCCTTGTACTCCTTGACCATGCGCTCCCGTGTGGCGTCCGGGTCGTCGGACTCGGCGATCTGGCGGCGGAAGATGACGTTGGCGGCGCCCTCGGCGCCCATCACGGCGATCTCGTTGGTGGGCCAGGCGTAGGTGAGGTCGGCGCCGATGGACTGGGAGTCCATGACGATGTAGGCGCCGCCGTAGGCCTTGCGCAGGATGAGCGAGATCCGCGGCACGGTGGCGTTGCAGTACGCGTACAGCAGCTTGGCGCCGTGGCGGATGATGCCGCCGTGCTCCTGGTCGACGCCCGGCAGGAACCCGGGGACGTCCAGCAGGGTCAGGATGGGGATGTTGAAGGCGTCGCACATCTGCACGAAGCGGGCGGCCTTCTCGCTGGCCTCGATGTCCAGCACGCCGGCCAGGGCCTGCGGCTGGTTGGCGACGATGCCGACGACCTGGCCGCCCAGGCGGGCCAGCGCGCAGATGATGTTGCGGGCCCAGCGCTCGTGGACCTCGAGGTACTCGCCGTCGTCGACGATCTCCTCGATCACCTTGGCCATGTCGTAGGGCCGGTTGCCGTCGGCCGGCACCAGGTCCAGCAGGACCTCGGACCGCCTGCTCTGGGGGTCGGTGCACGGCACACAGGGCGGGAAGGCCCGGTTGTTCTGCGGCAGCAGCGACAGGAGGTAGCGCACCTCGGCGAGGCAGGTCTCCTCGTCGTCGTAGGCGAAGTGCGCGACGCCGGAGGTCTCGGCGTGCACGTCGGCGCCGCCCAGCCCGTTCTGGGTGATCTCCTCGCCGGTGACCGCCTTGACCACGTCGGGGCCGGTGATGAACATCTGCGAGGTGTCGCGGACCATGAACACGAAGTCCGTCAGCGCCGGGCTGTAGGCCGCACCGCCCGCGCACGGCCCGAGCATCACGCTGATCTGCGGGATGACCCCGGAGGCCCTGGTGTTGCGCTGGAAGATGCCGCCGTAGCCCGCGAGCGCGGACACGCCCTCCTGGATGCGCGCGCCCGCCCCGTCGTTCAGCGACACCAGCGGCGCACCGGCCGCGATGGCCATGTCCATGATCTTGTGGATCTTCGTGGCGTGGGCCTCGCCCAGCGCACCGCCGAAGATCCGGAAGTCGTGCGCGTAGACGAAGACCGTCCGGCCCTCCACCGTCCCCCAGCCGGTGACCACACCGTCGGTGTACGGCCTCTTGGCCTCCAGGCCGAACCCGCTCGCCCGGTGCCGGCGCAACTGCTCGACCTCACGGAAGGAACCCGGGTCCAGAAGCAGCTCGAT
>NZ_BDJC01000070.1 GCF_002005565.1 Streptomyces sp. JHA26 | reverse complement strand
CCGGCACAGCCTCGCCACCTTCACCGGCGCCGTGCTCAGCCACGGCGCCGCCGCCTGCCCGCACCCCTCCGGCGCCCGCGACCTGCCCGCCCGGCAGGCCCGGCACGACCTGGTCACCGGGCAGGTGCGGCTCGGCACCACCGCCGACGACGCCCGCAACCCCTACGCCTACCGCGGCACCGGCCTCGCCCTCGGGCCAGACCTGCTCGGCACCTCCCTGCTCGCCGTCGGACCGGCCGGCTCCGGCAAGACCGGCGCCGTCGTGCGGCCGCTCGCCGAGTCCCTGTGCCTGCACGCGCTGGCCGGACGCGCCGCGGTCGTCGTGGTCGGCGCGGCCGGCGCCGGACTCGGTCCGGCCGACGCCTACGACGTCGTCGTCCGCGTGGGGAACCCGGACTCCGTGTACGACCTCGACCTGTACGGCGGCACGACCGACCCCGACGAGGCCGCCGCCGTGCTCGCCGAGGCCCTCGTCGGCGACCTCGCCGACCCCCACCCGGGCAGCGACAGCCGCCGCTCCACCACCGTCCTCGCCCAGCTGCTCGGCCCGTTCCGGGCGGTGCACGGACGCTTCCCCGGAGTACCGGAGCTGCGGCAGCTGCTCGACGGGACGCCCGGACCGCTGGCCGAGCTGCGCCGGGGCCTGCAGGAGGCCGGGCAGGAGTCGCTGCTGCGCGAGCTGGACGCCCGCGAGCGCCAGATGGGGCACCCCGGCGACGTCGGCGGTGTCCTGGCCGACCGGGTGGCGCTCCTCGACCGGCCCGCCTTCGCCCCCTTCTTCGACACCTCGGGGCGGACGCGGCCGTTCTCGCTCAAGGCCCTCGACCACCCGGTGCGGGTCCGCATCGACCTGCCCGAACGCGGCCACGCGGACGCCTCGCGCATCCTGGCCCGGCTGGTGCTCGCCCAGTTCACGGCGAGCGTGTCGGTACGGGAGGACCGGTCGCTGTTCGCCTGCCTGGTGCTGGACGACGCGAGCGGTGTCGTCACGCCGGAGGCCGTGCGGGGCGTCCAGCGGCTGCGCTCCGCGGGCGCCGGGGTCGTCCTGACCCTGCGCACCCTGGACGACGTGCCGCGTCCGCTGCGCGGGCCGCTGCTCGGGTCCATCGGGTGCCGGATGGCGCTGTCCGGGCTCACGCCCTGGGACGGGCAGGACTTCGCCGAGGTGTGGGGCAAGGAGTGGACCGAGGCCCGGGACGTCACCGACCGGCAGATCATCGCCGAGACCCCGGCGGGCAAGGCCGTCCACATGCTGCGCCGGGTGATCACCGGCAAGGCGCCGACCGCGCGGGCGGTCACCGTGCGGCAGGTCGAGCGCGAGCGCTGGTCGGCGTCCGAGCTGGCCCACGCGGTTCCGGCGGGGCACGCGGTGCTGTCGCTCACGACGGTGGGCGGCGAGCACGCGCCGCCGCTGCTGGTGGATCTGCGGGGGTGAGCCGCCGGGGGTGAGGGCGGCCGGGGTTCCGGACGCGGGTCCGGACGGCCGGGCCACCCCGCTGGCGGAGACGTGACGGCGGAGGCGCCCGCCGGGCACCGGCTGCCGAGGCGACGCGGGCGCCGGGGGACCGGGTGGCGGCGCCGGCAGCCGGGGCGCGGGCCGGACGGCTGACGTGCAGGCCCGGCGGGGAGGTGCCGACGGAGGGGAGCCGGTCCGGGGCGCGGGCGGTCGCCGAGGGGTCTGCGGCCGTCCGGGGGGATCGTACGGTGAGGCAGAATCGACACAGGCCGTTCATACGCGGCGGCCAAAAGACCACCGATACTCCCCGTCGTCCCCGCATCTCCCGACGCCGACCTGAAGGTCCCATGCCCCCGACGCTCGCCTCGCTCGTCCACCACTCCGCGCTCAAGCTGACCGTGCGCGCGGGCGGGGACCGCCTCGACGTGCCCGTCCGCTGGGCCCACTCCAGCGAGCTGGCCGATCCCGTGCCGTACATGGAGGGCGGGGAACTCCTGCTGATCACCGCGCTCAAGCTGGACGCGGAGGACCCGCAGGCGATGCGCCGGTACGTCAAGCGGCTGGCCGGGGCCGGAGTGGTCGGGCTCGGCTTCGCCGTGGGCGTCCACTACGACGACATCCCCGAGGCGCTGGTCGAGGCCGCGCGGGCGGAGGGCCTGCCCCTGCTGGAGGTACCGCGCCGCACGCCCTTCCTCGCCATCAGCAAGGCCGTCTCCGCCGCCATCGCCGCCGACCAGTACCGGGCGGTCACCGCGGGCTTCGCGGCCCAGCGGGAGCTGACCAGGCGGGCGCTGGGCGACGGGCCGGAAGGGCTGCTGGCCGCGCTGGCCGCGCAGATCGACGGCTGGGCGGCGCTGTACGACACCGCGGGCGCCGTCGTCGCCGCGGCACCGGAGTGGGCGGGCCGTAGGGCGGCACGGCTCACCGCGGACGTCCAGCGGCTGCGCGAGCGGCCCGCACCGGCCTCCGCCGTGGTCGGCGCCGCCGACGACTCCGAGCAGCCCGAGAACGCGGACCGCGTCGAGCTGCACTCCCTGGGCACCTCCCGCAAGGCCCGCGCGGCGCTGGCCGTCGGCACCGCCGCACCCCTCGGCACCGCCGAGCGGTACGCCGTCCACTCGGCCATAGCCCTGCTGACCCTCACCACGGAACGCTCCCGCTCCCTGCACGCCGCCGAACAGCGCCTCGGCGCCGCCGTGCTGCGCATGCTGCTGGCCGGCGAACCGGACCACGCCCGCACGGTCGCCGGGGACCTGTACGGCGGCCTGCTCGACGCGCCCTTCCGCATGATCGTCGCCGAGCCGGCCTCCGCGTCGGCCGCGCGAGCGCACGCCGGACCGTCCGCGGGCCCCCCGGCACGGGTGCCCGTGGCCAAGCCCTCGGCCGCCGCGCTGGCCGCGGCCGACACCCACGGCGACCCGCTCGGCGCCCTCGCCGAGGTCGTCGAGTCGGCGGCGGCCCGGGCGGGCGAGGCCGTCCTGGCGGTGCCCGAGGGGGAGCGCCTGGTCGTGCTCGCCACCGACGGGGGTGCGGCCGTCGCCGCCTGCGCCGCCTACGCGTCGGCCCTGGAGACGGCGCGTCCGGCGCGCAAGCCGGTCGCGGGCGGCGACGAGGAGGGCCTCGTCGTCGGCCTGTCCGCGCCGTCCGGTCCCATCGCCGCGTCCGCCGCCTACAAGCAGGCCGAACAGGCCCTGTCGGTGGCCCGCCGGCGCGGACGCGTCTGCGTCGAGCACGAACACCTGGCGGCCGGCTCGGTGCTTCCGCTGCTCGCCGACGACGCGGTACGGGCGTTCGCCGACGGCCTGCTGCGTGCCCTGCGCGACCACGACGCCACCGGCCGCGGCGACCTGGTGGCCTCCCTGCGCGCCTGGCTCTCCCGCCACGGCCAGTGGGACGCGGCGGCCGCCGACCTCGGCGTCCACCGCCACACCCTGCGCTACCGGATGCGCCGCGTGGAGGAGATCCTCGGCCGCTCCCTGGACGACCCGGACGTCCGGATGGAGCTGTGGCTGGCGCTGAAGGCGACGGCGGCCGAGTAGCGCACCGGGGCCCGGGACGCCCCGGACCCCCGGGGCCCCCGGGAACCGGCGGCGCCGGTCAGGAGGCCTCGGCGTCGGCGAAGTCCGGCGGCTCGGGGGACAGCAGGTGCTCGGCGGCGCCGTCGAGCAGCCGGGCCGTTTCCGTGGAGCGCGGGAACATCGTCTTCTCGTAGACGCGGAGGGCGTCGTCGACGGTGTCGTGCCGGGCGAGCGCGAGGGCGAGTTCGCAGGCGTCCAGCAGGGCGAGGTTGACGCCGACGCCGAGCGGGGGCATGAGGTGGGCCGCGTCCCCGAGCAGGGTCACCGTGGGGCTGTGCTCCCAGACGTGCGGCACGGGCAGGGCGAAGATTGGACGGTCGGCGTAGCGGCCGTCGTTGTCGGAGATCAGCCGGCGCAGGCGGGGCGACCAGGCGCCGTAGCGTTCCAGGAGGAGGGCGCGGAGCGCGTCGGTGTCCTCGACGGTGAGGCCCGCGGCGGTGATCCAGTCGGCGGGGACGCGCTGGATGATGTAGACGCGGACGTGGTCGTCGCCGTTGCGCTGGGCGAACAGGCCCCGGTCGCCGTCGGCCGCGGCGGCGCTGCCCGGGCCGACGAGGTCGGCGATGTCCGGGTGCCGGGTCCCGACGTCGTGGAACCGGGCCTCCAGGAAGCTCACGCCGCTGTACTGCGGGACGGCCGGGGAGACGGCCCGGCGGACCCGGGACCAGGCGCCGTCGGCGCCGATGACGAGATCGGCCTCGACGGTGGTGCCGTCGGTGAAGCGCAGGAGCCTGGGACCTTCCTCGGGCCCGTCGACGGCCTCGAGGGCCCGGCCCCAGCGCACGGTGCCGGGTCGGAGCGAACCGAGCAGCAGATCGCGGAGCCGGCCGCGGTCGATCTCGGGCTTGAACCGCTCGCCCTCCTCGGGGACGTGGCGGAAGAGGGTCTCGCCGGCCGGGTCCAGTTGGCGCATCTCCTGTCCCTCGGGGCGCGACAGCGCGAAGAACTCGTCCAGGAGACCGGCTTCGCGCAGCGCGATCTGCCCGTTGTCGGCGCGCAGGTCGAGGGTGCCGCCCTGGTTCCGGGCGTCGGGGCCCGCGTCGCGGTCGTGGACGGTGACGGTGACGCCGTGGCGCTGGAGGATGCGGGCGCAGGTCAGGCCGCCCGGGCCGGCGCCGATGACGGCGATGCGGGAGTCGCGGGGGGTCCTCATGAAAGTGCTCCGTTCGTTCCGTGCGGCGGCACGCGGATGGTCGTGCCGGGGGCGGGTGGTGCAGTCGGGCCCTGCTCGGCGGGTGAGGGAGAGGAGGGCGGGAGGCGTTCGGTGACGCCGCGGGCGACGAGGTGCGCGCCCGCCGGGCAGGCACCGTGACTGCCGCGGTGCTGCCGCAGGACCGCCGTGGGGCCAGAAAAGCACACTCACTAAATAAGTGCAACAACTCAACTTTTGCACTCGGGCAACCCCCGGGGTAGATTGACGGCATGCCCGACACCCCCACCCGACCCCCGGCGGAAGCGCCGTCCGCGTCCACGGGACGCCGTGAGCGCAAGAAGGCCGCCACCCGCCGGGCCATCGCCGACGCGGCCCTGCGCCTCTTCCTGGAACGCGGGTACGACGCGGTCAGCGTCCGCGAGATCGCGGACGCCGCGGACGTGTCCACCACCACGCTGTTCAAGCACTTCCCCGTCAAGGAAGCGCTCGTCCTGGACGACGACGTGGAACAGCAGGCCCGCCTGGTCGCCGCTGTGCGCGAACGGCCGCGGGGCCGGTCCGTCCCCGCCGCGCTGCGGGAACACGCGTTGAACGTCCGGATGGCCACGACCGGTGACGACCCCCGCTTCCCTGCCTTCGCCGACCTGGTGAACAGCACTCCGGCGCTGCGCGACTACGCCCAGACCATGTGGCTGCGCCACAGCGCCGCCCTCGCCCGGGTCATCGCCGAGGAGAGCGGCCTCGCCCCCGACGACCCGGCCTGCGCCGCCCTGGCCCACTTCGCCCTCGAGGCCCCCCGCGCGGCACGCGGCCACGACGACCCCCGGCGGGCGGTGGCGCGCGCCTTCGACCTCCTGGAACACGGCTGGAACGCGCTGGCCGGCGCGACGGACGGGGAGAAGGCCGCGCCCTCCGGCGAGTGAGGGGGCGGGGGAGCCGGAGGATCCGCCGGCCGCGTCCGCGGTCCGCGGCCGCGCCCCCGCCCCGTCCACGGGCGCACATCCCGCCGATCCGTCGAATCACCCCCGCCGACCACTACGTCTCGGACAAACGCCACCCGCCGCCGCCCGCCCTACCGTGGACTCCGCACAGCCGTCCACCCACCCCAACGCGGAAGGGCCGGAACCCCATGACTTCCACCACCGCCTTCTGGCTCGCCGGCCGCCAGGCCACCGGCGACGACACCTTCGACGTCACGTCCCCCTGGGACGGCCGTACCGTCGCCACGGTGAGCCTGCCGACCGACGCCCAGGTCGAGGAGGCCGTGGCCGCCGCGTACGCCGTACGGGACGAGTTCGCCGCCACCCCCGCCCACGTCCGCGCCGCCGCCCTGGACCACGTCAGCCGCCGCCTGGCCGAGCGCACCGAGGAGCTCGCGCGGCTCATCTCCGCCGAGAACGGCAAGCCGATCAAGTGGGCCCGCGGCGAGGTCGGCCGCGCGGTGTCCGTCTTCCGCTTCGCGGCCGAGGAGGCCCGCCGCTTCAACGGCGGCGAGGCCCAGCGCCTGGACACCGACGCCGGCGGCCAGGGCCGCCTCGCCCTCACCCGCCGCTTCCCCAAGGGCGTCGTCCTCGGCATCGCGCCGTTCAACTTCCCGCTGAACCTGTGCGCCCACAAGATCGCCCCGGCGATCGCGGCCGGCGCCCCGATCATCCTCAAGCCGGCCCCCGCCACCCCGCTGTCCGGCCTGATCCTCGGCGACCTGCTCGCCGAGACCGAGCTGCCCGCCGGCTCCTGGAGCATCCTGCCGGTCCCCAACGACCGCATGCCCGCCCTCGTCCAGGACGAGCGGCTGCCGGTCATCTCCTTCACCGGCTCCGAGACGGTCGGCTACGCGATCATGGACTCGGTGCCGCGCAAGCACTGCACCCTGGAGCTGGGCGGCAACGGCGCGGCCGTCGTCCTCGGCGACTGGGCGAGCGACCAGGACCTCGACTGGGCCGCGACCCGCATCGCGACCTTCTCCAACTACCAGGGCGGCCAGTCCTGCATCTCGGTGCAGCGCGTGATCGCCGACGCCGCCGTGTACGACCGCCTGCTGCCGCGCATCGTCGCCGCCGTCGAGGCCCAGGTCACCGGCGACCCGAACGACGACGCCACCGACGTCGGCCCGCTGGTCAGCGAGGCCGCCGCCGAGCGCGTGGAGTCCTGGGTCGACGAGGCCGTCGCCGCGGGCGCGAAGCTCCTCACCGGCGGCAAGCGCGACGGCGCCTCGTACGCGCCGACCGTCCTGACCGACCTGCCGGCCGATGTCACCCTCGCCTGCGAGGAGGTCTTCGGACCCGTCCTCAGCGTGCAGAAGGTGAACGGCGAGGACGAGGCGTTCGCCGCCGTCAACGACTCCAAGTACGGCCTCCAGGCAGGCGTGTTCACGCACGACCTGCAGGCCGCCTTCCGTGCCCACCGCGCCCTGGAGGTCGGCGGCGTCGTCATCGGCGACGTGCCCTCCTACCGCGCCGACCAGATGCCGTACGGCGGCGCCAAGCAGTCCGGCGTGGGCCGCGAGGGCGTCAGGTTCGCGATGGACGACTACACCTACGAGCGCGTGCTGGTCCTGACGGGCCTCGCCCTCTGACCCACCCGAGAAGGCCGACGGCCCGAGCCCACTGTGCGGGGGCTCGGGCCGTCGGCGTCCTCCCGCCCGGCGGTGGACGCGCGGGAGGACGGTCAGTCCGTGCGGGGCGTGGGCGTCTCCCCGGAGAGCAGGTTCCTCAGCGTCGCCCACGAGCGGTCCCAGGACCATTCCGTACACACCCGGTGGCGGCCCTTCTCCCCCATGGCGCGGGCGAGTCGGGGGTTGAGCAGGAGTCTGATCAGCCGGTCCGCCGTGGCCGCCACCGAACGGCCGTCGACGACGTGGCCCGTCTCGCCCTCGCGCACGGTGTCCGGCGCGCCGCCCGAGTCGCCGACCACGACCGGGAGTCCGCACGCCGCGGCCTCCAGGCAGACGATGCCCAGACCCTCCACCTCCAGGCCGCCCCTGCGGGTACGGCAGGGCATGGCGAAGGCGTCGGCGGCGGCGTAGAACCGCGGAAGGTCGTGGTGGGGCCGGCCGCCCGCGAAGACGACCGAGTCCACGACGCCCTCCCGCAGCGCCAGCCGGCGCAGTTCCGGCGCGTACGGGCCGTCGCCGACCAGGAGGAGCGCGGCGTCGGGGACCGCCTCGCGGATCCAGGGCAGCGCCCTGATCAGCGTGTCCTGCCCCTTGCGGGGGACCAGGCGGGCCGCGCACAGGATCACCGGGCGGTGGCCCAGGCCGTACCGCGTCCTGGTCGGGCCGCCGTCCACGGCCGGGTGGAAGACCGCGGTGTCCACGCCGGGGACGAGGCGGGCGGTCCGGGTGCCCGGCGCGAGGGCCGCCTCGATGGGGCGCCGGGTGCTCGCGCCCAGCCAGGTGAGGGTGTCCACCCGGGTGCCGACGCGGCGCAGCAGGCCCCGGGCACCGGGCGTGCGGGCCCACCACACCTCGTGGCCGTGGGTGGTGGCGACGGCGGTACGGATCCCCGCCGTACGCCGGAGCGTGCCCGCCATCAGGCCGAGGGGCGCCGCCGCGCCGAACCACACCCGGTCGCAGCCGTACCGGCGGGCCACGGACGCGGCGTGCGCGGTGGCGCGGGGCGTGGGCAGGAGGGTGCCGGCCGGGTGCCGGATCACCGGGTACGGGAAGAGCTCGCGGGGATCCGGCACGGCCGGTGCCGAGGTGAAGACGACGACCTCGCCGGGCGGGAAGCGGTCGGCGAGGTGCCGGACGAAGGTCTCTATGCCGCCCTGCCGGGGCGGGAAGTCGTTGGTGACGATCAGGGTGCGGGCACGGGTGCGGGCGTCGCTCGTCATGCGGGGGTCCTCTCGGGGGAGCGGTCCGTGACCTCGGTGGCGCGGCGCGCCGTCCCGTACGCCGGTGCGGCCAGCAGCAGCGGGTAGACCAGGTAGCCGAAGCGCGTCGCCGGCATCAGGGCCGTCGCCAGGCCCAGGCCGAGCGCGAGCCGCCGGGCCGCCGCCCCCACCGTCTCCGGCGGGCGCAGCGCGAGCGAGGCACCGAGCAGCAGCGCCCCGGACGTCAGGAGCGCGAGCGCGATCACCGTGCCGCCGGGGACGTGTTCCGCCAGCAGGTGTCCGGGCAGCGGGCTGCCGGCGGGCGAGGCGGTCGCGGTGAGGCCGAGGGGGAAGGCCACGACGTTGTGGAAGAAGCCGGCCGGATCGGTGAGCGCGAAGGGCAGGACGAGTACCGTCGCGGTGCCCAGGCCCGCACCCGCGCACCGCAGCGCCGGCCGGGCGCCCTGCCGCACCGCGACCAGGGCGAGCGCCACCGGCAGCGCGGGCCAGGCGGTCCACTTGAGGGCGGCGGCGGCCCCGAGCGCCAGACCCGCCGCACCCGGACGGTCCCGCCCGGCCAGGGCGAGGCCGAGGCACATCAGGCCGGCCACCGGCAGGTCGACGCCGCCCACCGCGAAGGGCAGCGCGACCAGCGGACACGCGAGCAACGCTCCGACGCCGCGCGGTCGGGCGGCGGTGAGGCACGCGACGAACGCACCGGCCAGCCACCAGCGGGGGTCCCCGGGCAACATGCCGAAGACCGCCATCCCCGGCAGGTAGGGATCGAAGTCGGGGACGGCCGCGGGAGCCGTGACGTACGGGCTCCCCGTGGCGGCGAGCAGGCGTCCCGAGCGCTCGACCACGGCCACCTCGGACTGCCCGAGCCCCGCCACCACCAGGCCGACGAGCGGCAGTACGGCCGCCCCCGCCACGGCGACCGCCCGGACGGCCGGGCGCGGAGCGGACCCCGACGCCAGGAGCGCCGCGAGCGCGTACCCCGCCCCGGCCGACCACCCCCACACACGGTGCGTCGTCAGGTCCGACGCCGCGGCGAAGGCCACCGCCACCACCGCGTACCCGGCCCACACGTACCGCTCGACGGGCCGCCGGGCGCAGCGCGCGACCCGCTCCCCAAAGGTGCTCCTCATGTCCGTCGACGCTAGGAATCCGCAGGTCGAAGGGCGTCAACCGAGGCTCCGCACCCGGGAGTCAACCCGTGGTACGACTCCCGGCCCCGGACTCCACCCGAGCGGTGACGCGCGCCTCGGTCCCGGCCGGGATCATGGGGGGATGAGTACGTCGTCCCAAGAGCGGCTGCGCGCGTGGATCGCGGCACCCGCCTACCCCTGGATCACCGGCGGCGCCGTGACGGCGGGCGCGGTCGCCGAGCTGGTCCTCTTCCCGGGCGGTGTGACGACCACCGTCGGAGTGCTGGTGTCCGCCGCCTCGCTGATGTGGCGGCGCTCCTTCCCGCCCGTCGCGGTGCTCACCGTCGCGGCCGGGCTGATCGGCTTCGCCGGGGACGTCAACCTCTACGTCTCGATCATGGTGAGCGGGCTGACCGGCTGCTACGCGCTGGGACGCAACCGCGTGGTGCACCCCGCCCTCGCCGTCGCGGGCGGCGCGCTGGGCGCCCTGTGCGTGAACCTGGTGCACATCAACACCTGGTCGCGGATGGACCTGCCGGTGCCCGCGCTGTGGGAGAAGGGGTCGCTCAGCCTGTTCGCCGAGTCGTTCCTGCTGACCGTGGTCGTCTTCGGAGCGGTGATGATGGGCGACGCGGTCCGCTCCCGGGAGGAGACGCGCAACGAACGGAACCTGGCCCAGGCACAGTTGATCGCGATGGAGCGGCAGCAGGCCGCCGAGGCGGAACGCGCCGCGATCGCCCGCGAACTGCACGACATCGTCTCCCACTCGGTGTCGATGATCGCCGTGCAGGCCGAGAGCGCCACGTACACCACGCCCGGACTCACGCCCGAGGCCCGCGACGGCTTCCAGCAGATCGCCGGCACCGCCCGCTCCTCGATGGCCGAACTGCGCCGCCTGCTCGGCGTCCTGCGCACCCCCCAGGGCGACACCGCCCTCACCGCGCCGCAGCCCACCCTCGACCACCTCGCCGAACTGGTCGACCAGCACCGGGCGGTGGGCGGCACGGCGGAGCTGCGGATCACCGGGGAGCGGGTGGCGCTCCCCGCCGCGTGGGAGCTGTCCGCCTACCGGATCGCGCAGGAGGCGCTGACCAACGCCCGCAAGCACGCCCCCGGCGCCCGCACCGTCGTCGAGGTCGACTACGGCGCCGACCGGCTGCTCACCCTCCGCGTCCGCGACGACGGCCCGGGCCCCGGCTCCGGCCCGGCCTCCGCCTCCGGTCCGGGCACCGGCCACGGGCTGACCGGGATGCGGGAGCGGGCCGCCCTGGTGGGGGGCCGGCTCACCGCCGGGGCGAGTCCGGGCGGCGGCTTCCTGGTGGAGGCGGAGCTGCCCTGGGGGAGCGAATGAGCACCGGGGCGGGAGCGGGGGAGCCGCGCGTGATCAGGACCCTGGTCGCCGACGACCAGGCCGTCGTGCGCACCGGGTTCGTGAACCTGCTGGGCACCCAGGAGGACATCGAGGTCGTCGCCGAGGCGGAGGACGGCGTGCAGGCGGTGAGGTCGGCCCGCGAGGTGCGGCCCGACCTCGCGCTCCTGGACATCCGGATGCCGCACAAGAACGGCATCGAGGCGGCCCGCGAGATCCTGGCCGCCTCCGGCGGTGCCACGAAGGTCCTGATGCTCACGACCTTCGGCCTCGACGAGTACGTGTACGACGCGCTCGCGGCCGGGGCGGCCGGATTCCTGCTCAAGGACGCCACCTTCCCCGAACTGCTGCACGCGGTACGGGTGGTGGCGGGCGGGAACGCCCTGCTGTCGCCCGAGATCACCAAGCGGCTGATCGCCGAGTTCGTGCACGTGCGCGGCTCGCGGCTGCCCGTCCCCGCGGCCGGTGACCTCACGGCCCGGGAGACGGAGGTGCTGACGCTGATAGCGCGGGGCCTGTCCAACGCCGAGATCGCGGGGCGCCTGACCATCACCGACCACACGGTCAAGACCCACATCAACCGGCTGTTCGCCAAGCTGGGGCTGCGCGACCGGGCCCAGGCGGTGATCGTCGCCTACGAACTGGGCCTGGTCCGGCCGGGCGGCCGGTCGGGGGCCCGGCACCGGTGACCACCGGTGCCGGGCCCCGTCCCCGTGCCGGACTCCTCCGGACCCTCAACCGGAGAAGCCGACATGCGCGAGCCGCAGTGAGCCGCGCAGTCTGACGGTCAGATCGTGCACGCCCTCGGCGGTCAGCGCGGCATCGAGCTCCACGTAGTCGTACGGGTCCGCAGCCGGCGCCTTCGAGGACAGCGCCGCCGCCGTCGGGCCGCCGTCGAGGGAGAGCTCCACGGTGCCGGAGCCCGCGACCGCGACGGTCACCCGTGCGAGGCCCGTCCCGAAGTCGCAGGCGCGGTAGAGGAGTTCACCGGAGCCGCCCGCGACCGGCGTCACCGCGTCGCCCGTCGTCCTCGTCCGGTCCACGATCTCCGTGCCGCTCTGCTCGTCGTAGCCGGCCGCCTCCAGGCCCCGTTCGCGCACCGGACGCGGTGCGGCGGGTTCCCCGTCGAGCACGACCGTCGTCTCCAGGCGCACGTCCTCGCTGGAGGCACCGACCAGCAGGGCGTACGGCCCCGGCTCCAGCCGCCACCGGTCGTGCGCGACGTCCCAGAAGGCGAAGGCGGACAGCGGGACCTCGAAGGAGAGCCGGTCCGACGCCCCCGGGGCCAGGGCGATCCGCCGGTGGGCCAGCAGCTCGCGGCGCGGGCGCGGAACCGACGGGGCCTCCGCGCGGACGTAGAGCTGGGCCACCTCGTCGGCGGCCACCTCCCCGGTGTTGGTGACCGTGAAGGACACGGCCACCCTCCCGTCCCGCACCTCCGTCGCCAGGTCCGCGTACCCGAAGGACGCGTACGACATGCCGTGCCCGAACGGGAACAGCGGGGTCCCCTCGAAGTACAGGTAGGTCTGGCGGGAGCCGATCACGTCGTAGTCCGGCAGGCCGGGCAGGTCGGCGTCGTCGGCGTACCAGGTCTGCGGGAGCCGTCCGGCGGGGGAGACGTCGCCGGCCAGGACGCGGGCCAGCGCGGTGCCGGCCGCCTGGCCGCCGTGCGCGGTCCACAGCACCGCCGGGAGCGCCTCCGTGTCGACCGCGTAGGGGTAGGCGGAGACCAGCGCCAGCACCGTGCGCGGGTTGGCGGCGCGGGCCGCGCGCAGCAGCCGCTCCTGGTGGTCCGGCAGCCGCAGGGTCGTACGGTCCTCGGTCTCCCGGCCGTTGATGTGCGGGTCGTTGCCCGCCACCACCACGACCACGTCCGCCCCGGCCGCCGCCCGCGTCACCGCCTCCTCGCCGCGTTCGGTGACGACGAGTTCGAAGACCTCGGCCTCCGCGTCGTCCGCGGCAACCTTCACGCCGTCGGCGGCGACACGGACGGGACGACCCGTCCCCGTGTGCCGCAGGAGGTGACCGTCACCGTGGGGTTCCAGCCGGAAGGTCTCCTGCACGATCCAGCCGCCGGGCTGGTCGGCGGAGGCGCGCACGTAGCCGTCCTCGGCGACGGACAGGTAGCGGCCGTCGGGCGCGCGCAGGGTGAGCACGCCCTCCCCCCAGTCGACGAGCGCGAGTTCGCTGCCGACGGCGTCGGTGGTGAGCGGCGGCAGGTCGGTGCGGCCGGCGATCAGGGCCGGGTCGAGGGCGCCCTCGGCGCCGGGCGCCCCGTCGGGGGTGTCCGCCGCCGGGAGCACGTGCAGGAACGTGCCGGCGGTGGTCCTCAGCCGGATCCGGTCCACGCCCTCCGCGAAGTCCACGCGGTCGGGGCCGAACCGCTCGTACAGGCCCTCCAGCGGGGTGGAGCGGTGCAGGAGCGTGCCGCTGTACCAGTCGAGCTTGCACTCGTCGGCGAGCAGTCCGACGACGGCGACGCGGGTGCCCGGGGCCAGCGGCAGCACGCCGTCGTTCTCGAGCAGGACGATCGCCTGCTCGGCGGCCTCCAGGGCCAGGGCGCGGTGCTCCGGGGTGTCGAAGTCGGCGGTGGCGGCGTACGGGTCCCGCTCCGGGTCGAACTCGCCGAGGCGGAAGCGGACCGAGAGCTGGCGGCGCACGGCCGTGTCGAGGTCGGCCTCGGTGAGCAGTCCCCGCTCGAGGGCGCCCCGGACGCGCGCGACGGTCTTCGAGGAGTCCGTGCCGTGGTCGGTGAAGCTGTCCACCCCGGCGCGCAGCGCGGCCGCGGTCGCCTCCTCGTGGGTGGCGAAGTAGTGCTCGGAGTCGACCAGGTTGGAGGGGGCGCCCGCGTCCGAGCAGACCAGCAGCTCCTCCTCCGTCCAGGTGCGCAGGTGCTCGGCGAGGTGGGGGGAGACGTGGTTCGGGCGGCCGTTGACCAGGTTGTACGCCGGCATCACCCCGGCCACCGCGCCCGCCTCGACCGTCTCGCGGAAGGCGCGCAGGTCGTACTCGTGCAGGACGCGCGGGCGGACGGACGACGAGGAGGTGTCCCGGTCGGTCTCGTTGTTGTGGGCGAGCCAGTGCTTGAGCACGGGCGCGGTGCGCCAGTACACCGGGTGACCGCCGCGCAGTCCGCGGGTGTAGGCGGTGGCGATGGCCGAGGTGAGCCTCGGATCCTCGGAGTAGCCCTCCTCGTTGCGGCCCCACAGGGGGTGGCGCAGCAGGTTGACGGTCGGGGACCACACGTTGAGGCCGACGCGCTCGTCGCGGGCGCGCATCGCCCTGGCCTCCGCGGACACCGCCTCGCCGACCCGGCGCACCAGGTCCTCGTTCCAGGTGGCGCCGAGGCCCACCGCCTGCGGGAACACGGTCGCCGGCCCCATCCAGGCCACCCCGTGCAGCGCCTCCTGGCCGGTGCGGAACGCGGCGATGCCGAGCCGCTCGA
This sequence comes from Streptomyces sp. JHA26, assembly GCF_002005565.1. Taxonomy (GTDB): domain Bacteria; phylum Actinomycetota; class Actinomycetes; order Streptomycetales; family Streptomycetaceae; genus Streptomyces. Next base: position 18,012 of record NZ_BDJC01000070.1, on the reverse strand, counting down.
CGGCCGGGGCGAACTGGTGCAGGAACGCGGTCTTCTCGTCGAGCGTCAGCCGCGACAACAGGTCGTCGACGCGCTTCCCGAACGGCAGGTCCGGGTCACGGAAAGGCGGCGTGGGTGCGGTCACGTGGAGGTCCCCTTGCGATGGAGCGGCGAGACGCTTTCGAAGCGCTTCGATGCTCAGTCGGCTCCGGGGTGGGTGTCAAGCCGTATCCACATAACGGCTTCTCGTTCTCGTCATGATCCAAGTCCCGTACGAGAGCGACCAGTCGTCCCCTGACCCGTGCCCCTCGGAGGAATCTTGGAAGTGACTCTTGTGCGCCCCCAGGGGTTCACTTAACCTCACTGCAACATCGAAGCGCTTCGACTGGCGGGACGGTGATCCGCGGCCACGCCCGCGGGCGCATCCGGAACCGCGCACGTCCCCGACGACCGCTTCAGCTCAGCCAGTTCCACTGAAGACACCGCAGCCGACGGCCACCGCCGGGTGTCCCGGTGCGCCACGAAGGGTTGACGCAATGACGCCGAACGCCGCCTCCGGTCCCAGCCGGAGAAAGTTCCTCACCTCCACCGCGGCCGTCACCGCAGCGGTGGCGGGAGGGATGCCGCTGCTCTCCGCCTGCGGCGGGGGGTCGGACGGAGGCTCGCGGGACGGCACCACGTCGGGCAAGGACGCCGAGAAGCTGCTGCCGGCGTACGTGGCCGGCAACGTGGTCACCCCCGACATCCCCAGCAAGAACGGCTCCGCGGTCGGCTTCACCGGCAAGCTGGACCTCGCGGGCCTGAAGACCTCGGTGCCGAAGAAGCTCGGCAAGGGCGGCCGGGTCACCGTCATGTCGCCGTTCTGGGGGTCCCCGCCGAAGGAGGACAACGCCTACTACAGGGCGATGAACGACCTCATCGGCGTCGACGTGGTCTGGCAGAACCAGGACGGCAACACCTACGACCAGAAGCTCGGCGCGGTCCTCGCCTCCAGCAAGGTGCCCGACGTGGTGGTCGTGCCCGGCTGGAACATGACCGGCAAGATACCCAGCGCCATCATCGGCAAGTTCGCCGACCTCGGCCCCTACCTCTCCGGCGACGCCGTCAAGGAGTACCCCAACCTCGCGGCGATCCCCACCGACGCCTGGCAGCGGTCCCTCTTCGGTGGCAAGCTGCGCGGCCTGCCGATGCCCTCCTCGTACGTGACCAGCATCGTGCCGCTGTACCGGCAGGACATCTTCGAGAAGGAGGGCTACCAGGTCCCCCGCTCCTGCGACGAGTTCATGACGCTGGCCAAGGAGGCCACCAGCGCGAGGGCCAAGCGCTGGGCCTGCCTGGACATGAAGTGGACCGCCTTCAACGCCTTCGGCGTGCTCTCCGGCAACGAGAAGTCGCTCGGCTGGAACCAGGCCGACGGCAAGCTGGTCCACCGCGTCGAGACCGACGAGTACCTCGAGGCCCTGGAGTGGACGCGCAAGCTGTTCGCCGCCGGAGTCGTGCACCCCGACGCCCGGCTCGGCAAGAGCAACGCCGCCGACCCCGGTCCCAAGTTCGCCGCCGGCGAGTTCCTCATCTACAACCAGGACATGTCCCAGTGGTGGAGCCGCACCGCGGAACAGGCCACCCAGAACCCCGAGTTCAGGATCTGGGGCATGGACATCTTCGGCCACGACGGCGGCACCCCCACCCTGTGGGCGCAGAACCCGGCGGGCATCTTCGCCTTCGTCAACAAGAAGGCGTCCGAGTCCGTGATCCGCGACGTGCTGGCCGTCGCCAACGTCACCGCCGCGCCGTACGGCACCAAGGAGTACATGGCCACCAACTACGGTGTGGAGGGCACCCACTACACCGTCGAGAACGGCGTGCCCACCAAGACCGAGCAGGGCAACATCGACGTGATGAACGCCTACGTGATGGTGGCGAGCCCCGCCGCGACCATCGCCCACCCCGACTTCCCCGAGGTCGCCAAGGGGCAGGTGGAGTGGCAGCAGCGGATGGGCGCCTTCACCAAGAAGTCCACGTTCTACGGCATGCAGATCGTCGAGCCCGCCCGCTGGACCAACCTCGCCAACGACTTCGAACAGCTCGAGGACGACGTCGTCCGCGGCCGCAAGAAGATCAGCGACATGCAGCAGGCCGTCTCCGACTGGCGGAGCAAGGGCGGCGACAAGCTGCGCGACTGGTACAGGAAGCTGCTCGACGAGAACGGCACGGCGGCGAGCTGACCGGTACCGAGGCGAGGAGAACCGCCGTGTCCCACAGCACGGTGCCCCGGACCAGGGCCGAGGCCGATGCGACGAAGAAGACCCCGGTGGCGTCCGGCGACGCCACCGGCTCCCGGAAGGGGAGGACGAACACGGGAAAGCTCGGCCTGCGGCTGAGATTCCGGCGCGACCGCGTACTGCTGCTGATGACGCTGCCGGCCGTCCTGCTGGTACTGCTCTTCAACTACGTACCGATCCTCGGCAACGTCGTCGCCTTCCAGGAGTACGACCCCTACATCAGCGACAACGGCGTCGTCTCCATCCTGCACAGCCCCTGGGTGGGCCTGGAGAACTTCCAGCGGATCTTCGAGGACTCCGCCTTCTGGAACGCGGTGCGGAACACGCTGGTGCTGTTCCTGCTCCAGCTCGTGCTGTACTTCCCGGTCCCCATCCTGCTCGCGCTGCTCATCAACAGCGTGGTGCGGCCCCGGGTGCGGGCGATCGCGCAGGCCGTCCTCTACCTGCCGCACTTCTTCTCCTGGGTGCTGGTCATCGCCGTCTTCCAGCAGCTGTTCGGCGGCGCCGGGCTCCTCTCCCAGCTGCTGCGCGACCACGGGTACGACGGGCTCAGCCTCATGACCGACCCGGACACCTTCGCGTTCCTGGTCACCGCGCAGAGCGTCTGGAAGGACGCCGGCTGGGGGATCATCGTCTTCCTCGCCGCGCTCGCCTCGGTCAGCCCCGACCTGTACGAGGCCGCCGCGATGGACGGCGCGAACCGCTGGCGCCGCATGTGGCACGTCACACTGCCCGCACTGCGCCCGGTGATCGCCCTGCTGCTGGTGCTGCGCGTCGGCGACGCCCTGACGGTCGGCTTCGAACAGATCCTGCTGCAACGCGACGCCGTGGGACCGGGAGCCGCGGAGGTCCTCGACACCTTCGTGTGGTGGAACGGCGTCCGCAACCAGGACTTCGGCTACGCGGCCGCCGCCGGGCTCGTCAAGGGCGTCATCAGCCTCGGCCTGGTCCTGATAGCGAACAAGGTGGCCCACCTCATGGGCGAGCAGGGGGTGTACAAGAAGTGACCGCCGTCATCGACAAGCCCGCGCGGACTCCCGGCCGGTGGGCGGCCCCGCCCCGGCCGGTGTGGGAGGAGAGGCCCAGCCGGGCCGGACTCGCCGGCAAGGGCCTCGTCCTGCTCCTGGCCTGCCTGGGCATCCTGTTCCCGCTGTGGATCGTCGTCGTCACCAGCCTCTCCTCGCGCAGGTCCATCGACGAGGCCGGCGGGCTGGTGATGATCCCGAAGGACATCACCTTCGTCGCCTACCAGGAACTCCTCAGCGGCGGCCAGGTCACCCGGGCCGCGCTCGTGAGCATCGGCGTCACCCTCGTCGGCACCCTGTTCTCCATGGCGGTGTCGGTGCTGTGCGCCTACGGGCTGTCCCGCAGCGGCTCGCTGGGCCACCGCTGGATCCTCATGGTGCTGCTGGCCACGATGTTCTTCAGCGCCGGACTCATCCCCACCTACCTGCTGGTGCAGTCCCTCGGCCTGACGGACAGCTACCTCGCGCTGATCCTCCCCGGCGCGATCAGCGTCTTCAACATCCTGGTGCTGCGCGGCTTCTTCATGGGCATCTCGCAGGAACTGGTCGACAGCGCCCGCATCGACGGCGCCGGGGACCTGCGCATCCTGTGGCAGATCGTCCTGCCCCTGTCCCGCGCGGTCGTCGCGGTGATCACCCTGTTCTACGCCGTCGGCTACTGGAGCGCCTGGTTCAACGCCTCCCTGTACCTCAACGACCAGGACATGCTGCCCCTGCAGAACGTCATGATCCAGCTGGTGCAGAAGCAGGAGGCGCCGGTCGGCCTCGGCCAGGCGATCAAGACCGGCGAACTGTCCGGCCTGGCCGTGCAGATGGCCGTCATGGTCATGGCCCTGCTGCCCGTCGCGGTGCTGTCGCCGTTCGTCCAGCGCCACTTCAAGAAGGGGATGCTGACAGGGGCGGTGAAGGGGTGAGGTGCCAAGGGCCCGTGCGGTCCTCCGGCCGGCGCACCACCGTGGCCGGCCGCGCCCCCGCGGCGCAGCCGCACGCCGGAACAGTCCCGCGCCCCTCGAGTCCCTCCGCCTCCCGTCCCCTGTAGAGCGAGGTATGTCATGTGTGCATCCCACCCGGGCAGACGCGCGGTCCTGGGCGGTGCCGCGGCCGGCGTCGCGCTGGCCGCCGCTCCGCTCGCCGCCGTCCCGCTCGCCGCCGGGCGTGCGAGGGCCGCGGAGAACGTCCCCCACACCCCCTACCGCTGGCGCAACGTCGTCATCGGCGGCACCGGATTCATCACCGGTGTCATGTTCCACCCCCGCGTCCGCGGGCTCGCCTACGCCCGTACCGACATCGGCGGCGCCTACCGCTGGGACGACCGCGCCGCCCGCTGGACCCCGCTGCTCGACCACCTCGGCTGGGACGACTGGAACCTCCTCGGCGTCGAGGCGATGGCCGTCGACCCCACCCACCCGGACCGCCTCTACCTGGCTTGCGGCACCTACGCCCAGGCCTGGTCGGGCAACGGCGCGATCCTGCGCTCCGACGACCGCGGCGCCACCTGGCGGCGCACCGACCTCACCGTGAAGCTCGGCGCCAACGAGGACGGCCGGGGCACCGGCGAGCGGCTCCTGGTCGACCCGCGTGACAGCGCCACCCTGTGGCTGGGCACCCGGCACGACGGCCTGTGGAAGTCGGCGGACCGGGGCGCCACCTGGGCCCCCGTCCCCGGCTTCCCGGCCGCACCGACCACCACCGGCCAGGGCGTCACCCTCCTCGTGGCCGCGGGCCGCACCCTCTACGCCGGCTGGGGCGACGCCCACGGCACCGCGCCGAACCTGTTCCGCACGACCGACGGCCGCACCTGGGACGCCGTCCCCGGACAGCCCTCCGGCACCGCGGCCGGGGTCCCGGTCCGCGCCGCGTACGACGGACACGCCCACGAGCTGTACGTGACGTACGCCGACGCGCCCGGACCCAACGGGCAGTCGACCGGCAGCGTGCACAAGCTGCGCACCACGGACGGCCGCTGGACCGACGTCACCCCGGTCGCGCCCGGCGGCACCGACACCTTCGGTTACGGCGGCGTCGCCGTCGACGCCCGCCGCCCCGGCACCGTCGTCGTCTCCACCAACAACCGCTGGGCGGCCGTCGACACCCTGTTCCGGACCACTGACGGCGGCCGCACCTGGACGTCCCTCAAGGACTCCGCCGTCCTCGACGTCTCGGAGACGCCCTACCTCTCCTGGGGCGAGGAACAGCCCAAGTTCGGCTGGTGGATCCAGGCCGTCGCCCTCGACCCGTACGACGCACGGCACCTCCTGTACGGCACCGGCGCCACCCTCTACGGCACCCGCGACCTCCGGCACTGGGCGCCGCGGATCCGCGGCCTGGAGGAGAGCTCCGTGACCCAGCTGATCTCGCCCCCGACCGGCGCGGCGCACCTGCTCAGCGGAGCGCGGGACATCGGCGTGATGTACCACGAGCGGCTCACCGCGTCCCCGGCGCGCGGCATGGCGACGAACCCCGTCTTCGGATCGGCGACGGGCCTCGCGCAGGCCGCGCGCAGACCGGCGTACGTCGTCCGGGCCGGCTGGGGCGACCACGGCAACGGCGCCCGCTCGGAGGACGGCGGCATCACCTGGGCGCCCTTCGCGGCCCAGCCCGCGCTCGCCGAGGACGCGCCCGGACCGATCGCCGTCAACGCCGACGGCAGCGTGCTGCTGTGGTCCTTCGTGCGCGGGGACGGCACCGGGTACCCGGCCCACCGCTCGGCGGACAACGGCGCGACCTGGTCCGAGGTCCCCTCCTTCCCGAAGGGCGCCACACCGGTCGCCGACCCGGCCGACCCGGCGCGCTTCTACGCGTACGACACCACCACCGGAACGCTGCTCGCCAGCACCGACGGCGGCCTCTCCTTCACCGCCCGCGCGACCGGACTGCCCTCCGGGGACAGCCAGTTCGAGCTGGTCGCGGCACCCGGCCGGTCCGGTGACCTGTGGCTGAGCACCAAGGAGAACGGCCTGTACCGCTCGACCGACGGCGGCGTCACCTTCACCAAGGTCGACAGCTGCCGGTCCTCCCACACCCTCGGCTTCGGCAAGGCCGCCGACGGCGCCGACTACCCGGCGATCTACCAGGTCGGCTCCACCGGGGCCGCCACCGCCGTCCACCGCTCCGACGACGAGGCGCGGACCTGGACGCGGATCAACGACGACCGGCACCAGTGGGGGTGGACCGGCGAGACCGTCACCGGCGACCCGCGCGTCCACGGCCGCGTCTACCTCGCCACCAACGGGCGCGGCATCCAGTACGGGGAGCCCGCATGACGCCGGGCCTCGCGGACGCCACGCGCGGCCGCATCCTCTTCGGCGGCGACTACAACCCCGAGCAGTGGCCCGAGGAGACCTGGCACGAGGACGTCCGCCTGATGAAGGCCGCCGGCGTCACCTCCGTCACCCTCGGCGTCTTCTCCTGGTCGAGGCTCGAACCCCGGCCCGGCGTCCACGACTTCGCCTGGCTGGACCGCCTCATGGACCTGATGCACGCCCACGGCATCGGCGTCGTCCTCGCCACCCCCACGTCCGCGCCCCCGCCCTGGCTCGGCCGGCTGCACCCGGACACGCTGCCCCGCGACGAGGACGGCCGCACCGAGTGGTGGGGCGGCCGGCAGCACTTCTCGCACTCCAGCACCACCTACCGCCGCCACGCCGCCGCCGTCACCGAGGCCCTGGCCGCCCGCTACGCGGACCACCCGGCCCTCATCCTGTGGCACATCAACAACGAGTACTGCACCTTCGACCACGGCGACGAGGCCGCCGCGCGCTTCCGCCGCTGGCTCCGGCGCAGGTACGGCACCCTCGACGCCCTCAACACCGCCTGGGGCACCGCCTTCTGGAGCCAGGGCTACGACGACTGGGAGGAGATCCTCCCGGCCCGCCGCACCCACTACCTGAAGAACCCCACCCAGGTCCTGGACTTCCGCCGCTTCACCTCCGACATGCTCCTGGAGTGCTTCACCGCCGAACGCGACATCGTCCGCCGCCACACCCCGCACATCCCGGTCACCACCAACTTCATGCCGCTGTGGCACGGCCAGGACGCCTGGCGCTGGGCCGAGGAGGAGGACGTCGTCTCCGTCGACCTCTACCCCGACCCGCGCGACCCCCTGGGCGCCCAGCACGGCGCCCTGGTCCAGGACATGACCCGCTCGCAGGCCCGCGGCCCGTGGATGCTCATGGAGCAGGCGGCCGGACCGGTCAACTGGCGCGGCGCCAACCACCCCAAGCCGCGCGGCCTGAACCGCCTGTGGTCCCTCCAGGCCGTGGCGCGCGGCGCGGACGCCGTCTGCTACTTCCAGTGGCGCCAGTCGAGGCAGGGCGCGGAGAAGTTCCACTCCGGCATGATCGGCCACGCGGGGGAGCAGGGCCGTACGCACCAGGAGATCAGGCGGCTCGGCGCCGACCTCGCGAAGCTCGGCCCGCACGTGGCGGGCACCCGGATCACCGCCGACGTCGCCGTCCTGCACGACTGGCACTCCTGGTGGGCCGGCGACCAGGAGGGACGCCCCTCCACCCGCTTCGGCTACCCGGACGTCCTGCACGCCTGGCACCGGGCCCTGTGGGAGGCCCACCTCACCACCGACTTCGCCCACCCCGAACACGACCTCACCCCCTACCGGGTGGTCGTCGTGCCCCAGCTCTACGCCCTCACCGACGCGGCGGTCGACCACCTCCTCGCCCACGTCCACCGCGGCGGCACCCTCGTCTGCGGCTTCCTCACCGGCGTCGCCGACCAGGACGACCGGATCAGGGACGGCGGCATGGACGCCCGGCTGCGCGACCTGTTCGGCATCCGCACCCTGCACGAGTGGTGGCCCCTGGAGACGGACGCGACGGTGGCCTGCGACGGCTTCCGGGGCACGCTGTGGTCGGAGGAGATCGAGCCCGACGGCACCGCCGACGAGACGCTCGCCTACCGGGGCGGCGAGCTGGACGGACTGCCGGCCGTCCTGCGCAGGGGCCGCGCCTGGTACGTCTCGACCCTCCCGGAACCGGAGGCGCTGCGCGGCCTGCTCGCCCGCGCCGCCGCCGACGCGGGCGCCCGCCCGGTGCTCGACGGCCTCCCGGCCGCGGTCGAGGCGGTACGCCGCGGCGACCTGCTGTTCCTCCTCAACCACGGCCGCGAACCGGTCACCGTGGACGTCCCCGGCACCCACCGCGACCTGCTGACCGAGGCGACCGTCACCGACCGCGTCACCCTCGGCCGCCACGGCGTGGCGGTCCTCGCGGAGCCGGCCTCATGACCGGCGGTCCCGTGCACGGAACCTGGGAGCCCGAGCCCGCCGCCCGCTGGGAGGACGCCTTCCTCAGCGGCAACGGCCACCACGGCGCCCTGGTGTTCGGCGATCCGCGGGCCGACCGGACCGTCGTCACCCACCACACCCTCGTCCGCCCGGACGGCGACGACGAGCACCGCCGGCCGCCCCGGCTCGCCGCCGGACTCCCCGCGCTCCAGGACCGCCTGCTGGCCGGCGACACGACCGCCGCCGAGGACTTCACGGACGGCCGCCCGCTGCAATGGGTGCGGCCCTTCCACCCGGCGTTCCAGATCCGGCTGAACAGGCCCCCCGACGACACCGGCCACCCCTACCGCCGCTCCGTCGACTTCACCACCGGCGAGACGACGGCGACCCGCTCCCGCTGGACCAGCCGCGTCTTCGTCTCCCGCGCCGACGACGTGATCGTCCAGCACGTCACCGCCCCGCACCTCACCCTCGACGTCTCCCTCGACCCCCGCCTCCCCGGCGCCCCCGCCCGTCTGGGCATCGGCCACGGCGCCGTCCTCACCCCCGAGGGCGCCCTGCTCAGCCTGCGTGCCCGCTACCCCGGCAGCGACCTGGCGTACACCGGCGTCACCCTGATCGCCGTCACCGGCGGCACCACGAAGCTGGTCCCGCCGGGCGTGCTCGTCGAGGGCGCCACGGAGGTCCTGCTCCTCACCCGGGTACGCCGGCACACCGGGGACCTGGACGTGACCGCCGAGGGCCGTGCCCTGCGCGACCTGGCGGACGGCGACTTCCCCGACGGACCGGACGGGGCCCCGGAGGGCACACCGCAGCACACGCCCCACGACGCACCGGCCGGCACGCCGTACGACGTCCTCCTCCACCGCCACCTCGCCGCGCACCGCACCGCCTACGACCGCGTCACCCTCGACCTCGCCGCCGCCCCCGCCGAACGCGCCCTGCCGGGCTCGGCCCTGCTGGCGCGGCCCCGCAGCGCGGCCCTGCTGGAGCGCCTCTTCGCCGCCGGCCGCTACCACCTCCTGTCGGCCAGCGGCCTGCTCCCGCCCCGCCTGACCGGCCTGTGGACCGGCGACTGGAACACCGCCTGGTCCGGGGCGTTCACCACCAACGCCAACCTCAACCTCCAGACCGCCTCCGCCGCCGCGGCCGCCCTGCCCGAGGTCACCGAGGCGCACGCGGCCCTGGTCCACCGCCAGCTCCCCGACTGGCGGGACAACGCCCGCGCGATCTTCGGCACCCGCGGCATCGTCGCGCCCTCCCACACCGACGGCGAGTGCGGGCACACGTACCACTTCAGCCGCGAGTACCCCCTGCACCTGTGGACGGCCGGCGCCGACTGGCTGCTCAAGCCCCTCGTCGACCACGACGAGACCTACGGCACCCGCGACCCGCGCACCGTCGCCGCGCTCGCCGAAGCCGCCCTGTTCTACGAGGACTTCCTCACCCGCACCGACGCCGACGGCCGGCTCGCCGTCGTCCCCTCCTACTCGCCCGAGAACCGGCCCGCGAACGCGAGCTGGGGCACCGTCGACGCGGCCATGGACCTCTCCGCCGCCCGGCACGCCCTGCGCACCGCCGCCGACCACCACCCCGAGCACGCCGACCGCTGGCGCGCCCTCACCGACCGGCTCCCGCCGCACCGGATCAACGCCGACGGCGCCCTCGCCGAGTGGGCCCGGCCCGGTCTGGCGGACACCTACGACCACCGCCACCTCAGCCACCTCTACGGCGTCTGGCCGCTCGACGAGATCACCCCCCACGACACCCCCGAACTCGCCGCCGCCGCCCGCCGCGCCCTCGAACTGCGGGGCGCCGAGAACGACTCGGCCCACGGCCACCTCCACCACGCCCTGGTCGCCGCCCGGCTCGGGGACGGCGCCCGGGTCGCCCACGCGCTGGGCCGGGTGCTCGACGGCGACTACTTCCACGCGTCCCTGATGAGCGCCCACTACCCCCACCGCGACGTCTACAACGCCGACGCCGCGCACGCCCTCCCGGCCGTGCTCGTCGAGATGCTCGTGCAGTCCACGCCCGGCCGGCTGGTGCTGCTCCCCGCCCTCCCGGCCACCTGCCCCGAGGGTGAGCTCAGGGGCGTACGCACCCGGTTCGGGGCCACGCTCGACCTCACCTGGACGCCCGACGGCAGCGCGACGGCCGTCCTGCGCCCGGACCGCACCCACCGCATCGACCTCAGGACCCCCTCCGGCGCCGAACCCCTCGACCTGGTCGCCGGAGAGGACCGCGTCATCAGCGTCAAGACGCGGTAGCACCGGCGCCCCTCCCCCCACCCATGGAAGGAAGAACCATGGCACCACGCACGCGCACCCTGACCGCCCTCCTCGCCCCGGCCCTCGCGCTCGGCGCCACCGTCGGCCTCGCCTCCGCCCCCGCCCAGGCCGCCGTCTGGAACACCTGCGACCAGTGGGGCAACACGAGCCTGAACGGCTACACCCTCTACAACAACATCTGGGGCTCCGGCGCCGGCAGCCAGTGCGTCTGGGCCAACTCCGGCACCAACTGGGGCGTCTGGGCCGACCACCCGAACACCGGCGGCATCAAGTCGTACCCGAACGCCAAGAAGGTGATCAACAAGCCGATCGCCTCCCTCGGCTCGCTCACCAGCAGCTACAGGGTCACGGTCCCGTCGTCCGGCGCGTACAACACGTCGTACGACATCTGGGACACGGAACACGACTACGAGATCATGCTCTGGGTCAACCACAACGGCGCCGTCGGTCCGCTCGGCACCTCGCAGGGCTCGGTGACCCTCGGCGGCCCCTCCTGGAACGTCTACAAGGGGAACAACGGCGCCAACGAGGTCTTCTCGTTCCTGCGCACCACGGACTCCAGCTCCGGCACGGTGAACATCCTCCCGATCCTGAAGTGGATCAAGGACACCAAGGGGTGGATGGGCAACGAGACCATCGGTGACGTGCAGTTCGGCTACGAGATCACCTCGTCCGCCGGCGGCCTCGACTTCCGCACCGACACCCTGACGGTCAGCGGCGGCTGACCCACCGCACCACGGCCGAGGGGCCGGCCCCGCCCGGGACCGGCCCCTCTCCACGTCCACTCCACGACCGGCGACCTCGCCCGGTCCCGCTCACGCGGGGTGCCGACGACGGGGGAGGGCCGGGCGAGACCGGCCCGCACGGAGCCGGCCCGCGCGAGGCCGGTCCGCGCGAAGACGGCGCCCGCGTGGACGGCCCGCCGGCTACGGCCGGACCGGCGCCGGTCCCGAGCTCGCCCGCACCGTCAGTTCCGGCGCGAGCAGCACGACCTCCTCGCTGCCGCGCCCGTCCAGCTTGGCGAGGAGCTGTTCCACGGCGTGCCGGCCCATCTCCTGCGCCGGCACGGCGACCGAGGTCAGCCGCACCGAGGCCTGGACGGCGACCTGCTCGGGGCAGACCGCGACCACCGACACGTCCTCGGGCACGGCCCGGCCCTGCTGGCGCAGCAGCGCGAGCAGCGGCTCGACCGCCGACTCGTTCTGGACGACGAACCCGGTGGTCCCCGGGCGCTCGTCGAAGACGCGGGCGAGGGTCGCGGACATCGCGTCGTAGCCCCCCTCGCACGGGCGGTGCAGCAGCCGCAGCCCCAGCTCGCGCGCGCGGGTGCGCAGCCCGTCGAGGGTGCGCTCGGCGAAGCCGGTGTGCCGCTCGTAGACGGCGGGCGCCTCACCGATGACGGCGACGTCGCGGTGCCCCAGCGACGCCAGGTGCTCCACGCACAGCGCACCGGTCGCCCGGAAGTCGAGGTCGACGCAGGTCAGGCCGGTGGTGTCGGCGGGCAGCCCGATCAGCACGGAGGGCTGGTCGGTGCCGCGCAGCAACGGCAGCCGCTCGTCGTCGAGTTCCACGTCCATGAGGATCATCGCGTCGGCGAGGCCGCTGCCGGTGACGCGGCGCACCGCGTCGGGCCCCTCCTCGCCCGTGAGCAGCAGGATGTCGTATCCGTGGGCCCGTGCGCTGGTCGCGACCGCGATGGCGATCTCCATCATCACCGGCACGTACATGTCGGTGCGCAGCGGGATCATCAGCGCGATGATGTTCGACCTGCTGCTGGCCAGGGCGCGGGCGCCGGCGTTCGGGTGGTAGCCGAGCGTCCGGATGCTCTCCTCGACCCGCTGCCGGGTGGTGGTGGAGATGGACCGCTTGCCGCTGAGGACGTAGCTCACCGTGCTCGCCGAGACTCCGGCGTGCTGGGCGACCTCGGCGAGGGTGACCATCCAGCTCTCCAAGCTTTGTGAAGCGCTTCGACAGCGCACAGGGTGGACATAGGCGCGTGAGGGTGGTTCGACAGTAACTCCAGCAGGAGTGGGTGTCCATAGGCTGTCGAAGCGCTTCGACAGCCTCTTTTCCTCCCGGTGTCTCCCCGGCCTCCCACCCATCCTCTCGCGCCCGCGGCCATCGGCCGAACGGCCGCACGAAGGGTGGTGGGCCCGCCCCGGAGCGGGTACACACGGACGGGTAGCACCGACTCGTACCGTACGCCCGCGAGTTCACGCATCGGGGACTTCGCGGCCGTACCTCCCTTCGATGCCGATCCGCGGCGAGGTGAGCCCCATGTCCGCTCCACCCACCCCTCCCTCCCGACCCACCGTCTCCGAACGCGAGGCCCGCCAGGTGGCGGAGGCTGCCCGGGAACAGGACTGGCGCAAGCCCAGCTTCGCCAAGGAGCTGTTCCTCGGCCGCTTCCGCCTCGACCTCCTCCACCCCCATCCGGTCCCGGCCGAGGAGGACGTCCAGCACGGCGAGGAGTTCCTCGCCAAGCTCCGCGACTTCTGCGAGACGAAGATCGACGGGTCCGTCATCGAACGCGACGCGCGGATCCCCGACGAGGTGATCACGGGGCTGAAGGAGCTGGGCGCCTTCGGCATGAAGATCGACACCAAGTACGGCGGGCTCGGCCTCACCCAGGTCTACTACAACAAGGCCCTCGCCCTGGTCGGATCCGCGAGTCCGGCGATCGGCGCGCTGCTCTCCGCCCACCAGTCGATCGGCGTGCCGCAGCCGCTGAAGATGTTCGGCACCCAGGAGCAGAAGGACACCTTCCTGCCCCGCTGCGCGCGCACCGACATCTCGGCGTTCCTGCTCACCGAACCGGACGTCGGCTCCGACCCGGCCCGCCTCGCGACCACGGCGGTGCCGGACGGCGACGACTACGTGCTCGACGGCGTGAAGCTCTGGACGACCAACGGCGTCGTCGCCGACCTGCTCGTCGTCATGGCCCGCGTGCCGAAGTCCGAGGGCCACAAGGGCGGCATCACCGCCTTCGTCGTGGAGGCCGCATCCGAGGGCATCACCGTCGAGAACCGCAACGCCTTCATGGGCCTGCGCGGCCTGGAGAACGGCGTCACCCGCTTCCACCGGGTCCGCGTCCCCGCCGCGAACCGCATCGGCCCCGAGGGCGCCGGCCTCAAGATCGCCCTGACCACCCTGAACACCGGCCGCCTCTCGCTGCCCGCCATGTGCGTCGGCGCCGGCAAGTGGTGCCTGAAGATCGCCCGCGAGTGGTCGGCGGCGCGCGAGCAGTGGGGCAAACCGGTCGCGCTGCACGAGGCGGTCGGCGCCAAGATCTCCTTCATCGCGGCCACCACCTTCGCCCTGGAGGCCGTCCTCGACCTCTCCTCCCAGATGGCCGACGAGGACCGCAACGACATCCGCATCGAGGCCGCCCTCGCCAAGCTCTACGGCTCCGAGATGGCCTGGCTGATGGCCGACGAGCTGGTCCAGATCCGCGGCGGACGGGGCTTCGAGACCGCGGCCTCCCTCGAGGCCCGCGGCGAGCGCGCGGTACCCGCCGAGCAGCTCCTGCGCGACCTGCGGATCAACCGCATCTTCGAGGGCTCCACCGAGATCATGCACCTGCTGATCGCCCGCGAGGCCGTCGACGCCCACCTCTCGGTCGCCGGCGACCTGATCGACCCGGACAAGACCCTGTCCGACAAGGCGAGGGCGGGCGCCCAGGCGGGCGTCTTCTACGCCAAGTGGCTGCCGAAACTGGTCGTGGGGCCGGGCCGGCTCCCGCGCTCCTACGCCGACTTCCACCCCACGGGCCACGTCGACCTCTCCGGCCACCTGCGCTACGTCGAACGCACCGCCCGCAAGCTCGCCCGCTCCACCTTCTACGCCATGTCCCGCTGGCAGGGCCGGATGGAGACCAAGCAGGGCTTCCTGGGTCGCGTCGTCGACATCGGCGCCGAGCTGTTCGCCATGAGCGCCGCCTGCGTCCGCGCCGAGCACCTGCGCGCGAGGGGCGACCACGGCCGCGAGGCCTACCAGCTCGCCGACGCCTTCTGCCGCCAGGCCCGCATCCGTGTCGAGGAACTCTTCGGCCGCCTGTGGACCAACACCGACGACCTCGACCGCAAGGTCGTCAAGGGCGTCCTGGGCGGCGCCTACGCGTGGCTGGAGGAGGGCGTCGTCGACCCGTCGGGCCAGGGCCCCTGGATCGCGGACGCGACGCCGGGGCCGAGCAGCCGGCAGAACGTCCACCGCCCCATCCCCTGACGCACCCGCCGGTCGCCGGGTCCCGTCGTCGCCCTCCGCCCGCGCGGCGACGACGGGACCCGGCGGCGACCGCCCCGCGCGGCATCCGCCCGGGGACGCGCTGTCCTCCCGCGGAGCGGTTGCGGCCACAATGGGGGGATGAGCGACAGTCCAGCCCCCCTCGCCGACCCGCACCTCGTCTACGACCCGGTGGCGGGCGACGGCCCGAAGGACGTGGTGATCCTCGGGTCCACCGGGTCGATCGGGACCCAGGCCATCGACCTCGTGCTGCGCAACCCGGACCGCTTCCGGGTCACCGCCCTGTCCGCCGACGGCGGCCGGGTCGCCCTCCTCGCCGAGCAGGCGTACCGGCTGAAGGCACGGACCGTCGCCGTGGCCCGCGAGGAGGTCGTCCCGGCGCTGCGCGAGGCGCTCGCCGCGCGGTACGGCACCGGAGAGCCGCTTCCCGAGATCCTCGCCGGACCGGACGCGTCCACCCGGCTCGCCGCCTCCGACTGCCACACCGTCCTCAACGGCATCACCGGCTCCATCGGCCTCGCCCCGACCCTGGCCGCCCTGGAGGCGGGCCGCACCCTCGCGCTCGCCAACAAGGAGTCGCTCATCGTCGGCGGCCCGCTGGTCAAGGCCCTCGCCAAGCCGGGGCAGATCATCCCGGTCGACTCCGAGCACGCCGCCCTCTTCCAGGCGCTCGCCGCCGGCACCCGCGCCGACGTGCGCAAACTGGTCGTCACCGCCTCCGGCGGCCCCTTCCGCGGCCGCACCAGGGAGCAGCTGGCGAGCGTCACCGTCGAGGACGCCCTCGCCCACCCCACCTGGGCCATGGGCCCGGTCATCACGATCAACTCCGCGACCCTCGTCAACAAGGGGCTGGAGGTCATCGAGGCGCACCTGCTCTACGACATCCCCTTCGACCGCATCGAGGTCGTCGTGCATCCCCAGTCGTATGTTCACTCGATGGTGGAGTTCACGGACGGATCGACCCTGGCGCAGGCGACGCCCCCCGACATGGGCGGGCCGATCGCCATCGGTCTCGGCTGGCCCGAACGGGTCCCCGACGCCGCCCCCGCCTTCGACTGGAGCAAGGCCTCGACCTGGGAGTTCTTCCCCCTCGACAACGAGGCCTTCCCCTCGGTGAACCTGGCCCGGCACGTCGGCCGGCTCGCGGGAACGGCTCCGGCGGTGTTCAATGCCGCCAACGAGGAGTGCGTCGAGGCGTTCCGCCGCGGCGCGCTGCCGTATCTCGGGATCATGGAGACCGTCACGCGGGTGGTCGAGGAGCACGGCACCCCCCGTACGGGAACCTCGCTCACCGTCGCGGACGTCCTCGAAGCGGAGACCTGGGCCCGCGCCCGGGCCCGGGAACTGGCGGCACAGACGGCGGAGGCCCGTGCATGACGACCCTGATGTTCATCCTCGGCATAGTCCTCTTCGCGGTCGGCCTGCTGTTCTCCATCGCCTGGCACGAGCTGGGCCACCTCTCCACGGCCAAGATGTTCGGCATCCGCGTGCCGCAGTACATGGTCGGATTCGGGCCGACGATCTTCTCGAGGAAGAAGGGCGACACCGAGTACGGGGTCAAGGCCATCCCGTTCGGCGGCTACATCCGCATGATCGGCATGTTCCCGCCCGGTCCCGACGGCCGGATGGAGGCCCGCTCCACCTCGCCCTGGCGCGGCATGATCGAGGACGCCCGCTCGGCCGCCTTCGAGGAGCTCCAGCCCGGTGACGAGAAGCGCCTGTTCTACACGCGCAAGCCGTGGAAACGGGTCATCGTCATGTTCGCCGGCCCGTTCATGAACCTGATCCTCGCGGTGGTGCTGTTCCTCACGGTCCTGATGGGCTTCGGCATCTCGCAGCAGACCACCACCGTCAGCTCCGTCTCCCAGTGCGTGATCTCGCAGAGCGAGAACCGCGACGACTGCACCAGGTCCGACCCGGCCTCACCGGCCGCGGCGGCCGGCCTGAAGGCGGGCGACAAGATCGTCTCCTTCGACGGGGTCCGCACCGACGACTGGGACAAACTGTCCGACCTGATCCGCGCCACCCCCGGCGAACAGGTGCCGATCGTCGTCGAGCGCGGCGGCCAGGAGGTCACGCTCCACGCCCACATCGCCACCAACCAGGTCGCCAAGAAGGACTCCCACGGACAGATCGTCCAGGGCGAGTACGTCACCGCCGGCTTCCTCGGCTTCAGCGCCGCCACCGGCGTCGTGAAACAGGACTTCGGCCAGTCCGTGACCTGGATGGGCGACCGCATCGGCGACGCCGTCGACTCCCTCGCCGCCCTGCCCGGCAAGATCCCCGCCCTGTGGGACGCCGCCTTCGGCGACGGGCCCCGCGAGGCCGACTCCCCGATGGGCGTCGTCGGCGCCGCCCGGGTCGGCGGCGAGATCGCCACGCTGGACATACCGCCCACCCAGCAGCTGGCCATGTTCGTCATGCTGGTCGCCGGCTTCAACCTCTCCCTGTTCCTGTTCAACATGCTCCCGCTGCTGCCGCTCGACGGCGGACACATCGCGGGCGCGCTGTGGGAGTCGCTGCGCCGCAGCACCGCCAAGGTGCTGCGCCGGCCCGACCCGGGCCCGTTCGACGTGGCGAAGCTGATGCCGGTGGCGTACGTGGTGGCGGGCGTGTTCGTCTGCTTCACCCTGCTCGTCCTGGTGGCGGACGTCGTCAATCCGGTACGGATCAGCTGACGTTCCCGTAGCCCGGCGTGAAGCCCGATCCGGAGAGCATGTCCCTCCGGGCCGGGCTTCACGCACGTGACGGGCCGGACGGGAGCCATCGGGTGGTTTCGCCCCACGCCGTGTGCCGGGGCCCGGGGCCGTGTCGTAATCTCGAGGGTCGGAGCCCGTCGCTGACCGGGGCCGGATCTTGATCCAAGACTTGGGGTTGCACAGCAGATGACTGCGATTTCTCTCGGCATGCCGTCCGTTCCGACCACGCTCGCCGTGCGCCGGAAGAGCCGGCAG
>NZ_BDJC01000069.1 GCF_002005565.1 Streptomyces sp. JHA26 | reverse complement strand
ATCCTCGCCAAGCGCGTCGAACCCGCCCTGACCGAAGGCGCCGACGTGCCCGGTCTCGACCCGTCCACGGCCGCGCTGGTGGCCGCCTACCGGGAGCTGCGCGGCCGGCGGTGAGCCCGGGGCGGACGGACGGGCGGCGGCGTGCCGTCCGTCTGTCGTAGAATCCCCCGGCGATCATCACGGCGAGTGCTCGGGGGAGCAAAGTGGCACGCACGCGCGGACGTTGGACAGGCGGCAGGCTGACGGCCCGGGCCCTCCTCAATCCCAAGGGGGCGGCGACCGCCGTGTTCCACCCCGCGTGGATCCCGCCCTCGGCCGATCCCTCCATCGAGCAGCTCAAACGCTTCCGGGTCATCGCGGGCGCGGTCGCCTCGCTCGGTGTCTACACCATGTTCGAGGGCGGCTTCAGCGTCACCCAGTTGCTGGAGAACGCGCTGACGGCCTCCGCCGTCCTGCTGTTCATCACCCCGCTGGCGGTCGGTGCGATGCTCTTCGTCTGGCGGCGCACCGGCACCGTGGGGCAGTTGCGGGGCCCACTGTTCGACGCGCTCAAGCTGCTGCTGCTGTTCATCGGCTGCGTCACCGCTCTGGTGCTGCTCGTCACCACGATCAACGCCTCGGGCAACCCGCTGGTGATCATGTTCGGTGGTCTGGCGATGCTGTGGATGCTCGGATTCGTGGTCTGGGGCGCCATCAGGGTCTCCGGGAACTTCTTCGGCACCGCCGCCGTCCACCGCTGCCTCCCGGCTCTGCTGGCCACCGTGACGAGCTGGCTGATGGCCATCCCGGACCTCGTCACCGGTGACCTGCACGGGCTCAGCCTCACCCTGGGCGTCGTCTTCATCCTGGGCGCGCCCGTGACGGTCACCGCGATCGCGCTGCTGGAGATGGGCCGGCTGAAGCGGCGCTACGGAATCCGGCTGAAGGCCCACCCGGCGACCCTCCCGCCGATCCCCGGACACCTCCCGCCGACCGGACCGCCGCACGTGCCGCCGCAGGGCAACCCCTTCGGGTCCCCGTATCCGCCCGCGGGAGCCGGCCACCCGTACGCTCCCGGCCCGCGGAACCCGTACGTGTCGCCGCAGCCGCCGTACGCGCCGCAGCCGCCGTACGCGCCGCAGCCGCCGTACGCGCCGCCGCCGCAACCGCCGTACGCGCCGCACCCGAACGGCTACGGCAACCCCTACTCACCGGGCCCCGACGGGTCCTGACGGCCCGTCCGGAGGCGCCGGGGCACGACAGCCCCCTCCGGTTGCCGCGCAGGCAGAACGCCGGGCCCCAGCGGTGGGACCCGGCGTTCCGGTGTGCGGGGAGCGCGGCTACGCCGAGGCCGGCGGGTACATCGTCCGCGGCAGCCGGGAGGCCGCCGCCGCGTCCAGCAGCCACAGGGTGCGGGCACGGCCCCGCGCCCCGGCCGCCGGGGCCTGGATCTCGCCGGCGTCCGACAGGGCCATCGCCACGGCGTTCGCCTTGTCCTCGCCCGCGGCGAGCAGCCACACCTCACGGGCCGTGCGGATCGCGGGCAGGGTCAGGGACACGCGGGTGGGCGGCGGCTTCGGGGAGCCGTGGACGCCGATCACCGTGCGCTCCGTCTCCCGCACCCCCGGGTGCTCCGGGAACAGCGAGGCCACGTGCGTGTCCGGGCCGACCCCGAGCAGCAGGACGTCGAAGGACGGCACCGCCGCGTGGTTCTCCGGCTCGGCCGCCTTCGCCAGCTCCTCGGCGTACGCCGCCGCGGCGGCCTCCACGTCGGTCCCGTACGGGCCGTCCGAGGCCGGCATCGCGTGGACCCGCTCCGGGTCCAGCGGCACCGCGTCCAGCAGGGCCTCGCGGGCCTGCGTGACGTTGCGCTCCGGGTCGCCCTCCGGCAGGAAGCGCTCGTCGCCCCACCACAGGTCGAGGCGGGACCAGTCGACCGCGTCACGGGCCGGGGACGTCGCCAGCGCGGCCAGCAGGCCGTTGCCGTTGCGGCCACCGGTCAGCACCACGGACGCCGAGCCCCGGGAGGACTGGGCGTCCACGATCTTCGTGATCAGCCGGGCCGCCGCGGCCTCGGCCATCAGCTCCTTGTCCCGGTGCACGACCAGCTGGGGTGTGACACTCACTTCGCCGCCGCCTTCCGCACCGGTGTCCTCTTCCGCGCCGCGTCCTTCGCGGGTGCCTTCGCGGCCGTCTCGACGGGAGCGGGGACCGCGACGGGCCCTTCGCCCGCTTCCGCCTCGGCTGCCGCCGGCGCGCCGAGCCGGTCCACCCCGAAGCGCAGCGCCGAGGCGTACGTGTCGTCCGGGTCGAGGCGCCGCAGCTCCTCCGCGATCAGTTCGGCCGTCTCGCGGCGCTTGAGCGCCACCGCACGGGCCGGCTGCCCCGGGATCGACAACGTCGCGAGCGAGCCGTCGGCCCGGTCCAGGACGACCGGACCGCAGTCGGTGTCCATGCGGACCGCGGTCAGGCCCGGACCGCTGGACGTGGTGCGCTGCACCGGAACGTGCAGCCGGTCCGCGAGCCACATCGCCAGCAGCTCGCAGCTGGGGTTGTCCTCCTCGCCCTCCACCTCGACGCCCTGCACCCGGCAGTCGACCTGGTCCAGGGCCGCCGCGAGCATCGACCGCCACGGGGTGATGCGGGTCCAGGACAGGTCGGTGTCGCCCGGCCGGTAGGCGTCGGCGCGGGCGGCCAGCTCCCGTACCGGCTCCTCGCAGGCGTAGGTGTCGGTGACCCGGCGCTGGGCCAGCGCGCCCAGCGGGTCCCCGGCCGGGTCCAGCGGTGCGTTCACCGGCCACCACACCACGACCGGCGCGTCGGGGAGCAGCAGCGGCAGGACGACCGACTGGGCCTGGTCGACCACGTCGCCGTACAGCCGCAGCACCACCGTCTCGCCGGTGCCCGCGTCGGCGCCGAGGCGGACCTCGGCGTCCAGCCGGGACCGGGTGCGGTCCCGGGGCGAACGCGAGACGCGCTTGATGACGACGAGCGTGCGCGAGGGGTGCTCGTGCGCGGCGTCGCTCGCGGCCTTCAGCGCGTCGTAGGCGTTCTCCTCGTCGGTGACGATGACCAGGGTGAGCACCATGCCGACGGCCGGGGTGCCGATCGCCCGGCGGCCCAGCACCAACGCCTTGTTGATCTTGCTGGACGTGGTGTCCGTGAGGTCTGTCTTCATGGCCGGCGCCAGCTCCGTCCGTCTCGCTCGAGCATCTCGTCCGCCTCGACGGGTCCCCACGTACCGGACGGGTACTGCGCGGGCGTGCCGTGCTCGTCCCAGTACTCCTCGATCGGGTCGAGGATCTTCCAGGACAGCTCGACCTCCTCGGTGCGCGGGAAGAGGTTGGCGTCGCCGAGCAGCACGTCCAGGATCAGGCGCTCGTACGCCTCCGGGCTCGACTCGGTGAAGGACTCGCCGTACGCGAAGTCCATGGACACGTCCCGGATCTCCATCGACGTGCCCGGCACCTTGGAGCCGAAGCGGACGGTGACGCCCTCGTCGGGCTGGACGCGGATGACGATCGCGTTCGACCCCAGTTCCTCGGTGGCCGTCGTGTCGAAGGGGGAGTGCGGGGCCCGCTGGAAGACCACCGCGATCTCGGTGACCCGGCGGCCCAGCCGCTTGCCGGTGCGCAGGTAGAAGGGGACGCCCGCCCAGCGGCGGTTGTCGATCCCGACCTTGATCGCGGCGTAGGTGTCGGTCTTCGACTTCGGGTCGATGCCCTCCTCCTCCAGGTAGCCGACGGCCTTCGCGCCGCCCTGCCACCCCGCCGCGTACTGGCCGCGCACCGTGTCCCGGCCCAGGTCCTTGGGCAGCCGGACCGCGCCGAGCACCTTGGTCTTCTCCGCCGCCAGCGCGTCCGCGTCGAAGGAGGCGGGCTCCTCCATCGCGGTCAGCGCGAGGAGCTGGAGCAGGTGGTTCTGGATGACGTCGCGGGCGGCGCCGATGCCGTCGTAGTAGCCGGCCCGGCCGCCGATGCCGATGTCCTCGGCCATGGTGATCTGCACGTGGTCCACGTAGGACCGGTTCCAGATCGGCTCGAACATCGTGTTGGCGAAGCGCAGCGCCAGGATGTTCTGGACGGTCTCCTTGCCCAGGTAGTGGTCGATGCGGAAGACCTGGTCCGGGGCGAAGACCTCGTGGACGATCGCGTTGAGCTCCTCGGCCGACCTCAGGTCGTGCCCGAACGGCTTCTCGATGACCGCGCGGCGCCAGGAGCCGCCCGTCTGGTCGGCGAGGCCGTGCTTCTTCAGCTGCTGGATGACCACCGGGAAGGACTTCGGCGGCACCGACAGGTAGAAGGCGAAGTTGCCGCCCGTGCCCTGCGCCTTGTCCAGCTCCTCGATGGTGGCGCGCAGCCGCTCGAAGGCCTCGTCGTCGTCGAAGGTGCCCTGGACGAAGCGCATCCCCTGGATGAGCTGCTGCCAGACCTCCTCGCGGAACGGGGTGCGGGAGTGCTCCTTGACGGCGTCGTGCACGACCTGGGCGAAGTCCTCGTGCTCCCAGTCGCGGCGGGCGAAGCCGACGAGAGAGAAGCCCGGCGGCAGCAGACCCCGGTTGGCGAGGTCGTACACGGCGGGCATGAGCTTCTTGCGGGACAGATCACCGGTGACGCCGAAGATGACCAGACCCGACGGCCCCGCGATGCGCGGGAGCCGTCGGTCTGCGGGGTCACGCAGCGGATTGCTGCTCGACAATTCCTAGCCCTCCGAGGGAGCGAGGCGCTTGAGCTCTGCCTCCGTCGACTTCAGCAGGTCGTTCCAGGCGTCCTCGAACTTCTCGACGCCCTCCTTCTCCAGGAGCTGGACCACCTCGTCGTAGGAGATCCCGAGCTTCTCGACCGCGTCGAGGTCGGCGCGGGCCTGCTCGTAGGTGCCGGCGACGGTGTCGCCGGTGATCTCGCCGTGGTCCTCGGTGGCGAACAGCGTCGCCTCCGGCATGGTGTTCACCGTGTTGGGCGCGACCAGGTCGGTGACGTACATGGTGTCGTCGTACGCCTTGTCCTTCACGCCGGTCGACGCCCACAGCGGACGCTGCTTGTTGGCGCCGGCCTTCTCCAGGGCGTTCCAGCGGTCGGAGGAGAAGACCTCCTCGTACGCCTGGTAGGCCAGACGGGCGTTGGCGACGGCGGCCTTGCCGCGCAGCGCCTTGGCCTCGTCGGTGCCCAGCGCGTCGATCCGCTTGTCGATCTCGGTGTCCACGCGGGACACGAAGAAGGACGCCACGGAGTGGATCTGCGACAGGTCCAGGCCGCGCTCCTTGGCCTTCTCCAGGCCGGTCAGGAAGGCGTCCATGACCTTGCGGTAGCGCTCGAGCGAGAAGATCAGCGTGACGTTGACGCTGATGCCCAGGCCGATGGTCTCGGCGATCGCCGGGATGCCCGCCTCGGTGGCCGGGATCTTGATCAGCGTGTTGGGCCGGTCCACCAGCCAGGCGAGCTGCTTGGCCTCGGCGACCGTCGCCCTGGTGTTGTGCGCGAGGCGCGGGTCGACCTCGATGGAGACCCGGCCGTCCTTGCCCCCGGTGCTGTCGAAGACCGGGCGCAGGATGTCGGCGGCGTCGCGGACGTCCGCCGTGGTGATCATCCGGATGGCCTCTTCGACGGTGACCTCGCGGGCGGCCAGGTCGGTCAGCTGCGTGTCGTAGCCGTCGCCCTGCGAGATCGCCTTCTGGAAGATCGACGGGTTGGTGGTGACGCCCACGACGTGCTGCTGGTCGATCAGCTCGGCGAGGTTGCCGGACGTGATCCGCTTGCGCGACAGGTCGTCCAGCCAGATCGCGACGCCTTCATCGGAGAGGCGCTTGAGTGCGTCTGTCATGGAAAATGCATCTCCTACGTGTCGTATACGAGCGTCAGCGCTGTGCTGCGGCGATCGATTCCCTCGCCTTGGCGGCCACGTTCTCGGCAGTGAAGCCGAACTCCTGGAAGAGCAGCTTGCCGTCGGCCGAAGCGCCGAAGTGCTCCAGGGAAACGATGCGGCCGGCGTCCCCGACGTACTTGTGCCAGGTGAGGCCGATCCCGGCCTCGACCGCGACACGGGCCTTCACGGACGGGGGCAGGACGCTGTCCCGGTACCCCTGGTCCTGCTGCTCGAACCACTCGACGGACGGCATCGACACCACGCGGGTCGGCACACCGTCGGCCTGGAGCGCCTCACGGGCCTCCACCGCCACGTGCACCTCGGAGCCGGTGGCGATCAGGATGACCTCGGCGTCGCCGCCCTCGGCCTCGAACAGGACGTAGCCGCCCTTGGCCGCGTCGTCGTTGGCCTCGTACGTCGGCACGCCCTGGCGGGTGAGCGCCAGACCGTGCGGCTGGCCCTTGCCGAACTCCTTCGTCCAGCGGCGCAGGATCTCGCGCCAGGCGATGGCGGTCTCGTTGGCGTCGGCCGGGCGGACCAGGTTCAGGCCGGGGATGGCGCGCAGCGAGGCCAGGTGCTCGACCGGCTGGTGGGTGGGGCCGTCCTCGCCCAGGCCGATGGAGTCGTGCGTCCACACGTAGGTCACCGGCAGGTGCATCAGCGCGGACAGACGCACGGCGTTGCGCATGTAGTCGGAGAACACCAGGAAGGTGCCGCCGTAGATGCGGGTGTTGCCGTGCAGGGCGATGCCGTTCATCTCCGCGGCCATCGCGTGCTCGCGGATGCCGAAGTGGACGGTGCGGCCGTACGGGTCCGCCTCGGGCAGCGGGTTGCCCGCCGGGAGGAAGGACGACGTCTTGTCGATCGTGGTGTTGTTCGAGCCGGCGAGGTCGGCCGAGCCGCCCCACAGCTCGGGGATCACCGCGCCGAGCGCCTGGAGGACCTTGCCGGACGCGGCGCGGGTGGCCACGCCCTTGCCGGTCTCGAAGACCGGGATCTTCTCCTCCCAGCCCTGGGGGAGCTCGCCCTTGGCGATCCGGTCGTACTCGGCGGCGCGCTCGGGGTTGTTGTCCCGCCACTGCTGGTAGGACTTCTCCCACACGGCGCGGGCGGCCTCGCCGCGCTCCAGGGCCTTGCGGGTGTGCGCGATGACCTCGTCGGAGACCTCGAAGGTCTTCTCCGGGTCGAAGCCCAGGACGCGCTTGGTGGCCGCGACCTCCTCGTCACCGAGCGCCGAGCCGTGCGCCGCCTCGGTGTTCTGCGCGTTCGGCGCGGGCCAGGCGATGATCGAGCGCATCGCGATGAAGGACGGCCGGTCGGTGACCTGCTTCGCCGCCTCGATCGCCGCGTACAGCGCGGCCGGGTCCAGGTCGCCGTCGGGCTTCGGGGCGACGCGCTGCACGTGCCAGCCGTAGGCCTCGTAGCGCTTGACGGTGTCCTCGGAGACGGCGGTCTCGGTGTCGCCCTCGATCGAGATGTGGTTGTCGTCCCACAGCAGGATCAGGTTGCCGAGCTTCTGGTGGCCCGCCAGGGAGGACGCCTCGGCGGAGATGCCCTCCTGGAGGCAGCCGTCACCGGCGATGCAGTAGACGAAGTGGTCGAACGGGGACTCCCCCTCGGGAGCCTCCGGGTCGAACAGGCCGCGCTCGTAGCGGGCGGCCATCGCCATGCCCACCGCGTTGGCGACGCCCTGGCCCAGCGGCCCGGTCGTCGTCTCCACGCCCGTGGTGTGGCCGTACTCGGGGTGACCCGGGGTCTTGGAACCCCACGTCCGGAAGGACTTCAGGTCGTCCAGCTCCAGGCCGAAGCCGGCCAGGTACAGCTGGGTGTAGAGGGTCAGGGACGAGTGACCGGCGGACAGCACGAAACGGTCGCGTCCGACCCAGTCGGCGTCGGCCGGGTCGTGCCGCATCACCTTCTGGAAGAGGGTGTAGGCGGCGGGCGCCAGGCTCATCGCCGTACCCGGATGGCCGTTGCCAACCTTCTGTACGGCGTCGGCGGCCAGGACGCGGGCGGTGTCCACGGCCCGCTGGTCCAGCTCGGTCCACTCGAGGTCTGTGGTGGTCGGCTTGGTGCTCACCCTGGGTCAGGGCTCCTCTCCACATGATCGGATGCCGGTGCACGTGGCGCCCACCGGCTGCCGGCGCATTCGTGCGTCGGCCGGCCGGTGTCGAGCCTACCCCCGTAAGTACGTGCGTTTTTCCGTTGGAAACCAGACTGCCGGGACTCTCGCGAGTCCGCCTGCCGACTGGGTGAAACCGCATTCGGCAAGTGAATACGCGGCCGCTCATCTGACCGCTCAATCGACTCTCCGCATGCACGTCGGAGCGCCCTCCACAACACGAACGCACCCCCGCGAATGCCGGGGTCTGGGCAACGTCTAAAGTGGCGTGGTACGCGCGAGCCTTTACCGCCACTTCACGGGCGGGCTCGCTGGGAGTCTCTGTCAGGGGTGTGCGTGACGGCCGTTGAATCCCGTCCTGCGGGTGGGGGTACCTCCCATGCCCTCAAGGCAATGGGGGAAATCGGGACGAGCCAGAGCCCGAGTCACCGGCCGTTCGGGGCCCGTGTCAAGGCGTTCGTGGCGCTGACCAAGCCGCGGATCATCGAGCTTCTGCTGATCACCACCGTTCCGGTGATGTTCCTGGCCGAGCAGGGCGTGCCGGATCTGTGGCTGGTGCTGCTCACCTGCGTGGGCGGCTACCTGTCCGCGGGCGGCGCCAACGCGCTGAACATGTACATCGACCGCGACATCGACGCGCTGATGGACCGCACCTCGCAGCGCCCCCTGGTGACCGGCATGGTCAGTCCGCGCGAGTGCCTCGCCTTCGGCATCACCCTCGCGGTGGTCTCGACGCTGCTCTTCGGCCTCGCCGTCAACTGGCTCTCGGCGTGGCTGTCGCTGGGCGCACTCCTGTTCTACGTCGTGGTCTACACGATGATCCTCAAGCGCCGCACCTCGCAGAACATCGTCTGGGGCGGCATCGCGGGCTGTCTGCCGGTGCTGATCGGCTGGTCCGCCGTGACCGACTCGATGTCGTGGGCGCCGGTCATCCTCTTCCTGGTCATGTTCTTCTGGACGCCGCCGCACTACTGGCCGCTGTCCATGAAGGTCAAGGAGGACTACGCCCGCGTCGGCGTCCCGATGCTCCCCGTCATCGCCTCCAACAAGGTCGTCGCCCGGCAGATCGTGATCTACAGCTGGGTCATGGTCGCGGTGTCCCTGCTGCTGACCCCGCTGGGCTACACCGGCTGGTTCTACACGGCCGTCGCCCTGCTGGCCGGCGGCATGTGGCTGTGGGAGGCCCACGGGCTGCAGAACCGCGCCAAGGCCGAGGTCACGGGCGCCAAGCTCAAGGAGATGCGGCTGTTCCACTGGTCCATCACCTATGTGTCGGTGCTGTTCCTGGCGATCGCGGTGGACCCCTTCCTGCGCTGACGCCCCACCGGTCCGGGCGACGGGCGGGGTGCGTGGTCAAGGCCACGCACCCCGCCCGTCGCCGTTCGATCTACCCGTCGGTAGCATCCTGGGCATGGCAGACACGCAGCAGGCTGACGCGAAGGCCGAGCGCCGGGTGACCCGGCTGGCCCGGCGGATCGACTCCTTCTCCAAGGCGCACGGCGGAGCCGAGGGCCAGGTGGCCCACATCGGCGAGCGCGGCGCCCGCATCGTCCTCGTCGGCGGGGACGGCGGCTGGGGCGACCTGGTCGCGCCCTCCTGCGAGATCGCGCGGAAGGCCGTGGAGAAGTCCGGGATCACCGTCCACGAGGACTTCGACGGCGAGTTCGCGGCCAAGGTCACGACCGGCCCGTACGAGTGGTCGCGCATGGCGGGCATCCAGATCGGCGGGCCGAGCAACACCTGACCCGGGGCTCACCCGTTAGGACCGTAGGAAGCCGCACAGCGCACGGTCCCGACGCGGGGAGTCCGGATGATCGAAACACCGTCCCTGGTGGACCAGTACTGCCACGGCGTCCTGAGAACGGAGCTGGGCCTCGGCACCTTCGAGGCCCAGCTGGCCCGCACCGAGGGGCCGCCCGCGCCGGGCACCACCCTCTTCGACACCCAGACCGGCTTCGCGGTGCGCCGCTGGTGCCCGCCCCTGCTCGGCCTGGAACCGCACTGCCCGCCCGCCCGCTACCTCGCCCGACGCCGCGAGCTCGGCGTCCTGGAGACGGACCGCAGGCTGCTGCGCGGCAGCGGCATCACCACGTACCTGGTCGACGCGGACCTGCCCGGCGACCTCACCGGCCCCGCCGAGCTGGCCGGCGCGGCGGACGCCGACGCCCACGCGATCGTGCGCCTGGAACTGCTGGCCGAGCAGGTCGCCGACACCTCCGGCACCGTCGAGTCCTTCCTCGCCAACCTCGCCGAGGCCGTCCACGGCGCCGCCGCGTACGCGGTCGCCTTCACCTCCGTCGCCGGTGCGCGGCACGGTCTGGCGTTCACCCCGGAGCCGCCGGGCCCCGGCGAGGTGCGCGGCGCCGCCGCCCGCTGGCTGGCCGGGCGCGAGGTGGGCGGCGAGCTGAGCGACCCCGTCCTGCTGCGCCACCTGCTGTGGACCGCCGTCGCCTCCGGACTGCCGCTGCAACTGCACGCGGGGCTCGGCGGACCGGGCCTGCGCACCGACCCCGCCGACCCCGCGCTGCTGACCGGCTTCGTGCGGGCCACCGCCGGCCTCGGCACCGACCTGGTCCTGCTGCACGGCTACCCGTACCACCGCCACGCCGCCCACCTGGCCGGAGCCTTCCCGCACGTCTACGCCGACTCCGGCGCCGCCCTGGTACGCACCGGCGCCCGCGCCGCGACCGTGCTCGCGGAGACCCTGGAGCTGGCCCCCTTCGGCAAGATCCTGTTCTCCAGCGGCGCCCAGGGCCTGCCCGAGCTGCACGTCGTGGGCGCCCGCCTGTTCCGCGAGGCCCTCGACCGGGTGCTCGGCACCTGGGTGGCCGAGGGCGCGTGGGCGCGGGCGGACGCACAGCGGGTGGCCGAGATGATCGCGTCGGGCAACGCGCACCGGGTGTACGGACTGGAGTGAGCCGCACATACTGATCCGATGCCGACCGACGCGCTGCTCGACCGCTTCCTCACCGGCCTGACGCCCCTCGGCCCGGTCGCCGTCTGGGCCCACGGCTCACTGGGCGGGGGCGACTACCAGGAGGGCCGCAGCGACCTCGACCTGATCGCCGTCCTGCCCCGGCCGGCCACGGCCCGCACGGCCTGGCGGCTGGGTCTGCTCCACGCCCGCCTGCGCGAGGCACCCCTGGCCGGGCGGCTGCACTGCACCTATCTGTCGCCCGACACCGCCGCCGACCCCGAGCGGCGGCACCTGACCTGGGCCCACCGGCAGCTGTTCAAACGAACGGTCACCCCGGTCACCCGG
This sequence comes from Streptomyces sp. JHA26, assembly GCF_002005565.1. Lineage (GTDB taxonomy): Bacteria > Actinomycetota > Actinomycetes > Streptomycetales > Streptomycetaceae > Streptomyces. Next base: position 23,833 of record NZ_BDJC01000069.1, on the reverse strand, counting down.
CGGGAGCTGCACAGCTTCGGACGCGTCCTGCACGGCGCGTCGCCGGACCTCCTGCTGCCGCCGGTGCCGGACGCGGAACTGGCCGAGTACGTCGTCCGCAACGAACGCGACTACTGGCGGCCGGCCGTGCGCCGGGCGGAGCTGTGGCGCGAGGACGTCTGGGTCGACCTGGGCCTGCTCACCTTCGCCCGCGCCACCGTCACACTGCGGGACGGCCGCCTGATCACCAAGCGGGAAGCCCTGGACGAGCTGCCCGCCCTCGGCGCCCCCGGTGAGGTCGTCGAGGACATCGCACGGCGACGCTACGGGACCCCCGCGCCGCCCGCGCCGGACTGGACCGCCCGCCGCGGCGAGCTGACCCGGGACTACCTGGGGCCGGCCATCGACGCGCTGGTGGCCGCGTACTCCTGAACCGGCAGCTCGGGCGCCGCGTCCTCGGGGCGTTCGCGCAGCGCCAGCAGCACCCGCAGCACCCCGATCCACACCAGGCACGAGCCGAACATGTGCAGGCCGACCAGGACCTCGGGGAGGTCGGTGAAGTACTGCACGTAGCCGATGAGGCCCTGCGCGAGCAGGATCAGGAACAGGTCGCGGGTGCGGTCCAGCGGTCCCCTGGGCGCGTCGACCGCCTTCAGCACGAACCACAGCGCGAACGTCAGCGTCACCACGATCCACGCCAGCACGGCGTGTCCCTTGGTGATCATCTCCCAGTCGACCGGCATCCGGGGGACGTCGCTGGAGTCACCGGCGTGCGGACCGGCACCGGTGACCACCGTGCCGACCAGGACGAGCAGCCCCGAGGCGGCGATCAACACCCACACCAGCTGCTGGACCGCCTTGCCGACCAGGGGGCGCGGTGCCGCGTCGCCCTCCCGGGTGCGCTGCCACATCACCGTGGCCAGGGTGATCAGCGCCGTCGTCGCGACGAAGTGGGCGGCGACGGTGTACGGGTTCAGCCCGACGAGCACGACGATCCCGCCGAGGACGGCGTTGCTCATCACGACCCAGAACTGCGCCCACCCGAGCAGGGTGAGGCTGCGCCGGTACGGCTTCTGCGACCGTGCGGCGATGATGGCCCAGCCGACCGCGGCGCACAGCACGTAGGTGAGCATGCGGTTGCCGAACTCGATGACGCCGTGGAAGCCCATCGCGCTCGTGGTGGTCAGCGAGTCGTCGGTGCACTTGGGCCAGGTCGGACAGCCCAGTCCCGACCCGGTGAGCCGGACGGCACCGCCGGTGATCACGATGATCACCGACATGACGACGGGTGCGAGGGCCGCCCGCTGGACCGTCCGGGGTTCCGGGGTCCAGCGCGCGGCGATGAAGGCGAGCGGGTTGCGCACCGCGGCTGCGGCGTCGGCGCGGGTCACGTTTGGCACGCCGTCCATCGTAGGCGGCCGCTTGTGCACGCGTTCACGAGGGTGGCCCATCGGGCGTACTCCTACTCCCAGCGGAAGAACTTCCCGGCCGCCGCGAGCCCCACGACCGCCCACCCGGCGAGGATCCCGAGGTCGCCCCACGGCACCCCGGCCCCGTGCTGCAGCACGTCCCGCAGGCCGTCCGACAGGGCGGAGACCGGCAGCAGACCGAGGACGTCCCGCGCCGCGTCCGGGAACTTGTCCAGCGGCACGATCACCCCGCCGCCCACCAGCAGCAGCAGGAAGACCAGGTTGGCGGCGGCGAGCGTGGCCTCCGCCTTGAGCGTGCCGGCCATGAGCAGCCCGAGCCCGGAGAAGGCGGCCGTGCCGAGCACCATGAGCAGCAGCACGGTGAACGGGCTGCCGTGCGGCGACCAGCCCAGCGCGAAGGCGATCACGGTCAGCAGGACCACCTGGAGGACCTCGGTGACCAGCACGGACACCGTCTTCGCGGTCATCAGGCCCCAGCGCGGCAGCGGGGAGGCGGCGAGCCGCTTCAGCACCCCGTAGCGGCGCTCGAAGCCGGTGGCGATGGCCTGTCCGGTGAACGCCGTCGACAGCACGGCCAGCGCCAGGACGCCGGGAGCGAGGAAGTCCACGGCCTCGCCCTCGCCGGTGTCGACGATGTCGACCGAGCTGAACAGCACCAGCAGCAGCGTCGGGATGATCACCGTCAGCAGCAGCTGCTCGCCGTTGCGCAGCAGCATCTTCGTCTCGAGCGCGGCCTGCGTCGCGATCATGCGGCCGAGCGGCGCGGCGCCGGGCCGGGGGGTGTAGGTGCCCGTGGGCGTTGTCGTCGTCATGCGCGCAGTTCCTTGCCCGTGAGCTCCAGGAAGACGTCCTCCAGCGTGTGCCGCTCCACCGAGATGCGGTCCGGCATCACCCCGTGCTGGGCGCACCAGGAGGTCACCGTGGCCAGCAGTTGCGGGTCGACCTTGCCGACGACGCGGTAGGAGCCCGGGATCAGCTCGGCGGCGGAGGAGTCCGCGGGGAGGGCCTTGAGCAGCGAGGCCACGTCGAGCCCGGGCCGGCCGGTGAAGCGCAGCGTGTTCTCGGCGCCGCCGCGGCACAGCTCCTCGGGCGCGCCCTGGGCGACGACCCGGCCGGCGTCGATGATCGCCACGTCGTCGGCCAGCTGCTCGGCCTCGTCCATGTAGTGCGTGGTGAGGATCACCGAGACGCCGTCGGCGCGCAGGTCCCGCACGAGGTCCCAGGTGGCGCGGCGGGCCTGCGGGTCCAGGCCCGCGGTCGGCTCGTCCAGGAACACCAGCTCGGGACGGCCGACCACGGCCATCGCCAGGGCGAGCCGCTGCTGCTGGCCCCCGGAGAGCCTGCGGTACGTCGTCCGGCCGCAGGAGCCCAGGCCCAGCCGCTCGATCAGGGCGTCGACGTCCAGGGGGTGGGCGTGCAGCTTCGCGACGTGGCGCAGCATCTCGTCCGCGCGGGCGCCGGAGTAGACGCCGCCGGACTGGAGCATCACGCCGATCCGGGGACGCAGCTCGGGACCCTGCCGCACCGGGTCCAGGCCCAGGACGCGCACCGTGCCGGAGTCCGGCCTGCGGTACCCCTCACAGGTCTCGACGGTGGTCGTCTTGCCGGCCCCGTTGGGGCCGAGCACGGCGGTGACACCCGCCCGGGCCACCAGGTCGAGGCCGTCCACCGCGGTCTTCGTGCCGTACCGCTTCACCAGGGCCTGGACCTGGACCACGGGCTCGCTTCGCATGGGTCACGAGTCTAGGGACGCCGGCGGGGGCTCAGGCGCGGGGGTGCGCGATGTCCTCCGCACGGGGACGGTGCAGCGGCAGCCACCGCTCGGCGTAGGCGACCGCGTCCGCCAGCGGGAACAGCCGTACGTCGGCCGCGCCGATCCTGCCGCGGACGACGGGCCGGTCCCGCTCGAAGTCGTGGCCCAGCTCGTCGAACCGGTCCGAGGTGATCGAGACCTCGGTCACCCGCTCCCAGCCCACCGGCCCCGGCCGGCCCACCTCGACCAGCGGGGAGGGGATCCGGTACTCGGCGAGGTGGAAGGCGGTGCAGGAGGCGTAGCCCGCCCCGAGCAGGAGGATCCGCGCACCCAGCCGCTCCAGGGTCGCCAGCGGGCTGCGCTCGCCCAGCCGGCAGTCGGTGGCGTGCCCCGCGACCACCTCGGCGGCGCGCGGGCCGAGAGCCGCGAAGGACGTCTGCGGGTGCGCGCTGCGCAGGGCGCCCGGCCAGGTGCGCACGGTCTCGGGGACCACCCCGACCCCGCGCGAGGGCGTGATCAGCGGGTCGTAGGCGGGCATCGCGGCGCGGACGGTGTCCCACCACTCCTCGGGCACCGGCGGGTCGCTCCACAGGGCCGGGTCGGAGAGGTCGCCGGTCTGGGTGGGGACCACCAGGGTGCCGTCCGGGCCGAGCGCGTCGAGGAGGCCCTGGACGACCGCGACGGGTCCTCCGCAGACCCAGCCGAGCGAGCTGAGGGAGGAGTGCACGAGGAGGACGTCGTCGGTCCGGACGCCCAGCTCGCGCAGTCCGGCGGCGATCGTGCCGCGGGTGACGAGTGGGCCGGTCGGAACGGGTGCGGGCATGCGGGCGAGTCTCGCCGAAGCGGGCCCGGGGCGCCAGCGTCCTGATCGATCAAAGATCGTTTCCGCAGGTCACGTTAGGCAGGCCTAAGTGACGCAGGGCACCTTCCGGGCCTCCGGACGCGGCTTGCCCGCCCTCGAGGAATTACGCAACAATGGCGTTGTGAAAAACGTTGGCGAGGCTCCGCAGGAGGAACTCGCGACCGGTGAGCGGTCCACCCGCAACCGCGTCGCGCGCTCCATCCTGGACCACGGGCCGTCGACCGTCGCCGAGCTCGCCGGGCGCCTGGGCCTGACCCAGGCCGCCGTCCGGCGCCACCTCGACGCCCTGGTCGCCGACGACGTGGTCGAAGCCCGTGAACAGCGGGTCTACGGCACGCGTACGCGCGGGCGCCCGGCCAAGGTCTTCGCACTCACCGACTGCGGTCGCGACGCCTTCGACCAGTCGTACGACAAGCTCGCCGCGGACGCCCTGCGCTGGATCGCCGAGCAGGAGGGCGGGGAGCAGGCGATCGCCGCCTTCGCCCGGGCCCGGATCGCCGCCCAGGCGGGCGCGTACCGCAAGGCGGTCGAGGGCGCCGCCCCCGAGCAGCGCACGCAAGCCCTGGCCAAGGCCCTGAGCGCGGACGGGTACGCTGCTACCGCGCGCAGCGCGCCCCGGCCCCAGCAGGGTGAGCAGCTCTGCCAGCACCACTGCCCGGTCGCCCACGTCGCCGAGCAGTTCCCGCAGCTGTGCGAGGCGGAGACGGAATTTTTCGCCGAGCTGCTCGGTACGCATGTGCAGCGGCTCGCGACCATCGCGCACGGCGACGGCGTCTGCACCACGTACGTCCCCAAGACTTCCAAGACCAACGACAACGCATCCGCAAGCACGGCCGGGAGGAACCCCGCATGACTCTCCCCACGGAGACTGCTCACCCTGAGCTCGAGGGCCTGGGCAAGTACGAGTACGGCTGGGCCGACTCCGACACGGCCGGCGCCTCCGCCAGGCGCGGCATCGACGAGGACGTCGTCCGGGACATCTCCGACAAGAAGTCCGAGCCGGAGTGGATGACCAAGCTCCGTCTCAAGGGCCTGAAGCTGTTCGAGAAGAAGCCCATGCCGAACTGGGGCTCGGACCTGTCGGGCATCGACTTCGACAACATCAAGTACTTCGTGCGCTCCACGGAGAAGCAGGCGGAGTCCTGGGAGGACCTGCCCGAGGACATCAAGAACACGTACGACAAGCTCGGCATCCCCGAGGCGGAGAAGCAGCGCCTCGTCGCCGGTGTCGCGGCCCAGTACGAGTCCGAGGTCGTCTACCACCAGATCCGCGAGGACCTGGAGGAGCAGGGCGTCATCTTCCTCGACACCGACACCGCGCTGAAGGAGCACCCGGAGCTCTTCAAGGAGTACTTCGGCACGGTCATCCCGGCCGGCGACAACAAGTTCGCCGCGCTGAACACCGCCGTGTGGTCCGGCGGCTCCTTCATCTACGTGCCGAAGGGCGTGCACGTCGAGATCCCGCTGCAGGCCTACTTCCGCATCAACACGGAGAACATGGGCCAGTTCGAGCGGACCCTGATCATCGTCGACGAGGGTGCCTACGTGCACTACGTCGAGGGCTGCACGGCTCCGATCTACAAGTCGGACTCCCTGCACAGCGCCGTGGTCGAGATCATCGTCAAGAAGAACGCCCGCTGCCGCTACACGACCATCCAGAACTGGTCGAACAACGTCTACAACCTGGTCACCAAGCGCGCCGTGGCGTACGAGGGCGCGACCATGGAGTGGATCGACGGCAACATCGGCTCCAAGGTGACGATGAAGTACCCGGCCGTCTACCTGATGGGCGAGCACGCCAAGGGCGAGACGCTGTCCATCGCCTTCGCCGGCGAGGGCCAGCACCAGGACGCCGGCTCCAAGATGGTCCACATGGCGCCGAACACCTCCTCCAACATCGTGTCGAAGTCCGTGGCGCGCGGCGGCGGCCGCACCTCCTACCGCGGCCTCGTCGAGATCGGCGAGGGCGCCCACGGCTCCAAGTCGAACGTGCTGTGCGACGCGCTGCTCGTCGACACCATCTCCCGCTCCGACACGTACCCCTACGTGGACGTCCGCGAGGACGACGTGTCCATGGGCCACGAGGCGACCGTCTCCAAGGTCTCCGAGGACCAGCTCTTCTACCTGATGAGCCGCGGTCTGAGCGAGTTCGAGGCGATGGCGATGATCGTGCGCGGCTTCGTCGAGCCGATCGCCAAGGAGCTGCCCATGGAGTACGCCCTCGAGCTCAACCGGCTGATCGAGCTGCAGATGGAGGGCGCGGTCGGCTGACCCCGCTCCGCACCGCAGTCCCCAGATCCAGGAACGTAGGAAGAGAGCAGACCGACAGCCATGGCTGAGGCTCAGAACATCCCCGTGGGCTCCACCACCGCGGGTCAGATCGCGGTGGCCGCGGAGTCGACCGTCGCCACGCGCATGAGCGCACCCGCGTCCTTCGACGTGGCGGACTTCCCGGTCCCCCACGGCCGCGAGGAGGAATGGCGGTTCACCCCGCTGGAGCGCCTGCGCGGACTGCACGACGGCACCGCGGTCGCCACCGGTGACGGCGTGAAGGTCGACATCGACGCGCCCGAGGGCGTCGTCGTCGAGACCGTCGGCCGCGACGACGCGCGCATCGGCAAGGCCGGCACCCCCGTGGACCGGGTCGCCGCCCAGGCCTTCTCGGCGTTCGAGAAGGCCGGCGTGATCACCGTCCCCAAGGAGACGGTCCTCACCGAGCCGATCCGCATCGCCGTGCACGGCCAGGGCGGCACCGCCTTCGCCCACCAGGTCGTCGAGCTGGGCGCCTTCGCCGAGGCCGTGGTGGTCATCGACCACACCGGCGACGCGGTGCTCGCCGCCAACGTCGACTACGTCCTGGGCGACGGCGCCAAGCTGACCGTCGTCTCCGTCCAGGACTGGGACGACAAGGCCGTCCACGTCGGCCAGCACAACGCGCTGATCGGCCGCGACGCCGGCTTCAAGTCCTTCGTGGTCACCTTCGGCGGCGACCTGGTCCGGCTGCACCCGCGCGTGACCTACGCCGGTCCCGGCGGCGAGGCCGAGCTGTTCGGCCTGTACTTCACCGACGCCGGCCAGCACCAGGAGCACCGCCTCCTGGTCGACCACAACGTCCCGCACTGCAAGTCGAACGTCGCCTACAAGGGCGCGCTCCAGGGCGACGACGCGCACGCGGTCTGGATCGGCGACGTGCTCATCGAGGCCGCGGCCGAGGGCACCGACACCTACGAGATGAACCGCAACCTCGTCCTCACCGACGGCGCGCGGGTCGACTCCGTGCCGAACCTGGAGATCGAGACCGGCGAGATCGTCGGCGCCGGCCACGCCTCCGCCACCGGCCGCTTCGACGACGAGCAGCTCTTCTACCTGATGGCCCGCGGCATCCCCGAGCTGGACGCCCGCCGCCTGGTGGTCCACGGCTTCTTCGCCGAGCTGGTCCAGCAGATCGGCGTCGCGGACATCGAGGAGCGCCTGCTCGCCAAGATCGCGGAAGAGCTGGAGGCGTCGGTCGCATGACCTTCGTACGCGTCTGTGGAGCGGACGAGCTGGAGGAGGACACCCCGAAGCGGGTGGAACTCGACGGCACGCCGATCTCCGTCGTGCGGACCGAGGGCGAGGTCTTCGCGATCCACGACATCTGCTCGCACGCGAACGTCTCGCTCGCCGAGGGCGAGGTCGACGACTGCCACATCGAGTGCTGGCTGCACGGCTCGCGCTTCGACCTCCGCTCGGGCAAGCCCGACAGTCTTCCGGCGACGCGCCCCGTCCCCGTATATCCCGTAAAGATCGAAGGGGACGACGTGCTCGTCTCCCTCACCCAGGAGTCCTGAGGCACCCATGGCAACGCTTGAAATCCGAGACCTGCACGTCACCGTCGAGGCCGACAACGCCACGAAGGAGATCCTCAAGGGCGTCGACCTCACCGTGAAGCAGGGCGAGACGCACGCCATCATGGGCCCCAACGGCTCCGGCAAGTCGACCCTCGCCTACTCGCTCGCGGGTCACCCCAAGTACACGATCACCGGCGGCACCGTCACCCTCGACGGCGAGGACGTCCTGGAGATGTCCGTCGACGAGCGCGCCCGCGCCGGCCTCTTCCTCGCCATGCAGTACCCGGTCGAGGTCCCCGGCGTCTCGGTCTCCAACTTCCTGCGCACCTCCGCCACCGCCGTCCGCGGCGAGGCCCCCAAGCTGCGCACCTGGGTGAAGGAGGTCAAGGAGGCCATGGAGCGCCTCAGCATGGACCCCGCCTTCGCCGAGCGCAACGTCAACGAGGGCTTCTCCGGCGGTGAGAAGAAGCGCCACGAGATCCTCCAGCTGGAGCTGCTCAAGCCGAAGGTCGCGATCCTCGACGAGACCGACTCCGGCCTGGACGTCGACGCCCTGCGCGTCGTCTCCGAGGGCGTCAACCGCGTTCGCGAGACCGGCGAGGTCGGCACCCTGCTGATCACGCACTACACGCGCATCCTGCGCTACATCAAGCCCGACCACGTCCACGTCTTCTCGGCCGGCCGCATCGTCGAGTCCGGCGGTGCCGAGCTCGCCGACAAGCTGGAGGAAGAGGGCTACGAGGCATACACGAAGGGTGGCGCATCCGCGTGACACAGCTGCCGGGCCTCCTCGACACCGAGGCGATCCGCAAGGACTTCCCGATCCTGGACCGAGTGATCCACGACGGGAGGAAGCTCGTCTACCTCGACAACGCCGCGACCTCGCAGACCCCGCGCCAGGTCATCGACGTGCTCGACGAGTACTACGAGCAGCACAACGCCAACGTCCACCGTGGCGTGCACGTCCTCGCCGAGGAGGCCACGGCACTGTACGAGGGTGCGCGGGACAAGGTCGCGGAGTTCATCAACGCGCCCTCCCGCGACGAGGTGATCTTCACCAAGAACGCCTCGGAGTCCCTCAACCTCGTGGCGAACATGCTGGGCTGGGCCGACGAGCCCTACCGCGTGGACCACGAGACCGAGATCGTCATCACGGAGATGGAGCACCACTCCAACATCGTGCCGTGGCAGCTGCTCGCGCAGCGCACGGGCGCGAAGCTCCGCTGGTTCGGCCTCACGGACGACGGCCGCCTGGACCTCTCGAACATAGAGGAGGTCATCACGGAGAAGACCAAGATCGTCTCCTTCGTGCTGGTCTCCAACATCCTGGGCACCCAGAACCCGGTCGAGGCGATCGTGCGCCGCGCCCAGGAGGTCGGCGCCCTCGTGTGCATCGACGCCTCCCAGGCCGCGCCGCACATGCCGCTGGACGTGCAGGCCCTCCAGGCCGACTTCGTGGCCTTCACCGGCCACAAGATGTGCGGTCCGACCGGCATCGGCGTCCTGTGGGGCCGCCAGGAACTCCTGGAGGACCTCCCGCCGTTCCTCGGCGGCGGCGAGATGATCGAGACCGTCTCGATGCACTCCTCCACCTACGCCCCGGCACCGCACAAGTTCGAGGCGGGCACGCCCCCGATCGCGCAGGCGGTCGGTCTCGGCGCGGCGATCGACTACCTCAACTCGATCGGCATGGACAAGATCCTCGCCCACGAGCACGCGCTGACCGAGTACGCCGTCAAGCGGCTGCTGGAGGTCCCCGACCTGCGCATCATCGGCCCCACCACGGCCGAGGAGCGCGGCGCCGCGATCTCCTTCGCCCTGGGTGACATCCACCCGCACGACGTGGGCCAGGTCCTGGACGAGCAGGGCATCGCGGTCCGGGTCGGCCACCACTGCGCGCGGCCGGTCTGCCTGCGGTACGGAATTCCTGCGACCACGCGAGCGTCGTTCTATCTGTACTCCACGCCGGGCGAGATCGACGCGCTGGTCGACGGCCTGGAGCACGTACGGAACTTCTTCGGCTGACGGGACGAGCGAATCGCATGAAGATGGACTCCATGTACCAGGAAGTCATCCTGGACCACTACAAGAACCCGCACGGGCGTGGTCTGAGGGATGGCGACGCCGAGGTGCACCACGTCAACCCGACGTGCGGTGACGAGATCACACTGCGCGTGAAGTACGACGGCACGACGGTCAGCGACGTCTCGTACGAGGGGCACGGCTGCTCGATCAGCCAGGCGTCCGCCTCCGTGCTGAACGACCTGCTGGTCGGCAAGGACCTCACCCAGGCGCAGAAGATCCAGGAGACCTTCCTGGAGCTGATGCAGTCCAAGGGGAAGATCGAGCCCGACGACGCCATGGAGGACGTCCTGGAGGACGCGGTCGCGTTCGCCGGGGTGTCGAAGTATCCGGCCCGGGTCAAGTGCGCCCTGCTGAGCTGGATGGCCTGGAAGGACGCGACCGCCCAGGCACTGGACGGAGCCGACGCCGAGAAGGAGACGACGGCATGAGCGAGACCGTGGAGACGAAGCCGGCCTCGGAGGAGGAGCTCCGCGAGGCCCTGATGGACGTCGTCGACCCCGAACTGGGCATCGACGTCGTCAACCTGGGCCTGATCTACGGCATCCACGTCGACGACGCGAACATCGCGACCGTCGACATGACCCTGACGTCGGCGGCGTGTCCGCTGACGGACGTGATCGAGGACCAGGCCAAGTCCGCCACGGACGGCCTCGTCAACGAGCTGCGCATCAACTGGGTCTGGATGCCGCCGTGGGGCCCGGACAAGATCACGGACGACGGCCGCGAGCAGCTGCGCGCGCTCGGGTTCAACGTCTGAGACACACCGCTTCGAGGAACGGCGGCGCCTTCGGGCGCCGCCGTTCCGGCGTCTCCCGGCGACCCGCTGCGTACGCTCGTGCCCATGGGATATCTGCTCCTGGCCGGAGCCATAGCCGCCGAGGTCGCCGGGACCACCGCCATGAAGTACAGCGAGGGCTTCAGCCGGCCGGGGCCCTCCGTGCTGACCGCCCTCGGGTACCTGATCTCCTTCGCGCTGCTCGCCCAGACCCTGAAGACCCTCTCCGTCGGCACGGCCTACGCCATCTGGTCCGGGGTGGGCACCGCGGCCATCGCCACGATCGGGGTGGCGTTCATGGGGGAGGGGATGACCCTCACCAAGGCGGCCGGGATCGCGCTGATCATCGTCGGCGTGGTGGTGCTGAACCTGGGTGGGGCGCACTGATGCCCCGCCGCCCCGGACCCGGCACCGGTGCAAGCCGCTCTTGGCCTCGGCACGGGCCCGTCCCGGTACCGCGGACGTCTCCGTACCGCCCGGCACGCGAGACGGCCGCGGGGTCGGCTCGCCTCCACGGGCGACGGCCGGTTAGGTTGCCCTCATGACCGACACGACTGCTCCCCGCACCACCGGCGCCGTGGCCGCCGGGCTCGCCACCATCGCCGCCGACGGCACCGTCCTCGACACCTGGTTCCCCGCCCCCGAACTGACCGCCGAGCCCGGTCCCTCCGGCACCGAGCGCCTCACCGCCGAACAGGCCGCCGAACTCCTCGGCGGCGGCGCCACCGCCGCGGTCGGCCCGGACGCCCGCCGCGGCGTCGAGGTGGTCGCGGTCCGCACGGTCATCGCCTCGCTCGACGACAAGCCGATCGACGCCCACGACGTCTACCTGCGCCTGCACCTGCTCTCGCACCGTCTGGTCGAGCCGCACGGCCAGAACCTGGACGGCATCTTCGGCCACCTCGCCAACGTCGCCTGGACCTCGCTCGGACCGGTCGCCGTGGACGACGTCGAGAAGGTCCGCCTCAACGCCCGCGCCGAGGGCCTGCACCTCCAGGTCACCTCGGTCGACAAGTTCCCGCGCATGACGGACTACGTCGCCCCCAAGGGCGTGCGCATCGCCGACGCCGACCGCGTCCGCCTCGGCGCGCACCTGGCCGCGGGCACCACGGTCATGCACGAGGGCTTCGTCAACTTCAACGCCGGCACGCTCGGCACCTCGATGGTCGAGGGCCGCATCTCCGCGGGCGTCGTCATCGGCGACGGCTCCGACATCGGCGGCGGCGCCTCCACCATGGGCACCCTCTCCGGCGGCGGCAACGTCCGCATCACCATCGGCGAACGCTGCCTGGTCGGCGCCGAGGCGGGCGTGGGCATCGCGCTGGGCGACGAGTGCGTGGTCGAGGCCGGCCTGTACGTCACCGCGGGCACCCGCGTCACGATGCCCGACGGCCAGATCGTCAAGGCCCGCGAACTCTCCGGCGCCTCGAACATCCTCTTCCGCCGCAACTCGGTCACGGGCGCGGTCGAGGCCCGACCGAACAACGCGGTGTGGGGCGGCCTGAACGAGGTGCTCCACAGCCACAACTGATCACCGGCGGCGGTCCGGGCCCGGCCGAGCCCGGCACCGAGCGGCGTCGGAGGCGAGGTCGGTGTGTGCGGCCAGCAGTCGGGCGGCCGTGTCGGAATCCGCCGGGCGCAGCGGTGGACGGACCGGGCCCGCGGGCAGGCCCAGCGCGCTCAGGAGGGCCTTGGCGGTGACCGTGCCGGGCAGGTCCGACGCCATCATCAGCTCGGTGAGGGGGATCGTCCGCCGCTGGAGCCGGGCCGCCTCCCGGGTGCGGCCCGCGTCGAAGGCGTCGAGGACGGCGCGGAACGGTTCCGGTGCGACGTTCGCGACCGTGCTGACGTATCCGGCGGCGCCGAGCGCGTACAGGGCGAGGATCTGTTCGTCGCAGCCCGCGTAGTACGCCAGGTCCGTGCGGGAGAGCACCTTCTGGATGCCGAGGAGGTCGTAGGAGCAGTCCTTCACGGCCACGACGCGGGGATGTCCGGCCAGCCGGACGATCGTGTCGGGCTCGATGCGGGTGCCGGTGCGGCCCGGGACGTCGTAGAGCATGACGGGCAGCCCGCAGGCGTCCGCGATCTCCCGGAAGTGGGCCTCCAGCGCGTCCTGCGGGGGCCTGCTGTAGTACGGCGCGACCACCAGCAGGCCGTCCGCGCCGGCCTTCTCGGCGGCTCGCGCCAGCTCCACCGTGTGCCGGGTGTCGGCGGTGCCCACCCCGGCGACCAGCGCCGCCCGGCCCCCGACCGCCTCACGCACCGCCGTGACCAGCGCCGCCTTCTCCGCGTCCGTGGTGGTCGGCGACTCGCCCGTCGTACCGGACAGCACCAGGCCGTCGCAGCCCCGCGACACCAGTGCGTCCGCGAGCCGTTGGGCGCCGTCGAGGTCGAGCGCCCCCGTCCCGGTGAAGGGGGTGACCATGGCGCACAGGGCGCGGCCGAAGGGGCGGGGAGGGCGCATGGGGGCGGTGGGGCCGTCAGTCGTCATGGGAGCAGTGTCGGCGACCGGATCGCGTAGCTCTACTTAAATCTCCTACGAGACACGGGTAAGAGTTGCTGAGAGGTGGGGGTGGGGGTAGCGGTCGTCGAGCGGGGGTACCCGGATTCCTCCGAACCGAGAGGAGGCGGAACGCTGTGACCACCATGCACACCAGGCCGGTGCACGACGAGCACCACTCCGTGGGTGAACTCGTCGGGCAGGCCACCGAACAGCTCTCCCGGCTCGTGCGCCAGGAAGTGGCCCTCGCCAAGATGGAGCTGGCCGAGAAGGGCAAGCGCGCCGGGCGCGGCGGCGGAATGCTCGGTGCCGCGGGCGCCATCGCCTACGTCGGCCTGTTCGCCCTGGCCGGCACGGCCGTCGCCGCACTCTCGCTGGCGCTGCCCGTCTGGGCCGCGGCGCTCATCGTGACGGCGGTGCTCTTCGTGATCGCAGGTGTCCTGGCCATGACCGGCCGCGCCCAGCTCCGCCGAGCCGCACCCCCCAAGCCCGAGCAGACCCTCGGCAGCGTCAGGGCCGACGTGGACGAGATCAGGGAAAGGGCGCATCGATGACCGACGCGACGAGCGGAGACGGCGCGAGGACCGGCTCCACCGCGCAGCCGACCGGCGGGGCCAAGGGGCCCGACGAGCTGCGACGGCAGATCGAGCAGACCCGCAGCCAGCTCGGTGAGACCGTGGAGGAGCTGGCGGGGAAGGCGGACGTGAAGGGCCGCGCCAAGGCCCGGGCCGCCGACCTCAGGGACAAGGCCGGTGCCATGACCGTGCAGCTGCGCAGTTCCGCCGCGCAGGCCGGTCACACCGTGCAGGAGAAGGCGGGACGGGCCGGTCACACCGTGCAGGAGAAGGCGGGACGGGCCGGTCACACCGTGCAGGAAAAGGCGGGACGGGCCGGTCACGCCGTGCAGGAGAAGGCCGGCCACACCGGCCACACCGCCCAGCACCGGGCCCGGCAGCCCGTGCCCGAGCGGGTGCGCGGCGTGGTCCGGGCCGGGAAGCGGCATCCGCGTCCGGTGCTCCTCGCCGGCGCGGCGGCCGGTGCGGTGGTCGCGGCGGGTGTGCTGGTGCGCCGACGGCACGCGCACTGCTGACCCCGGAGACGGTGCGACGAGGGGTCTCCGTGTGCGGGCCCCTCGCCGTTCCCGTTCCGATGCCGTCGGACCGGACTTGACCTCAACCTTGGTCGAGGTCGGAGGGTGGTGCGTGCACCCGACGACCACCGACCAGTGGAGGCCGGCATGACCCGCCGTACCGACGCACACCCCGACCTCGAACACCCCGACGTGCAGGCCCCCTTCTTCAGCACCTGGCGCGTCGGCACCCCCGAGCGGCAGCGACGGACCGTCGACGCCATCGCCCGCACCTGGGAGCGCCGCCCCTGGCCCGCCGAGGACCTGCTGAGCTACCACGTCTACACCGGCCACGACGGCAGCACCCTCCTGCACCACTCGCAGTGGGCGAGCGAGCAGGCGTACGAGGCCTTCGTCAAGACGCACCGGCAGGAGCGCGTCGACGAGATCGACACCGCCGTGCCGGGCATCGAACGGCTCGGCCTCGGACGGTACCGGCGCTACCGCAGCGGCACCCGCGCCCAGGGCCCGGTCCCGGGGTGCGTCGTCATCGTCGGCGTCGAGTTCGAGGGACCCGACCCCGCCCGGCAACGCGCCTGGGTCGACGCCGTGTTCGACGCCCTGGCCGGCGAGACCGAGCCCGCCCCCGGCGGTGTCTCCGCCCACTTCCACCTCAGCACCGACGGCACCCGCGTCCTCAACTACGCCGAGTGGGAGAGTGCCCAGGCCCACCTCGACGCCCTCGTCGCACCGGGCGAGGGCATCGGATCCGCGACCGTCCTGTGGGAGCGGGTGCAGAACTGGCCGGGGCTGAGGAGCAGCACGGTCGAGCGCTACGACCACGCCCTCGGCCTGGTGCCGCGCTGAACCCGCCCCCCGGCGGACCGGTTACGGACGGAACCGCAGCACCTGCGGGTCGTGGTCGCTGATCTGGTCGGGGAACTCGGCGTTGATGTGCACGCTGTCGTAGGACAGGTGCCCACCGCGGCGGATCGACGGGCTGACCAGGATCTGGTCGAGGGCCTGGCTGTTGCCCTGGTAGACGTACGAGTAACGCTCGCTCCGCGGCAGCGACTTGACCGCCGACCACAGGGCGCCGCCGTCCTCCAGGATCTTCGTCGTCCCGGAGAACTCGAAGTCGTTGATGTCGCCGAGGGCGATGACGTCCGCGTTCTTCTGGGCGGCCAGGATCTCCTTGACGAAGGTGTTCACCGCCTTCGCCTGGAGGTGACGCTGCGTCTCCGAGCTGCGCGCCGGCGGCTGGTACTGCGCGGTCAGGCCCTGGTCGCCGCCCTTGGAGTTGAAGTGGTTGGCGATGACGAAGACCGTCCGGCCGCGGAAGACGAACTCGCCGACCAGCGGCTTGCGGCTGTTCTCCCAGGCCGTGTTCGCCGGGTCGACGCGGCCGGGGGAGTGCGTGAGCACCGCCTTGCCGCGCACCTTCGCCACCCCGGTCGCGGTGGTCGCGTCGCCGGCCGCGCGGTCGGTGAAGGAGACCCGCTCCGGGTTGAACAGGAACGCCTGGCGGATGTTGCCGCCGGGCTCGCCGCCGTCCGCCTTGTCGACCGGGTCGATGCCCCGCCACTCGTAGCGCGGGCCGCCCGCCGCGACGATCGCGTCGATCAGCTTGCCGACCGTCGCGTCGGCGGCCACCGTGCCGTCGTCCTCGGCGCCGTTGTTGTCCTGGATCTCCTCCAGGGACACGATGTCGGGCGACTTCAGGTGGTGCACGATCGCGTCGGCGTGCGCGGCGAAGGTGCCGTCGGACGGGTCGAGGTTCTCGACGTTGTACGTCGCCACCGCCAGCTCGCGGCCGCTCTGCGCGCGCGTCGACTCGCGCTCGGTGCCCCCGCTCTCCAGGGTGCCGATCTCGCTCGCGACCAGCGTGTAGCCGCCGTACTGGTTGTAGTCCAGCGGGCCGGCGGTCGTGCCGGCGAGGGTGTCGCCGACGGTGGCCTCGGGGAAGTCGGCCGGCTTGCCCAGGGACTGGATCTGCAGCCGGCCGGTGTTCCGGGAGTCGTAGGAGCCGTAGACCGTGCCGCCGCGCCGGTTGGCGTTCTCCCACGGCTTCACCGTGACCCACAGCTCGGTGTACGGGTCCGAGGCGCCGACCACGCGGGCGTCGGCGACCCGGACGTTCATGCCCTCCAGGGACTCGTAGTAGTCCAGGGCGTACCGCGCCGGACGCAGCGGCAGGGCGTTGACCGAGCCGTTCGCGGCCGGGTCGCCCTCGGGGGCGTAGGCGCGCGGCACGGACCGGGCGGAGACGGTCGTCGCGGCCGGGACCGCGTTGCCGCTCGAGACGACGGTGACCGTCGGGCGGGTGATCTCGGTCAGCGACTGGTTGCCGGACGAGGTGCCGCCCGGGACGAACTCCGAGACCGTGCCGGAGACGGTGACCGCGTCACCGACGGCGACCTTCGGCGTGGAGCTCGTGAAGACGAAGACGCCCTCGCTGGTGGCCGGATCCGTGTCCGGCCGCGGGTCCTGCATCCAGAAGCCTCTGGAGGAGCCGTAGCCGCGGACGCCGGTGACGATTCCGGCCACGTCCGTGACCTGCTTGCCGGCGTACGGCGACAGCCGGGTCGTGCCCTGGACGTCGTGGATGCGCACCGAGTCGGCGTGCGCGGGCGAGGTGAGGACGACGGTGGACGCAGCCGAGCAGACGGCGGCGACGGTGAGCGCGGCGAGGCGCGCGGAGGACTTGCTGGCCAACGGGATCCCTCCGGGGACGAGACAGAGCGCCGGGACGAGGGTGGGAAGCGAGGGACCGAAGGGTCCGCACGGACCTGGGTGAACACTTGTCCCCCGCTTTCTACGCGCGTCAATCTCCTGCCTGCTCAGGCCGGTTGTCAAGGTTTCGGCCATGTACGGCACCCGACGGGGAGATGAACCGGGCGGCATCGGTGGAAACCCGTCTAGGCTGAGCGGCTGAGCCGTACGGCAGCAAGGACGGCCGTACGGCGGTCGAGGCGCGCGAGGAGAAACAGCCGATGTCAGACAGCTCCACCCTGCCGCCCGCACGGCTGCGACCCGAAGCGGAGCTGGCCCGCGACGCGCTGTCCACGCCGGTGCTCTCCCGGGCCGCCCGGCTCGCCCGCTGGGCCGGGCCGGACACCCGCGTCGACGCCGGGGGCGGACTCGTCGAGGAACAGCTGCCGGCGGCCGCCGAGCTGCTCGGGCTGACCGGGGACGACGCCGCCGCGTACGCGAGCGAGGCGTGGCGGATCGCGGTGGACACCGGGCTGGTGGAGATCACCGACGAGGAGGAGGGCACCGTCACGACGGGCGAGGACCTCGCCCTGCTCACCGGCGGCTCCCCGCAGGACGTGCTCGGCGTGTGGCTCACCGCGCTGGAGACCGTGCTCGCCGACGCGAGCGTGCCCGACCTGGACGACCTGGTCGACGCGATGGCCGAGGGCGGCGAGGTCGACCTGTCGTCCCTCGGCTGGGACCCGGAGTCCGAGGCCGAGCTCCTCGACGGCGTGCTCGGCAACCTCTACCTGCTCACCGTCGGCGAGGAGGGGCCCGACGACACCGCGGTGCCGCTGCCCGCGCTGGCCGCGTCCGTCATCGTCCCCGGCGACATGACCGAGCCCACCAACGACGTGCTGGAGCAGGTCTCGGACGCGATGATGCGGCTGGACGACCAGTTCCGGCTGCTGGAGCCCATCGGCCTCGTCACGTACCGGCCGGTGGACGAGGCCCTGATGACCGACGCGGACGAGGAGCCCGCGGCGCCCGTCGACGAGACCGACGTCGCCCGCTACGGCATGGTCCGGCTCACCCCGCTCGGACTGTACGGACTGCGCACCCGGCTGCTGGAGGCCGGCTTCGAGGTGCCCGTCGTCGGCGACCTCGCCGACAAGGGCGCCGACGCGCTCCTGGACGGCACGGCGTCCTTCCCGCCGGCGTCGGCCCACGCCGAGACCGAGCTGTGGCTGGCCCGCCGCGAACCGCTCGCCGCGGCGCGCGAACTGCTGGCCGCGGCCCGCGGCTCGGACCCCGGCGCGCCCCTGCGCCGGCTGCGCTGCCAGCAGGCGCTGTCCCTGGTCGGCGCCGGGGCCGAGCCCGCGCTGCGGGAGGTCCTCGGCGACGCGGAGCTCGGGGGCCTGGCCCGGGTCTGGCTGACCGAGCACGGGGCCCGCGACGTGCCGGCGCCGCCGCAGGAGATGGTCTTCTGGCTGACCATCGACACGGTGGCCGCGCAGCTCGCCGCCGAGGGCAACTCCGAGGAACTGCGGGCCCTCGTGCAGGGGCTGGCCAGGCAGCACAGCGGGTTCTTCGACACCGCGTGGCGTGTCGAACACCCGGCGACGGCGGACGTGCTGGAGGCGATGGGGCGGCTGCACCCCGACAAGAAGGTGGCCAAGGAGGCGCGTAAGGCGGCGTTCAAGGCGAGGTCCCAGCAGGGGGGTTGAGCGGGGCTCCGGCCCGGGCGGGCCGCGGCGGACCCGGCGTCGCGACCGGCCGGGGCGGGTGACGCGGCCCGGCGCCCACGGGGTGTCTCCCCTCGGAGGGGGCGCCCTCGGCGCCCACCCGTGCCGCCCCTGGGGCGGATTCACGCAAGTGGGCAGGGGGCGGTCGCGTGCAGTTCAGGTGTTGTTCAGACGTGGGCGACAACGTGACGCCGAACCGAGGTCCGCCACCCTCCACGGCACGCTCATCGTCACAGGAGACACCATGTCGCTCACCCGCAGGGACTTCGCCAGCAGATCCGCACTCACCGGTGCCGGAGTCGTGCTGGCGGGCAGTGTCGGCGCCCTCGCCACCGCCCCGCAGGCCCTCGCGTCCACCGACACCGAGAGCGCGGGTCACGAGCACGGCCACGGCCATGGTCATGACCACGGCGGCGTCGGCTACGGTCCGCTGGTCCCCGACCTGGACGGCATCCTCGCCCTGCCCGCCGGCTTCCGCTACGAGATCGTCACCTACAGCGGCCGGACCAAGCTGGAGACGGGCGAGTACACCCCCTCCAACCACGACGGCACCGCCACCTTCGAGGGACCGCGCGGCACCACCCTCCTGGTCAACAACCACGAACTCGCCGGCCCCCGCGCCAACTGGCCGCACCCCGTGCCGCTCACCGAGGGCCTCGTCTACGACCCGGCGGCCGCCGGCGGCTGCACGGTCGTCGAGGTCCGCCGCGGCGGCCACGTCGCCGAGTGGGTCGGCATCGCCGGCACCGCCACCAACTGCGCGGGCGGCAGCACCCCGTGGGGCACCTGGCTGACCTGCGAGGAGACCGAGGACAAGGCCGGCCGGAACGGCATGACCAAGGACCACGGCTACGTCTTCGAGGTCGACCCCGAGGACCGCCGCGCCAACCGGAACCCCAAGCCGATCAAGGCGCTCGGCCGCTACGCCCACGAAGCCGTCGTCATCGACCCCAAGCGCGGGCACGCGTACCTCACCGAGGACGCCTCCGGCCCCAACGGCCTGTTCTACCGCTGGACCCCGCCGGAGGGCTTCCGGCACGGCCGGGGCCGGCTGCGCACCCTCGCCGACGACGCCGGCGTCCTCGAGGCGTTCAAGTGCTTCGACTCCGGCGGCACGTTCGTCGACGACCTCTCCCGCGCCACGAGGACCGGCACCGTCTACGGCGTCGACTGGGTCGAGGTCCCCGACCGGGACGCGAAGACCACCTCCGTGCGCAAGCAGTTCACCGACGGCCAGGTCACCCGCGCCCGCAAGCTGGAGGGCATGTGGTGGGCCGACGGCGGCGCCTACGTCGTCTCCTCCTTCGCCCGTGACGAGAGCCCCCGGCAGCACGACGGCCAGGTCTGGTTCTACGACCCCAAGCGCCGCACCCTCACCCTGAAGGTCCTCCTCGGCGTCAACCCCGACCCCTCCGCCGACGGTGCCTTCGACGGCCCCGACAACATCACCGTCTCGCCCTACGGCGGCCTCGTCATCGCCGAGGACGGCGAAGGCGTGCAGCACCTGTTCGGCGCCACCGACAGCGGCCGCACCTACCCCATCGCCCGCAACGAGCTGAACATCGGGACCGAGGAGGAGCCCGAGTACAGCGAGTTCACCGGCGTCACCTTCTCGCCCGACGGCCGCACCCTGTACGCCAACATCCAGACGCCCGGCATCATGCTGGCGATCACGGGGCCGTGGAAGCGGCAGAAGCGCGGCCATTAATTCGCTCGCCCGACCCGTGACCACCCCTTTAGAGTGATGAACGTCCAGGTGCGAAGGCAGGACCTACTTCCACTCATCATGGGGCGGTCACGGGTTCGAGTCCCGTCTCCGGCACAACGCGCCGGTGTAGCTCAGGGGCTGGAGCACCTTGTCGGTTCCGCCGACCCGAACTCTGGACACACATGACTTCACGCACCTCCCGGTGCGCGGGCCGCGGCTACTTCTTCTGCAAAAAGAATCCCATGCCGCTGCCCACCTGATCTCGGGAGGCGCAGCAGTCGGAGCGGTGCCCGGTGCGCAGGCAGCGGATACTTCCTTTGATCGGACGGTTGCGGGTTCGAATCCCGTCATCGACTTCGGGTCGGTGTAGCTCAATCGGGTAGAGCATTCGAAATGTTCCCGTCGCCGATTTCGACCTCGGGCACCCTCCTCCTGCTGCGTCTCCCTCCGAAAGCATCCTGGAATTCGGGGGAATTCACCATGGCGCGCTTCAACACCAAGGCCGCGAAGGCGCAGCCCACCTCGCGCGTGACGTCGACGGGCCGCGTCCTCACCACCCATCAGGGCGGCCGGGGCCACGAGCGCGACCCGCGCTCCGAACTCTTCCTGCTCGCGGTCGGCAACTTCGTGTCGCAGCAGACCTTCTACGAGTCCGGCGCCGACCGCGACGACCGGTTCGCCGCGCTCGTGCGCGAACTCGCCCTCCGCGACCCGTCCTGGACGGCCGGCCTGCTCGGCTGGCTGCGCGGTGAAGGCAACCTGCGCACCGCGTCGATCGTCGGTGCCGCCGAGTACGTCAAGGCGCGGCTCGACGCCGGCGCCATCGACGGACCGTCGAACCGGCAGGTCGTCGCCTCCGTCCTGCGGCGTCCCGACGAGCCCGGCGAGCTGCTCGCCTACTGGACGGCCACCTACGGCCGCGCCGTGCCCAAGCCGGTCAAGCGGGGGATCGCCGACGCCGTGCGGCGGCTCTACCACGGCAAGTCGCTGCTGAAGTACGACACCGCGTCCAAGGGGTACCGCTTCGGCGACATCCTCAACCTGGTGCACGCGGCGCCGGACCCGGACAAGCCGTGGCAGGGCGAGCTGTTCCAGTACGCGCTGGACCGCCGGCACAACCCCGACACCGCGGTGCCGCCCGCGTCGAACCGCGTCCTGACCGCCCACCGCGAGCTGATGGCGCTGCTCGTCGAGCGGCGGCGCGCGGTCGTCACCGCACCCGACGGTGCCGAGCGGCTCGCGGCGGCGGGCATCACGTGGGAGATGCTGGCCGGCTGGCTCCAGGGCCCCATGGACAAGGCCGCCTGGGAAGCGGTCATCCCGTCCATGGGAGCGATGGCGCTGACGCGCAACCTGCGCAACTTCGACGAGGCCGGCGTCTCGGACGAGGTCGCGGCTCAGGTCGCCGCCCGGATCAGCGACCCGGACGAGGTGGCGCGCTCGCGGCAGTTCCCCTTCCGCTACCTCGCCGCGTACCGGCACGCACCGTCGCTGCGCTGGTCGTACCCGCTGGAGCAGGCGCTCGGCCACTCGCTGGCCAACGTGCCCGCGCTGGGAGGCCGGACGCTGGTCCTCGTGGACCGGTCGGGCTCGATGTTCCACTCGCGGATGTCGGACCGCTCCGAGCTGACCCGGGCCGACGCGGCGGCGGTCTTCGGCACGGCGCTGGCACTGCGGGCGGCCCACGCCGACCTGGTGGAGTTCGGTTCGTCGAGCAACCGCGTGAGGTACCGCAAGGGCGAGTCGGTGCTGAAGGTGCTGGACCGCTTCGGCGACCTCGGCGGCACCGACACCACCGAGGCGGTACGGCGCCACTGCAAGCGGCACGACCGGGTGCTGATCGTCACCGACGAGCAGTACGCGTACAGCAGGCACGGTGACCCGACCGAGCAGGTCCCGGCGGACGTGCCGGTCTACACCTGGAACCTCGCCGGGTACCGGGCGGGCCACGGTCCGTCGGGCCGGGCGAACCGGCACACCTTCGGGGGCCTGACGGACGCGGCCTTCCGGATGGTGCCGCTGCTCGAGGCGGCCCGGGACGCCGACTGGCCCTGGGATGCGGCCGCCTGAGCCGCCGGACGGCCGGACCTCCGGAGCGACCCGGGCCGCGCCGGCCCCGCGCGGTAGGCTGCCGGGGAGGTCCTCGGCGGGCAGGGAGTAGTGGGGTGGCGCAGGTCAGGCCCATGCGGGCGGATGCCCGGCGCAATCGTGAGCGGCTGCTCGCGGTGGCCGTCGCGGCCTTCGCCGAGCGCGGCGAGGGCGCCTCGCTGGACGACATCGCCAAGCGTGCCGGGGTCGGCGTCGGCACCCTGTACCGGCACTTCCCGACACGGCAGGCGTTGCTGGAGGCCGCCTACCTGGAGCGGATCGAGGCGATCGCCGCCCGTGCCGACGTGATCGCGGCCGGACGGCCGGCCGGCGAGGCGCTGGTGGCGTGGCTCGGCGAACTCGCCGTCGGGATGCTCCAGATGAGCGCGCTGAAGGCACTGCTGGGCACGGCCGTCACCGGCGGCGACGCCGCGGTGGGCGCGGCCTGCGGCGACTGCGTGCGCGGGGCGGCGACGCGGCTGGTGCGGGCGGCGCAGGACGAGGGCGCGCTGCGACGCGACGTCGAGCCCGTCGAGGTGCTGCGGCTGGTGCACGGCGTGGTGACGGCGTCCGAGATGGCCGGCCCGGAGGACGGGACGTCCGTGCGGCGGTATCTCTCCCTGGTGGTCGACGGGTTGCGGGCGTAGGGCCGCGCCGGGGTCCGGGGAGGCACGGCCCTGTGCCCGGTCCGCCTACAGCGCCTGGGCCGCCGGCTTCACCATGCCCCGGACCGTGCGGGACTTGATGAAGTCGCCCATGGCGGTCATCTCCCACTCGCCGGAGAACTGACGGATCAGCTTCGCCATCATCACGCCGGTCTGCGGTTCGGCGCCGGTGAGGTCGAAGCGGACCAGTTCCTCGCCGGTCGTGCCGTCGAGGAGGCGGCAGTAGGCCTTGGCGACCTCGGTGAACTTCTGGCCGGAGAAGGAGTTCACCGTGAAGACCAGGCCGGTGACGTCCGCGGGGAGCCGGCCGAGGTCGACGGTGATCACCTCGTCGTCCCCGCCGCCCTCGCCGGTCAGATTGTCGCCGGAGTGGCGGATCGCGCCGCCCACGATCTGGAGCTTGCCGAAGTAGCAGCTGTCGATGTGGTTGCGCTGCGGGCCGTAGGCGATGACCGAGGCGTCCAGGTCGATGTCCTTGCCGCGGTACGCGGGCTCCCAGCCGAGGCCCATCCTGACCTGGGACAGCAGCGGCCGGCCGCCCTTGACCAGGGAGACGGTCTGGTTCTTCTGGAGGCTGACCCGGCCCTTGTCGAGGTTGACCTTCCCGGTGCCGGGCGCGGGCGGGGCCGGCGGCGCCGGGGGAGCGGCGG
>NZ_BDJC01000068.1 GCF_002005565.1 Streptomyces sp. JHA26 | reverse complement strand
CGGCCCGGGCAGGGCGTCGCCCGCGTCCTCCGCGGGCCGTCCCCGCCGGCGCCCGGTACCGCCGGACCCCTCGGCCGGCGACGCCTGTGCCGGCAGGGGAAGGGCGGTCGGCGCCGGCTCCTGGACCGCACGCCGCCTGCGCCGCCCGGTCGGCGTACCGCCCTCCGCCCCGGGGCCGGCGGTGCCGTCGGCGCCCTCGGCGGGCGGTTCCTCGGCGTCGCCCTCCAGGAAGGCGTCGACGGACGGCCGCCGGGCCCGTCGCCGCCCGCCACCGGCGGGACCCTGGAGGGCCGGGACCTCCTGGACGTCCTCCGCGCCGGTGGCCGGGGCCTCGGCCGCGACGGCCCCCGCCCCGCCCCCGATCGGCACCTCCAGGACGTACGCGCTGCCGCTCATGCCCGGCACCTCGTGCGTCTGCAGCACGCCGCCGTGCGCCCGGACGATCCCGCGGACGATCGGTTCGTGCACCGGGTCTCCCCCGGCGTACGGCCCGCGCACCTCGATCCGTACGACCTCGCCGCGCTGCGCCGCCGCCACGACGACGGTGTTGTCCAGGTAACCGCCCGCCGGCACCGGCGTGTTGCCGGTCGCGTCGACGCCCGCGACGTCCGCGACGAGGTGCGCCAGCGCGGTGGCCAGCAGCCGGGGGTCGACCTCGGCCTCGATGGGCGGCGCGTGCACCGCGAACTGCACCCGTCCCGGACCGACCAGCTCGACGGCCCCGTCGACACCGGAGGCGACGACGGCGTCCAGCATCACCTTCGTACGGGAGATCTTCTCGCTCCCGACGTCGAGGCGCTGGTAGCCGAGGACGTTGTCGATGAGGGTGGTGATGCGCGAGTAGCCGGCCGACAGGTGGTGGAGCACCTGGTTGGCCTCGGGCCACAGCTGCCCGGCGTCGTCGGAGGCCAGCGCGGCCAGTTCCTGGCGCAGCTCCTCCAGCGGCCCGCGCAGGGAGGTCCCGAGGAGGGTGAGCAGCTGCTCGTGCCGGGCGGCGAGCGCCTCGTACCGGTCCTTCTCCCGCTCACCGAGCGCGGCGTAGCGGTCCTCGTTCGCCGCGAGTTCCTCCGCGTGCTTCTCGCGCAGTTCCTCCAGCTCGGTCACGTGCTGTTGGCGCAGCGCGGTCAGCTCGGAGGCGTGCTCCTCGGCCAGCCGCTCCAGCTCCTCGGCGTGCCGCTGCTCCGCCTCCTCGTGCTCCTTGACGAGGGTGTCGTAGGGCCGCCGGTCGGTGAAGGTCATCACGGCGCCGACGAGCTGGTCGCCGTCGCGCACGGGCGCGGTCGTCAGGTCGACCGGCAGCTTGTCGCCGCTCTTGGAGTACAGCACCTGCCCGCGCACCCGGTGCTTGCGCCCGGAGCGCAGGGTGTCGGCGAGCGGGGACTCGTCGTACGGGAAGGGGGAGCCGTCGGCGCGCGAGTGCAGGACGAGGGTGTGCAGCTCGCGGCCGCCGAGGTCACTGGCCCGGTAGCCCAGGATCTGGGCGGCGGCCGGATTGACCAGGACGATGCGCCCGTCGGTGTCCGTGCCCACGACGCCCTCGGAGGCGGCCCGCAGGATCATCTCGGTCTGCCGCTGCGAACGCGCCAGCTCGGCCTCGGTGTCGATGGTGCCGGTCAGGTCGCGGACGACGAGCATCAGCAGCTCGTCGCCGGTGTAGCCGTAGCCGTCGTAGGCCTGCTGCCCGTTCTCCAGGTTGGCGCTGGCGACCTCGACGGGGAACTCGGTGCCGTCGGTGCGCCGGGCGACCATCCGCGTCGGCTTGGTGCGCGCCCGCGGGTCGATGTGGTCCGGCCGTCGCATGGAGCCGGGGATGAGCCGCGAGTCGAACTGCGGCAGCAGGTCCAGCAGCCCGCGTCCGACCAGCGCGGTGCCCGGCGCCTCGAAGGCCTCCAGCGCGATGGAGTTCGCGTTGACGACGGTGCCGTTGGCGTTGACCAGGACCAACGCGTCGGGCAGGGCGTCCAGTATGGCTGCGAGGCGAGCAGCGCCTCGGGATGGCCTGCTGCTCACGAGACGCTTCCCTCCTGTTACCGCACTTGCCGACCGCCCGGGCCATCTTGCCAACCGGCCCGCAGCGTGTCACGCGAGGGAGTCTAAGCGCTGGGGGCCGGTCGGCGGCGCGGGATGGGAGGGAGGTCGCACGAGGAAGTGACGCAGAACGTGTGAGCGAGTGCCGCCCCGGCCGGGGCCGGTTCCGGGCCCCGGCCCGGAACCGGAAGCTCCGGCCACGTGCCGGACCGGCTACGCCCCCGCGGGCGCCCGCAGGTCGGGAAGCAACGGCACCAGGCGGTTCCAGCGGGAGACCCGGCAGCCGTCGCCCCGGTCGAAGCGCGCGTCGACGGGACGGCCGGCCCAGACGCCGGTGACGTGCGCGGTGGCCGGTCCGCCGTACTGCAGGGTGCAGACGCTGCCCTCCGGAACCGGTGCGAAGGCGTCCTGCCCCCAGCGCGTGCCCCGGTCGAGCACGGCACAGGCGCCGGCCGGATCGGGGTGGCTGCCGCCGTCGGGGTGGCAGTGCAGCTCGTACGTCCCGTCCGCGCCCGCGCCGGCGTCCCGGACGGTGACCGTCAGGTGATCACCGGCCCGGTCCTCGGCGCGGACCGGCGGCGGCATCAGCGCGCCGGCTCCCGCACCGGCGCGGGGGACGGGGTCGGCGTGCGCGGCCGCGGGCCCGGCGACCAGGGGGACGAGGACGGCGACGGACACGGCGGCCGCGCCGAGGAGGCGGGCGGCGACGAGGCGGGTGATCAGCGGCATGCCCTGTCCAACGCCCCACCGTGCCGGACGTTGCGCGGCCACGCCGTAAGGGCTTTGCCCTGCGGCCCGCCCGCCTAGTACCGTGGGGGTCGATTGGTGACAGCACGCTCGACTGTGTCATCATCGGCACGCGCCACTCGCGCTCGCACGCGAGATGGTGATGTTGTCTGGAGGCGTCGCCTAGTCCGGTCTATGGCGCCGCACTGCTAATGCGGTTTGGGTCTTAAAGCCCATCGAGGGTTCAAATCCCTCCGCCTCCGCACACGATCGACGAAGCCCCGGCCCCTGTGGCCGGGGCTTCGTCGTCGTCCGGGTCCCGCGGCCGCCCCGTCGCCGTCCCGCTGCTGCTGCCCCGTTGCGCCCGTGGTGACGTTTCCGCAGGTCACAAGGGGTGTGGCAATCGGATTTCACATGACGGCGGCAGTCATGTAATGTTCTTCCTGTCGCCGCGAGCGGGCCGAAAGGACCGGGAGCGGCGGGAAAACAGAAAAGACAAGCACTCGTAGCTTAACGGATAGAGCATCTGACTACGGATCAGAAGGTTGCAGGTTCGAATCCTGCCGAGTGCACACAGGACGAAGGCCCCGGAGTGATCCGGGGCCTTCGGCGTTTTCCGGCAGTGCAGCGGTGCTGCCGGGTCCGGGTCCTGCGGGAGGTTTCCCGGGACCCGGACCCTTCGCTGTTCGAGATCAGACGGTGTCCGCGGCCCTGCGGCGGCGTACGGCGAAGACCGCGCCGGCGCCGAGGGCGGCGGTGAGGGCGCTCGTGAGGGCGAGCGTCGTCGTGGAGGACGCTCCGGTCGCGGCGAGGCTGCCGCCCGTGCTCGTGCCCGTGACCACCGCCTGCTCGGACGTGCCGCCCTGGGGCGAGGTGCCCGTGCCCGTGCCCGTGCCCGTGCCCGTGCCCGTACCCGTACCCGGGTCCGTGCCGGGCTTCGCGGTGTCCGGACGCTTGTCGTCGTTCTCCCCGGGGCTGCCGGGCTGGGCCTCGTCGACCGTGCCGGGCTCGCTGCCCGCGGGTAGGAGCGCGAAGTCGTAGCGCTTCATCGGACCCAGGACGCAGGGGTTGTACGCGTCGGAGGCGTCACTCGCGAACAGGGCGAAGGCGTCGGCGGCCTGGGCCTTGGAGTCGACCTTCATCCGCAGCTTCACGTCGCTCTGCTCGCCCGGCTCCATGACGTCCACGCGCGCGATGTGCACCGGCCCGTCGTCGGAAAGGGGCTGCCAGTCCGAACCGTTGGACCACTCCACCTCCAACGGGTTCTTCCCCTCCTTCTGTTCGCTCTCCAGGTGGATGAAGACCAGGGGGTCCACCGTCAGCGTGCGCGCGGTGCCGTTGGTCACGCGGAGGGTGAAGTCGACGGTGCTGCCGGCGACGACCTTGGACGGCAGTCCCACCGCGAGCGAGGTCAGCCCCTTCTCGCGGACGCACTCCTTGGCGGCGGCGAGCGCCGCCGCGGCGGCGTCCTTGGCCTTGAGGGCCTTGTCACGGGTGTCCTGGAGGACGCTGTACTCGCGGACGGCCGCCACCCTGGCGTCGTCCAGCGCGGTCTGGGCCGCCTCGGCCGTCGCGTCGGCCTTCTGCTGGGCCTCGACGGCCTTCGTCAGATCGGCCTCGGCGGTTTCGAGGGCTTTCTGCGCCTCGGCCTTTTCGGTGTCGTTCTCGGCCGCTTCGAGTGCGGCCTCGGCGTCCGCGACGGCCTGCTCGGCGGCGGTTTTGGCGTCCGCCGCGTCCTTGGCCGCCTTGTTCGCGGTGATCGTGGCCGCCTTGAGCGGGTGGGTGTCGGAATGCAGGGCGGCCAGGGTGGCCTCGAGCTCCTTCCGACCCTCCTCCGCGGCGGTGACGGCCTCTTCGTACGCCTTCTTCGTGTCGGTGGCGGCCTTCACCAACTCCGCGTAGGTCGGCTGGTTCTGCGTCTGCGCCGTGGGCGTTCCGGCGGCGAGTGCCGGCGTGGCGGCGAAGAGCGCGACGGGCGCGGCCACCGCGACGGCGGCGGCCACGGCGAGGGAACGGCGAAGCTTCACTGAGGACCTTTCCTGCTGGCCTGGTGAAAGAGAGAAAGTAATGGCCGCTGCGAATCGCGCAGCGTGGCCAGAATGCCGACGAGTTTATAGGGAACGTAAAATACGGGCTTCTCCTTTCCCGGTTCTCCTTTCTTGGTGTCAGGTATTCGCCGGGATAAAGTGGACGGACGGGGATAGTTGTTCCGGACGGCCGCATTTTTCTGTGACTCATGTCACACGCCCTGTGATGTCGGTGCCGGCTCGTACGCTCGGGGCGATGGCACAGGCATGGAAGTGCGCGGGGCTGCGGTGGGTGGCGGGCGACCCCGTGCTGATGTGGGTCGGTGGCCGGCGCAGCGCGCTGTCCAGGGGGAAACGGGTGGCTTTCGGGATCGCGGCAGGGGGTGTGCGGACGTGTGTCGGGGCGCGGGGGCACGCGTGTCCCCTCGGGTCGGTCGTGCCGGGACGGAGCGCGGGGGCGCGGTGCGGGGAGTGCGCGCGGCTGGACCGGGCGCACTCGGTGGCCGCGGACACGATCGCCGACGATCCGCGGCCGTACCGGGTGTATCTGGCGTGGTTCGGGCCGGGGCTGGTCAAGGTGGGGATCACCGGGGCGGAGAGGGGGACGGCCCGGCTGCTGGAGCAGGGAGCGGTGTGTTTCAGCTGGCTGGGGACCGGGCCGTTGATGGCCGCGCGGCGGACCGAGGAACTGCTGCGGGCCGCGCTGCGGGTGCCCGATCGCATTCCGTACGCCCGGAAGCGGGCGGTGCGGGCCGCGCTGCCGGCGACGGAGGAGGAGCGGGCGGCGGAGATCGCCGAGTTGCACGGGCGGGCGGTGGCGCTCGGGGGCTGGCCGGAGTCGCTGACGCCGGAGCCGTTCCGGAGCGTCGATCACGTGCGGGCGTTCGGGCTCGCGGAGGGGGACCGGGGGCCGGGAGCCGTGGGGGAGGTGGTCGAGCTGGTGGCGGGCGGCGCGGTCGGGGGCGAGCTGGTGGCGGCCGCCGGGCCGGATCTGCACCTGGCGACGGAGCGGGGAGTCGTCGTGCTCGACACGCGGCTGATGACGGGGTGGGAGCTGGTGGCCGTCGAGGGGGACCGGTGCGACGTCCCCGTGCGGGAGTTCGATGATCCCGCCGGGGTTCAGGACGGGCTCTTCTGAGCGGGCGTCCTCTTCGGCCGGGAGGTGGACCCCGTCCGGCTTCCGGGGAGATCGTGGGCCGCATGAGTGATCACCGCATCGCACCGGGGGCCGGCCCCGAGGAGGTCCGGCACGTCCGTGGCTTCTGGGAGGGGCTCGGGCTGCCCGGCCTCGTCGACGTGCACACGCACTTCATGCCCGAGCGGGTGCTGCGCAAGGTCTGGGGGTACTTCGACGCGCTCGGTCCGCTGACCGGCGGGGTGGAGTGGCCGATCACCTACCGGAAGAAGGAGGAAGAACGGACGGTACTGCTCCGGGAGTTCGGGGTGCGGGCCTTCACCGCCATGCTGTACCCGCACAAACCGGGCATGGCGCAGTGGCTGAACGACTGGGCGGTGGACTTCGCCCGCCGGACACCCGACTGCCTGCACACCTCCACCCTCTTCCCGGAGCCCGGCGTCGAGGCGTACGTCGGCCGGGCCGTCGAGGCGGGGGCACGGGTCTTCAAGGCCCACGTGCAGGTGGGCGCGTACGACCCCGCAGACGAGCTGCTCGACGGTGCCTGGGGGGTGCTCGCCGAGGCGGGGGTCCCGGTGGTGATCCACTGCGGTTCCGGGCCCGCGCCGGGCAAGCACACCGGGCCGGAGCCGATCGCGCGGGTGCTGGCGAGGCACCCCCGGCTGCGGCTGGTCGTCGCGCACATGGGGATGCCGGAGTACGAGGACTTCCTGGACCTCGCCGAGCGGTACGGCGAGGTGCGGCTGGACACGACCATGGCGTTCACCGACTTCAGCGAGCGTCTCGCCCCCTTCCCCCGGCGGGCCCTGCCCCGGCTGGCGGAGCTCGGCGACCGGGTCCTGCTCGGGTCGGACTTCCCCAACATCCCCTATCCCTACCTGCACCAGCTGCACGCGCTGGAGCGGCTGGAGCTGGGGGACGCGTGGCTGCGGGGCGTGTGCCACGACAACGCGGCCCGGCTGTTCGGGCTGCCCGAGGGCTGACCGGGGACCGGCCCGGGGACCGGCCCGGGGACGACGGGTGGCCGAAGCCGGTCGCCGGCCTGCGGTGTGCCCGGGAGGTTCCTGAGAGGCCCCTGTGGGTTTCTCAGAGAAATCACAGCCCGGGGAAAGAGTGCTCTCAGAGCGCCCCGGCATCGTGCCCGGTATGACCACGATCTCGCCCCAGGGGCGCACCGAACTGCTGAGGCCGGACGGGAGCCCCGTCCGGGTGCTCGTGGTGGACGACGAGCTGTCCATCACCGAACTGCTGTCCATGGCCCTGCGCTACGAGGGCTGGCAGATCCGCAGCGCCGGTGACGGGCACGGCGCCGTCCAGGCGGCGCGCGAGTTCCGGCCCGACGCCGTCGTCCTGGACATGATGCTGCCCGACATGGACGGGCTGAGCGTGCTGGGGCGGCTGCGCCGCGACCTGCCGGACGTGCCGGTGCTCTTCCTGACCGCCAAGGACGCGGTCGAGGACCGGATCGCCGGGCTGACCGCGGGCGGGGACGACTACGTCACCAAGCCGTTCAGTCTGGAGGAGGTCGTCGCCCGGCTGCGCGGCCTGATCCGCCGCTCGGGCGCCGCCGACCGGCGCTCCGACTCCGTCCTCGTCGTCGGCGACCTCACCCTCGACGAGGACAGCCACGAGGTCACCCGCGGCGGCGACGGCATCCACCTCACCGCCACCGAGTTCGAGCTGCTGCGCTTCCTGATGCGCAATCCGCGACGCGTGCTCAGCAAGGCGCAGATCCTGGACCGGGTCTGGTCCTACGACTTCGGCGGGCAGGCCAACGTGGTCGAGCTGTACATCTCCTACCTGCGCCGGAAGATCGACGCCGGACGCGAGCCGATGATCCACACCCGGCGCGGTGCCGGTTACCTGATCAAGCCCGCGGTGTCGTGAACCGCCGACGGCGACGGCCGCGGCCGCGGACCCTGCGGACGCGGCTCGTCGTCGCGTCGGTGGCGCTGATCGCGGTGGTGTGCGCGGTGATCGGCACGGTGACGACGGTGGCGTTGCGGTCCCACCTGTACGAGCAGCTGGACGGGCAGGTGCACGAGGTCGCGATGCGCGTGTCCGGCTTCGGACCGCCGGGCGGACCCGAGGGCGGCGGGTCCCCGCAGAGGATGGACCTCGACGAGTTCGTCAGGCACGGGCCGCAGCCGCGCGGCACGATCGTCGCCGAGGTGCGGGGCGGTGTCGTCGTCGACGCCAAGTACGGCAGGAGGGACGACGAGAGCACCGACCTCAGCAGGACGGCGGCGGTCTCCCTCAGCCGGGCTCAGCGCGCCGCGCTGGCCTCCGTCCCCCAGGACGGCGGCACGCACACCGTCGGGATCCCCGGCCTCGGCGACTACCGCGTGAAGTACCGCGACGGCTACTACGCCGCCCTCCCGACCTCCGGCGTCACCGGCACCATCAGCACCCTGGTCCTCGTGGAGGCCAGCGTCACCGCCGCCGGTCTCGTCGCGGCCTCCCTCGCCGGGACCGTCATCGTCGGCGTCGCCACCCGTCCCCTGCGCAGGGTCGCCGCCACCGCCGGCCGCGTCTCCGAACTGCCCCTGCACGCGGGCGAGGTGAACCTCGACGAACGCGTCCCCGAGTCCGAGTGCGACCCGCACACCGAGGTCGGCCGGGTCGGAGCCGCGCTCAACCGGATGCTGGACCACGTGCACGGGGCCCTGCACGCACGGCAGGAGAGCGAGACGCGGGTACGGCGGTTCGTCGCCGACGCCAGCCACGAACTGCGCACGCCCCTCGCCTCCATCCGCGGGTACGCCGAACTCACCCGCCGGGGACGCGAACAGGTCGGCCCCGACACCCGGCACGCGCTGGGCCGCATCGAGTCCGAGGCCGGGCGCATGACCCTGCTGGTCGAGGACCTGCTGCTGCTCGCCCGCCTGGACGCCGGGCGGCCGCTGCGGTTCGAGCGGACCGACCTCGTCCCGCTCGTCGTGGACACCGTCAGCGACGCCCGCGCGGCCGGCCTCGACCACGTCTGGCGGCTCGACCTGCCCGACGAACCGGCGCCGGTGCCGGCGGACGCCGCCCGGCTCCAGCAGGTGCTGGTCAACCTGCTGGCCAACGCCCGCACCCACACCCCGCCCGGTACGACCGTCACCGCGCGGGTGCGGCACAGCGGGTCCTGGCTGTGCGTGGACGTCGAGGACGACGGGCCGGGCATCCCGTCCGCGCTGCTGCCGCACGTCTTCGAACGCTTCGCGCGCGGCGACTCCGCGCGGTCCCGGGCGACCGGCTCGACGGGCCTCGGGCTCGCCATCGTGCAGGCCGTGACGACCGCGCACGGCGGCGGTGTGACCGTCGACAGCGTGCCGGGCCGGACGGTCTTCACCGTGCACCTGCCCGCGCTCCCCGCGCCGCCCGTACTGCCCGCGCCGCCCACACCGCCCGCACCACCCGCGCGGGACGGCGCGCGACCGCAGTCACAGGTACGGCACAGCCTCACCACACCGACACGACAGGGGACTTGAGAAGAGTCGGTCCCATGCGAACCGACTCTTCCCCCGGTTCCCTGCC
This sequence comes from Streptomyces sp. JHA26, assembly GCF_002005565.1. Classification (GTDB taxonomy): domain Bacteria; phylum Actinomycetota; class Actinomycetes; order Streptomycetales; family Streptomycetaceae; genus Streptomyces. The sequence goes on along the minus strand of NZ_BDJC01000068.1, from coordinate 25,879 downwards.
GGCGCGGGAGCACCTCCCGGCCGCGGGAGCCGGTACGCCTGTCCTGGACGTGGTGATCCCCGTCCACAACGAGGAGAAGGACCTGGGGCCGTGCGTCCTGAGACTGCACGAGCACCTCACCCGCACCTTCCCGTACGCGTTCCGCATCACGGTCGCGGACAACGCCTCCACGGACGCCACCCCGCACGTGGCGGCGCGGCTGGCGGCGGAGTTCGACGAGGTCAGGTCCTCCCGGCTGGAGCAGAAGGGCCGAGGCCGGGCCCTGCACACCGTCTGGTCGGCCTCCGACGCCCCGGTCCTCGCCTACATGGACGTCGACCTGTCCACCGACCTGAACGCGCTGCTGCCGCTGGTCGCCCCGCTGATCTCCGGTCACTCCGACCTGGCGATCGGCTCCCGGCTCGCCCGCAGCTCCCGGGTCGTGCGCGGCGCCAAGCGGGAGTTCGTCTCCCGCACCTACAACCTCATCCTGCGCGGCTCCCTCCAGGCCCGCTTCTCCGACGCCCAGTGCGGCTTCAAGGCGATCCGCCGGGACGTCGCCCGGGTGCTGCTGCCGCTGGTCGAGGACACCGGCTGGTTCTTCGACACCGAGCTGCTGGTGCTCGCCGAGCGGGCCGGGCTGCGCATCCACGAGGTGCCGGTCGACTGGATCGACGACCCGGACTCCACCGTGCACATCGTGAAGACGGCCACCGACGACCTCAAGGGCGTGTGGCGGGTCGGCAAGGCCCTGGCCACCGGTTCGCTGCCCCTGGACCGGCTGGCCCGGCCGTTCGGCGACGACCCGCGCGACCGGGACATCGAGGACGTACCGCAGGGCCTGGCCCGGCAGCTCGTCGGCTTCTGCGTCGTCGGGGTCCTGTCCACCCTCTTCTACCTGGTGCTCTACAGCGGCTTCCGCGTCCTCGCCGGATCCCAGCTCGCCAACGCGCTCGCCCTGCTGGTCTCCGCGGTCGCCAACACCGCCGCCAACCGGCGGCTGACCTTCGGGGTGCGCGGCCGGGGCGGCGCGGTGCGCCACCAGGCGCAGGGGCTGGTCGTCTTCGGCATCGGCCTGGCTCTCACCAGCGGTTCGCTCGCCGCCCTGAGCGCGGCGACGGCCGACCCGGCCCACTCCACGGAGCTGGCCGTGCTGATCGCCGCCAACCTCGCCGCCACCGTGCTGCGCTTCCTGCTCTTCCGCGCCTGGGTGTTCCCGGACGCGCCGCCCGCCCGGGGGACGCGGCAGGACCCGCGGCCGCACGGACCGATGCCGTACACCACGCCCCCCTGCCCGACGACCCCGTTCCGCGCCGGTGACGTCGCGGAACACAGCCGGGGCGACGCCACCGTGCGACCGACGCCGGTACGCCCCGCCGACACCGACCCGAGGGACGGACGATGACGACGCACCACGACCGGACGACGTACGAGGGGGATGCGCGTCCCGCCGACAGCGGCGCCCCGCCCCCGGCACAGCCTCCCCGGCCACCCGCACGGGCCCTGCCGCGCGGACTGTGGCGGGGACGCCCCGAGGACCCGAGCTGGGTGCGCCCGGCCTTCCTCGGCCTGCTGCTGGTCACCGCGCTGCTCTACCTCTACGACCTGAGCGCCTCCGGTTACGCCAACTCCTTCTACTCGGCGGCCGTGCAGGCGGGCAGCCGGTCCTGGAAGGCGTTCTTCTTCGGCTCGCTCGACGCCGGCAACGCCATCACCGTCGACAAGCCCCCGGCCGCGCTGTGGCCGATGGCGCTGGCGGTGCGGGTCTTCGGGCTGAGTTCCTGGTCGATCCTCGTCCCCGAGGTGCTCATGGGCGTCGCGACGGTCGCCGTCGTGTACGCGGCCGTGCGCCGCCGCTCCGGCCCGGCCGCCGGCCTGATCGCGGGCGGGGTGCTGGCGCTCACGCCCGTCGCCGCGCTGATGTTCCGGTTCAACAACCCGGACGCGCTGCTGGCGCTGCTGATGTCCGTCGCCTGCTACCTCGTCGTGCGCGCGCTGGAGGACGGCCGGACGAAGTGGCTGGTGTGGGCCGGCGTCGCGATCGGCTTCGCGTTCCTGGCGAAGACCCTCCAGGCCTTCCTGATCCTGCCCGCGCTCGCCCTGGTCCACGGCGTCTGCGCCCCGGTCGCGCTGAAGAAGCGGCTGGGCCAGCTGGCGCTGGCGGCGGCCGTGATCGTCGTCTCCGGCGGCTGGTGGGTCGCGGTCGTCGAGCTGTGGCCGGCGTCGTCGCGGCCGTACATCGGCGGTTCGCAGAACAACAGCTTCCTGGAGCTGACCTTCGGCTACAACGGCCTGGGCCGGCTGAACGGCGAGGAGACCGGCAGCGTCGGCGGCGGGGGCGGCCCCGGCGGCGGGGCCGGCGGACAGTGGGGCGAGACCGGCTGGGACCGGATGTTCGACGCGGAGATCGGCGGCCAGATCTCCTGGCTGCTGCCGGCGGCCCTGATCCTGCTGGCGGCGGCGCTGGTCGCCCTGCGCCGCAGCGGCCGTACCGACGCGACCCGCGCGTCCCTCCTGGTCTGGGGCGGCTCGCTGCTGATGACCATGGCCGTCTTCAGCTACATGGCGGGCATCTTCCACCAGTACTACACGGTGGCCCTCGCCCCCTACCTGGCGGCCGTGGTCGGCACGGGCGCCGCGACCCTGTGGCAGCGGCGCGAGCGGGTCCCGGCGTCCCTGGCGCTCGCCGTCGCCGTCACGGCGACCGCCGCCTGGGGGTACGTCCTGCTGAACCGCACGCCCGACTACCTGCCGTGGCTGAGGTGGCTGGTCCTCGTCGGCGGGCTGACCGCCGCGCTCGGACTCGTCTTCGCCGGACGGCTGGGGCGGCGGACCGCGCTCGCGGTGGCGGGGCTGGGCGTCGTGGCGGCGCTGGCCGGGCCGACCGCGTACACGCTCAGCACCGTCCGGGAAGGGCACAGCGGCTCCATCGTCACGGCCGGTCCGGCCGGCGCGAGCACGAGGGGCGGTCCGGGCGGTGGCGGCCGGGGCGGCGGCCCCGGGGGCGACGGCTTCCCGGGCGACGGCTTCCCGGGCGGCGGGAACGCGCCGGGGCAGAACCAGCCGGGCACCGGCTTCCCCGGCGGCAGCCGGAACGGCCAGACGCCTCCCGGCGGCCGGACGGCTCCGAACGGCGCCACCGGCGAGGACGGCGGCACGGGAGGCCGGGGCGGCGGCATGGGCGGCCTGCTCAACGGCGCCCGGGTCGACGCCGAGGCCGAGAGGCTGCTGGAGACCGACGCCGACGACTACACGTGGGTCGCCGCCGCGATCGGCTCCCAGAACGCCGCGAGCTACCAGCTCAGCACCGGTGAACCGGTGATGGCGATCGGCGGCTTCAACGGCACGGACCCGTCACCGACACTCGCCCAATTCAAGGAGTACGTGGAGGAGGGAAAGATCCACTACTTCGTCTCCGGCGGCGGCGCGGGAGGCGGCATGGGCGGCGGCTCCGGCAGCTCGTCGCAGATCACCTCCTGGGTCGAGGCCACCTTCGAGGAGGTCACGGCGGGCTCGGCCACCTTCTACGACCTCACGCGGCCGGCCGACGGCAGCTGAGCGGCGGATCCCGGACAGCGACGGGGCCCCGTCCTCGGCCGCGCGGCGGATCCCGGCCCGGGCCCGGACGAGTACTCCCGGTCCTCCACGGGCGCGGTGCCCGGGTCGCCGGACGCCACGGGTGTCCCCGAGGAGTCCGGCGGCGTCGTGGCGGCCCGCGGCGGCGGTCGCTCAGTCGTCCTTCATCAGGCGGGCCGGGAAGCCGCCCGTCGCCACCGGTCCCCACCTCTCGGGCGTCACCCGGATGATCGACTTGCCCTGCTCCACCATGGCCCGCCGGTACTCGTCCCAGTCGGGGTGCTCACCGGCGATGTTGCGGTAGTACTCCACGAGCGGCTCCACGGAGTCGGGTGCGTCGATGACCTCCGCCGTGCCGTCGACCTGGACCCAGGGTCCGTTCCACTCGTCGCTGAGGACGACCAGGCCGACCCGCTCGTCCCGCCGGGCGTTGCGCGTCTTGGCCCGCTCCGGGTAGGTGGAGACCACGATCCGGCCCGAGTCGTCGACCCCGCAGGTCAGCGGTGACGCCTGCGGGCTGCCGTCGGCCCGCCGGGTCAGCAGGATCGCGCGGTGCCGGGGACGTACGAAGTCCAGCAACTCGTCGAGGGAGACGCGGGTGTTGGTCGCGATGTTGGGTGCCATGCCGCCAGCCTAGGACGACGGCGCGCCGCCGGCCCGCAGCGCCTCCGCGGGGTCGTCGTGGACCGGCACGCCGTGGTGCGGGCCGCCGACGCGGTGGACGAGGCCCCGCGCATCGGGCGGCAGCGGTCCCCGGCGGCCGGCGTGCGCACCGCCCCGCACTCCCGCGGCGTCGTCGGCCGGACGGCCGGCCTCCTCGTGGCCCGGGAGCGGATCGACGCCCACCGGGCCGTGGGAACGGCCGCGCCGGACCTCGCGGCGCCTCACGCGGCCGGCAGCGACTCCCCCTGGACGGCCTGGATGTCCAGCTCGACCCTGAGCGTGGTGCCGATGGCGGCGATGCCGGCCTGGAGGACCTGGTTGTAGTTCATGGCGAAGTCCTCGCGCCGCAGTTCCGTGGTCGCGCGGAACGCCGCCCGGGTGCCGCCCCACGGGTCGGCGCCGGTGCCGAGGTAGGCCAGGTCCAGGTCGACCGGGCGGACGACGCCGTGCAGGCCCAGCTCGCCGTGGACGGTCCAGCGGTCGGTGCCGGCCTGGGTCACCCCGGTGGACCGGAAGGTGATCTCCGGGAACCGTTCGACGTCCAGGAAGTCCGCCGAGCGCAGGTGGGTGTCGCGCATGCCGTTGCCGGTGTCGATGGAGGCCGCCTTGATCACCGCCTCCACCCGGGACTTGGTGACGTCGTCCGGTGCGATCTCGACCGTGCCGGCGAAGTCGGTGAAGCGGCCGTGCACGCTGGAGATGCCCAGGTGCTGGGCGACCGCGGCCACGCTGGAGTGCGCCGGGTCGATGGTCCACGGCCCGGGCGGCGGCAGCTCGGTGCCGCCCTGGCGGGCCAGCGTCACGGTGCCGACCTCGGCGCGGCCGCTCGCGGTGACGATGGCGCTGGAGGCGGCGGGCGCGTAGCCGACGGCCGTGACGATGACGGTGTACGCCCCCGGCGCCAGCTGCGTGGTGTCCCGGACGGCGCCCTCGGCGTCCGCCTCGGCGCGCAGCACCTGTGTGCCGGTCATGTCGGTCACCGTGACGACCGCGTGCGACACGGCCCATCCGTCCCGCGTACGGATCCTCGCGGTCAGTCCCATTCCGTTGTCCCCTGTTCTCCCCGGAAGGCGGGCCCGTAGGTCTGTGCGGGCCCGTGAAGTCTCGTGTGTCGGTTGTGTCGGTCAAAAGGGACCGGCCCGTGACGGCGGCGCGCTCCGCTCGGTGCGCGCGGGCCGCCACGGGCCGGGGTCTCGCTACTCGCCGGGGTGGGCGAGCTCGATGTCGTGGTCGTCGACGCCCTGGCCGGCGACCGTGAGGGCCGTCGCCACCGGCGGGTAGCCGGTCGCGATGACGGTGTACTCACCGGCGTCCAGGTCGGTGAAGGCGTACGCCCCGTCCGCGCCGGTGGTGGCCGTGCCGACCACGTTGCCGGCCGCGTCGACCAGGGTCACGCGGGCGTCGGCCAGCGGACCGTGCGGCGCCCGCACGACGCCCTGGACCTCGGCGCCGGCCTGCAGGTCGACCTCGACGCGGGTGACACCGGTACCGCCCACCTCGACGGGGAGGGCGCGCGGCCGGTACCCGGCGGCGTTCACCGCGACGGTCACCGTGCCCGGCACCAGCTCGGCGAGGGCGAACTCGCCCGCCTCACCGGTGGCGGCGGTGGCCAGCAGGTCCCCGCGCACGTCGGTCACGATCACCATCGCGTCCTTGACGGGCTGCCCGCTCTCCGCGGCCCGGACCAGGCCGGTGAGCCCGCTGGTGCCGCTGAGCAGGATGTCGTAGGCGACCGGTTCGTCGTTGACGACGACCGTGGACGCCTGCGGCTGGAAGCCGTCGGCGGAGGCGATCAGGACGTACGACCCCGCGCCCGGCGCGTCGAGGGCGTAGGAGCCGTCGGCCTGGGCGACCGAGCGGCCCAGCTGCCGGCCCGCCAGCGAGATCAGCGTGACGGCGGCCTGCCCGACCGGCGCGGACTCGGCGCCGCGGACGAAGCCGCGGACCGGGATGCCGCCGGAGACGGGTGCGTCGGGGCCGGCCGTCGTGGCGACGGCGGCGAGCCGCTGCGTGGCCGCGGGCTGGACGGCGGTGTCGGCGGCCGGTGCGGTGGCGACCGCGGCGGCCGGGACCGGCTCGGCGACCCGGGTGGCCTCGGCCGGGGCCGGGGCCGCCGGGGAGGCGGTCTCGGCGGCGGCCTCCGCCGCCTGGGCCAGGGCGCCGGTGGTGCGCAGCGGGACCTCCTTGATGAACAGGGTCACCAGGAAGGCGAGCAGGGCGATCGGCGCGACGTACAGGAAGATGTCGGCGATGCCGTGCCCGTAGGCGCTCTCGAGCCAGGCGCGGATGCCCGGGGGCAGCAGGTCCATGTCGGGGATCGCGCCGCTGCCGGAGGACTTCGCGGCCGCCGCCTGCTCCTGCGGGCTGAGCGAGCCGATGGTGTCCGAGGCGTAGTGGCTGATCCGGGTGGACATCACGGAACCGAGCACCGAGACGCCGACCGCACCGCCGAGGGAGCGGAAGAAGGTCACCGTGGAGGACGCGGCACCCAGGTCGCCCGGGGCCACCTGGTTCTGCGTGCAGAGCACCAGGTTCTGCATCATCATGCCGACGCCGAGGCCCATCAGCGCCATGAAGATCGCGATGCGCCAGTACGGGGTGTCGTACCGCATGGTGCCCAGCAGGCCGAGGCCCGCCGTCAGCAGCACGCCGCCGGCCAGCAGCCAGCCCTTCCACTTGCCGGTCTTGGTGATGATCTGACCGGAGACGGTCGACGACACGAACAGGCCGCCGATCATCGGGATCGTCATGACGCCCGACATGGTCGGGGACTTGTCCCGGGCCAGCTGGAAGTACTGGCTGAAGTAGACGGTGCCCGCGAACATCGCGATGCCGACGAACAGCGAGGCGATCGACGCCAGGGTGATGGTGCGGTTCCGGAACAGGCGCAGCGGGATGATCGGCTCGCTGGCCCTGGTCTCGACGAAGCAGAAGACCAGCGTCAGGACGATCGCGCCGCCGACCATGACGCCCGTCTGCCAGGACATCCAGGAGTACTTGTCGTCGGCGAAGGTGACCCAGACCAGCAGCAGGCAGACGGCCGCGGTGACGAAGAAGGCACCGGCCCAGTCGACCTTGACCTTGCGCTTGAGCACCGGCAGGTGCAGCGTCTTCTGGAGCACGACCAGCGCGATGACCGCGAAGGGCACACCGACGTAGAGGCACCAGCGCCAGCCGAGCCAGCTGGTGTCGGTGATGACACCGCCGAGCAGCGGGCCGCCGACGGTGGCGACGGCGAAGGTCGCACCGAGGTAGCCGGAGTACCGGCCGCGCTCACGCGGGGAGATCATCGCGGCCATGATGATCTGGGCCAGGGCGGACAGACCGCCGGCGCCCAGACCCTGGATGACGCGCGCGCCGATCAGCATCGCCGGGTTCTGCGCCAGACCGGCCACGACGGAGCCGAGGACGTAGACGCACAGGGCTATCTGGACCAGGGCCTTCTTGCTGAACAGGTCCGCGAGCTTGCCCCACAGGGGGGTGGAGGCGGTCATCGCCAGCAGCGAGGCGGTGACGACCCACGTGTAGGCGCTCTGGCCGCCACCGAGGTCACTGATGATCTCGGGCAGGGCGTTGGTGACGATGGTGGAGGACAGGATGGCGGCGAACATGCCGAGCAGCAGCCCGGACAGCGCCTCCATGATCTGCCGGTGCGTCATCGGAGCGTCTCCCGAGGAGCCTCCCCCGTGCTTGGCATGAGCCCGCACACCGGCTGGTGTGGTCGTTGCCATGGACTTCCTTTGCTTACGTGGTGACTGCGGGTGTACGGGTGGTCTGTTCGACCGCGGGTGGTACGGCGGGCCGGCCCGCGGGGGACCGGCAGTCGTCGAAGCTCGCCCTGAGCCTGGCCATGAGCCGGGTGAGCTGGCCGACCTCCTCGTCGGGCCAGTCGCTCAGGCGGTGGGCCAGCAGCTGGGTCGTCCGTTCGGACAGGTCGTCCAGCTGGGCCTGGCCCTCGGGTGTCAGGTGCAGGATGCGCGAGCGCTTGTCCGCCGGGTCCGGGGAACGTTCGATCCAGCCCCGCTCGGCGATGTGGGCGACATGGCGGCTGGTCACCGACATGTCCACGGCGAGCAGCTCCGCGAGCTTGCTCATGCGCATGTCGCCATGGCGGCCCAGCAGCGTCAGTACGGCGGCCGATCCGCCGGGGCAGTCGGCCGGCAGGATCCGGCCCAGTTCCCGTTTCACGGCGCCGAAGGCGCTGAACTGGCGGATCAGCTCCTCGTACTGCGCCCTGTCGGCCATGCGCACCTCCCGCATTCGTTGCTTAGGGCAACCATACGAGCGGTTGGTTGCTACAGGCAAATAAAGACGGGGTGAGGCTCATAAAAAGTTGGCAAAGGCAAGTATTGCGATAGTAAACGCCCAGGTGAGAGAGCTGGCCTGGGACGACGGGTCTCCGGAGCCCCGCACTTGGGCCCTTCCCGCGGATTCGCTAGTGTCTCGGCCCATGGCTAACAACCAGGGCCCCCAGGGCAATTACGACCCCGCAGGCAGCACCCAGATGTTCCGCGCGTTCGTCGACGAGGGCGCCCCCCAGGCCCGGCAGGCGGACCCCGTCGCCTCCTCCGGCCCCCGCATCGGCTTGATCGTCGGCATCGTGGCCGCCGTGGTGGTCGTCGCGGCCGTGGCCTGGCTGGCGCTGAAGTAGAGAAGCCGAACGGGAACGGACGACCCGTACGCGAAGCGACCGCCGCGGCCCCCGGGGGGACCGCGGCGGTCGCCTTGCCGGTCGCGGGGTGTCGTCGGCCGCGGGTGCGCCGGGGCCGGTCGCGCCCTCCGGGCGCGCTGCCGGCTGTCCGCGCAGCGCAGCGCCGCACCGCTCCGTTCCGGCCCGCTCGCCGCGGACGGCGGCGGGTCGGGCTCAGTCCGAGATGAGGCCCTCGCGCAGCTGCGCCAGGGTGCGGGTGAGCAGCCGGGAGACGTGCATCTGCGAGATGCCGACCTCCTCGCCGATCTGCGACTGGGTCATGTTGGCGAAGAAGCGCAGCATGATGATCCGCCGCTCCCGCGGCGGCAGCTTGGCCAGCAGCGGCTTGAGGGACTCGCGGTACTCCACGCCCTCCAGCGCCGTGTCCTCGTAGCCGAGCCGGTCCGCCAGCGAGCCCTCGCCGCCGTCGTCCTCCGGGGCGGGGGAGTCAAGCGAGGAGGCGGTGTAGGCGTTGCCGACCGCGAGGCCGTCGACGACGTCCTCCTCGGACACGCCCAGCACGGCGGCCAGCTCGCCGACCGTCGGGGAGCGGTCCAGCTTCTGGGAGAGCTCGTCGCTGGCCTTGGTCAGCGCCAGGCGCAGCTCCTGGAGGCGGCGCGGGACGCGCACGGACCACGAGGTGTCCCGGAAGAACCGCTTGATCTCGCCCACGACCGTCGGCATCGCGAAGGTCGGGAACTCCACGCCCCGCTCGCAGTCGAAGCGGTCGATCGCCTTGATCAGGCCGATCGTGCCGACCTGGACGATGTCCTCCATCGGCTCGTTGCGGGAGCGGAAGCGCGCGGCGGCGTAGCGCACCAGCGGGAGGTTGAGCTCGATCAGGGTGTCCCGGACGTACGCGCGCTCCGGGCTGTCCTCGTCGAGGGCGGCGAGCCGCAGGAACAGGGAGCGGGACAGGGTGCGGGTGTCGATGGTCGTCGAGGCCGCCAGGGCGGGGGCTTCGGCTGCCGGCAGGGCCTGAGCCGGCACGGCGTCGAGGTTCGGGACGTCATCGATGGAGCCGAGCGCCTGGAGCGCGTCGGGCGCGGTCTCGCTCTCCGCGAGCGCGAGCACCTTCGAGCTGCCCTGGTCTGCGGACATGCCACCCCCTTTGGGTCGCGGGACGGTCGCGGCGCGCTCCCACGGCGGGAACGCAGCCTTCACCTGAATACCGGCGCCGAAGCCCCGGCAAACGCGCTTCCGGCAGAATGTCACATGTCGGCAACGCGCTGTAGTGACATGTCGACATGCGAGACGCGAAAACCCCCTGGAAACAGGGGGTCTGACGGACTGTCGGACGGAATTCGCCCACAACGGCCCCGGTGGGCGATTCGCCCGCAGGGGTGATCGATCGGTCATGCTTTCGCGTGGGTGCCGGGTGGTGCCTTCAGGTCATGTGTCGATCCGGTTGGCGGATCTCAGCCGCTGGAAACTGCGCGCCAGGAGCCGCGACACGTGCATCTGGGAGACACCGAGTTCCGCGCTGATCTGCGACTGGGTGAGGTTGCTGTAGTAGCGCAGCAGCAGGATGCGCTGCTCGCGCTCCGGGAGCTGGACGAGCAGGTGGCGGACGAGGTCGCGGTGCTCGACGCCGTCCAGCGCGGGGTCCTCGTAGCCGAGCCGGTCGAGCAGCCCGGGCAGTCCGTCGCCCTCCTGCGCGGCCTCCAGCGAGGTGGCGTGGTACGAACGTCCCGCCTCGATGCAGGAGAGCACCTCGTCCTCGCCGATGCGCAGCCGCTCGGCGATCTCGGCGGTGGTCGGGGAGCGGCCGAAGGCGGTCGTCAGGTCCTCGGTCGCGCTGTTGACCTGCACCCACAGTTCGTGCAGCCGGCGCGGTACGTGCACGGTGCGCACGTTGTCGCGGAAGTAGCGCTTGATCTCGCCGACCACCGTGGGCATGGCGAAGGTCGGGAACTGCACGCCGCGGTCCGGGTCGAAGCGGTCGATGGCGTTGATGAGCCCGATGGTGCCGACCTGGACCACGTCCTCCATCGGCTCGTTGCGGGAGCGGAAGCGCGCGGCGGCGTAGCGGACCAGCGGGAGGTTGGCCTCGATGAGCGCCGCGCGCACGCGGTCGTGCTCCGGCGTGCCCGGCTCGAGTCCCTTGAGCTGCCCGAAGAGCACCTGGGTCAGGGCCCGGGTGTCGGCGCCCCGGCTGCGCTGCGGAGCGGCGTGCCCCGCCGGCGCCTCCGTGGGCTGTGCGGGGGGTGCGGGCGGTGCCTGAGGCGCAGTACTGGCCGGCACGGTCAACTCCACCTCGTGATCCGTCAACTCATCGGTCAACTCTCCGTCAAAAGCGGTCATAGCATCACAAGACATGTGCGCGGTGGCAAGCACCCCATAACGCCGTGTTGAAGGGCATTCGGGACACGTGCGGTGGGGTGGCCCCCATACGCGGAGCAGCCCCCCGACGGAAACGTCGGGGGGCTGCTCCGCGCGCGGGGCCTCAGAACTCGTAGTCGGCGATCACCCAGGTGGCGAACTCCCGCCACAGCGCGACGCCCGCCTGGTGCGCCGGGTGCTCCAGGTAGCGCTCCAGGGCGTCGGCGTCGTCCACGGCGGAGTTGATGGCGAAGTCGTAGGCGATGGGGCGGTCGCTGATGTTCCAGGCGCACTCCCAGAAGCGCAGCTCCTCGATCCGGCCGCCGAGGGAGCGGAAGGCCTCGACGCCCTCCACGACGCGCGGATCGTCACGCTCGACGCCCTCGTTCAGCTTGAACAGCACCAGGTGACGGATCATCACTTTCCTCCGTTGGCGGCCCAGGTCATGAAGTCACCCACCGCTCCCGCGGCGTCGGATATGCCCTGGAACCCGATCTGGACGTAGTCGGCGGCCTTGGCCGGGTCCGTGATGATCACGTACAGCACGAAGACCACGAGCACGTAGACGGCGATCTTCTTCGCGTTCACCGCCACCGCGGCCTCCCCCTGGGACTTCCTCGGACTCTGCGCTACCGGCGGTGAGTGTATCCGTCCGCTCCCGTGTGCGATCAATGCCTCGTCCGGGCGTCCGGCCCGCTCCACGCCCTGGCCGATCGGCGTGCTCGCGACGGCGCGGGCGCCTCCACCGGCCCGCGGCCGACCGGGACGGGAACGGCGGCGGAGATGCGCGAAGGGTCCGGCTCGATGAGCCGGACCCTTCGTCTTCTGCGGTAGCGGAGGGATTTGAACCCTCGGTGACTTGCGCCACACTCGCTTTCGAGGCGAGCTCCTTCGGCCGCTCGGACACGCTACCGAGAGAGACCTTACAGCACGGTGCGGCGTGGTTCGAAATCGATGTCCGGCGGCCTCGCCGACGCGGGTCAGCGGCCGCGGAAGAAGTCGGTGAGCAACAGGGCGCACTCCTCGGCGAGCACGCCCTCGATCACCTCGGGCCGGTGGTTGAGCCGCCGGTCGCGGACGACGTCCCACAGGGAGCCGGCCGCCCCCGCCTTGTCGTCGCGGGCGCCGTAGACGACGCGGTCCACCCGGGACTGCACGAGGGCGCCCGCGCACATCGTGCACGGCTCCAGGGTGACGACGAGCGTGCAGCCGGTCAGCCGCCACCGGTCGCCGAGCCGCGCGGCGGCCCGCCGGATCGCCAGCACCTCCGCGTGGGCGGTCGGGTCACCGGTGGCCTCGCGTTCGTTGTGCCCGGACGCCAGCACGGTGCTGCCGTCCGGGGCCAGCACGACGGCGCCGACCGGGACGTCCCCGCCCCGGGCGGCGTGCCCGGCCTCGGCCAGGGCGAGCCGCATCGCGGGCCGCCACCGGTCGCGCACCGGGTCCGGCGCGACCGGGTCCTGGTCCGGGCCCGGCGGCACCTGCCCCGGGCCCTCGTCGGTCGGTGCGGTCAGCGGACCGTCTCCAGCACCTCGGAGGCGCCCAGCGCCTCGGCGATCTCACCGACCGCGTCCCCGGACAACGAGCGCAGCTCCTTCTCGCTCACGCCGAGGTCGTCGAGGATCTCGGCGTCGCCGACCGGGCCGTGCGGCACGGAGGACTCGCCGGAGCCCGTGTCCGCGTCGCCGCCGTCGGCATCGTCGTCGTCACCGGACTCACCGTCCTCCGTGCCGTCGAGGTCGAGGGCGTCGAGGTCGGGGGTGTCGTCACCGGGATCCCGGCCGAGCAGCTCGTCGGTGAGCAGGATCTCCCCGTAGCTGCTGCGGGCGGCCGCGGCGGCGTCCGAGACGTAGATGCGTGGATCCTCCTCGCCGTCCACGCGGACGACTCCGAACCACGCGTCCTCCTGCTCGATCAGCACGAGCACCGTGTCCTCGTCGGGAGAGGCTTCCCGGGCCAGGTCGGCCAGATCCGACAGGGTCTCCACATCGTCGAGCTCCGTGTCGCTCGCTTCCCACCCGTCTTCGGTGCGCGCGAGCAGTGCGGCGAAGTACACCGTGACTCTCCCACTGGTCATAGGCGTGCCGGTTGGGGGTCCCCCCGGCGGAGGCTGTGGGCGGGGCATGGGGTCCTGCGCTCCCCACCCACTCGGAATCGTGGCAGAAACAAGGCCCTCGGGGGACGTCTTCGGCGCCCTGTGTCCCGCCGTTTTGATCGCGAGTCCGTACGTACGTGTCCGAGCCGGACCCGACGGCGCGGTCCTCGCCGTCACTCGCGGATCGTACGCGGCTTTTCCCCGCGGCGGTGCACCCCGTTCCCATGCCGTCGGCGCGGCGCGCGATCTTCCCCCGACGGGCTCTGGAACGGATCCGCGCGCTACCAGCGGAACGTGCGCATGCGCATCGCGTGGCGCAGCCGGGCGGTCCTGGCGCGGCGCGGCTGGACGCGGTCCCGCAGCTCCCGGGCCTCCGCGAGGTCGCGCAGGAACTGGGCCCGGCGCCGACGGCGTTCGGACGCCGCCTCCGGTCCCGTCCTCTGCCGTGTCCCCGGCTCCTCGCTCGGGGACGACGTGTCGTGCGTGTCCCGGTCAGGCACAGTCTCACCACCCAGCGTCCGTCCCTCCCACCTTCCCCCGGTCGGACGGTTTGACGCCAGGGAGGGGGCGGAGCGTCCGCCGCGGGCCCGCCCGGCCGCGGCGGCGTCGGTGCCGCCGGGCCCGGTTACTGTGGTGGGCATGCGTCTCCACGTCGTCGACCACCCCCTGGTCGCCCACAAGCTCACCACGCTGCGCGACCAGCGCACCGACTCCGCGACCTTCCGCCGTCTCGCCGACGAGCTGGTCACCCTGCTCGCCTACGAGGCCACGCGCGACGTGCGCACCGAACAGGTCGGCATCCAGACGCCGGTCACCCGGACCACCGGCGTCAAGCTCTCCCACCCGCGCCCGCTGGTGGTGCCGATCCTGCGCGCCGGTCTCGGCATGCTCGACGGCATGGTCCGGCTGCTGCCGACCGCCGAGGTGGGCTTCCTCGGCATGGTGCGCAACGAGGAGACGCTGCAGGCCTCCACCTACGCCACCCGCATGCCGGACGACCTCTCCGGGCGCCAGGTCTACGTCCTGGACCCGATGCTGGCCACCGGCGGCACGCTGGTCGCCGCCATCCGTGAGCTGATCGAGCGCGGCGCCGACGACGTCACGGCCGTGGTGCTGCTGGCGGCCCCCGAGGGCGTCGAGGTGATGGAGCGCGAGCTGGCCGGCACCCCGGTGACGGTCGTGACGGCCTCGGTCGACGAACGCCTCAACGACCAGGGCTACATCGTGCCGGGCCTCGGCGACGCGGGCGACCGGATGTACGGAGCGGCCGAGTAGCCGCTCGCGGCGCGTCCGTACGGCTGCTCAGCAGTCCTTCTTCTTCGCGGCGGGCGTCGGCTGCGGCGCGGTCAGCCGGACCAGCGCCGCGTCGGCGTCCGCCTGCTTCGCCAGTCCCTTGAAGCCGTCGCCGATGATCAGGTCCACGGTGGCCCCCTTGCGGGCCGCGTCGGTGCGGCGCTCGGCGGCCGGGAGCTGGGTGCCGAGCACGGGCAGCGAGCCCTTCAGGGCCGCGGTGGGGCCGAGCAGCACGCCCGAGCCGGCGACCTTCTTGTCGAACTCCGCGGGCGCGTTGCCCACGTCGCCGATGCGGAAGCCGCGCTTCTTCAGCTCGTCGGCCGTCTGCTGGGCGAGGCCCTTGCGGGTCGTCGCGTTCAGCACGTTGACGGTGACCTGCGCCGGTTTCGGCACGGCCACGGCGGCGGGCGACGCGCTCGCGCGGGCCGGGGCGACCCGGCAGTCCGCCGCGGCACCGGCCGCGGACGCCGCGCCGCCGCCGGTGAAGACGTCGATGAGCTGCAGCGTGCCCCAGCCGAGGGCCCCGAGGACGGCGGCGCAGGCGACGCCGGCCAGCGCGAGCCTGCCGCGTCGCCGGGCCGGTCGCATCCGCGGGTACTTGTCCCCCGTGATCTTGTACTGGCCGCCCATGCCAGGGGGAGTCAGCATGCTCATGGGCGCAGCGTAGTGCGCCGGAGCGGCGATGCCTATTAGATGATCAGTCGGTGATCCGTGGTTCGGTGCAATGTCACCCGAAAGGGCCAAGCCACGGCATCGCGGGGCCGGCGCGGAGGGCGCCGCGGGGCCCGGTCAGTCGAGTTCGAGGACGCGCGCGTGGAGCACCTGGCGCTGCTGCAGCGCCGCGCGGACCGCGCGGTGGAGACCGTCTTCCAGGTACAGGTCGCCCTGCCACTTCACGACGTGTGCGAAGAGGTCGCCGTAGAACGTGGAGTCCTCGGCGAGGAGGGTCTCCAGGTCCAGTTGGCCCTTGGTCGTCACGAGCTGATCGAGGCGGACCGGGCGCGGCGCGACGTCCGCCCACTGCCGGGTGCTCTCCCGGCCGTGGTCGGGGTACGGCCGGCCGTTTCCGATGCGCTTGAAGATCACACGGAAAGCCTACCGGCCCGGGCGTCGCGGGCGCAGCCATGGCGGCGCAGTGCGGCGCCGGAAAAGACGCCGTAAACGAGGGCAAACGGGAAGAGGGCGAAGGGGGGCGGCCGTGCGGACGTCCCGCCCGGGTGCGGTGACCGCGTGCTCCCCGGGCCACGACCGCTCGCCCGGCGCGGGCGCGCGCGCCCTTCACACGGTGTGCGGGACCCGGCGGGCCCTGCGGCGGATGCCCAGGGACGTCACGATCTCGACCACGCCGACGACGACGAGCCACCAGCCGCCGAGCACCGTGAGGACGGTGACCGACTCGACCGGCGAGTCGATCAGGACGATGCCGGCGATCACGGTGACGATCCCGAGGAGGACGTGCCAGCCGCGCGCGGGCATCGCAGGGTCGTGGGCGGCGGCCATGATCTGGGTGATGCCGCGGAACAGCCAGCCGATGCCGATCCACAGCGCGAGCAGCAGGACCGACCGGAGCGGGCCGCGGAAGCAGAACAGGCCCAGCAGGATCGACACGGTCCCGCTGACGAACGCGAGGACCCGCAGCGAGGTCCTGCTGTGCGTGCCGAACGCGGCCGCGAGCTGCAGGACGCCGCTGACGAGGAGGTAGAGGCCGAACAGCACGCCGGCGGCCCGCAGGGACGCGCCCGGCCGGACCAGGACCAGCACGCCGAGCACCAGTGAGGCGATCCCGGTGAGCAGGACCGTCCGCCAGGCGGTGCGGGACAGCAGGTGCAGGGGGCCTTCGAAGGGCGGCTCGGGCTCGTGTCCGCCGGGGGACCCGGTGCGCACGCCGTGCCGGGCGTGCACCCCGCGGTCGTCGTACGGCGGATTCCCGGAGGGGCCGCTCGGTGGCTCGGTCATGGTCCATGCTGGGAACGGCCGTGACGCTCCCGCCACCCGGAGCGGTCCGGTGGGCTGACCTCGCGGGCGGTCCGTTCCGCTGCTCCGGGGCGGCACAGCCACCGGACGCGGCCCGCCACGGGGCCGGGGCGGCGGTGCACGGCGGGCTTCCCGGACGGCGGGGCCGCGAACGCCGCCGGGACGTACGCGGCGATGTGGTGGCGTCCGGGCCTTCGCCGTCCATGCGGCCCTCCGCGCCCATGCGGTCTTCCAGGCCAGGCGCCGGGCGACGGTCGGCGGGCCCTTGGCCGCCCGCTCCGGGGACGTGCCGTTCCGACGGCATGTCGGCCGGCGCCGGCGCGGTCGGCGGGCCGCGGCCCGGAAGGCGTCGGCCTCGGGGTCCCGGGCGAGGCGGGGAGCGGCGTCCGTGCCCGGGGACCGCGTGCGCGGGCTCAGGTCGCGCGCCAGTACCCCAGCGCGTTCACCCGCTGCCTGGGCACGCCCAGGTCCTTGCGGACGTGGGTGGCCAGGGCCCGGGTCGTCGTCGTGTCGCAGGCGATCCAGACGTACGGCTCGGTGGTGTCGCGGAGCAGCCCGGGCAGTGCCTCCCTCACCTCGGCGACCAGACGGGCGCCCCCGTCGCGCCGCGGGACCGGGCGGACCTCGTGCCGGGCCGGGTCGGTGCGCAGGGGCAGGCCGGCGGTCTCGCCCTCGAACCAGACGGTCGCCGGGACCGTGCCCAGCGCGTCGAGGAGCGAGTTGAGGGCCGGCAGGGACGCCGGGTCGGCCACGGCGAACAGGCGCGAGGGCGCCGGGTCGGGGCGCTGGAAGCCGGTGCCCTGGACCGTCGCCTCGATGGTGTCGCCGGGCTTCGCGGCCCGCGCCCAGTCGCTGGCGCACCCCTCGTGCAGGGCGAACTCCAGGCCGAAGGTGCCGGTCGCCGGGTCCGGGTCGACCAGCGTGTACGCCCGCTGGTGCGGCTTGCCCGCGTTGTCGAACCAGAGCCGCACCCACATCGTGGGGTGGACGCCGGTCGCCGCCAGCAGGCCGCCGTCGGACAGGCGCAGCCGGCGGAAGTCCGGGGTGACGTCCTCGGCCTCCGTCACGGTGAGCTCGAAGTCCTTCGCACGCATCAGCCTGAGGACCGCGCCCTCCCAGCCCCGCCCCTGCCCCATCGGTCGTTCACCTTTCACGTACGATGCCGCCACGACGTAAGACTTAGGTGAGCCTAACCTAAAGGGAAGTGGGGGCGCAGGGGTGAGTGCCGAGATCTACCGCGACGCCTGGGGGATTCCCCACCTGCGCGCGGACAGCGCGGACGGACTCGCCCGCGCCCAGGGCCGCGTGACCGCCCGCGACCGGGCCTGGCAGCTGGAGGTCGAGCGGCACCGCGCCCAGGGCACCTCGGCGGCCTTCCTCGGCGCGGAGGCCCTGCCCTGGGACCGGTTCGCCCGCCGGGCCCTGCTGGCCGACACCGCCCGCCGCTGCTTCACGGCCCTGGAGGAACGGGACCCGGAGACGGCCGCCTGGGTCCGGGCGTACACCGACGGCGTCAACGAGTCCCTCGCCCGGGACACCCCCGCCCCCGAGTTCGCGCGCACCGGCCTCGCGCCCGGCCGCTGGGAGCCCTGGACCCCGCTCGCCGTCTGGCTCTCCACCCACGTCCTCTTCGCCGGTTTCCCCGCCAAGCTCTGGCGCGAGCACATCGCCGGACACCTCGGCCCGGACGCCGTCGCCCTGTTCGCCACCGACGGACCCGGCACCGCCGGCAGCAACGGCTGGCTGGTGAGCGGCGAGCGGACCGTGACCGGGCACGCGGTCATCGCCGGCGACCCGCACCGCTACATCGAGGACCCCGGCGTCTACCAGCAGATCCACCTGTCCTGCCCGGAGTTCGACGTCGTCGGCCTCGCCGTGCCCGGCGTCCCCGGCATCGCCCACTTCGGCCACACCGGCACCGTCGCCTGGGCCATCACCAACGCCATGGCCGACTACCAGGACCTGTACCGCGAACGGCTGCGCCGCACCGGCGCCGGCGTCGAGGCGCTGGGCCCCGACGGCCGCTGGCACCGGGCCGCCCGGCACACCGAGTTGATCCGGGTCGCGGGGGAGGAGCCCGTGGAGGTCGAGGTCGTCGAGACCGGCCGGGGCCCGGTGATCGCCGGCGGACCCGAGGGCCTGGACGACGGCACCCCCCTCGCCCTGAGCCTGCGTCACCCGCCGCGCGTCACCGCCGACCTGGGCTTCTCCGCCCTGCTGCCGCTGCTGCGGGCCCGCCGGACCGCCGACGTGGACCGCGCCCTGGACACGTGGGTGGAACCGGTCAACGTCGTGCAGGCGGCCGACACCGAGGGCGGGCTGCTGCACCGGGTCGCGGGCCGGGTGCCGGTGCGGGCCGCCGCCAACGGCCTGGGCCCGGTGCCCGCCTGGGAACCCGGCCACGAGTGGCGGGGCTGGCACGGGACGCCCCGCGCGGGCCTCACCGACGGCGTCGCCGTGATGGCCAACCAGCGCGGCCCGGCCGCCCCCCTCGGCGTCGAGTTCGCCCCGCCGCACCGCGCCGAGCGCATCGCCGCCCTGCTCGCCGCCGAGGACCGCTGGTCGGCCGCCGACATGGCCGCGATCCACACCGACACCCACCTCGCCTCCGCCGGACCGCTCCTCGACCGCCTGGCGGCCCTCGACGACCTGACCCCCGCGGCCGGCGCCCTGCGCGACCGCCTCCTCGCCTGGGACCGCCGCATGGACGCCGACAGCACCGGCGCGGCGGCCTACGCGGCCGTGCGCGGCGCGGTCGTACGGCGCCTGGCGGCACACCCGGCCTTCGCCGCGGCCGCCGTCCCGCCCGCGTACCCCGAGGTGTTCCTGCCGTGGCTCGCGCTCGTCCCGCGCGTCGCCTACGCCCTCGAACACCTGCTGCGCGCCGAGGAGCTGTACGGCATCGACCGCGCCGGGGCCGTCCGCGCGGCCCTGGAGGAGGTGGCCGCGCGAGGGCCCTCGGGCACCTGGGGCGACACCCACCGCCTCGCCCCCTGGCGTGCGTTGCCGGACGCCGTCCGGGAGGAACCCGGCCTGTCCGGCGACCACGACTGCGTGCTGTGCACCTCCGCCGTCCCCGGTCTCACCGACCGCGCCGCGCGCGGCCCCGCCGCCCGGTACGTCTGGGACCTGGCCGACCGGCGGAACAGCCGCTGGGTGGTCCCCCACGGCGCCTCGGGCGTCCCCGGCTCGCCCCACCACCGCGACCAGCTGCCCCTGTGGCTCGCCGGGGAACTCGTCCCGGTGGTCACCGACTTCGACCGGCTCGCGAAGGAGACCGATGTCTGACCCGTACCTCTCCCGGACCCCCGTCCACGAGCAGGCGCTCGACGGTTTCGGCACCGTCCGGGTCCTGCCCCTCGACCCCGCGGCGGACGCCGGGGTGATCCACCGCTGGGTGAGCGAGGAGCGGGCCGCCTTCTGGGGCATGAACGGCCTCACCCGGGACCAGGTCGCCGCGGTCTACGCCCACATGGCCGGCCTCGACACCCACCACGCCTTCCTGGTGGTCGAGGACGGCGAGCCCGTCGCGCTGTTCCAGACCTACGAGCCCGAGGCCGACCGGGTGAGCGAGTGCTACGCCGTCGAACCCGGTGACATCGGCGTCCACCTGCTGCTCGCCCCCGCCGGGACGGGCGGCGCGCGGTCCGGCTGGACCGCCGCGCTGACGGGGGCCCTCGTCGCGTACGTCCTGCTGGGCCTGGACCGCAGGCGGATCGTGGTCGACCCGGACGTGCGCAACGACAAGGCGATCGCCCGCTTCCTCCGGCAGGGCTTCACCGCCGGACCCCGGGTGGTCCTGCCGGAGATCGACCTGCCGGACGTGTACCTGCCCGAGAAGGAGGCCCAGCTCGCCTTCCTGCGGCGGGAGACGGTCTTCCCCGGCTGACCGCGCCGAGCCCCGGTCCGGCCGATCGGTCCCCGGTCCGGCCGATCGGTCCCCGGTCCGGTTGAGCGGGACGGCGTCCGCGTCCGTACGTATCCCCGTGGTGTGCGGCGGCGGTGAGCGCAGGGGGACGGGACGGCGGGCGGTCCGGGGGACGGTGCTGTCGGTCGCCGTGTTGGTCCTGCTCGTCCTCGGCGGCGCGGGACCGGCGTCCGCCCACGCCGCCCTGCGCTCCACCGATCCCGGTGAGGGCACCGTCCTGCAGCGGGCCCCCCGCGCCGTCACCCTGGCCTTCACCGAGTCCGTCGGCCTGCGCGACGACTCCTTCCGCGTCCTCGGCCCCGACGGCCGCCGCCTGCACACCGGGGACGCCGGGCACGCGGACGGCCGCTCCGACACGGTCCGCCTCACCCTGCCGGACACGCTCGGCGAGGGCACCTACACCGTGGCCTGGCGGGTGGTGTCGGCCGACAGCCACCCCGTCTCCGGCGCCTTTACCTTCTCCGTCGGCAGGCCCTCCACCACGGTCGCCGAGGTGGACACCGGCCCCACCGAGGACCCGCTGACCGGCGTCCTGCACCAGGCGGCCCGCTACCTGTCCCACCTGGCCGTGGTCCTGCTCGTCGGCACGGCGGCCTTCGTGCCCCTGTGCCGCCCGCCGGATCCCGCCCGGCTGCGCCGTCTCCTGGTGACGGGCTGGTGGACCCTGCTGGCGGCCACGGCCGCCCTGCTGGTGCTGCGCGCCCCGTACGAGGCGGGGACCGGTCCGGCGACGGCCCTGGACGTCGCGGCCCTCGGCGACACCCTGACGGGCCGGCCCGGGGCGCTGCTGCTGACCCGGCTGGCGCTGCTCCCGCCGGCCGCGTTCCTCCTCGCCCGGGCGTCCGGCCGCGAGCGCACCCCCCTGGTCACCGCCACCGGTGCCGCCCTGGCCGTCGGACTGGCCCTGACCTGGGCCGCCGCGGAGCACGCCGTCACCGGCCCCCAGGTGCCCCTGGCGGTGGTGTCGTCCGTGCTCCACCTGCTGGCCACGGCCGTCTGGCTCGGCGGCCTCGTGGCCCTGTTCACCACCCTGCGCGGTTCTCCGGACACCGGCACGGTCGCCCGCTTCTCCCGCACCGCCCTCGTCTGCGTGACCGTCCTGGTCGTCACCGGCGTTTACCAGTCCTGGCGCGGCCTCGGCTCCTGGCCGGCGCTCACCGGGACGACGTACGGCCGGCTGCTGCTCGCCAAGCTGGCCACGGTGTCCGTGCTGCTGGCGGCGGCCGCGGTCTCGCGGCGGTGGACGGCCGCACCGGTGACGGTCCGGGCCCCCGCGCCGGACGGGGGACGGGTCCGGTCTCCCGTGGCGGTGGGCGCCCCGCCCACGCCCCCGCCCCGCCCGCCGGCCGGGACGGCGCCCACCGGGGACGAGCCCACCGGGGACGAGCACGCCGGTACGGACGCCGCCCGCCGCCGGGCCCTGCGCCGGTCCGTCCTGGCCGAGGCCGTCGTCGCGGCCGTCGTCCTCGCGCTCACGACCCTCCTCACCAGCACCCCGCCGGGCCGGGCGGCGGCCGAGGCGGCACGGTCCGCACCGGCGGGCGGGGTGCTGCCCGCGTCCGTCACCACGATCCCCTTCGACGCGGGCGCCTCCGGCGGCCGGGGCACGGTCCAGATCACCCTGGACCCCGGCCGCACCGGAGACAACGCGGTGCAGGCCGTCGTCTTCGGCCCCGACGGCAGCCTGGCCGCCGTTCCGGAACTGCGCCTCTCCTTCACCCTCCCCGACCGGGGGATCGGTCCGATCACCGCCGGACTCGTCGACCGGGGCGGCTACTGGAGCACCAACTCCCTCACCCTCCCCCTCCCGGGCACCTGGACCATGAAGGCGACGGTCCGCGTGACGGAGCTGGACCAGGTGAGCGAGTCGAGGCGGATCCGGATCCTTCCCTGAACGGCGGATCCGGATCCTTCCCCGGACAGGGGGCGGTCAGGGGGGCGGACAGGAGGCGCGGGCGGAGCGGAACTCAGGCGCTCACCACCTCCCGGACCGCCGCGAGGAACTCCTCCGTCCGCGGATGCGTGGGGTGCGCCGGACGGGCGAGGTAGACCGTGGCCGCGGGCGCGTCGGTGACCGGGACGAAGCGGACGCCCGGATGGCCGTGGCTCTCCGCCGTGCCCGCCGCACCGAGACCGAACGCGCCGCCGGCGGCGACGAGGTTCAGCCACTCGTCCACGTTGCCCACCTCGACCGTCCTGTCC
The DNA here is from genome assembly GCF_002005565.1 of Streptomyces sp. JHA26. GTDB lineage: Bacteria > Actinomycetota > Actinomycetes > Streptomycetales > Streptomycetaceae > Streptomyces. The sequence continues at coordinate 3,157 of NZ_BDJC01000068.1, read as the reverse complement.
GGGCGCTGCTCCGGGGGCCACAGATCCGGCGAGGCGGTGCCCGTGCCGGGCCACAGGGCCAGTGGGAGGCCCGGGCGGGCGGTGAGCTCGGACAGCAGCACCCCCGCCCGGTCCGCGAGCGGGTGGTCGTCGGGCAGGGCGGCGATCCGGTCCTCCGTGTAGAGGGCCTCGGTGCGGATGCGCGGATCGTCGGGGACGGTCCGGAGCACCGCCACGTCGGTGTCGCCGGTGGCCAGGCCCGCCGTGCTGTTGTCCCGCCGGACCACGTCGAGCGGGACCTCGGGGTGGGCGCGGCGCCAGGAGCGGAGCAGGGGCACGGTCTGCTGCCCCAGGACCGCGCAGGTGTAGCCGACGCGCAGGGGGCGGCAGACCTCACGCGTGTCGGCGAGGGCCGCGTCCAGGTGGGCGAGGATCGCCCGGCCGTGTCCGAGCAGGGTCGTCCCCGCCGGGGTGAGGGCCAGGTGGCGGGAGGAACGGTCCACCAGCCGCACCCCCACCCGCGCCTCCAGTTGTGCCAGCGTCCGGGAGAGGGCCGGCTGCGTCACGTGCAGCCGGGACGCCGCCGCCGTGACGGTGCCCGCGGCGGCCACCGCGTCCAGGGCCCTGAGGTGGCGCAGCTCCACGTCGTCCATGCCTGCCGAGCATAGACGCTGCCCAGACGGCATTTCCGGGTTCGCGGAACGCTCCGTAGCGTCGAAGACGCCGGACGGCCGGGCGGCCGGGCGGGCTTCGCCGGTCGTCGGCGTCGTTCTTTCTGTCTTTCTGTTCTTGTTTCGCTTTCGGCCCGGCTTCGGCGGGCCGGGGACGGTGGGTCATGAGGATTCTTCTGGTCGGTGCGGGCGGCACGCTCGGCGGCGCGGTGCGCAAGGCGCTCACGGAACGCGGGCACGAGGTGATCGGCGTGGGCCGCTCGGGCGGCGACCTGGTGGCCGACGTCACCGAACCCGGGGCGGTGGCCCGGCTGTACGCCGAGGCGGGCGCGCTGGACGCGGTGGCCGTCGCGGCGGGCGACGCCGTGTTCAAGCCGCTGGGCGAGCTGACCGCCGACGACGTCGCGGCGACGTTCCGGGGCAAGACGCTGAGCCAGGTGGAGCTGGTCCGCCAGGGCGCCCGGCACGTCGCCCCGAACGGCTCGTTCACCCTCGTCAGCGGGATCCTCGCCGAGGAACCGATCGCGGCGGGGGCGGCGGCGTCCGCGGCGAACGGCGCGGTGGAGGCCTTCGTGCGCGCCGCCGCGATCGAACTCCCGCCCCAGCGGATCAACGCGGTGAGCCCGACGGTGGCCGAGGAGTCCCTCCCCTCGTACGGCCCCTTCTTCCCCGGCATGGAGGCGGTCCCGGCGGCCAGGGTGGCCACGGCGTACGTCCGCTCGATCGAGGGCGCGCAGACGGGGCAGGTCTACCGGGTCCGGTAGCTCCCGGGCGGCCCCCGCGTGCCGTGCGACTGCGTGACGTACGACATGCACAGCCGCGATCCCCGGGGAAAGAGGACGGCAACGTCGAAGGGCCCCCTGTTTCCAGGGGGCCCTTCGACATCGTGCCCGGTGAGGCACTGGCGGAGGATACGAGATTCGAACTCGTGAGGGGTTGCCCCCAACACGCTTTCCAAGCGTGCGCCCTAGGCCTCTAGGCGAATCCTCCGCGGCAAACATTACATGACGCTGGAGAGTGCTTGCGAACTCGTTCTCGGCCCCCCGGATCGGGTAACGTGTGGCACAGCCCCTCACGCGGCGCTATCTGACTGAACTCCCCCAGGGCCGGAAGGCAGCAAGGGTAGGTCGGCTCTGGCGGGTGCGTGGGGGGCGTTTGCTTTCTGCGGGCGGTCCGGTTGTCAGCGGGCGCCTATAACCTCGTATGCGTGTCGTCTCTCGCGCTCTACCGCCGTTACCGCCCGGAGTCCTTCACCGAGGTCATCGGGCAGGGGCATGTCACCGACCCGCTGCAGCAGGCGCTGCGGAACAACCGGGTCAACCACGCGTACCTGTTCAGCGGTCCGCGCGGATGCGGCAAGACGACGAGCGCGCGCATCCTGGCCCGCTGCCTGAACTGCGAGCAGGGCCCCACGCCGACCCCGTGCGGCGAGTGCCAGTCCTGCCGCGACCTGGCGCGGAACGGGCCGGGTTCGATCGACGTCATCGAGATCGACGCCGCCTCGCACGGTGGTGTGGACGACGCCCGCGACCTGCGCGAGAAGGCCTTCTTCGGGCCCGCCCACAGCCGGTACAAGATCTACATCATCGACGAGGCCCACATGGTCTCCCCGCAGGGCTTCAACGCTCTGCTGAAGGTCGTCGAGGAGCCCCCGGAGCACCTGAAGTTCATCTTCGCGACCACCGAGCCCGAGAAGGTCATCGGGACCATCCGGTCGCGGACCCACCACTACCCGTTCCGGCTCGTGCCGCCCGGCACCCTGCGCGACTACCTCGCCGAGGTGTGCGCGAAGGAGGACATCCCCGTCGAGGACGGCGTGCTGCCGCTGGTGGTGCGGGCGGGCGCCGGCTCCGTGCGTGACTCCATGTCCGTCATGGACCAGCTGCTCGCGGGCGCCGGACCGGACGGTGTGACGTACGACATGACGACCGCCCTCCTCGGCTACACCGACGGCTCGCTGCTCGACTCCGTCGTCGAGGCGTTCGCCTCGGGAGAGGGCTCGGCCGCCTTCGAGGTCGTCGACCGGGTGATCGAGGGCGGCAACGACCCGCGGCGCTTCGTCACCGACCTGCTGGAGCGGCTCCGCGACCTCCTCATCCTCGCCGCCGTGCCCGACGCCGCGGAGAAGGGGCTCATCGACGCCCCCGCCGACGTCCTCAAGCGGATGCAGGCCCAGGCGCGGTCGTTCGGCACGGCCGAGCTGAGCCGCGCCGCCGACCTCGTCAACGAGGGCCTCACCGAGATGCGCGGCGCCCACTCGCCCCGCCTCCAGCTGGAGCTGATCTGCGCGCGCGTGCTGCTGCCCGCCGCGTACGGCGACGAGCGGTCGGTGATGGCCCGGCTGGACCGGATCGAGCGCGGGGTGCGGTTCTCGGCGGGGGCGGGAGCGCCCGCCATGGGATACGTGCCCGGTCCCGAGGCCCACTCCGGTGCCGCCGGCGCCGGGGGTCCCGCGGCCGCCGCGCCGGTCCCGCCGGGCGGCGGTCCGGCCGCGGCCCGGGCGGCGG
>NZ_BDJC01000067.1 GCF_002005565.1 Streptomyces sp. JHA26 | reverse complement strand
CGCCGACGTCGGCCGGGCGGCGTCGCGGATCACCGAGGTGATGACCCGCACCAGCCGCTCGGCGATCGTCTCCACCTCGGCCCGGTCCAGGGCGCCGGACTGGTAGTTGAAGCGGAGGGAGAGCCGCGGCCCCGGCGCCATCACCAGTGCCAGGGGGTAGTGCGTGGCGTCGTGCGGCTGTACGTCGTCGAGGTGCAGGTCGGTGCCGGGGATGGCGGACTGCAGGTCGTGCGGGAAGTTCTCGAAGACCACCAGGGAGTCGAACAGCTCGCCGATGCCGGCGCTCCGCTGGATGTCGGCCAGGCCGACGTACTGGTGCCGGGACATCCGCAGGCTCTGCTGCTGGATGCCCTCCAGCATCGACAGGACCGGCTCCTCCGGCCGTACGCGGACCCGCACCGGGACGGTGTTGATGAACAGGCCGACCATGGACTCGGCGCCCGGGACCTCGGCGGGCCGGCCGGCGAGGGTGGTGCCGAAGAGGACGTCGTCGCGGCCGGTGTGCCGGGACAGCAGGATCGACCAGGCGCCCTGGACCACCGTGTTGGCGGTGAGAGCGTGCGAGCGCGCGAACGCCGAGAGTTCCTCGGTGAGTTCGGCGGACAGCTCCACGACGTGGTTCAGCGGCGTCTTCTCCGCCCCCGCGGGGACGTCGGGGGCGATCAGGGTCGCCTCTTCCACGCCTTCGAGCAGTTCGCTCCAGGCGGCCTGGTGCGCCGCGGTGTCCTCGCGCATCAGCCAGGACAGGTGGTTCCGGTGCGGGACGGCGGCGGGGAGCCGGTGGCCGTCGGGGGCCGCGTAGAGACTGAACAGGTCCTCGATGAGCAGTGGCATCGACCATCCGTCCAGCAGGATGTGATGGTTCGTCAGCAGCAGGACGTGGCTGTCCTCGCCCGTCCGGATCAGCGTGAACCGCAGGAGCGGGGGCGTGGCCGGATCGAAGCGGCGGGCGCGGTCCTCGGCGACCAGCCTCTCCTGCTCGTGCGTGCGGTCCGCCGGGTCCAGGGCGCGCAGGTCGTGCTCGGCGAACTGCAGCGGGACGGTGCGGTGCACCACCTGGACGGCGTCGCCGTCGCGCCGGGCCCGGAAGCTCGCCCGCAGACTGGGGTGTCGCCGGAGCAGCCCGGCCGCGGCGTCGCGGAGCGACGGGACGTCGAGCCGGCCGCTCAGGGAGAGGGCGAACTGGACCGTGTAGACATCGGGGGCGTCGTGCTCGTCGTACTGCGCGTGGAAGAGCAGGCCGGCCTGCAGGGGTGAGAGCGGAAGGACGTCTTCGATCCGTGACTGCTTCACTGTGCGATCTCCCATTCTTGCGCCAACTCGTCTTCGAGCGCGTCGAGTTCGTTCTGGCTGAGGGTGTTCAGGGTGAGGTCGGACGGGGTGTGGACCACGGTGTCCGACTGTTGCGAGCTCGCGACGAGCGCTTCCAGGGAGTGCTGCCAGTGGTCCGCGAGCCGGCCGATCTCCTCCTCGGTGAACAGGGCCTCGGGCCATGTCCACCGGGTGGTCAGCCGGCGCCCGTCCGCCGCGTCCTGGACCATGACGTTGATGTCCAGCTGGTAGGCGGCGGGCATGGTGGGCTCCGACGTCTCTCCGAGGGCTTCTTCCGGGGCCAGCCCCCAGCTGTGCGGGTCCCGTGCGGTGGAGTCGAAGCGTCCGAGGTAGTTGAAGCCCACGTCGGGACCGGGCCGCGAGTCCAGCTCGCCGGCCGTGTCCTGGTTGTGGTGACGCAGCAGGCCGTAGCCGATCCCGTCGCCCGGTACGGTCCGCAGCTGCTCCTTGATCTGCTTGAGCGCGTGGTCGGCGCCGTCGCCGCCGCGGGCCGCCGCCCGGGCGTCCGCCGGGCCGAGGCTGAGGGTCACCGGGTACAGCGAGGTGAACCAGCCGACGGTCCTGGTCAGGTCGTGCGAGGCGCGCAGCGGTACGCGGCCGTGGCCTTCGAGGGCCACGGTGAGCCGTCCCTCCTCGTGCCGGCCCGCGCCCCGCCACTGGGGCACGGCCATCATGAGGGCGGTCAGCAGGACGTCCGTGACGGTGCCGTTGATCCTCGAGGGCACCGTCGTCAGGAGCGGTTCGGTCGTCGCCGGTGGCAGTGCCGTGTTCAGCGAGACCAGTCCGGCCACGGTGTCCCGGGCGGGGTCGAGCCGGGGGCCAGCCGGCTTCAGGGGCGCGGGGCGGGCGAGCGTCTCCTTCCAGAAGGGCAGTTCCGCGACCCGCTCCGGCGAGAGCGCCTCCCTCTCGAGCAGGCGGGCCCAGTCGCGGAAGGAGGTGCCCCGTGCCCCGAACTCCGGGGCACGGCCCGCCGCCGCGGCGGCGTAGGCCGTCTGGATGTCGTCCAGCAGGACCCGCCAGGACACTCCGTCGACCACGAGGTGGTGCAGGACCAGCAGCAGCCTGCCGGGCCGTGTGCTTCCGGCGTCGAACCAGACCGCCTGGAGCATCACCCCGTCCTCGGGCCTCAGCCGGTCGGCCGCGCTCTCGCGGTGTGCGGCGACGGTCGCGGCCAGCGCCTCCTGGTCCAGTCCGGCCGCGTCGACGACGTCGACGACACCGCCGGGCGGGACGGCGAGGGGTCCCTCCGGGACGTGGAGCCGCCAGGACGGGGAGCGCACGAGCCGGGCCCGCAGCACGTCGTGGTGGTCGGCCAGCGCTCGTACCGCGGTCTCCAGGTGATCGGCGCGGACGCCGACGGGGGTCTGGACCAGCGCGAACTGCCCGAACCGGTCGATGCGCCCGCCGCGGCCGCGGAGCCATTCCATGATCGGCGTCGCCGTGAGGTCGCCGACCGGGTCCACGTCGTCCTCGACGTCGATCTCGGCGGCCGCGGCGTGCGGGGCGAGGGCTTCGACCGTCTTGTGGGCGAAGACGTCCTCGGCCGTCAGGACGAGGCCGTGGCGGCGGGCCCGGGAGATCAGCCGCATGGCGACGATGCTGTCGCCGCCGAGGTCGAAGAAGTTGTCGGTGACGCCGACCGTCTCCAGGCCGAGGACCTCGGCGAAGGCCCGGCACAGGACCTTCTCGACCTCGGTGCGGGCCGCGGCCCCGGTGGCGAGGCCTCCGTAGTCCGGCGCGGGCAGGGCCCGCCGGTCCAGCTTGCCGTTCGCGGTGACCGGCAGCTCGGGCAGGACCACCACGGCGGCGGGGACCATGTACTCCGGGAGCCGGTCGGCCAGCACCCGGCGCAGACCGGCGGGGTCCGCGGGCACGCCCTGCCGCAGGGTCACGTAGCCGACGAGCTGCTTGCCGCTCGGGCCGTCCTCGCGGACGATCACCGCGGCCTGCGTCACCTCGTCCGGTTCGGACAGGGCTGCCGCGATCTCACCGAGTTCGATGCGGAACCCGCGGATCTTCACCTGGTCGTCGGAGCGTCCCAGGAAGATCAGGTTCCCGTCGTCGCGCCAGCGGGCCAGGTCACCGGTCCGGTACATCCGCTCGCCGGGACGGAACGGATCGGCGACGAACCGCTCCCCGGTCAGTGCGCTGCGGTTGAGGTAGCCGCGGGCCAGTTGGACGCCGGAGAGGTAGAGCTCGCCGGGTACGCCCACCGGTACGGGGCGCAGCGCGGCGTCGAGGACATAGGTGCGGGTGTTCCAGACCGGCGCGCCGATCGGCACGCTGTCGTCCTCCGTGTCCGGCACGCACTGCCAGGCGGTGACGTCGACCGATGCCTCGGTGGGGCCGTACAGGTTGTGCAGCTCCACGTCGGGGAACTCGGCGAAGAAGTGGCGCTGCGTCTCGCGGGGCAGCGCCTCGCCGCTGCACAGGACCCGGCGCAGCGCGGGGAAGGCCTGGGTGAAGGGTGCCCGTGCCAGGAACGCCTGCAGCATGGAGGGGACGAAGTGGAGCGTGGAGATCCGCTGTGTCGCCATGGTCTCCGCGAGGTACGCGGGGTCCTTGTGGCCGTCCGGCCGTGCCACCACCAGCGTGGCGCCCTCGATCAGCGGCCAGAAGAACTCCCAGACCGACACGTCGAAGCCCGACGGGGTCTTCTGGAGCACCCGGTCCTCGGCCGTGAGGCCGTACTGCCCCTGCATCCACTGGAGCCTGTTGACGATTCCGGCGTGCGGGACCACCACGCCCTTCGGGCGGCCGGTGGAGCCGGAGGTGTAGATGAGGTAGGCCGGGTGGTCCGAGCGGAGCGCGGTCGAGCGGTCCTCGTCCGTGGGGTCCGTCCCGGCGCACCGGGCCAGCGCCGCCGCGGTCTCCGGGTCGTCGAGGCAGAGGTGCGGGCGGTCGCCGGCGGGCAGCGCCCGCGCGTGGGCGGCCGTGGTCAGGACCGCCGTCGGCCGGGCGTCCTCGAGCAGGTACTCGATCCGGTCGCGGGGGTGTCCGGGGTCCACGGGTACGTAGGCGGCGCCGGCCTTCAGGGTGGCGAGCAGGCTCACCACCAGGTCGACCGAGCGGGTCAGCGCCACGGCGACCCGGTCCTCGGGACCGACGCCCAGCTCGAGGAGCCGGTGCGCGAGCCGGTTCGCCCGGGCGTTCAGTTCCCGGTACGTCAGCGTCTCGTGTTCGAAGACGAGCGCCTCGGCGTGCGGGGTGCGGCTCACCTGGGCCTCGAACATGGCCGTGAGGGTGCCGAGGTCGCGGCCGGTGGCGTTCCACTCCTGGAGGAGGACCCGGCGTTCGGCGGGGGTCGCCACCTCGATCTCGCCCAGGGGGCGCTCGGGCGGGGAGCCGGCGAGCTGTGCCAGGAGGTGCTCGAAGCGGGAGCCGTGGCGGTCGACGTCACCGGGCCGGTAGATGTCGCCGTTGGCGTGCAGGTCGATGGCGAGGCCGTCGCGTCCGGGACGTCCGTCGACGACGAAGGTGATGTCGTCGTTCGGTCCGACGGTGAGGCTGTGCGACACCGTCTCGCACCCCGGTATCGAGAAGTCGGTGTCGAACATCAGGAAGTTGACCTGCGGGCCGACGAGCCGGCGGCCGTCGTTGACGAGCTTCAGCTCGCGGCGCATGTCCTCGTAGCGGTAGCGCTGGTGGCGCACCGCACCGTGCATCGCGTCGGACGCGGCCTCGATCAGCTCGGCCACGGTGCTCGTGGACGCCACGGGTATGCGCAGCGGCAGGACGTTGGACACCATGCCCGGGGTGCGCTTGGCGACCCCCGGGCGGCGCGCGGCCACCGGCAGTCCGAGGACGATGTCCGAGCTGCCGGTCATCTTGGCCATGTACAGCGCGATGGCGGCCACGGTGACCACCGGCCAGCTCGCGTTCGTGTCCCGGGCCAGCGCGTGCAGGCGGTCGGTGACCGAGTGGGGCAGGTGGCCGGTGCGCCGGAGGAACGAGGACGGCATCGAGGGCTGACCACCCGAGAGGCTGACCGGCTCGGGGCGGTCCGCGAAGAGGTCGAGCCAGTAGGCGCGGTCGGTCTCGAAGTCCTCCGAGGCGCGGTACGCCGCGTCCGCCTCGACGAGTTCGGCCAGGCCGGCGAACTTCCGGCGGGGGCCGGCGGCCGCGGTGCCGGTGAGTTCGCGGTAGATCTCCGCGACCCGGGTGGCGACCAGGCCCCCGCTGAAGCCGTCGAGGACGATGTGGTGGGTGCGGTAGTACCAGTGGAGCCTGTCGTCGCCGAGGTCGATGAGCGCGAACAGGTACAGCGGGTCACGAGCGGGATCCACCGCCTTGCGCGCGTCGGCGAGCATCCACTCCAGGGCGGCCGCCTCCGGGTCCGCCTCGGTGCTGACGTCGACCCACCGGACGTGCGCGGGCGGTGCCGGGTGCACGCGCTGCACCGGCTCGCCGTCCCGCTCGTGGAACGTGGTCCGCATGGCCTCTGCCTCGCCCAGAACCCGGTGCAGGGCTTCCGCGAACGCGTCCTGGTCGATCGATCCGCGCATATCGATGTATTCGGCAATGTTGTAAATGGCATTGGCCGGGTCCAACCGCTGGGCGAACCACATGCCGCGCTGCGCCGCAGTGAGATCAATGGTTCCGGCAGGCACAGCTGACATTGTTCTTCCCCTCCGTTGGATTTCTCGACGCCGTTCCCCGTCCCCTGGGAAGAGTGCGTCGTCGAGCACGCGATGTCCGCCATTGCCGACGTCCGGAAAACACCTTCAGGCTCAGCCGGAACTCATTGATTCGGCATCAAAACGAGACTATGGGGTGTGCGTGCGGAGGTCCTGCTCGATTTCAATACTTCAAACCAGCCCGGCCGAGGGGCGGAGCACGGCGAGGGCGTAGCCGACCTCCGCCACCAGATTTCCTTCGCACCGGGTCTCGCCGCTCATGATGACGCCGGAGGCGGTGTACTGGTCGATGCGTACGGTGTGCCGCAGCGTGTCACCGGGGTGGACGCCCCGGTGGAACGTGATGTCGCGCAGGGCGGCCAGAACGGGGGCGTCGCCGGCCGCATCGCCCCGGGTCCGTTCCCGTTCGAGCCACAGCAGCGCCCCGCCCTGCCCCCACGACTCGATCAGGAGGGACGGCGGGTAGCGCAGGGCCGGCTGCCCGACGCCGGGCCCGAGCCGGGCGTAGCAGGTCTCGCTGCCCGTGATCGCCTTGCTGGTGACGATGAGGTCGTAGGGCTCCATCTCCAGCACACGGTCGACGTGCAGCATCGGATGCGCGTGCGGGATCCTGCCCCGGATCTCCCCGTGTTCAAGCATCCGGCACCTCCGGCGCCCCTGCGGCGGGGACGATGCGGAAGCTCACCGAGACCTTGGCGGCCTTGGCCTCTCCCTTGCGGCAGTCGGCGGTGACGTCCAGGCCGTCCGGTCCCGCGGGTTTGCACGAGCAGTGGATGTCGAGGACGTCGCCGGGGCCCAGCGCCGCGAGGAAGCGGACGGAGCGGATCTGTTCGGGGACCGCGAAGGACCGCGTTCCGCGGGTTTCCCACACCAGGTGCAGGACCGCCTGGTAGACGGACTCGAGGAGGAACGCACCCGGGTAGATGGTGACGTCGGGGTAGTGGCCCTCCATGTACGGGTCGTCGGCGCGTACCAGCTTGCGCGCGGTGACCTCGGTCGCCGACAGGACCGTGCAGGTGTCGACGGCCGGGAGCGGGGCCGCCCGTGCCCGGCGGCCGGCCTCGATGGCGGCGCCGGGCACGGGCGGCGGGGTGAGGGCGGTGGTCACAGCACGACTCCGCCGTCCACCCGGATGATCTCGCCGGTGATGTAGCCGGCCTTCTCGGAGAGGAGGAAGGAGACGAGCTCGGCGACCTCGTCCGCGGCGCCGTAGCGGCGCATCGGAATGCTCTTCAGCGCCTGGGCCCGCACCTTCTCCGAGAGCGCCTCGGTCATGTCGGTCTCGATGAACCCGGGAGCGACGACGTTGACGCGTACGCCGTAGCCGGCCAGTTCCTTGGCGAGGGACAGGCTCATGCCCTGGATCCCGGCCTTGGAGGCGGAGTAGTTGGTCTGGGTGGCGTTGCCGTCCAGACCCGCGACGGAGGACATGTTGACGATCACGCCCTCCTTGCGCTTCATGAACCCGAAGACCACCGCGCGGCAGAAGTTGAACGTGCCGTCGAGGTTGGTCCCGATGACGGCCCGCCAGTCCTCCGGGGGCATCAGCACCATGGGGTTGTCACGGACGATGCCCGCGGAGTTGACCAGCGCGCGGACCGGTCCGATCGCCCGCTCCGCGGCGGCGACGAACTCCTGCACGGCGTCGAAGTCGGACACGTCGCAGGGCGCGTGGTGGACCTGCACGCCCGCTTCACGGATCAGCTTCTCGGTCTCCTCGGCGGCCTCCACGCCGCTGCGGTAGCAGAAGGCAATGTTGCGGCCCTCCTGGGCGAGCCGGACCGCCACCGCGCGTCCGATGCCCCTGGACCCGCCGGTGACGACGGTGCATCCCTGTTCGTTCACTGCTCTCTCCTTGCCTGGTGCGGCGCGGCCGGTCAGCCGCAGCCGCCCGCGGTGTCGTGGTCCAGGACGCCGACGCGGTCGACGAGTTCCGCCGGGACGCCCTCCAGCGGGTCCTCGCCCCACTCCTCGTCCACCAGCGGGTGGCCGGAGGCCGGCTCCTCCGCCGCGGCCCCCCTGGTGTCGCCGGTGACGGTGCTCATGTCCCTCATCCCTTCTTCGCGGAGGTCAACAGCGCCTCCTCGAGCGCCGTGACGAAGTCGTCGAGACGGTCCAGGCCCCAGAAGCGGTGCCGGCCGAGCTTGAAGTACGGGACGCCGAACACGTCGTCCTCGTACACCTCCATCAGGGCCTGCACGCCCTGCTCGCGGATGGCGGGGTCCTCCGGCGCGGACACCAGGGTGTCGCCGTCGAGCCCGGCCTCCAGGAGGATCCGGCGCAGTTCCTCGCGGTCGCAGATGTCCTCGCCGCGTTCCCAGCGGGCGGCCATGACCGCCCGGTAGTACTCACGGTGCACACCGAGCTCACGGGCCTTGAGCCAGCCGAGGTGGGGCAGCTCCCACCATTCGTCGCCGGTGTCGAGCGGCCACTTCATGGCGTAGCCGTACTTCGCGGCGAGGCGCTTGGTGTCGGCCAGGATGTAGAGGTGCTTGGCCTTGCTCATGGCGATGTAGTGGAACTCGCCGCCGCGCCGGGTGAGTTCGGCCATGCTGATGTCGTCGGGCTCGGTGAACGGGACGTACTCGATGAGCTCCTCGGCGTTCGGCAGGCGCTCCTCCAGCCGCCTCACGGCCATCCAGCTGAAGGGGCTGCGCAGCGAGAAGTACAGCCGGGGCGGCCTCCTCACGCCTGACCCCCGATCAGGACCGCCTTCACGGTCTCGTCGAGGATCGCGACGGAACCGGCCTCCTCCCCGCGGCTGATGGCGTAGCCGTGCATGATGGTGGCCGTCGCGGCCAGCTCCAGGGTGTCGCCGCGCTGCACGTAGCAGTCCATGCGCGCCGTGTAGACGGTGTCCTTGATGATGTCCTCGATCGTGAAGACCGTGTGCACGGTCTCCTCCATGAAGATGTCGGACAGCATCTGCACGCGGGCGCGGGAGACGACGGGGATCCAGGCGCGCTCGTCGAGCAGCTTGCCGATGGCCAGGCCGCGGTCGTGCAGGAAGCGGTCGACGACCTCCTCGAGGGTGCGGACGTACGCCGAGTGCTGGAGCCGGTCGGAGAAGTGGCAGTACGGGTAGGGGGCCCGCCAGGACCACAGGTAGGCGCCGGAGCCCTCCGGGACGAGGACGTCGGCGACGTCCTGGCCGGGAGCGAGGGGCAGGGTGGCGGACTTGGCGTTGGCCAGCGCGGCCACCTCGGGCACCACGAAGGGCTCGAGCATCGCCGGTACCGGCTCGGTCCCGGAGCCGTCCTTCACGACGACCAGGGCGACGCGCAGTTTGCCCTTCAGGACGGTGACGGCCTCGCCGTCGCGCTCCACCGTCAGCGTGATGGTGAACGGGGCGCCCTGGTCCGGCTTCGGCGTGGCCGAGACCACGGTGGCGTAGACGCGGTCGTCCACGAAGAGCGTCGCCGGCAGCTGCACCGAGGAGTCGACGATCTCGAGGCCGAGTCCGTAGCGGTGGTACATGTCGCGGGCACCGACGCCACGCTCGCGGAAGTACTCCAGTACGGCCTCCTCGGCCAGGTACATGAAGTGCTTGAACCCGATCCAGGTGCGGATGTTGGCACCCTCGTAGCGCGGCATGCCCACATAGGTCGTGGGGGCTCCGTCCAGCAGATCCGTCACAGTGCCTTCTCCTTCGGATTCGACGGGGACGTGGGGGTTGTTCAGGGTGCGGCGCAGGAAGGCGCCGGTTTCGCGGCCCAGTTCCTGCGCCTGCATCACATGGCAGAAATGTCCGTACACGGCGCGCAGCCGTACCGTGGCCGCCGGCATGGCGCGATCGAGCGCGGCGGCCCGCATCGGGGTCAGCGACTCGTCGTCGACCCCGGCGAGGACGAGTGTGGGGACCTCGACCCGGTCCAGGCGGTACTTCCCCGACGCCTCGAACTCCCGGTGGAAGACCGGGAGTCCGCTGGCGACGGCGCGTTCGCCCGCCTTCTGTTTCATGGCCGCGAGGATGTCCGGGTCGAGGGTGGCCGAGCGCGGGCCGAGCGCGATGTCGACGCCCTGGTTGATGACCTTCCGCAGGGCGCCCTCGGAGCGTGTGCGGATCGCGGGGGACACGGGGAAGTCGGCCGGACGGTAGAACGGTGCGGCCAGCACCGCGGCGCCGATGCCGGGATCGCCCTCGCAGGTGGCCAGGTACTCCAGCACCGCGTTGGCCCCGAACGAGTGGCCCAGGAGTGCGGCGGGCCGCTCGGGGACCAGGGACAGGGCCCGGCGGAGCCATTCGCCCGGCGAGCCCTCGTCCCGCCAGGCGTAGGAGTTGCCGCCGTGCCAGGGCATCTGGAGCGCGTAGAGGCGGTAGCCGGGCAGCTGCTCCGCGAGGGCGCGCCAGATGCCCCAGGAGTCCTCTATCCCGTGCACCGCGACCAGCGCGGGTCCCTGCCCGGGGCTCCGGTGCACCTCCAGGGCGTCGCTGCGGGCCACCGTGTCCCATCCGGTCATGCCATGCTGCCGATCGGCTCGATCCGGGACGCCGTCACACTGGCCCAGGCGTCCTCGCGGTCACCGCAGGCGACCACGAGGGGCCCCTCGGCCCCGCCGGTGGCGAGCCGGTCGGCCGCGACCGCCAGGCCGATGACGCCCTCGGCGCCGTAGAAGCCGCCCATGGCGGGTTCCGCGGCCGTGGGCCGCTCCCCGTGCCGTGCGACGGATCCGATGCGGACCTCCGCGCTGCCGGGCCAGGCGCCGGGTACGCCCAGCAGGACGCAGCCGGCTCCCTCGGTCAGTCCACCGCCGTCGGCGCGCAGCGCCTCGAGGCCGAGGGCCACCGGGTCGGCGGGCTCGACGCCCACGACGACGGCCCGCCGGGCGCGGCCGGCGCGCAGCAGCCGGTCGGCGAGCTGCACGGCGTCGAGGCCGGCCGTGGCACCGCTGCACACCGCGAGGTTGGGTCCGGTGAAGCCGTACCGGATCGCGATGCTGCTGGCGATGATGTTGCTGGAGGCGTTCGGTGCGTCCAGCACGCTCACCGCGGCGCCGCCGTCCCTGCGCATGTCCGACACCATCGAGCAGACGGTCTGGACGTTGCCCAGGTTGGAGGCGACCACGACGGCGGTTCCGGCCGCCCCGTCCACCGGTCCGGCGGGCAGGCCCGCGGGAAGGCCGAGGGCGCGGTGGACGGCGCACAGCGCCAGCCGGGTGGCCGTCTCCTTGCCGAGCAGTCCTTTGCGGCCGAGGACGAGTCTGGCCTCGGCCGCGGAGCAGGCCGGCTCCTGCGGGGAACCGGGGAGGTCGGACGCCGCCGTGCCGGGCACGTGGACGGCCCAGCCCGCGAGCACGACCGTCGGGTCGCCGTCAGCCATCACTTGCCTCCACGATCGTCACCGCGTTGACCCCGCCGAACCCGAACGCGTTGATCTGGGCGAGGCGCGGACCGGCCTCCAGCGGGGCTCCGTACACGAGGTCGAGCTTGTCGGCCCCGGACATCGGCGACCGCAGTCCCACCACCGGCGGAACCGTGCCGGTCCGCATGGCGGTGAGCGCGATCAGCAGGCTCATCAGCGCCGCACCGCCCGAGGTGTGGCCGATCGCGCCCTTGATCGCGGTGACCGGCGGCCCGGCGGGGCCGAAGACGTCCAGCAGGGCCGCCGCCTCGGTCGGGTCGTTGAGCCCGGTGGACGTGCCGTGCGCGACGACCAGGCCGATGTCCTCGGGCCGTACGCCGGCGCGCTCGTGCGCCTGGTGCATGGCCGTGGTGATCCCGGCCTGATCGGGCGCGGTCTCGTGGTACGCGTCGCAGGTCAGCCCGACGCCGCGGAGCGTACCGAGAACGGGGCGGCCGTCGGCCGCGTCCTTCGGGTGTTCCAGGACGACGGCCGCGGCGCCCTCGCCGAGCAGCACCCCGGGACGGTTCTCGTCGAAGGGGCGGACCATGTCCGAAGTGCCGTCGGTGACCTTGCCGATGACGGTGAGCATGCTCTCCGTCATCGTGTCGCAGCCCGCGGCGACCACCACGTCGGCTTCGCCCAGTTCGAGGATGTCCGCGCCGAGCGCGAGCGCGTACCCGGAGGCCGCGCACGCGTTCGCGAGGGTGTGCACCTCGGTGACCTCGGGCACGACGGCGCGGACGGCACGGGTGAAGTGCAGCTGCTCCAGTCGCAGCCGGGCGCCGTCGGCGTGCCACTGCTCGACGCCCCGCAGCTCGCGCAGGCCCGTGCCGACGACGACGGCCACGCGGCGCCGCGCGGGGTCCACCCGCGCGGCGCGAAGGGCCTCGGTCACGCAGTCGGCGAGCCAGCGGCCCGCCAGGCGCGGGCCCGGAGCCACCGCTCCCGGCTCGTCCGGGATCTCGTAGCCGTGGGAGACCGCGAGCTTGGCGGGATCACCCAGGCGCAGCGGGGCGACCCCGCTGCGCCCTTCCAGGAGGGCCTGGTAGGTGGCGTCCTGATCACCCAGGCAGGTGATCATGGAGCTACCCGTGATGGCCGCCGGCACGGCTCCACCCCCTGATGACGGCAGCGCCGGCGGCGCCCTCGGCGGAGCGGGTGGTGATCACGGAGATCTCGCCGTCGCGGGCGGGTTCGCCGCGGTGCCGCGCGAGCAGCGCGGCGACCTGGAAGGCTCCGGTGGCGCTGAACGCCTCGCCGGTGGCCTTCTTGACCCGCAGCCGGTGCACGTCCGCGCCGAGCACGGCGGTGACGGCCGCCTCCTCGGCGTCGTCCAGGAGCGGCATACCGCTCCAGGCCGTCGCCACGGTGGTCACCTCGCCGGGTTCCACCCCGGCCCGGCTCAGGGCGCGCCGCAGGCAGGTCTCCAGGCCTGCCGCGAAGGTGCCGTCGGGACCGGGCGGGTCGAAGACGCCGACCTCGACGGCCAGCACCTCGGCGTCCATCGGGCGCCCCGCCGCACGCACTTCGTCGGCGCGTTCGAGCACGAACACCGCGGCGCCCTCGCCCGCCGGGAGGTCTCCGCCCCCGGTGGACTGCCCGAAGTGCGCGGCCCAGGCCGTGTGCGGGCTGAACTCCTCCACGGAGCCGACCAGGAGCGCGTCGGCGTAGTGGCAGTTGATGAGGTTGCGGCCGTAGCGCAGGGCGTTGTGCATCGCCATGCTGCCGCCGGCCACCGTGGCGTTGGGGCCCTTGAGGCCGAACCAGATCCCGGCCTGCCCCGCCGTGCAGTTCATGACGGCGTTGGGGAAGAGCAGCGGGTTGACCAGGTAGGGACGGTCCTGGGTGAAGGTGTCCCGGCTGTAGTCGCTGGTCGACTTGGCACTGCCCGCGGTGGTGCCGAGGGTGATGCCGATCCGGTCCCGGTTGCCGTCGTCGACCACGAGGTCGGAGTCGGCGAGCGCGGCCTTGCAGGCGACGAGGCCCAGCGCGGTGGCCCGGTCGAAGAACGAGGTGCCCTTGCGGCCGAGGTGGTCACGGACCTTGAAGTCCAGGAGCGCGTGGGCCTCCTGGCGCGGCAGGGGTTCCTCGTACATACCGGAGACGTCGCTCGGGGCCGGGTGCGCGGCCGCGACCGCGGCCGCGAGGGCCTCCGGTCCCGGACCGGCGCCCGACAGGACGCCGAAGCCGGTGATGGCCAGGGTGCCGGTGGCGGCCGTCCCGGTCCCGGTGGCGGCCGCGGTACCGCTGGTCGCGGTCGTCATGACATTCTCCCGAGGATGACGATGGCGTTGTTGCCGCCGAAGGCGAATCCGTTCACCTGCGCGATCCGGACGTCCGCGTCACGGGCGTGGTTGGGAACCGGGTCGATCGGGGGCATGTCGGGGTCGAGCGCGGTGAAGTTGATGGTGGGCGGCAGGAAGGACCCGGTGATGCCGAGCACCGAGGCGATGGCCCCGAGCCCGCTCGCGGCCCCCATGGCGTGGCCCAGCATCGACTTGGTCGAGCTGATCGGCGGCGGGTTGTCGCCGAAGACGTCGACCACGGCGCTCGCCTCGGTGAAGTCGTTCGCCGGGGTGCCGGTGCCGTGGGCGCAGATGTAGTCCACGTCCTCGGCCTTGATGCCGGCGTTCTTGTGCGCGAGCCTCATGCACGCGGCGATGCTGGCCCGGTCGGGCGCCACCATGTGGCTGGCGTCGCAGTTCAGGCCGTAGCCGAGGACCTCGGCGTGGATGCGTGCGCCGCGGGCGAGCGCGGAGTCCAGGCTCTCCAGGAACATCGCGGCCCCGCCCTCGCCGGTGATGATGCCCGAACGGTCCTTGTCGAAGGGCGAGCACGCCTTCTCGGTGAGTGCGCCGAGCCGGTAGAACCCGGCGTGCGACCAGCGGTGCACCGAATCGGCGCCACCGGCGACCATGTAGTCCATCTCGCCCGAGCGGATCAGGTCGCTGGCGTAGCCGAGGGCGTAGTTGCTGGCGGAACAGGCGGTGGACAGCGTCACCGCGTCGCCGGTGAGGCGCAGTTCGCGGTTGACCGCCTGGGACAGCCTGGCGCTGGACACCTGTTTCACCAGGCCGGCGTCCAGTCCGTCGTACCCTCCGGCGAGGGCGTCGGCGGTGAGCCGCTCGAGTATCTGCGACTCGCCGCCGGTGGTCCCCATGGTCGAGCCGGCCCTCGAGGACGCCAGTACGTCCTCGTCGATCCCGGCGTCCGCCACCGCGAGACGGGCGGCGGACGCCGCGAAGAGGCTGGTGCGGCCCCACTCTTCGACAGACAGCCGACGGACCATGTCCTCCGGCCGAAAATCGTGTACCTCTCCGGCCATGAAGTAAGGGAAACCGGTGGAGTCGAAGCACTCGATCGGCGAGACGCCGTTGACGCCCTGCCGCAGCGCCTGCTCGTAAGCGGCCGCTCCGATCCCGATGCTCGAGACAGGCCCCACGCCCGTGATGACTACCCGTCGCATGAGATCAGCCCAGCCAGCCGGCGCGCTCGGCGAGGACCTCGTAGACCGCGGTGAGGTTGACCATCTTGGGCAGGTCCGACTGCGGGATCTCCACCTTGTACTTCTTCTCGAGGCGGGCGAGGATCTCGATCGCGCGGAGCGAGTCGGCCTCGTGCTCGTCGGCGAAGCTGCTCGTGTCGGTGATCTCCTCCGGCTCGACCTCGAGAACCTCGGCGACGATCTCGCGGATCTCGTCGAGCTGCTCCTGCTTGGTGATGGTTGACATTTCTTTTTCTCCCTCTCAAAGAAAGGCGACTTCGCCTTTACGCATTCAGATTAGTACGTCTCGCGTCGGCGAATCCAGCCCGTATGGGGGTTCAGAGTTGACCGTTCCCCATTTACAGAAGGGGGCATGAACCGCATAGGCGGGACTTTCGAGTCGCGCCTATAAAAGAATTCGATGTCCGATTGACAGATCCGTTTTCCGCGGAACTCGGTACGGGTGGAACCGGCCGGTTCAGCGCGAGGTCGCGGCGTCCAGCGAGGAGGCCGGCCTGACGAGCGTCACCGCTCGGCCGACGGTCAGCAGCGGCTCGCCGTCGACCGAGGACGTGCCCTCGAAGAACGTCGCCCCCGCCGTCTCCTGAAGCAGTTTCACCTCGTGGCGGACCACGTCACCGGGGTACGCGCGGCCGTGGACCTCCACTTCGGAGATGCCGCCGAACAGGACGACGTCTCCCTCCGCAGTGCCTTCCGGAGCGCCGTGCGCCCCGAGCAGTGCGGCGCTCTGGCACCAGGACTCGATGACCAGCGCGGTGGGGTAGGCGTAGTCGTCGTCCGCCGCTTCCTCCGGAATATCCTGGTACCAGGGTTCATTGCAGGTGACGGCCTTGACGGTGGAGATGCTCCGGCCCGCCTCGACCTCGAGGACCCGGTCCACCAGCAGGATCGGGTATCGGTGCGGGATAAGCGATTTCGCCGTTCCGGGTCCGAATGTGCCGGACATGTGCGGCCTGCCTTTCCGATGCGGTTCTACTGTGGGTGTGCGATCCGCTGGAGCTCCCGGTGGCGCAGGCGGAAGGTGGCCGCCTTGACGCCGTCGGCCGTGCAGCGCGCGGTCACCGTGCGCAGCGCCCCCTCCCCCGCCTTGACGGTGCAGTCGACGACGACCTCGGCGCCGGGGAGCACCGGGGAGAGGAAGCGCGTCGTCGCGATGGCCTCCAGCTCCAGCCTGCGGCCGTGGCCGGCGGCGAACCGCCGCACGGCGCGTTCGGCCAGGTCGAGGAGGAACACTCCCGGCAGCAGGGGGAAGCCGGGGTAGTGCCCGGCGAACACCGGCGCCTGCGGTTCGACCGTCACGCTCAGGGTGATTCCGGTGTCGTCCAGGCGCTGCAGGGTCTCCTCCGGCAACAGGGTGACGGCGGACATCGGTTGCTCCTTCTTCTCAGGGGGTGCCGAGCCGGCGGGCGCCGCGGTCGGGGCGGCCGCGCGGTCGAGGGCCACGCGACCGGAGGCGCGGCGGGCACGGGGGGCAGGGACGCGGCACGGCCGAGGGCGTGACGCGGTCAGGGGTGGAGCACCGCCGGCAGCAGGGCCGGCCGGCGACGGGCACGACGGTTCACAGGCGCAGCGCCCCGCTCACCGACGGGCCCTCGCTGCCGATGGCGACCTTCACGTTCAGGGTGCGGGAGGTGTTCGTGTAGGCCAGGTGCAGCCCCAGGGAGCGGAACAGTGCGGCATGCTCCTCGCCCGGCACCTCGGGCAGCGCGTGCAGTCGGACGCCGACGTGGTGGACCGCGTGGCGCACCTCGGTCGCGGAGAAGTCGTGCCCGGTCAGCCGCATCACCCGGGCGGGCGTCCACACCCGCCCCAGCCAGGAGACCAGGGCACCGACGGCGGCCTGCTCCCTCAGGTAGACGTTGCGGGGGTGCTCGGCCTGCCCGGCCCGGTCGAAGCCGCCGGGAACGCGGCAACGGTAGTAGTGCTCGCCGTTGTTGCGGGTGCCCTGCATCAGCCGGTTGCACCACGTGCAGCGCACCAGGCCCCGCAGGACGTAGGTCCGCTCGGACGGCCGGGAGGATCCGGACGGGGTCCGCCGGGCCTCGAACAGCTCGGTGACACGGTCCCTCACGTCGGCCGGCACGATCGGCGCGAGTCCGTTCGCCCGGCCGTCCCCGGCCGCGTAGCGCGGGTTCACCAGGATCGACCGTACGGTGCCTTTGGACCACGCCGGCGTGCGGTCGCCCGCACGGCAGCCGCGGGCACTGGGGCTGGGAATGCCGTCGGCGGTCAGTCCTTCGGCGATGTCCTGGAGTCCCCGGCCGTCGAGGTACTCGTCGAATATCCGGCGGACCACCACGGCGGCGCCCTCGTCGGGGACGACCGCGTGCCCCGTCCCGCCCGGCCCGCGGGACGCGCGGTAGCCGAAGGGAGGACGGCCCCGCAGCCTCGGGGCACGCGGGACGGTCAGGGCCTGTGCCCCGGACACACGGGGCTGCGGTGATCGAGCCGAACCCGCCGACGACATGCTCATACCGTCCCTCCCTTGCCGCTGTCGAGGGGCAAGCTGCGTCTGGTGTGCGTCCGAGAGGGCGCGGGAATGCTCGTTCCCGGCCCGGATGCGATGCAGGTCCACGGTGCCCCTGCCGACCCCCCGTCGAGCGCTCAACGCTAGGCGTGGGTGGTGGACCCGGCGAATTTCGTGTCCACAAAGTGCCATCGACGGGGTGGCCCCCGGTGGTGACGCTCGGCGGACGGTGGTGGTCCCCCCGGTTCGGGAGGCCCCCGCAAGGCTTCGGCGGCGGATGTCCGCTCGCTCCGACGCCCGGAGTCTGGCCGCCTCGTCAGGTCCCGGGCCACTCCAGTTTCAAAGCCTGGAACCACAGGTGGGGCGGGTGCGGCCGCACGGCTCCGCCCGGGCCCGCGCCCGGAGCGGAGCCGGGTCAGGCGCTGACGACGCTCTTGATGCTCTCGAACAGGGAGAGCATGGCCCGCGCCGAGGGCAGGATCATGCGGCCCTCGCGGGTGAGCCGGGCGCCCGTCGAGTCCCGGTCGAACAGCCTGGTGCCGAGCGTCTGCTCCAGGCTCTTGATCTGGTAGCTGACGGCCGGCTGGGAATAGCCCAGGTGCTTGGCGGCCTGATCCATTCTTCCGATCTCCGCGATCGAGACGAAGGCGCGGAGCTCACGTTCGTGCATGACCGACTCTCCTCAACATCGCTGTCCGTGGACGAGAAAGCCTCTGTGTCCACCGTGTCGACGCCATCTTCGCGGCCGCCGGCATCACCGAGGCGGAACGGTGCAGGAAGGTGTAGGGAGGTCATCGGCGGTCGCCGGGGGTGTTATAAGTGACCCGGAGGCCCTTCGCGGCCCGCCGTCGGTCTGCCGTCCGGCGACCGCGGCATCCCCCGTCGTGGGCGGGACCGCCCGCCATATCGAAGTCTTCACAGTGGGATCGAGAACGCCCCCCGGACCGCGTACCGTCCTGCCGATGCCGGCTGACTGCCGGTCTGGCGTGACTGTCACTGATGGCGTCGATCCGCCGGCCTCGCCACCGCGTGCCGCCCCGCGGAGGGGGACGGGGCTTTCCGTCGCGCTTTCGGTTGCCGCATGTCCCCAACTGCGCGAGGAGGCTGGCGTGGAGTACGCCATAGAGACGCACGACCTTTCCAAGAGCTACGAACGCCACAAGGCGCTGGACGCACTGAACCTCGCGGTCCCCCGGGGCACGATCCTGGGCCTGCTGGGGCCGAACGGCTCCGGCAAGACCACCACGGTCCGGCTGCTGACGACCCTGCTGCGGCCCGACTCCGGCAGCTGCCGGATCGTGGGCCTGGACGTGGTCAAGCAGGCCAAGGAGGTCCGGCGCAACATCGGCCTGGCGGGACAGTACGCGGCGGTCGACGAGCGGCTGACCGGCATGGAGAACCTCCGGCTGATCGGCACCCTCTACCACCTGGGCCGCCGTACCGTCCGCAGCCGGGTCGACGACCTGCTGGAACGGTTCGGCCTGACCGGCGTGGCGGACCGCCAGGTCAAGACGTACTCCGGCGGCATGCGCCGGCGGCTGGACCTGGCGGCGTGTCTGCTCGCCGACCCGCCGGTGGTGTTCCTCGACGAACCCACGACCGGCCTGGACCTGATCAACCGCATCGCCATGTGGGAGCTCGTGCGCGAGCAGGCCGCCCGCGGTGCGACGGTCCTGCTGACCACCCAGTACCTCGAGGAGGCGGACCAGCTCGCCGATCGCATCGTCGTGCTCGACGGCGGCCGGGTCATCGCCGAGGGCACGCCCGACGAGCTGAAGGTCAGCGTCGGCGGCGAACGCCTGGAGGTGACCGTCGACGACCCGTCGCGCGCCCGGGACGTCGCACGGGCGCTGAGCGAGTGGGGCATGGGTTCGGCCGTCATCGGTGAGGGCGGCCGGCGCGTGTCCGTCCCCGTCGACGGCGGTATCGAGACGGTCGCGGCCGCGGTCGCGGCGCTCAAGGGCGAGAGCGCGCGGATCGTCGACTTCAGCCTGCGCAAGCCCTCCCTCGACGACGTGTTCCTCGGCCTGACGGGACACAGCACACGCGCCCAGGACGCGGAGACCGACCCGGAATCGGAGAGTGCGGCATGAGTGAGGTCATCGTCGACGGCTGGGCCCTGATCGGCCGGCACATCCGGCACATCCGCCGGGTTCCGCAGAAGCTGCTCTCCGTCACCGTCATGCCCGTGGCCTTCGTCCTGGCCTTCGGGTACGTGCTCGGCAGCGCCATGGAGGTTCCGGGCGTCGAGTACCGCGAGTACTTCATGGCGGGGGTCTTCTGCCAGGTCATGATCGCCGGCATGACGACCACCGGTGTGGGAATCTGCGAGGACCTGAACAACGGGCTGATGGACCGCTTCCGGTCCCTCCCCATGTCCCGGTCCGCGGTCCTCATCGGGCGGACCGTTTCCGACCTGCTGCTGTCCGCCATCGCCTGCGTCGTCATGTCCGTGGTCGGGTACGCGATCGGCTGGCGGATCCACGGCGGCTTCTGGAACAACGCGGCCGGCTTCGGCCTGCTCCTCCTGCTGGGATTCGCCGCCATCTGGGGCGGTGCGCTCCTCGGTCTGGCGCTGCGCAGCGGTGAGGCGGTCAATTCCCTCGGGTTCGTGATCGTCATGCCGTTCATGTTCCTCTCGAGCGCCTTCATCCCCCTCGACGGTCTGCCGGGCTGGCTCCGTGCGATCGCCCAGTGGAACCCGCTGACCGCGGTGACCGACGAGTGCCGCCGGCTGTGGGGCAACTCGACCACGGCCAGGGGGGACGGCTTCGCCGCCGAGCACCCCGGCGTGGTGGCGCTCGTGGCCCTGGCCGTGCTCTTCGTGGTGGTCGTCCCCGCCGCGATCCGCGGTTTCGGCAAGGCCACGGCCCGCTGAATGCCTGCTCGGGAGAGTGCTCCGACGCGTCTGGACGAGGCGATGCCGCAGTGGCACTTCCGCAAGCGCCCTCACCGGGTCCGGGTCGCCGGGACCGGTGAGGGCGTCCTGCGGGCGGTCTCCCAGGTCACGTGGTCGGAGGTGCCGCTGTTCAGCTCGCTGCTGCGGGTGGCGTCCTTCGGCCGGGTACGCCGCGATCCGGACCGGCCCGTGCTGGAGGAGTTCCTGGCCGGCGGCTTCGTGGAGCTGAGCCGTACCGGCCGGGAGCTGGTGATGGCCGCGGTCTCGGGGGGCGAGCCGTTCCCCGAGGACGAGGGCGGCGCACGGCTGGAGTGGTTCCTCGCCTATGCGGAGCCGCGGTCGACCAAGGTCGCCTTCAGCTTCCGCTACGCGGACGGCGTGCTGAGCACGGAGACCCGGGTGTTCGGCGCCGACGAGTCGGCCCGGCGGCGGTTCCGCGGGTACTGGGCCCTGATCCGGCTTCCCGCCGGGCTGGTCCGCCGGGAGATCCTGCACGCCGTCCGCCGCAGGCTCGAGACGTGACGAGGTCGGTCCGCCGGGTCGGGGACACGCTCCCGACCCGGCGGACCGACCGGTTCTCTCCCGTTGCGGACGGGACGTCAGCTCTCGATGAGCCGGCGGAGGGCGACGGTGTCGAAGATGTCCTCCATCCGGGTGGCGCGGCCCTCGCTCACCGTCCAGGAGTGCACGAACCTCAGCCGCTCGGTCCGTCCGTGCACCGAGGTGACGTCACGGAGCCCGAGGACCACGACGCGGTCGCCCGACTCCAGGAACTCCTGCGGATACAGCCGCATGCCCCCCAGGACGCGCGGCACCCGGGACAGGAAGTCCTTGACGCCCTCGTGGCCGATCTCGGTGCCGCCCAGTCCGTAGTCGGACATGCCGTCGGGGTGGACCCAGTGGACGTCCGGGGCGAGGACGTCGAGCAGGGCTTCGACGTCGTGGTCGCGGAACGCCTCGTACGCCTTCCGGATCAGCGCGAGGTGGGCCGAGGGGCCGGTGGCGAGGGGGGTCGCCGCGGGGTGGGGGTGCAGGGACGGGGACATCGTTCGCTCCTCAGAGGTGGACGGACCGGCGGACGTGGCCGGGGAAGTGGGCTTCGAGGGTGCGGCGGATGCCGTCCCGCCAGCCGACCGTGCAGGGACCGGTCAGCGCCCGGCGCAGGCCGGGGTCGAACTGGTAGGTCTCACGGGTCACCGGGCTCGGTACGAGGTTCGCCTCGACGCCGGTCAGCTCCTCCATGAAGCGGATGCAGTCGGTGATGCCGACCGCTTCGTCCCCGCCCCAGTTGACGAGCCGTGCGGGGGTCTCGGCGGCCGCCCACAGGTGGGGCACCTGGGCCACCAGGTCGTCGGTGTGCAACAGCGAACACCAGTTCTGTCCGGTCGGGGGGACCGCGATGGGCTCGCCGGCGAGCATGCGCTTGAAGTAGAGCATCGGCACCCCGCCGTAACCGCCGGGCCCGTAGGCGATGTTCAGCCGCGCGATGGTGGTGGGCAGGCCCAGCACCTGGGCGAACGCGCGCACCGCGCCCTCGGCCGCGAGCTTCGCCACGGGGTACGCGGGCAGCCAGTCGGCGGCCGCGTCGACGGGGTCGGTCTCCGTGTAGCGGTGGTCCAGGGACTGCCGGGCGTACACGGCGCCGGTCGACACGTGGAGGAATGCCTCGGCACGGCGGCAGTGGGTCATCAGCCGGCCGGCGGCCACCGCGTTGACCTCCGCGGCGGCGTTGAAGTCGCCGTCCTCGCCACGGCGTACGGCGGAGTGGATGACGTGCGTGAAGTCGTCCGGCACCTCGGCGAGCGCCGTGCCCGACGGGTCGTCCATGTCCCAGTACCGGGTGGTGATGGACCGCTCGTTGAGCTGCCGCTCGACGCCCGGTGCGCCGAACCGTCCCAGACACCAGACCTCGTTGTGCTCGGCCAGCGCCTCGGCCACCGGCCGGGCCACCTGGCCGGTGCCTCCGGTCACGAGGATCTTCTTTCCTCTGACGGACGTCGTCCGGCCCTTCGGACGCGTGGTCGGGGATTCCCCCGTCGTGTGCTTCATGGTCGGTTCCCCAGTTCGGTACGGGCGGGTCAGTGGTCGTGGCGCAGGGCCGCGGCCGCCTCCGCGGCGGTCCGGTCGGCGTCCGCCAGGGCCCGGTCGAGTTCCCCGCGCAGAATCGCCTGGAAGGAGGCGACGTGCTGGGGGCCCATGAGGGTGTAGTGCTCGCCGGGCACCTCGATGTAGCGGTTCGGGCCGGTGGTGTGCTCGTCCCATCGGCGCAGTTCGTCGGCCAGCCAGTCCTCCTTGGTCCCGCGCAGCGGGATCGCGTAGAAGACGCTGACGGAGTCCACCGTGCCGCTCGGCTCGTAACCGCGGCCCAGGTCGGTGAGGGAGTCGGCCAGCTCCGCCCAGTCCCGGAACCGTTCGCCGTCGAGCTCGAGGGAGGCCATCCGCTGCGGCGAGGCCGCCTCCAGCAGACGCCGGAGCTGCTCCTCCACGGGCAGGTCCCGCAGCAGGGCGGGGAACTCCTGTGCCTGCCGCTTGTCGATCAGCCCGAGGAAGAAGGCCAGGTTGGCGGCGGTCTCGACGAAGTCGAGTTCCTCCATGCGGTACTTGATGTGGGGCGGCAGGTTGAAGCTGCCGACGAAGTCGACCCGTTCGCCCCGGGAGCGGAGCACCTTGGCGATCTCGAAGGCGACCGCGGCGCCGAAGGAGTAGCCGGCGACGGCGTAGGGGCCGTGCGGCTGGCGTGCCCGGATGGCGTCCACGTAGGAGTCGACCATCTGGTCGAAGGTCGCGAAGGGCTTCTCGCCCTCGTTGAAGCCCCGGGCGCGCAGGGCGTAGAACGGCCGGTCGCCGACGAAGTACTTGGCGAGGTTGACGAAGACCAGGACTTCGCCGACGCCCGGGTGCACACAGAACAGCGGGGTCTTGTCGCCGCCGGTCTGCAGGGGCACGATCGGGTCGTACTCCTCGGGGCCGCCGGGCAGTTCGCGTTCGGCGAGCCGGGCCGCCAGGGCGCGGACCGTCGGGGCCCTCAGGACCGTGATGATCTCCGGACCGTCGCCGCCGAGCCGCCGGGCCAGCTTGCTGCGCAGTCTCAGGATGTCCAGGGAGGTTCCGCCCAGCTCGAAGAAGTTGGCGGTGGCGCTGACGGAGCCGGGGGCGATGTCGAACATCTCGGCGTACACCTCCGCCACGGCCTGCTCGATCGCCCCCTCGGGCGCGGTGTGGCCGCCGAGCATGCGCGCGGCGAGTTCGGCGACGGCCCGCTGCTGCGCGTCGTACGCGCCGGATTCGAGCCGGTCGCGCATCAGGGACCGCTGGATCTTGCCGAGGCTGGTCTTGGGGAAGGCGGCCCCGGGCAGGGGCAGGACGAGTGCGGGCCGGAATCCCCAGTGGGCGACCACGGTGCCGCGGACGGCGGTCAGCACCCGGTACAGCGCGGCGTCGTCGTCGGCCGGGACCTCCGGGTGGAAGGCGATCACCACCTGCTCGGTGTCACTGCCGGCCGGGCGGACGGGGAAGGCCGCGACGTAGGACGCGGCCACCCCGTCGAGGGTCTCCAGGGCGGTCTCGATCTCGTGGCTGAAGTAGTTGGAGCCGTTGACGATGATGCTGTCCTTGCTGCGGCCCACGAGGGTCAGCCGGCCTGCGTCGATGCGCCCCAGGTCGCCGCTGCGGAACCAGCCGTCGGCGGTGAACGCCTCGCGGGTGGCCTGCTCGTTGTTGTAGTAGCCGCGGGTGAGCACGGGCCCGGTGAGCTGGAGTTCGCCCAGCCGGCCCTCGGGGACCTCGCGGTCGTCGGGGTCCGCGATCCGGATGCGCACGCCCTCGATCGGGGTGCCGAGACCGGCGAACTCCCGGCCGCGGTCGATGTCGGGGAACGCCGCCCGGGAGTAGACGCTGCCCGCGCAGGTCTCGGTCATGCCGAAGGCGGGCCACAGGACGTCGCGGGCCAGGCCGTAGGGCGCGAACGTGTCGAGGAAGGCTTCTCCGGTGGCGCAGACCACGGCCTCGCCGCCGCTGATGATCTGGCGCAGCCGGGACAGGTCGAGTTCCTCCCCCGCTTCCTTCAGGCCGTCCGCCGCGGAGGTGAGGAGGCCCAGCAGGAAGTTGGGCGTGAAGGTCATCGTGACGCCGTGCCGCGATATGAGCCTGAGGAACTCCAGCGGCTCCCCGAGGACCACCGGTGCCTCCACGTGGAGCTGCCGGCTGCCGGTGGACAGCGGAAGCAGGTGGCACTCCAGGAGGGCGGCCACGTGGTCGAAGGAGACCCAGTTCAAGGTGGTGTCGGCCGCGGTGAGCCGGTGGTGGCCGTTCTTGCCGGCCATCGAGGCCAGCAGGTTGGCGTGGCTGAGCATGACGGCCTTGGAGTGTCCCGTCGAACCCGAGGTCAGCACGAGGACCGCGGTGTCCTGGGGCGCGGCGCCGTACGGCCGTGCGGGTTCCTCGGCGGACAGCCGGTCGAGGCGGAGGGTGAGGGCGCGGTCCACCGGCGGGAGTTCCTCGGCCAGTGTGGCGCTGGTGACGACGAGCGGGTGGTCGAGCAGCGTGTCGACGTGGGCCAGCTGGGTGGTCCAGCGCCCGCGGTCGCCGCGCAGCGGCGCCATGGGGCACGGCACGAAGCCCCCCAGGACGGCCGCCCAGAAGGCGGTGATGAACTCCCGGGGCCGCTCGAGGATCAGCACGACCTTGTCCTGGGGCCGCAGTCCCTGTCTCCGCAGGGTGGTGAGCAGCCGCAGGGCGTCGTCCAGCAGCTCGGTGTGGCTCTGGTCGTGGAATCCGGGTCCCGAACCCTGCGGGCAGTAGCGGAGGCCCGAATCGGGGTGACGCCGGGCGGCGTGCAGGAGCAGGTCGGCGACAGTCCGTGGTGCTGCGGTGCTCAAGGAGTCTCTCCGTTGCCTCGGGACGTGACGGGGGCGTGACGAGCCCGGCCGTCGACGAAGGGTGGGATGAACGGAAAAGCGTGGTGCCGCCGTCGGGGCGGGACGGCGTCGGCGTCGGTGACGCCGTGCGGGAGCCCCCCCGGGGAGGGCGGGGCCGGACGGGGTCAGACGGGACGGACCGTGACGTCCCCGTCGGCGCCGGCGGGCAGCGCGATCGACGCGGTCCAGCCGCCGGGGACCTCCACGTCCCTGACCTGCCATGCCGAGACGGAGCCCAGCGCGTCGGCGGTCACCTCGACCGGGCCCGGGACCCCCGCGTGGGTCTCCAGCTCGGACAGCACGGTGACGATGCCGATCCCGACCGCCTTGAGCACGGCTTCCTTACGGGTCCAGCAACGTAGAAATTCGCGTGTGCGAACGGGCTCGGGGGCGGCGAGGACGATCGCACGCTCGCGCGGACCGAGCACCTTGTCGACCAGTTCCGCGGAGCACCGGTCGCGTTCCCTTTCGACGTCGATCCCCACGGGCAGGCCGGACACCGCCAGCATGCCCAGGCCCCTGCTGCGGGAGAGCGAGATATGGAGATGCCGGCCCGATGCCGGAGTCAGAACGGCGGGTGGTCCGTGCTCCGCCGACCCGCATTCCGGACACGGTTTGCGGCCCAGTGAAATCTCGCTGAACGGCGCCTGGAGCATCCCCGCCAGTAGGCGACGCACGGTCGCCCGGCAGGTGATGTACTCCGCCGCCGCGTTGGCTGATTTCTTTCGATGTGCGTTTTCCATTTCCGCACGGTCGAGCAGGGCGAGGTCCGACGAGCTGAACGCGCCGTCCGGAATGCGCCACCACCACACCCGGACATCGGGGGTGTCGGCGTGTGGTAGTGGTGCGGGAGGGACGGGTGGGACTTGTGTGCGGATCGTGGTCACCTCGTCACCGTAGACAGGAAGGTGACGATAGGAGCCAACTTTTGACCTCTAGCGGTCAGTTGTGCTGCCGTACGTCATACATCAGGAGCGGTGAGTGACCGAAACGGTAAGGGGAGCTACCGCTTCCGGGATGGCGCTGCAACTTACTGACACCGGCCGAAGACCGACTCTGCAGCGGACTCGGCTTCTGCCTATTGCACTACACCCACGCGATGTCGATCGCAGTTCAGTTGACTCGATCTGAACACTCGATCTAGTGTCTAGCCGTTCAAGTTGACTGCTGTCCCGCCGGTGACAACCACGGGTTCCAAGCTCCTTTAATCTGCAACCAATTACGCGGCTCAGGATGATTTCCCATGCGGCCGGCCGGTGCAGAACACGGGCGCGACAGCAGACAGGACCTGAGCGACTCAACGGGGGATACAGGAAATGGACGCGGTAGTTGATCTGCTGAAACCCGACACGACGGAGGAGTGGGCGGCCGGGGAGCACGCCGCCCATCTGGAACACGCACTGCTGCAGGCCAGATCATTGATCGAATCCACGGTCTCGATGCACCGCCGGCGCCTGGTGGTGCCTTCGCCGGTCGCGCGCAACAGCGGTGCTCAGCTGGGTGACGCCATGGAGCGACTGATCGCCCGGGGGCGCCACTCCGTCGTGATCGTGCTCACCGGACCGGGCGAGTTCACCGAGTCCGTCCTGCGGTTGCTGAGCAGGGGTCCCGCCCGGGCGACCGTGCGCGTGCTGTGCACGACCGAGGCCGCGGACGTCTCGGCCGACCGGCTCCACCGGCTTCCCGGACCGCGGCTGGACGTGCGGGTCTCCGACAGCGAGCTGCGCGGGATCCTCGTGGTCGACGGCATGACGGCACTCGTCCCCTCCGACGGCCCCGCCTCCGGCGGCCAATTCGCCATCGTGAACGATGCGGGCGCGGTCCGTGCCCTGGAGCTGTTCTTCGCCGGCGCCTGGGCCGGCGGCCGGAAGCTCGCGGACCATCTGCAGCTCAGCCCGCGCCTGCGCACGGACCTCGTCCGCAGCATCCTGGAACGGCTGCGCGCGGGTCAGACGGACGAGGCGGCGGCACGCGAGATCAACGTGTCGTTGCGCACCTACCGGCGGTACGTCGCGGAGATCATGCGGGAGCTCGACGCCGGCTCCCGTTTCCAGGCGGGGGTCCGTGCGGTCGAGTTCGGTCTGCTGTCTGCGTGACCGGGCGAAACAGCGGTGCGTCGGTGAGCCGCTGTGTGTCCGGGGTGACTCACCGACGTGAAGCCAACGGGGAGGGCGAGAAGACGTGTCCGATCGACGCGAGGACGAACTGGAGCAGGCCCTGCTCCAAGTACAGGCGCTCATCGAGTCGTCCGTGGCCATCCACCGAGACCGCAGTGTTCAGCAGCAGCTGATCACCCCCGTGGACGGCGGCTACGGAACCGTGCTCGACACCGCCCAGGAGCTGATCGCCGGGGCCACCCGCAGCATCGAGATAGTCCACGCACGGCGTCCGAGCGTCTCGGACCGGATCGCGCGGCAGTCGGAGCGGGCTGAGCGGGACCTGCTCCACGGCGTGGCCGAGGAGGTCCGCATACGCCTGCTGACCATTCCGCCCCTGCTCGACGAGGAATTCGTGCGCGAGCAGTTCGGCAGGGAGAGACCGGTGGCGATCCGCGTGGCGCGGATCCCCCCGCTGCAGGCACTGATCGTGGACGGCAGCACCGCCTTCGTGGTCGCCGAGTCGACGGTCGGACGCCGGTCCTCCGTGATTCGGGCGCCGGAGGTGCTGCGCGCCCTCGGCACCTTCTTCCAGAGCGTGTGGAGCGATGCGGTGCCCGCCGCCGAGAGCATCGCCTTCGGCGACCGCGGCCACGCCGCACTGGCCCAGCGCATCCTCGGTGCCCTGCAGGCCGGGGTCACCGACGAGGTCGCCGCGCGGGAACAGAACGTCTCCGTGCGGACCTACCGGCGCTACGTGGCGGAGATCATGTCCCTGCTCGGGGCGAACTCGCGCTTCCAGGCCGGGGTACGGGCCGCCGAGCTGGGTCTGCTCCCGGCGCCGGCGTCCTCGGCGGCCCGGCCCCTGACGGGTCCGCCGGGCCGCTGAGCCCGCCTCACTCGCAGCCGCGCCGCCAGTTCCACCCGACGAAGCTGTGCTTCAGTTCCACGTCGAAGGTGCAGGTCGCCGTGAGGTCGGCGTTCAGCCGGACGTACGAGTGGTGGGTGTTCGCGTACCAACTGCCCGTCGGGTCGAAGATCCCGCGGTAGGTGAAATCGGCGTGCGCCTCGGAGTTCACCGCGGGGCAGTCCGTGGTGCAGTCGTCCTTGCCGCTCGCCGACTTCAGCGACCAGCCCGCGTCCCACGGCTCGCGGTTCCACTGCTGGGTCGGCGTCGTGGAGGCGGTGGTGACGCGCGCGTCGGCCACGGTCCAGGAAGAGGTGGTGTACAGGCCGGTCATCCGGATGGTGCAGCAGTCGAACATCTCGTTCCAGCTGCGCACCTGGTGGCCGGCCTCCGCGCCGGCCGCCGGGGTGGCCCGGGGGGACGTGCCCGGCCTCACCGCACCGGAGGCCGCGACGTACTCGACCGGGCCCGGCTCGAGCTTGCAGTCGGGGCCGATGGTGATCTGCTGTCGAACGGCCCGGCCGGCCGGCGGTGCCGGGAGTTCGCCGGAGAGCCTCACGCTCCCGCAGGGCTGCGCGGTCCCGTCGGCGTCCTGAGCGGGAGCCGCGACCGCGGCACCACTCGTGAGGAACACCAGTGCGGCGGTGGCGGCCGCGGTCATTGCCGTTCGGCGGTTCATGGGTGGTTGATTCCTTCGATGAATCGGGCACGTGTCGGCGGCGGAGCCGCTGCGCGGATCGCAGCGGCTCCGGTGCGCTCCGGACGTCTTCCGGGTGACGGCGGGCGCCGGCCGTCACCCCGCTGTCCTCGCGTGACCGGGGGCCGTGGCGGGGGGTGCGTACGGCCCCCGGTCCGGGGCCCGGTCGGCCGCATCGGGGGGCGTGTCGGCCGGCCGGAGCCGGGAGTTCTCCGCAGGGGACCGGGCTGTGACCCGGCGAAACCGAACTCCGCGCCCATTCTCGGTCGTACCGGCGTTCCCGCCGCAAGCACCCTTACAGGAAGCTGCCATTGCTCCCCGCCAGACCGGCCGGCGGGTCTCCCGCGGTCCCGGTTGCCCGGAGACCGTCCGGCATGACGCCGGCCTCCCCCGCCCGGGTCAGCAGGCCGAGCTCGGCCGCGCGAAGGCCCGCCTGGAAGCGGGAGTTCGCGCCCAGGGCCACCATGATCTCCGCGACGTACCGCCGGTACGTCCGCATCGACACCGACAGCTCACGGGCTCCCAGCTCGTCCGCCATTCCGGCGTGCAGACAGTCCAGGATCCGCCGCACGAACTCCGAACGGGCCCCCTCGCCCCAGTCGATCCGGCCGGGCGCGGGAGCGGCACCGTTCCACACGGCGGTGAACAGGGTGTGCAGGGCCCCCACCACCCCGGGGCCCCGGGTGACGGACGCCTGGGGGCCGATGGGCGTGTCCGCGATCAGGAGAGCGCTCCGCCCGTCCACGAAGAGGGCGTCGGCCAGGGGGACGCGGGTGATCCGGACGTCGAAGCACGCGCGCGCCGCGAGGTGGTCCAGGTGTTCGGGGAACCGGTCCCGGCCGGGCGCGGACCGGGCGGACAGCACGCGCACACGGACCGCGTCGCCCCGCGCGTCCACCAGTGCGCGCAGGAGTCCGTCGACGCCCCGGCGGCGGAGGGAGTTCTCGGCGAAGCACACGTCCACCGACTCCCTTGCCTGGCCGATCAGTTCCTCGGCCGTCGCGATCACCGTCGTCTCGTCCGGTTCGACCGGGGCGACGAGTGCGTCTTCGGATTCTCTGTCTCGGTGCATGGCAACCGTGTCCTCCAACAGGGCACTGACCTCGAGGAGGGCCCGCCCGATCTCCTGTTCCCTGACGCACGGGTCCGCACGGCGCTCACTCCGCCCTCGTCCCCGGGCGGGTCCTGACGCAGCGATGTACACGGCCGCATCACCCGTGACAGGGCACCAGCCCCAGCTCGACGGCTCGGGCACCTGCCTCGAAGCGTGTGCCGGCCTCCAGGGCCCGCATGAGGTCCGCGACGTGGCGGCGGTAGGTGCGCAGCGAAACCCGCATCTCCCGTGCCCCCGCGTCGTCCGTCAGTCCCGCGCCGAGATGGTTCAGGACACCGCGCGCCGTCTCGCTGCGGGTGTGGTGGCGCAGGCGGTCGTGGTCGGCCAGGGGCACGGCCGTGTCCCAGGCGCCGGCGAACAGGGACTCCAGCACCCGCACCGCGGCCGGGCTCCGCAGGGTGGTGCGGCCGAGGCCGGCTCCGTCTCCGGGGAGGTACGCCACCCTTCCGTCCACGATCACGGCTTCCGGGACCCCGTTCGCCGTCACCCGGGTCGAGGACGTCATCCCGCTGCCCGCCAGGGCGCGCACCATGTCGCCGTCCGGCGCGTCCGACGTGCACAGCAGCCGGACGACGAGCCCCCGGCGGCGCTTCTCGCCGAGGTTCTCCACGGCCGCGGACACGGCCCGGATCCGCTCCGCGTCGTCCGGCAGCACCATGCCGACGGACCACTGGGCGAGGGCGACCCACCGCACCACCCCGTGGTCCGTGTGCGCCGGCCCGGCGTCCGACGACGGCGGCCACTGCGCCGAACCCGGCATGAGGGTGCCACGATGGGTGGACAGACCCGACTCGACGAGCCGGTGTGCCTCGAGCAGGGCGGCCTCCAGGCCGTTCGCCGCGACGTCGCGGCCCGGGGCCGCGCGTTCCGCGAGGCCCCCCTGGTGCCGGGGGCCGGACGCCACCCACCGACGGTTCACCGTTTCACCACTTCCTTCGGTCGTGTCACACCGGCCGCTGCCCGACACCCACGTCCAGCGGCAGCTCCCCGGGGGAGCGAGGTGCGAGGGGGAGGCTAACCGTCGTTCCGGGACATGAACCCCCGTATGGCAGCAAGCTGCGCGTCTGCACGGAGAACGCATGAGGGGCCGGGCGGCACACCTCTTCAGGATGCCGCCCGGCCCGTCGTCCTTCCGTCCGCGTTCTGCCGGAGGCCGGGCTAGACGTGGCTGCCGGTGGTGGCCGGCTCCTCCTGTCGGAGCCCCGTGGCGGGATCCTCGTGTGCCTCGGGACCGTGCCCGGAGCGGTTGCCCGGCCACCATGCCTTCGGGCCGATCAGCGCGGTCAGCGTCGGCACCAGGAGCAGTGCCATGATGAACGCGGTCAGCAGGATGCCGAACGCCACGGCGAAGCCCATCTGCTGGAGCATGGAGTTGTCGGCGAGCATCAGGACGCCGAAGGTGCCGGCCAGGATGACGGCCGCCGAACCGATGGTCGGTGCCGACCGGGAGACGGCGAGGCGCACGGCGTCGGCCGTGGACCGGCCGTTGCGCACCTCCTCGCGCAGTCGCGCCACCATGAGGATGTTGTAGTCGGTGCCGATGGCGACGACGAACAGGTACACGACGATCGGCAGGGAGAACAGCAGCCCTTCCTCGCCCCTGATGTTCTGGAACAGGTAGACCGCCGAGCCGAGGGTCGCGGTGAAACCGAGGCCGACGGCGAGCATCAGGTAGAGCGGGGCCACGATGCTGCGCAGCAGCAGACCGAGGATCAGCATGATGGCGAGTGCCGCGACCGGGAAGACCAGCCGGTAGTCGTGCTCGACGGCGTCCTCGATGTCGGCGAGGACCGCCGTCTTGCCGCCCACCAGTGTCTTCGTGCCCTCGGGGGCGTTCTCGTGCACCGCGTCGCGGAGGTCCCCGGCGACCAGCTCGATGGCCTGGTCCGACGAGGGCCGGAACTTCAGCACCACGCTGTACAGGGCGACATCGCCCTTGGGGCTCAGTACGGGCTGGGCGACGCCTCCGACGTCGTCCACCGCGGCGATGGACGTGCGGAAGGTGTCGAGGGCGGCCCTGTCGAGCCGTCCTCCGTCCTTCGCCTTGACGAACACCAGGCTCGGTTCGGTCTCGCCGGCGGAGAAGCTCTTCTGCAGGTCGGCGTTGGTCCGGATCGACTCCAGGGTCTTGGGCAGCGTGCTCTCCTGGTCGAACCCGGGCTTGAAGCCGAAGGCGCCGACCGCGAGCACGGCGAGCAGGCCCGTGGCGACGACGGCGACCAGGCCGGGGCGCCGGGAGGCGACGTCGCCGGCCCTGTCGGCCATCCGGGTCCTCGGGGTCCGCTTCCACGCCTTGGAGGGCCAGAACGCCTTGGTGCCCAGCAGCGAGAAGACCGCGGGCACCAGGGTCAGCGCGGCGACGAGCGTCACGGCGACGGCGATCGCCAGCGAGGGGCCCATGGCACGCATGTTGCCCATGCTGGAGAAGACCAGGCCCAGGAAGGCCACGATCACGGCGCCGGCGGCGGAGGCGATGGTCTCGCCGACCCGCGAGACGGAGTCGATGAGGGCCTGCTTGGGCTCCTGCCCGGCCCGCAGGTACTCGCGGTAGCGGAACAGCAGGAACAGGATGTAGTCGCATCCCACGCCGAACAGCACCACGATCAGGATCGCGGAGTTGCTGGCGTCCGCCTCCAGGCCGAAGAGCTCGCTCGCGGTCGCGATCAGGCCGTTGGCCGTGATGAACATCAGCGCGATCATCAGCACCGGCAGGAGGGCGATGAGCGGGCTGCGGAAGATGGCCCCGAGCAGCACGATGATCAGGACCAGCGTGGCCATCATGATCATCGCATCGGTGTCACCGGCCGCCTCCTGGGCATCGAGCATGAGCGCCACGGGACCCGTGACGCCCATCTTCAGCCCGGTGTCCTGGAGCGCGGCCCTGCCGTCCGTGCGCAGCCGGCGGAGCGATTCGAACCCGGCCTCGGCCGCCGGGTCCTTCTCGGTGGAGATGATGCTCGCGAGCGCCATCTTCCCGTCCTTCGACACCGCCTCGGGCGAGGTCGTGACGCTCTCGAAGGTCTCGTACCGCTTCGCCTGCAGCCCTTCCGTGACCTTGGCGACGGTGGCCTTGTCGGCGTCCGTCAGTGCGGCACCGTCGTCGCGCTGGAAGACCACGACCGCTGCCGGGGTCTCCTGCTGGGGGAAGGACTCCTCCTGGATCTTCATGACCTGTGCCGACTCGTACCGCGAGGGCAGGAAGTCGGCCTGGTCCGTACTGGATTTCAGCTCGGGGGCCAGGCCGGTCAACGCAACCGACACGACGATCCAGAACACTATGGTCAGCCAAGGCCGGTTGACGGAAAACC
Source organism: Streptomyces sp. JHA26 (assembly GCF_002005565.1). Lineage (GTDB taxonomy): Bacteria > Actinomycetota > Actinomycetes > Streptomycetales > Streptomycetaceae > Streptomyces. Next base: position 2,263 of record NZ_BDJC01000067.1, on the reverse strand, counting down.
GTCCTATCCGTCCGAACATGACGCTCCTTTGGAAAGGGATACGGTGCAGGGCCGCGGGTCCGCGGCAGGGCAGCACCATGGGCCGCCCGTGTGTCCGGACGGCGTTGCACGACACCGGGTGCCGAGGCGGCGCACGATGAACGACGGGCGGATCGGGATTCCGCCCGGCGGGTGGCCGCGGCCCGGGCGCTGCCCGCCAAGTCTTGCGCGTCGACACGGAATCGACGGCTCCGAACGCAATTGCCGACAGCTTGTTGACAGCAGTCCGGGAACTCCCTGCGGGAACGGCGTCGGTTCGATCGCCTCGTGTCCTCTTGCGGACAGCGGTACGGATTTCTCCGCGCCCGGCGCACACCGCCCTCCTACGGTTCAGCGTGGAGGGCCGTGACGACGGGGACACGCCCCGAAGAAGGGGTGGATGTCCAGATGTCCGTGCAGGCCACGAAGACCCGGGTCCGTTCGCTGCTTTCCCGGATCGTCGTGCGGGAGGAGGACGAGCTGGAGCGGCGGCTGTCCGGGGGCCTGGAACTGGTCGAGAAGCGGCTCGCCGAGTGTGCCGGGCAGGCCACCGACCCGTACGTGGCCGACGTGGTCGGCTACCTCGTCGCAGCGGGCGGAAAGCGGCTGCGGCCCCTGCTCACCCTCCTGGCGGCCGAGTTCGGGGATCCCCGGGCCCCGGGGGTCGTCGAGGCCGCCGTGGTCTCCGAGCTCGTCCACGCCGCCTCGCTCCACCACGACGACGTCATGGACGAGGCCCGCATCCGCCACGGGGTGCCCAGCGTCAACGCCCGCTGGGGCAACTCCGTCGCCGTCATGGCGGGCAACTGGCTCCTGGCCACGTCCGCCCGGCTCTCCGCGGAACTCGTGCGGGAGGCCGTGCCGCTGCACTCGCGGGCCTCCGAGCGCCTGGTACGGGGCCAGATGCTGGAGCTCCTCGGACCCATGGGGGGCGACGGCCCGCTGCCTCACTACTTCGGCGTGGTATCGGACAAGTCGGCGTCCCTGCTGTCCCTCTCGCTGCAGCTGGGCGCGCTCCAGTCCGGGGCGTCGGCCGAGGTCGGTCACGCACTCGCGGAGTACGGGGAACAGCTCGGGGTGGCGTTCCAGATATCCGACGACCTGCTGGACATCACTTCCCCGTCCGCGGTGACCGGCAAGGAGCAGGGCAAGGATCTCTCGGTCGGCGTGGCCGGCCTCCCCGTCCTGCTGGCCCTCACCGGCGCGGACCCGCGCGACGACGAACTGCGCGCCCTGCTGGACTCCCCCGCGGGAGTCACCGGTGAGGACCACCGCAGGGCGCTGGCCCTCCTGCGGGAATCGGCGGCCATGGACCGGGCCCGCACGCTCAGGGACGAGCGGCTCGACATGGCCCGTTCGGCACTGCGCGGGCTGTCGGCCGGGCCGCCGCTGCGTGCCCTGGAAGCCCTGTGCGACGTCGTGGCCACCCGCACGGAATAGCCCGCACCCGCGCCCCCCGCCGGGGGCGGCGGCACCCGCCCGGCGACCCGCTCGCACGGCACGTAGGGAGTGACCCACTCATGAAACTGGACGACAGCACGACGCGCGCGACAGAACTGCGGCGGATCCGGGAAGAGGTCGAACGAGGCAGCGCCAGGGCCACCGAGCAGCAGCACGCGAAAGGGAAACTGACCGTCCGCGAGCGCATCGCGCTGCTCTTCGACGAAGGTTCCTTCCGGGAGGTCGAGACCCTGCGCCGGCACCGGGCCACCGGATTCGGCCTGGAGGACAAACGGCCCTTCACCGACGGCGTGGTGACCGGCTGGGGCACCGTGCACGGCCGCACGGTCTTCACGTACGCCCACGACTTCCGCATCTTCGGCGGCTCGCTCGGCGAAGCCCATGCCACCAAGATCCACAAGATCATGGACATGGCGCTGGCCGCCGGAGCTCCGCTGGTGAGCCTCAACGACGGTGCGGGTGCGCGCATCCAGGAGGGCGTCTCGGCGCTGGCCGGCTACGGTGGCATCTTCGCCCGCAACACCAGGGCCTCCGGGGTCATCCCGCAGATCAGCGTGATGCTCGGGCCGTGCGCGGGCGGTGCCGCCTACAGCCCGGCGCTGACGGACTTCGTGTTCATGGTCCGCGACACCTCGCAGATGTTCATCACCGGCCCCGACGTGGTCAAGGCGGTCACCGGCGAGGAGATCACCCAGAACGGGCTGGGCGGCGCCGACGTGCACGCCGAGACCTCCGGCGTCGCGCACTTCGCCTACGACGACGAGGAGACCTGCCTCGCCGAGGT
>NZ_BDJC01000066.1 GCF_002005565.1 Streptomyces sp. JHA26 | reverse complement strand
CTGCGCGCCCGCGCCGCTCGCGGGGGGGCGCGGATCCCCTGGCGCTGCCGCCCGCCGCGTTCCCCGACGTCGACGTGCGGACCGCGGTACGGGCGCGGCGCAGCAGCTTCGGGCGGTTCGACGCGTCGGTCCCGGTGACGGCGGCGCAGCTCGCGACGACGCTCGCCGCGTGCGCCGGGGCACGGCCCTGCGCGGGCGCCGAGCCCGAGGGCACGCCGGGGCTGGCGCGGCTGTACGCCTTCGTCAACCACGTCGAGGGCGTCGAGCCGGGCGCGTACGCCTACGAGCCGGACACGCACACCCTGCGGCTGGTGACGGCGGGGGCGCCGGGCTCGTTCCTGCAGCGGAACTACTTCCTGTCCAACTACAACCTCGAACAGGCCGGTGCCGTCGTGGTCCCCACCGTGCGCACGACGGCGGTGCTCGACGCCGTCGGCGACCGGGGCTACCTGCTGGTCAACGCCACGGTCGGGGCGATCGCGCAGACCTTCTACACCGCCGCGGCGGTGTTCGGGCTGGGCGCCGGCGTCGCCCTCGGCTTCGACAACGTCTCCTACGTCGAGGAGCTCGGGCTGGCGGACACCGGGGAGGCGCCCCTGCTGATCATGCTGCTCGGCAACGAGCGTCCGGAGCCCGCCGACTTCCGTTCCGACATCGTCTGACAGGGGGCAGCCATGACCGGAAGAACCCACTGGCAGCCCGGCCGGCGCTTCCTGCTGCGCGTGGCGGGCCTGCCCGTCGAGACCGTGCGCGGCCTGCGCTGCCCGGACACCGCCCGCTGGGCCGACGAGGTGCTGGGGGCCGAGCGGGAGCTGCGGGAGCGCGGCGGTGAGCTGAGCGACGCGCTGCACGCGCTGGTGCCGGCCGCCGACCGGGCCTTCCCCGGCGACGGGCGCCGCCGCGATCTCCTCACGTTCCGCCGCGACCTGTTCAACAACCGTCTCCCCAGGGCGGCCACGCCCGCGCTCGGCCTGATCGACGCGCTGGACCCGGCCCTCGGCGAGGCGACCGGGCAGTGGCTCGCCGCGCGGCACGCGCTGGACGCGCTGCGGTTGCGGGGGGAGTCACTGCTCGACGGTGAACTCGGCGCAGCTCGAGCCGCGTTGCGGTCGCTGCTGGACGAGGAACGCCTGCGGCACGGGCTGTTGCTGGCCTCACCGACGCTGGAGGGCCGGCTCGAGCCGTACGTGCGGCTCGGCGCGGACCGGCGGCCGGACAAGCGGCTGCGGAAGGTGGAGCGTTCGGTGCTGTCGTACCTGTACCGGACGGCCTGCAAGACCAGCCCCTTCAGCACGTTCACGGGCGTCGCCCTCGGCACGTTCACCGACGGCGACGACCCGTCCGTGCGGATCCGCGACACGTGGCGGGGCCGGGTGCGGCTGAACGTCGTGGTGCTGGCCCGTTTCGCGGAGCAGATCCTCGCCGCGCCCGCGCTCCGCGCCGACCTGCCGGTGCGGCTGGCCTCCGGCTGGGGCGGCGACGAGCAGCGGGTGCGGTACGTGCGGCGCTGGGTCACCACCGGCGACGACGACGCGGCGGTCACCTTCGACGCGGTCAAGGACCGGCTGTTCTTCCTGCGCCGCAGCGGCACCCTGGACCGGCTCATCGCGCTGCTCGGCGAGCGGGAGCTGCGCTACCGGGAGCTGGTCGACTGGCTGCGCGCCGAGTACGACGCGGACGCCGGGCTCGCCGAGTCGTACGTGGCGGCGCTGCTGCAGCTCGGCATGATCCGCGTGCCGTGCCTGGACACCGACGTGCACGCCGCGGACCCGCTGCGCTCGTTCCAGCGGGCCCTGCGGGACCTGGAGCGCCCCTGGGCGGGCGAACTCGCCGGGGCGCTCGACACGGCGGTGTCGCTGCTCGACGCGTTCCCGGACGCGGACACGGTCGGGCGGGCGCTGTCGCTGCGCCGGCTGCGCGCCTGCCTGGGCGGCGCGCAACGCCTGCTCGGCGCCGAGGAGGCCGCGCTGCCGCAGACGCTGCTCTACGAGGACGCCGACGCGGGCGACGACGTGACGTGCGGGCTGGGCGCCTGGACCGGCGCCGACGGCGGGGCGCTGCGGTCGGTGGAGCGGGTCCTGCCGGCGTTCGACCTCACGCTGCCGCAGCGGCTGACGTTCAAGGGGTTCTTCCTCGCCCGTCACGGCAGGGGCGGCCGGTGCGAGGACCTGCTCGGGCTCGTGCACGACTTCCACGAGGACTTCTTCGACCAGTACCTCTCCTTCACCGCCAAGCGCGTCCCCTTCGACGAGCGGGGCGACTACGTCCCGGAGGAGAACTGGCTGGGCCTGGAGGAGATCAGGGCGCTGGACCGGGGGCGGCGGGCGTTCATCGGCCGGATGCGCGCGCTGTGGGCGGAGCACTCCGGCGCCGCCGACGTCGTCCTGGAGGACGAGGACCTCGCCGGGGTCGCGGCCGAACTGGACGCCGCGCAACTGCCGTTCACCCCGCAGAGCCACCACCTCCAGGTGACCTCCGAGGACGGTGAGCCGCTGCTGGTGCTCAACCGCTCCTACGGCGGGCTGTCGTTCCCGTTCAGCCGTTTCACCCACGTCTGGGACGACGGTCCCGGCATCAGCGGGCCGTTGCGGGAGCAGGCCGTCCGGCTCACCCCGCCCGGCGCGGTCCTCGCCGAGCTGACCGGCGGCCCCGTCACCAGCAACCTGAACCTGCACGGGCGCCTGACCGACTACCAGATCGTGTGTCCCGGCGAGGCGAGCAGCGTGCCCGAGGACCGCCGCATCCACCTGGCGGACCTGCGCCTGGAGCACGACGAGGCCGAGGACCGGCTGGTGCTGCGGTCCGCGCGCCTGGACCTCGAGGTGATCCCCGTGTACCTGGGCTACCTGGTGCCGCTCGCGCTGCCGGAGATCCCGCGCACGCTGCTCCTGCTGTCGCCGACGTCCATGGCGCCGCTGGACGTGTGGGCGGGCGTCCCGGACGGCCCGGCCCACCTCGGCGTCACCCGCAGGCCCCGGGTCCGGCACGGCAACCTCGTCCTCGCGCGCCGCAGTTGGTCGACGACCGCCGCGTTCCTGCCGTCGGCTCCGCCCGGCACCGGGGAGGCGGAGGCGTTCCTGGCCTGGCGTCGCTGGCGTCACGAACACGGCCTGCCGGCCCGGGTCTTCGCCACCGTCTCCGGCGGTCCGAGGGGCGGGGCGGGCGCCAAGCCGCAGTACGTCGACTTCGACAGCCCCCTGTCGCTGACCGCCCTCGAGTCGCTGGTCAAGTCGCCCGAGGACCGCGTCGAGCTGCGGGAGATGCTGCCCGCGGAGGACGGGCTGCACGTCGTGTCCGAGCGCGGCGGCCATGTCGCCGAGCTGTCCGTGGAGACCTTCACCACCTCCCGCCGCACCGAGGAGAACACCCCGTGTCCGAGCTGACCCCCTCCCCCGGCGCCTGGCAGGCCCTGCACGTCTTCTACGCCGCCAATCCGCAGCCGCTGCTGGTGAACTGCGTGGGCCCGCTGATCGCGGGACTGAAGGAGGACGGGCTGCTGGCCGGTCACTTCTTCATCAACTACTGGCTGGAGGGTCCCCACGTGCGGCTGCGGCTGCGGCCGGCGTCCGAGGAGGCGACGGCCGAGGTGCGCCGCCGCGCCGAGGAGGCCGTCGACGCCTTCCTGCGCGCCCGGCCCGCCCTGTACGAGGTCGACTCCGGGTTCCTCAACGAGTTCTACAACGCGCTGTTCGAGATCGAGTTCCCGGAGGGGGACCGCGGGGACTTCCTGGGTGCGGACGGCCGGATGCGGCTGCGGCCCAACAACTCCCGTTCCTACGAGCCCTACGAGCCCGAGTACGGCAAGTACGGCGGTCCGGCGGGCGTCGCCCTGGCCGAGTGGCACTTCGCGCACTCCAGCGACCTCGTCATCGACGCGCTGGGCCGCATGAACCTGCACCTGCGGACCGTGCTGCTGGGGACGTCGGCGCAGCTGATGATGGTGATGGCGAGCTGCTTCCTGCCCGACGACGACGAGCTCGCCGACTACCTGGAGCGGTACTACGAGTTCTGGCACAAGGCGTTCCCCGGCACCGGGTTCATCGGCTCCACGGAGTACGACCGCACCTACGCGGAGACGGCGCCGCGGCTCGGCCGCCGCTTCCACGAGATACGCCGGGCCCTCGCCGCCGACCGGCTCGACCGGCTGCCCGCCCTGCTGCGCGGCTGGGCGGCGCACTGCCTGGAGCTGCGGAGCCGGGCGGTCGCCCTGGCCGAGGCGGGCGAGCTGGTCTTCCGGTCCTGGGACGGCACCCGCGACGAACAGGTCACCGACCCGGCCGTGGCGCTGCCCCTGCTCCTCTCCCCGTACATGCACATGACGAACAACCGGCTGCACGTGACGATCCGCGACGAGGCGTACCTGTCGCACGTCCTCGGCCGGGTGCTGCGTTCCGGCACCGGGGCCACGGCGGAGACCGTCTCGTGAGCCCCGAACACGCCGAGGCGCTCGCCCACCGTCCCCGGCTGCGTCCCGACGTCGTCCTCGGCGGTCCCCTGCTGCGCGGCCCGGCCACGGTGCACCTGATCAGGGACCCGGTGGACGGTTCCGTCTTCGAGGTCGGCACGAAGGAGTACTTCCTCATCTCCCGGCTGGACGGGCGGCGCAGCCTGGAGGAGATCGGCGGGGAGTACGCGGCGGCGTTCGGGCGGAGGCTGGGCGAGGGCAACTGGCGCCAGCTGCTGGGGCTGCTCGGCACCCGGCGGCTGCTGGTCGGCGCCCCCGCCCGCGAGCCGGCCCCCGCCGCTCCCGCCCCGCCCCGCAGCGGCAACCTCTACCGGGGCACCCTGCGCCTGGTCGCCGACGCCGACGCCACGACCGGGCGGCTGCACCGGGCCCTGCGGCCGGTGCTGCGCCGGTCCGTGCTGCTGCCGCTGCTCGGGCTGTGCCTGGCGATGGAGGCCGTCCTCGCCGCCGGGGCCGGCACCGTCCTGCGGGACACCCGGTGGCTCTTCCACCAGCCGGTGGCGCTGCTCGCCGTGTGCACGCTGCTGTGGCTGAGCACCGCCGGCCACGAACTGGCGCACGGCGTCGCGGCCCGGCACGTCGGCGGCACGGTCAGCGAGATCGGCCTGCGCTGGCGGCTGCCGATGGTGATCATGTACTGCCGGGTCGGCAACTACCGCTTCCTCGGGCGCCGTCGGCACCAGCTGACGGTCGCCGCCGCGGGAGCGCTGGCGAACCTGCTGTTCCTGCTGCCGTTCGCCCTGTGGTGGGTCCTGCTGGAGCCCGGCGACCCCACCCGCCGGGTGCTGTCGGGGCTGCTGGTGCTGGGCAGCGTCCAGGCGCTCGTCAACCTGGTGCCGCTGCCCCCGCTGGACGGATACACCATGCTGTCCCACCTGCTCGGAGCGTCCGACCTCGCACCGGACAGCGGGCGTTACCTGCGGCTGCGGATGCGTGACCGGCAGGCCGCGGCCGGTTACCCGCGCCGTGCGCGGGTGGTGTACCTGGCATACGGGATCGGCTCGTCCGTCCTGGTCTGCCTGATCGCGGCCGCGCTGGTCACGGCCGCGGTCGTTCTGCTCGCCCCCTGACGGGCCTCGTTCCCAGGAGCTGTTGATGACGGACACGGAAACCATGCCGGCCGACCCCGGCGACCGCGCGGCGCGGGCCGCCATCGAGGTCGGGGAGGTGAGCAAGCGCTACGGCACGCACCAGGCCCTGGACGGGGTGTCGCTGCGGATCGCCCGGGGCGAGTTCTTCGGACTGCTCGGCCCCAACGGCGCGGGCAAGACGACCCTGGTGGAGATCATGGAGGGGCTGCGGCAGGCCGACTCCGGCACCGTCGCCGTCCTGGGCGGGTCCCCCTGGCCGCGCAACGTCGCGCTGCTGCCGCGGCTGGGTGTGCAGACCCAGTCGTCGGCCTTCTTCGTGCGCCAGACGGCGTACGAGCACCTCGCGACCGTCGCCGCCCTGTACCGGGCGGACCGGGCGGCGGTCGAGCGGACGCTCGGGGCCGTGGGGCTGGTGGAGCACCGCGACACGAGGGTGGAGAACCTCTCCGGCGGGCAGCGGCAGCGGCTGGCCATCGCCTCCGCGCTGGTCCACGATCCCGAGCTGGTCTTCCTCGACGAGCCCACCGCCGCCCTCGACCCGCAGGCCCGCCGCGACCTGTGGGAGGTGCTGCGCGGGCTGAAGGAGGCGGGCCGCACCATCGTGTACACCACGCACCACCTCGACGAGGCCGAGACCCTCTGCGACCGGGTGGCGATCCTGGTGCGGGGCCGGATCGCCGCGCTGGACTCCCCCCGCGGACTGGTCGCGGCGGCCGGGGCGGCGACCTCGGTGCTGCTCCCGCCGGAGCGGATGACCGTCGAGGAGGCCGGGGCGATCCCGGACGTGGACCGCGCCCTGCTGCGCGGCGGCAGCCTCGTCCTCGAGACCCGGGCCTCCGGGAAGGTGCTGTCCCGGCTGGACGCCCGCGGCGGCCTGGACGGCGTGCAGACCCGCACCGCCACGCTGGAGGACGTCTACCTCCGGCTCACCGCCGACGCCGCACCCCCCGCCACCGGGGCCGGGACGGCCGGCCACGAGGAGAACACGGAGCAGCAGGCATGAGCGCATACGGGGCGCTGACGGGCGCCGGCTACCGGGCCCAGGTCCGGGACGGGGCCACTCTCTTCTTCACCTTCGCCTTCCCCCTGATCTTCCTGGTGGTGTTCGGGCTGATCTTCAGCGGCCAGGAGGTCGAGGAGACCGGCCGGCCCTACATCTCGTACATCGCGCCCGGCGTGATGTCGTGGGGGGTGGGCAACGCGGCGGTGTTCGGCATCGCGTTCACGCTGATGCAGTGGCGCCGCGACGACCTGCTGCGCCTGATCCGGATGACGCCGACCAGCCTGCCCACCGTCCTGGCCTCCCGCTACGTGCTGGCGCTCGCCGTCGGCGCGGTCCAGGCCGTGGTGTTCGTCGCCGTGGCGCTGCTGCCGCTGTTCGGCCTGGAGCTGGACTCCCGGTGGCCGCTGGCGCTGCCGGTGCTGCTGCTCGGCATCACCGCGTTCCTGTCCATCGGCGTGATCATCGGCTCCTGCGCGGACACGCCCGAGGCGGTCGCCGCCGTCGCGAACTTCCTGATGGTGCCGATGGCGTTCCTGTCCGGCTCGTTCCTGCCGCTGGACATGATGCCGTCCTGGTTGCAGACCCTGTCCCGGGTGCTGCCGCTGCGCTACTTCAACGACGCGATCGCCGCGTCCCTGACCGGCGGCGGCAGCCTCGGCGACATCGCCGTCGGCTGCGCCGCGCTGGTCGGGTTCACCGTCGTCCTCGCGGCCGTCGGCCTGAGGACCTTCCGCTGGAGCAACCGCACATGACGGCGACCGCGGTACGCGAGGGCGTGCCCCTGGAGGAGGCCCGGCTCCGGCTGCGGTCGGCGCTGGCCCGGCGGTGCGCCCCGGGCACGGCACCCGAGGTGGTGCCGCTCGGCGCGCGTGACGTGCGCGACGACCCGCACGCGGCGGTGCGGCCCGCCGCGCTGGTGCACCTCACCTCCCGCGAGGTGCTGGTGGGGCCGTGGGGCGGCGACGCCGGGGCCCGGGCCTGCGGGACGTGCCTCGCCCTGCGCTGGCAGCGGCTGCGTTCGCGCACCGAGCGGGACGCGCTGGAGACGGGCGCGCCGTGGAGCGCCGCCCCGCACTGGCCCCCGCAGCCGGCGTTCGCCCTGGACGCGGTGCACGCGCTGTACGAGGCGGTCACCGGCCCGCGGCCCCCGGTTCCGCCCGGGGCGACACCCGCCGACCGGGCGCTGTCGCAGGTGACCTGCCTGGACGTGGCGACGCTGGCGGTGCGGACGTTCCCGCTGTACGCGGACCCGCTGTGTCCGCACTGCGGTCCCGGCGGCACGGACAGCCGGGAGGGGGCCGACCTCGCGCCGGTGAGCCGGCCGAAACCGGCCGAGGACGCCTACCGGCTGCGGCCCGCGTCGTCCTACCCGCTGGCCCCGGCGGCGCTGGCGAACCCGGTGACCGGGCTGCTGGGCGCCGGCACCTGGCTCGACGTGACCTCGCCGACCACCGCCCCGGTCGCCGGCAGCGTGTTCATGCGCGGCTACGCCGGACTCACCGACGTGACCTGGAGCGGCCAGGCCAACGGCTTCGCCGCCAGCCGGGACCTGGCCTTCCTGGAGGGTCTGGAGCGGTACGCCGGAACCCACCGGCGGCGCGGCACGCGGCTGTTGACCGCGTCGTACCGCGCGCTGGGCGAGGACGCGCTCGATCCGGCCGACTGCGGCTTCTACGCACCCGAGACCTACCGTGACGATCCGCTGGTCGACCCGTTCGATCCGGACCGGCCCATCCCCTGGGTGTGGGGCTACTCGCTGCGCGACCGGCGTCCGCTGCTCGTGCCCGCCCGGCTGGTGCACTACAGCGCGGGTCTGGCGGCGGACAACTTCGTCTTCGAGTGCTCCAACGGCTGTGCGATCGGCGGCTGTCCGGAGGAGGCGGTGCTCGGCGGGGTGCTGGAGCTGATCGAGCGGGACGCGTTCCTGCTCGCCTGGTACGGCGGGACCGCGCTCACGGAGATCGACCTGTCCACGGTCACCGACCCGACCGTCCGCGCCATGATCGACCGGGCCGCCCTGCAGGGCTACGACGTGCGCGCCTTCGACAACCGGATCGACCTCGCCGTGCCGGTGGTGACCGGGCTCGCGGTGCGGCGCGACGGCGGGGACGGCCTGTACTCCTTCGGTGCGGGCGCCTCCCTCGATCCGGCGGCGGCGCTCGAGGGCGCGCTGTCGGAGGTGCTCACCTACATCCCGCACCTGCCGGGCCAGGTCAGGGAGCGGCGGGGCGAACTGGAGGCGATGGCGGCGGACTTCGGCAGGGTGCGGCACCTGAAGGACCACGCCCAGCTGTACGGCCTGCCCGCCATGGCGCCGTACGCGGCCCCGTACCACGCGCCGCGGGCGGTCCGTCCGATGGCGGAGGTGTACGCGTCCTGGGAGGCGTCCGGACGGCCGCGCACGGGCGATCTGGCGGACGACGTGGCCTTGTGCCGCGACGAGTTGGCGCGGGCCGGGCTCGATGTGATCGTCGTGGACCAGACGACGCCGGAACAGCTGCGGATGGGGCTGCGGACGGTGTGCGTCCTGGCTCCGGGGCTGCTGCCGATCGACTTCGGCTGGTCGCGCCAGCGGGCGCTCGGGATGCCCCGGCTGCGCACCGCGGCCCGCCGTGGCGGCCTGCGCGACACCGACCTCCGGGAGTCGGAGATCCGGCGGGTGCCGCACCCGTTCCCCTGACCGGACACGGCGACGGCCGGGTGCCGCCCGCCGCTCCCGGCGGGGAGGGCGGTGCGGCACCCGGCCGTCGCCGGTGCGCCGGTGCCGGACGGGCCGGGCACCGGCGCGCCGAGGGCCCGGGATCAGGCGCTGCAGGAGGTGGTGCTGGTGGTGGAGGAGCAGGTGGAGGTGGACGAGCAGCTCGTGGAGCCGGCGAGCACGACCTCGCTGGCGTCCGAGTAGTCCGAGATCTCGAAGGTCTCCGACTCCAGCTCCAGGATCTCGTCGGCGAGGGCGGCGAGGGTCGACTTGTCAGCCATGGTCACTCCTGAGGTGAGTACACCACCGGGCTCCTCCCGGGGTGAGGGACCTCTTCATTGGACCGGCCCCCGCTGACGCATCACGCGGCCGTCCGCTGTCAGGGCGCTGTCACCGCGCGACAGCGCCCTGACAGCGGACGGCGGACACCGCCGGTGACCATGGACGGGTGAGCACCACGGCGATCGTCCCCTCCGACCGGTACGCACCCGTACTGGGCCGACTCGGCTCCCTCGTCCGCCCGTTGACCGTCTTCGCGATGGACCTGCACCGGCATCCGGAGCCGTCCGGCGAGGAGGCGCGCACCGCGGCCCGCCTCGCCGACGCGCTGACGGCCGAGGGGTACGCGGTGACGCGGGGCGTCGGCGGTCACGGCGTGGTCGGTGTCCTCACCAACGGCGCCGGACCGCGGGTCTGGCTGCGCGCCGAACTCGACGCCCTGCCGGTCCGGGAACGCACCGGCCTGCCCTACGCCGCCGACGGCCCGTTCATGCACGCCTGCGGCCACGACCTGCACACCGCCGCGCTGCTCGGCACCGCGACCCTGCTGGCCCGCACGCGGCCGCACTGGCACGGCACGGTGGTGGTCGTCGGCCAGCCCGCCGAGGAGACGCTGACCGGGGCGCGGGCGATGCTGGAGGACGGCCTGTACGAGCGCTTCGGCCGCCCCGACGTCGTGCTCGCCCAGCACACCGCGCCGCTCCTGGGCGGCATGGTGGCCCACGGGTACGGGCAGCCCGTGCTGGCCGGCAGCGTCCAGCTCGACGTCACCCTGCACGGCCGGGGCGGGCACGCGGGGGCGCCGCACCTGACCGTCGATCCCGTCCTGGCCGCCGCCGCGGTGGTGCTGCGGCTGCAGGGCGTGGTGTCCCGGGAGAGCGCGCCCGCGGAGCAGACGACGGTGACCGTGGGACGGATCCACGCCGGTACCCACAGCGGCGTCGTACCGGACACGGCCGCGCTCGGCCTCACCGTGCGCGCCCTGTCCCCGGCGTCCCTGGACCGCGTCGTGGGCGCCGTGGAACGCGTCGTGCGGGCCGAGTCGGCCGCCTCGGGCTGCCCCCGCGATCCGGAGATCACCGTGGTCTCCCGGTCCCCCGTCCTCCGGCCCGACGAGGAGGCGTCCTCGGTGACCCGGGCCGTGCACCGCGAGGTGCTGGGCCCCGAACGGGTCATGCCGTGGGCCCCGTCGATGGCGACGGAGGACTTCGGTCTCTACGGGGAGGCCGGGCACGACCTCCACGGCTGCGGCGACGTCCCGTTGGACTACTGGATGGCCGGAGTGGTGGGCCCGCGCCAGTGGGCCGCCACGAGCGGCGCGGACACCGCCGAACGACTCGCGTCGCTCCCGCCGAACCACTCCGCCGCGTTCGCCCCGCACCTGCCGCTCGCGCTGCCGTCGCTGACGACCGCCCTGACCACGGCCGCACTCGTCCGGCTGGGCACGCCGACGCCCTCCTGAAGGAGCCACCCTCTCCCCCGACGGGCCGTCCGGCGTGTGGACCAGCCGAGATCCACCCCGGCACCGTCCACGGCTTCACCATGTCGGACACCGACGCCTTCGATCCCGCCGCGCTCCGGCTCCACTGGGACCGTCTGCTGCCCCTCCTCGACCGCGCACTGGCCGGCAGGACCGGGACCGCATGACGGTCCCGGGATTCCCGTAGGGGCCGGGACGGCGGTGGTGGACATGCGCAGCGGCCCTTCCTCGTCCCTGCGCGGCCACACGTGGGCACGCGCCGGGCGCACTTCCCAGCGGGACGTCGACGGGCGCCCGAGGGGCCGGTCCCCGCGCGGTGTTCCTTCGGCCGCCGGGCGGTGGCGGGGAGGCGCCGCCGTTCGTCCCGTTCGGCGGCGCCTCCCCGGAGCGTTCGCGCCCTCAGGCCCGGACCAGCGTGATGTCCTGCTTGCTCAGGGCGTGGAAGGTCGGCAGCGGGATGATGCCGAACGGCCGCAGCTCCAGCAGGGTGGCGTCGACGTGGGCCGCGCCGGGCTCCAGGACGCGGGAGGGCGTGCCGGTGTTGGTCCAGTGGTGCAGGACGCCGTCGCACACCGCGCGGGTGCCTCCGATGCCGTACCCGTCGGAGTCGCCCTGGCTCACGGTGGAGCTGACGTACACCGGTCCGGTGCCGGGCACGCAGCGGTAGGTCCCGGAGAGGGTGACCGTGCCGTCCGCGGCGACGCGGCCGGTGGAGTCGACGGTGACCGTCTCGGTGGGGGCGGCCTTCGCGGTCGCGGCGGGGGCGGCCGGCAGCAGCAGGGCGGCGCCGGCGGCCGCGGCGAGGGCGGCGAGGGCGGTGGGGCGCAGGGACATGGGAGACCTCCCGGTCGGATCGGAATGAGGGATTCCACTCGTACCGGGCGGACGGCCCGAAGGCAGTGACCCTCACCCCTTCGGTGGCGAGTCCGCATCGGCCGTCGTGGAACCGTCGCCGTGTCGTCCGGGTCTCGTCACGTTCGGCCGCGGCCCCTTGGCGGCGGGCGGCCGCGGGGCGCACGGTCGGTCCGTACGGGTGGTCCCACCGACGGGACGGCCCTCACGACGTGGAGGTGCGCCATGTGTTCCCACCGGCCTTCCTGCCCCGCAGCCGACTCCCCCGGCGCGCACGTCGTCGCCGCCCGTCCCGAGCAGGGGTGGAACCTGCTGTGCGACGGCGGCATCGTCTTCGACGACACCGGTGAGCTGCTGCCCGACGGCCGTGCCGTCGCACCGCGGCGGGGCCCTCAGGGCAGTACGGCGAACCCGTCCAGTTCCACCAGCGCCCGCTCGTCCCACAGGCGGACGACCTGCACGACCGCCATCGCCGGGTAGTCGCGGCCGGCGAGCGCGCGCCAGGTGCGGCCGAGACCGGCGGCGTGGCGGCGGTAGTCGGCCACGTCGGTGGCGTAGACGGTGACGCGGGCCAGGTCGGCGGGGGTGCCGCCGGCGGCGCGCAGGGCGGCGAGAAGGTTGGCGAGGGCCTTCTCGAACTGTTCGGGGAGGGTGTCGCCGCTGACCTTCCCGTCGGTGTCCAGCGCGGTCTGGCCGGCCAGGAAGACGACGCGGGTGCCGGTGGCGACGACGGCGTGGGAGAAGCCGGTGGGCGGGGAGAGGTCGGGCGGGTTCACGCGTTCGGCGGTCATGCGCCGGCCTCCCCGGTCGTGCCCTGGGTGCGGTACAGCTCCTTGGCGATGATGTCGCGCTGCACCTCGCTCGCGCCCTCGTAGACGCGGGGGGCGCGGACCTCGCGGTAGAGGTGTTCGAGGGGGTGGCCGCGTTGCAGGGCGCGGGCGCCGTGCAGTTGGACGGCCCTGTCGATGACGTACTGGGCGGTCTCGGTGGCGAGGAGCTTGGCCATCGCGGCGCGCTTCGGCACGTCCGGCGCGTTCTCGTCGTACGCCGTCGCCGCCGCGTACACCATGAGGCGGGCCGCCTCGGTGCGCAGGGCCATCTCGGCGACCTGGTGGGAGACGGCCTGGAGGTCGCGGAGCCTGCCGCCGAAGGCGTCGCGGGCCGCGGTGTGGGCCAGGGTGGCGTCCAGGGCCGCGCGGGCCATGCCGACGGCGAAGGCGCCGACGCTGGGGCGGAACAGGTTGAGGGTGCCCATGGCGACGCGGAAGCCGCGGTCCGGCTCGCCGAGCACGTCGTCGGCGGTGACGGGGACGGCGTCGAAGGTCAGGGCGCCGATGGGGTGCGGCGAGAGCATGGCGAGGGGGGTGCCGGTGAGGCCGGGACGGTCGGCCGGCACGAGGAAGGCGGTGACGCCGCGGGCGCCGGCGCCGGGGGTGGTGCGGGCGAAGACGGTGTAGAGGTCGGCCTCGGGGGCGTTGGAGATCCAGCACTTCTCACCGGTGAGCCGCCAGGCGGAGCGGCCGTCGGGTTCCGCGGCCGGGACGGCGCCGGCCGGCCGCGTCCGCCCCGCCGGCTCGGCCCTCAGTGCCAGGGCCGCCGCGTCCGAGCCCGCGCCGGGCTCGCTGAGGGCGAAGGCGGCCACCGCGGTCCCGTCGCTCACGCGGGGCAGCCAGCGGGCGCGCTGGGCCTCGGTGCCGTGGGCGTGCACCGGGTGGGCGCCGAGCCCCTGGAGGGCGAGCGCGGTCTCGGCCTCCGTGCAGGCGTAGGCGAGGGACTCGCGCATCAGGCACAGCTCGAGGGCGCCGGAGGTGAACAGGCGGGGCAGCAGGCCGAGGGTGCCGAGTGCGGCGACGAGGGGGCGGTTGACGCGGCCCGGCTCGCCCTCGTCGGCCACGGGGCGCAGTCGTTCGGCGGCCAGGGCGCGCAGGTGCGCGCACCAGGCGAGTTGTTCCGGTTCGAGCGAGAATGCGGTCATCGCCGGTCCCTTCCCCTGCTCCCCTGCCCGCCGGGCCACACCCGAGGCTATCGCGCACCGTTGACTTCCGTCACCGACACGATACGCTCGATGCGCGAGCCCACCACGACAAAGGGGGCGAACCACCATGGCAGGTCCACACGCCGCAGATCCGCCCGCCGCAGATCCCCGGGTGGCGGATCCCCGGGCGGCAGGCCCCCGGGCGACAGGCCCCCGCCCCGCCGGACATCCCACCGGACCGCACCGCGCCGGACCGTGCCCCTCCGCCCACGTCGACACGTTCGCGCGCGAGCACCTGCCGCCCCCCGACCAGTGGCCCGAGCTGTGCTTCGACCTGCCGGAGCTGCGCTATCCGGACCGTCTGAACTGCGCGGCCGAGCTGCTCGCCGGCCCGCCCGACGACCGCCCGGTCTTCCGTACCGCGTCCGGGGAGGTCTGGACGTACGGGCAGTTGCGGGTCCGCGTCGACCGGCTCGCGCACCTGCTCACCGGTGACCTCGGCGTCGTCCCCGGCAACCGGGTGCTGCTGCGCGGTCCCACCACCCCGTGGCTGGCCGCCTGCTGGCTGGCGGTGCTGAAGGCGGGCGCGGTGGCGGTCACCGTACTGGCGCAGCAGCGCCCGCACGAGCTGCGCACCATCTGCGGGATCGCCCGCGTGCGGCACGCCCTGTGCGACGTCCGCGCCGTCGACGACCTCGCGAAGGCGGAGGTCCCGGGGCTGCGGGTCGCGACGTACGGCGGGGACGCGCCCGACGACCTGCTGACCCGTGCGGAGGACGGCGCCGCGCCGCACACCCCGTTCCCGGCCGTGGCGACCGCGTCCGACGACGTCGCGCTGATCGCCTTCACCTCGGGCACCACCGGGCGCCCCAAGGGGTGCGTGCACTTCCACCGCGACGTGCTCGCGGTCGCCGACACCTTCTCCCGGCACGTCCTGCGGCCGCGCGCGGACGACCTCTTCACGGGCAGTCCGCCGCTCGGGTTCACCTTCGGGCTCGGCGGGCTGGTGATCTTCCCGATGCGGGCCGGGGCGAGCGCGCTGCTGCTCGAACAGGCGGGGCCGCGGCAGCTGTTGCCCGCGATCGCCGCGCACCGGGTGTCGGTGCTGTTCACCGCGCCGACGGCCTACCGGGCGATGCTGGACGAGCTGGACGCGTACGACGTGACGTGCCTGCGGCGCTGCGTCTCGGCGGGCGAGAACCTGCCGGCGGCCACCTGGCGCTCCTGGCACGAGCGCACCGGCCTGCGCATCATCAACGGCATCGGCGCCACCGAACTGCTGCACATCTTCGTCTCGGCGGCCGACGACGCCGCACGGCCCGGCACCACGGGCGTGCCGGTGCCGGGGTGGCAGGCGCGCGTGCAGGACGCGGACGGCGTGCCCGTGCCGGACGGGGAGCCCGGGCTGCTGGCGGTGCGCGGACCCGTCGGCTGCCGCTACCTCGCCGATCCGCGGCAGCGGGAGTACGTGCGGGGCGGCTGGAACATCACCGGGGACACCTACGTCCGCGAGCCCGACGGGTACTTCCGCTACGTCGCACGCGCCGACGACATGATCATCTCCGCGGGGTACAACATCGCCGGGCCGGAGGTGGAGGACGCACTGCTGCGGTACCCGGACGTGGCGGAGGCGGCGGTGGTGGGCCGGCCCGACGCGGCGCGCGGGCAGGTCGTGGTGGCCCACGTGGTGCTGAGGGACGGCGCCGAGCAGGACAGCGAGGCCCTGCGCGCGTACCTCAGGTCCGAGCTGGCGCCGTACAAGTGCCCGCGCGAGTTCCACTTCCGGGACGCGCTGCCGCGCACGGCGACCGGCAAGCTCCAGCGGTACAGGCTGCTGCCCTCCCCCGAGGCCCGGGGGTGACCAGGGATGATGCCGACGATCTAAGATGATCAACGTGTCCGACCAGCACGCGCAGCACACCCCGAGGTCCCTGATCGTCACGCTCTACGGCGCGTACGGCCGTTTCGCGCCGGGCCCGGTGCCCGTCGCCGAACTGATCCGGCTGCTGGCCGCGGTGGGGGTGGACGCGCCCTCCGTGCGTTCGTCGGTGTCGCGGCTGAAGCGGCGCGGACTGCTGCTGCCCGCCCGAACGGCCCGCGGCGCGGCCGGATACGAACTGTCCCCCGAAGCGCGGCAGTTGCTGGAGGACGGGGACCGGCGCATCTACGCCACCGCGCCGTACGCCGACGAGGGCTGGGTGCTCGCCGTGTTCTCCGTGCCCGAGTCGGAGCGGCAGAGACGGCACGTGCTGCGCTCCCGCCTGGCCGGGCTGGGCTTCGGCACCGCCGCCCCCGGCGTGTGGATCGCCCCGGCCCGGCTGTACGAGGAGACCCGGCACACGCTGGCCCGCCTGGGCCTGGACGCCTACGTGGACCTCTTCCGCGGGGAGCACCTGGGCTTCCCGCCGACCGCCGAGGCGGTGGCGCGGTGGTGGGACCTGGCCGCGATCGCCAAGGCGCACGAGGCGTTCCTCGACCGCCACGCGCGCGTGCTGCAGGCCTGGGAGCGCCGTGCGGACACCCCGCCCGAGGAGGCGTACCGGGACTACCTGCTGGCCCTGGACTCCTGGCGCCACCTCCCCTACACCGATCCGGGCCTGCCGGCCCGGCTGCTGCCCGCCGACTGGCCCGGCACCCGCTCGGCGGCCGTCTTCCGGGCGTTGCACGAGCGGCTCCGCGACGCGGGGGCGGCCTACGCGGCCCCGGAGGCGGAGTGAGCCGTCGCCGGGTCCCGCGGCGAGGGGTCCCCGGCGTCCGGCACGGCACCGTCCGTGCCGGCGGGGTGCGGCCGGGTCAGTCGCGCAGTGCGAGCCGGGGCTTGGGGGCGTCGGTGCGCCCGGTCTGCGGGCGGCGGCTGCCCGCCCGGTACGGCGCCGGCCAGACGGCGCCCGGGCCCGTGTAGTCCTGCTCGGCCGCCGCGTGCAGCGTCCAGTGCGGGTCGTACAGGTGGGGGCGGGCGAGGGCGCACAGGTCGGCGCGGCCGGCCAGGATCAGCGAGTTGACGTCGTCCCAGGAGGAGATGGCGCCGACGGCGATCACCGGGACGCCCGCCTCGTGCCGGACGCGGTCCGCGAAGGGCGTCTGGTACGACCGCCCGAACTCCGGCCGTTCGTCGGCCACGACCTGTCCGGTGGACACGTCGATCGCGTCGGCGCCGTGCGCGGCGAAGGCGCGGGCGATCTCCACGGCCTCCTCGGCGCTCGTGCCGCCCTCGGCCCAGTCGGTCGCGGAGATCCGCACGGTCATGGGCCGCTCCTCCGGCCACACGCCGCGTACGGCGTCGAAGACCTCCAGCGGGAAGCGGAGCCGTTTGTCCAGGGTGCCGCCGTAGGCGTCCGTGCGGTGGTTGGTGAGCGGGGAGAGGAAGCCGGAGAGCAGGTAACCGTGGGCGCAGTGCAGTTCGAGCAGGTCGAACCCGGCGCGCGCGGCGCGGGCGGCGGCGGCCGCGAACTGCTCGCGCACGTCCGTCAGTTGCGCCCGGGACAGCTCGCGCGGGACCTGGCCGTCCGGCCGGTACGGCAGCGGGGAGGCGGCCACGAGGGGCCAGTTGCCGTCCGGGAGCGGCTCGTCCATGCCCTCCCACATCAGCCGGGTCGAGCCCTTGCGCCCGCTGTGCCCGAGCTGCACGCCGATCGCGGTGCCGGGCGCCCGGGCGTGCGCGAAGTCGGTGATCCGCCGCCACGCCTCGGCCTGCCGTCCGGTGTACAGGCCGGCGCAGCCGGGGGTGATGCGGCCCTCCGGGCTGACGCACACCATCTCGGTCATCACCAGTCCGGCACCGCCCAGCGCCCTGGCGCCCAGGTGGACCAGGTGGAAGTCGCCGGGGACGCCGTCGGTGGCGGAGTACATGTCCATCGGGGAGACGACGACGCGGTTGCGCAGGGTCAGGCCGCGCAGCCGGAACGGGGTGAACATCGGGGGCGTGGCGGGCGGGCAGCCGAACTCGCGCTCGACGGACTCGGTGAAGCGGGGGTCGCGCAGCCGCAGGTTGCCGTGGGTGACGCGGCGGCTGCGGGTGAGCAGGTTGAAGGCGAAGCGGCGGGGCGGCTGGTCCAGGTACCGGGCGAGGTCCTCGAACCACTCCAGGCTGGCGCGGGCCGCCCGCTGGGTGGAGGCGACGACGGGGCGCCGCTCCTCCTCGTAGGCGGCCAGCGCCTCCTTGAGCGAGGGCTGCTCGTCCAGGCAGGCGGCGAGCGCCACGGCGTCCTCGACGGCGAGCTTGGTGCCGGAGCCGATGGAGAAGTGGGCGGTGTGGGCGGCGTCGCCGAGGAGGACGACGTTGCCGTGCGACCAGCGTTCGTTGACGACCGTGCGGAAGGTGGTCCACGCCGACCTGTTGGACCTGAGCGGCCGTCCGCCGAGGGCGTCGGCGAAGACCTCGGCGCAGCGGTCGGCGGAGGCGCGTTCGCCCAGCTCGTGGAAGCCGGCCGCCCGCCACACCTCCTCGCGCATCTCGACGATGACGGTCGACGCGTCGGCCGCGTACGGGTATCCGTGCAGCTGCATCACGCCGTGTCCGGTCTCGGCGATCTCGAAGCGGAAGGCGTCGAGGGCGAAGTCGGCGGCCAGCCAGATGTAGCGGCAGCGGTGGGCGGTGACGTGCGGGCGGAACACCTCCGCGTAGGCGTCCCGGGTGGTGCTGCGCACCCCGTCGGCGGCGACGACGAGGTCGTACGCCCGTGCGAGCCGGTCCGGGTGCGGGGCCTCGGTGCGGAAGCGGAGGTCCACACCGAGGGCGCGGCAGCGGGCGTGCAGGATCTCCAGGAGGCGACGGCGGCCCAGGGCGGCGAAGCGGTGTCCCCCGGAGGTGTGGCGGGTGCCCCGGTGGACGATGTCGATGTCGTCCCAGCGCACGAAGTCCTTCCGGAGGGCCGCGTAGGCCTCCGGGTCGGCGTGTTCGATGCCGCCGAGGGTCTCGTCGGACAGGACGACGCCGAAGCCGAAGGTGTCGTCGGGGGCGTTGCGTTCCCAGACGGTGACCTCGCGGTCGGGAGCGAGGCGTTTGAGGAGGGCGGCGGTGTACAGGCCGCCGGGGCCCCCGCCGACGATCGCGGTGCGCAGGGGGTGGCCGGTTCCCTCGGGCGGGAGCATGCCGGCTACCTCCCTCGCCATTTCGGGGGGCGCTTGTCCGTGAAGGCCGCGTGGAACTCCGCGTAGTCCTCGCCGTTCATCAGGAGGGCCTGGGTGGAGGCGTCCAGTTCCACCGCTGCCGCCAGGGGCATGTCCAGCTCGGCCGTCAGCAGCGCCTTGGTCTGGGCGTACGCCAGGGCCGGGCCGTCGGCGAGGCGGCGGGCGAGGGTCCGGGCGGCCTCGTCGGCGTGGCCCTCGTCGGTCAGCTCGCTGATCAGGCCGATCCGCTCGGCCTCGGGCGCGCGCACCGGTTCGCCGAGCATCAGCAGGCGGGTGGCGTGGCCGAGGCCGACGACCCGGGGCAGCAGGTAGGCGGCGCCCATGTCGCCGCCGGACAGGCCGACGCGGGTGAAGAGGAAGGCGAAGCGGGCGCTGGGGTCGGCGACGCGGAAGTCGGCCGCCAGGGCGAGGACGGCGCCCGCCCCGGCCGCGACGCCGTGCAGTGCGGCGATCACCGGGAACGGGCACTCCCGCACGGCCCGCACCACCTGGCCGGTCATCCGGTTGAAGTCCAGCAGTTGCGCGGTGTCCATGGACAGGGTGGCGCCGATGATCTCGTCGACGTCGCCGCCGGAGCAGAAACCGCGCCCCTCGCCGGCCAGCACCAGGGCCCGTACGGACCGCTCCCGGGACAGCTCGGCGAGCAGGTCGCGCAGGTCGGCGTAGGCCTCGAAGGTCAGCGCGTTGAGCTTGTCGGGGCGGGCCAGGGTGACGGTGGCGACACCGTCGGTGAGGTCGACGCGCAGGTGCCGCCAGTCGGGGGTGCGGGCGGCGGAGCCGGTGAAGGGACTCATGACGGGCGGCCTCCTGGGGCGGGCACGGCATCACTGAGCGCTACCCCTCGAAGCTATCACCTTTCTGTGACCATCGTCACGGGCGCGCGATAGTCCAGGGGGGCCGCATCGCGGACGATCGGCTTCCGTCACCACCGCCACGGGGCGCCGACGACGCGGTGACAGGGGGGTGCCGGGCGAGGGAGGGCGCTCCCCCGGCGGGCCGCCCGGTGCCGGGGCCGAAGGTCCCGCGTGGTGCCCGTCGAAGGGCTCTGCCGGGCGGCGCCGTACCATTCATAAGGTTGAAAGCAGGACAGGACCGCCTGCTCCAGAACGGACTCGCCGTGCACGATCACCCTTCCGCCCCCGCTCTCTGGCGCATCGCACTGCCGCACACCACCGCGGCCGTGCCGGTGGCCCGTGCCCTGGTGCGCTCGGCCCTGGCCGAACGGGAGCACACGGCCGACAGCGACACCGCGGAGCTGCTGACGGCCGAGCTGGTCGCCAACGCCGTCGAGCACACCTCCGGCGGGGCGCCGATCGAGCTGGTGGTGGAGCTGCTGCCGACCGGCTGCCAGGTCGAGGTGCACGACCCCGACCCGCGGCCGCCGGGCGACCTCACGCTCCCGGACAAGGAGCCGCCCGACCCCTGGCAGGAGCACGGGCGCGGTCTGCTGCTGATCCGCGCCCTGAGCTCGTCCTGCGGTCACCGCCCCACCGGCTCCGGCAAGGCGGTCTGGTTCAGGCTTCCTGGGGTACCCGCTCCGCGGCGTCCCGCGGAGTGAGCGCGGCCCGGGCGAGCCGGGAGTGCCGGCGTCCGTAGGCCGAGTAGACCAGCAGGCCCACCGCGAGGAACACGGCGAACTGGATCCAGGTCGCGGCGCCCGTCTCGTACATCAGGTAGAGGCAGAAGCCGACGCCGAGCAGCGGCGTCACCGGGTACAGCGGGACGCGGAAGGTGCGGGCGAGGCCCGGCTCGCGGCGGCGCAGGGCGATCACCGCGACGTTGACGGCGACCATCGTGGCCAGGGTGCCGATGGTGCACAGGTTGACCACCGCGTCCAGCGAGGCGAAGGCGGCCGGGATCGCGAAGACGACGCCGACGATCAGGGTGCCGGCGACGGGTGTGGCCGTGCGCGGCGAGACCTTCTCGAACACCGGCGGGACGAGCCCGTCGCGGGACATGGACAGCAGGATGCGGGTCTGTCCGTACATCACGGCGAGCACCACCGAGGCGATGGCGACGACCGCGCCGAAGGCGACGATGCCGCCGCCGATCGTGGAGCCGGTGACCTCGTCGACGACGTAGGACAGCGCGGCGGGCCGGTCGCCGACCGTGTCGCCGCCGACGGCGCCGATCGCGGCGAGGGCGACCGCGCAGTACAGCAGGGTGACCAGGCCGATGCAGACCAGGATCGCGACGGGGATGTCGCGGCGCGGGTTCTTGGCCTCCTCGCCGGCGGTGGTGATGGCGTCGAAGCCGATGTACGAGAAGAAGGCGGCCGTGGTGCCGGCGCCGATGCCGCCGAGGCCGGCCGGCGAGAACGGCGTGAGGTTGCCGTCCTCGAAGGCGGTGAAGCCGATGGCGCAGAAGGCGACGAGCACGGCGAGCTTGAGGACGGCCATCGCGGCGGTGGCCCGGGCGCTCTCGCGCACGCCCCGCACCAGCAGCACGCAGGCCAGGGCGATGACGATCACCGCGGGGAGGTTGACCAGGCCGCCGTCGGCGGGTCCGGAGGAGAGCGCGTGCGGGAGCCGGAGGCCGATGACGCCGTCCAGCAGCTCGTTGACGTACTGGCTCCAGCCGACCGCGACCGCGGAGACCGACACGCCGTACTCCAGGAGCAGGCACCAGCCGACCAGGAAGGCGGTGCGCTCGCCGAGTCCGGCGTAGGCGAAGGAGTACGAGGAGCCGGAGACGGGGATCGCGCCGCCCAGTTCGGCGAAGGCGAACGCGGTGAAGACGCAGGTGACCGCGGCGAGCACGAAGGAGACGACGACGGCCGGGCCGGCCTCGGCGACGGAGTCGGACAGGCCGACGAAGATGCCGGTGCCGACGATGGCGCCGACGCCGAAGCAGACGAGCTGGAACAGCCCCATGGTGCGCTTCAGGCCGTGGCCTTCGCGGTCGGCGCCGGATTCGGCGACGAGGTCTCGGGGCGACTTGATGCGGTGAGCGGGCATGGCGGGTGGTGCTCGTTTCTGGTGGTGCGGGGCGCGACGGTGGTCGCGGCCGGCGGCGCGGAAGGGGTGGCTCCGGGCCGCCGGACAGCTTAGCGGCGCTGCTCAGGCGAGGGTGGCGACCAGGACGGCCTTGATGGTGTGCAGGCGGTTCTCCGCCTCGTCGAAGACGACCGAGTGCGCGGACTCGAAGACCTCGTCCGTGACCTCGAGGGAGTCCAGGCCGTACGCCTCGAAGATCTCCTGGCCGATCCCGGTGCCCAGGTCGTGGAAGGCCGGCAGGCAGTGCAGGAACTTCACGTCCGGGTTGCCGGTGGCGCGCAGGACGTCCATGGTCACCGCGTACGGGGACAGCGCGGTGATCCGTTCGGCCCAGACGTCCTTGGGTTCGCCCATGGAGACCCAGACGTCCGTGGCGACGAAGTCGGCGCCGCGGACGCCCTCGTCCAGGGCCTCGGTGAGGGTGACGCGCGCCCCGCTCTCCTCGGCGAGCTTGCGGGCCGCGTCGACGACGTCCTGGGCGGGCCAGTAGGCCTTCGGGGCGACGATGCGCACGTCCATGCCGAGCAGGGCGCCGGTGACCAGGTAGGAGTTGCCCATGTTGAAGCGGGCGTCGCCGAGGTAGGCGAAGGAGATCTCCGACAGGGGCTTGCCGCTGTGCTCGGTCATGGTGAGCACGTCGGCGAGCATCTGGGTGGGGTGCCAGTCGTCGGTGAGGCCGTTGTAGACGGGGACCCCGGCGTGGGCGGCCAGCTCCTCGACCTTCTGCTGGCTGTCGCCGCGGTACTCGATGCCGTCGAACATCCGTCCGAGGACGCGGGCGGTGTCCTTGACCGACTCCTTGTGGCCCATCTGCGAGCCCGAGGGGTCGAGGTACGTGGTCGAGGCGCCCTGGTCGGCGGCGGCGACCTCGAAGGCGCAGCGGGTGCGCGTGGAGGTCTTCTCGAAGATCAGCGCGATGTTCCTGCCCCGCAGGTACGGCGTCTCGCTCCCGGCCTTCTTGGCGGCCTTCAGCTCCGCGGCCAGCTCGACCAGGCCGCGGAACTCGTCCGCGGTGAAGTCGGTCTCCTTGAGGAAGTGGCGGCCGGCGAGGACGGTCGGGACTGTCGCCATGGGGGCGCTCCAGGGATACAGGGACAGGGACAGGGACTTCTGGAAGTGTATACGAACTTCTGAATTTATATACGGCACTCGTCCCCGTGGGGCGCTACACGGCCGCGCGCTCCACCGGACAGCTCATGCAGCGCGGCCCGCCCCGGCCCCGGCCCAGCTCGCTGCCCGGGATCTCGATCACCTCGATGCCCTGTTTGCGCAGGTGCGTGTTGGTGGTGGCGTTGCGCTCGTAGGCGACGACGACGCCCGGCTCGACGGCCAGGACGTTGCAGCCGTCGTCCCACTGCTCGCGCTCGGCCGCGTGGACGTCCTGCGTCGCGGTCAGGACGCGGATCTCGCCCAGCCCGAGCGCGGCGGCGATCGCGCGGTGCATGTGCTCCGGCGGGTGGTCGGTGACCTTCAGCTCCTTCTCGCCCACGCCCGGCTCGATGGTGTACGAGCGCAGCATGCCGAGCCCGGCGTACTGGGTGAAGGTGTCGCCGTCGACCATCGTCATCACGGTGTCGAGGTGCATGAAGGCCCGCCGCTTGGGCATGTCGAGGGCCACGATCGTGCGCGCGGAGCCGGCCGCGAACAGCTTGTGGGCGAGCATCTCCACGGCCTGGGGGGTGGTCCGCTCGCTCATGCCGATCAGCACGGCGCCGTTGCCGATGACCAGCACGTCCCCGCCCTCGATGGTGGAGGGGTAGTCGGCCTGCCCCTCGGACCACAGGGGAAACGTCTCGTCGCGGAAGAGCGGGTGGTGCCGGTAGATCGCCTCGAAGTGGACCGTCTCGCGCTGCCGGGCGGGCCAGCGCATGGCGTTGATGGAGACACCGTCGTAGATCCAGGCCGAGGTGTCGCGGGTGAAGAGGTGGTTGGGCAGCGGATCGAGCAGGAAGTCGTCCAGTTCCATCACGTGGAAGCGCACGGAGGCCGGCTCCGTGTGCGCGTCCAGGAACTCCCGTTTGGTCATGCCGCCGACCAGGGCCTCGGCGAGCTCGGGGGCGGGCAGGGTCTCGAAGGCGGCCCGGAGGTGGTCCGTGGCCAGCACTCCGTACTCCTTCTCGTCGAAGACCCGGTCCAGGACGAGCCGCCGGGCCGCCGGGACCCGGAGGGTCTCGGCGAGCAGGTCACCGAAGAGGTGCACCTCGACCCCGCGGTCGCGGAGCACGTCGGCGAACCCGTCGTGCTCGGCGCGCGCCCGGCGCACCCAGAGCACGTCGTCGAAGAGAAGGGCGTCCTTGTTGCTGGGGGTGAGCCTTTTGAGCTCGAGATCCGGCCGGTGCAGGATGACGCGGCTGAGCCGCCCGGCCTCGGAGTCGACGTGGAATCCCATGTCTTTCATCCTGACCCTTCGGGCACGCGTTCATCCCCCGCTTGCGCGGACCCGTGCACGCCGCCGTGCCGTGCGGGGCCGGCGACGGGCGGGCGGGTCACCGCGGCCATTCGCCGCGCGGCCCGCCCGCCCGTGGCGCTCCCACCGTCACGGCGGGTCCACGGCTCGCCCCGGCGGCGTCACAGCCGCGGGTCCACCGGCTCCGACTCCAGGGCGAGGACCCCGAAGACCGCCTCGTGCACCCGCCACAGCGGTTCGCCGTCCGCGAGCCGGTCCAGGGCCTCCAGGCCGAGGGCGTACTCGCGGATCGCCAGGGACCGCTTGTGGTTCAGGAACCGCTGCCGCAGCCGGGCCAGGTTGTCGGGACGCGTGTACTCGGGACCGTAGATGATCCGCAGGTACTCGCGGCCGCGGCACTTGATGCCTGGCTGGACCAGACGACCCTTGTCGTCGCGAACCAGTGCGCCGACGGGCTTGACGACCATGCCCTCGCCGCCCCGGCCGGTCATCTCCAGCCACCAGTCGGTGCCGGCCCGCACCGACTCGGGGTCGCCGGTGTCGACGTACAGCCGCCGGGTGGTGTGCAGCAGACCGCTCGCGTCGTGCTCGACGAGCCGGTCGATGAGGGCGAGCTGCTCGTCGTGCGGCAGCGCGGCCAGGCTGCGGCCCTGGACGGCGAGGATCTGGAACGGCGCCAGGCGCACGCCGTCCAGGCCGTCGGTGGGCCAGCAGTAGCGACGGTAGGCGTCGGTGAACGCGGCGGCGTCGGCGGAGCGCCCGCGCTGGCGGGCGAGCAGCTCCGTGACGTCGACGCCCCGTGCGGCGGCGCCCTCCAGGGCGGACAGCACGCCCGGGAACACCGCGCCGGAGGCGGCGCCCACGGCGGCGTACTGGGAGCGCAGCAGCCCGGAGGCCTTCAGCGACCACGGCATCAGCTCGGCGTCCAGCAGCAGCCAGTCGGTGGACAGCTCGTCCCACAGGCCGGCCTCGCCGATCGCCGTGCGCAGCCGGTCGAGGATCTCCTCGCTGAGGGACGCGTCGTCGAGGAACGGACGGCCGGTGCGGGTGTAGAGCGACCCGGTGGGGCCGTCCACGCCGAAGCGTGCGCGCGCCGCGTCCGCGTCACGGCACACCAGGACCACGGCCCGCGAGCCCATGTGCTTCTCCTCGCACACGACCCGCGCCACCCCGTCGGCCGCGTACTGCGCGAACGCCTCCTTCGGGTGCTCCAGGTAGCCCTCCACGCCCGAGGTGGCGGTCGGTGCCATGGTCGGCGGGAGGTACGGCAGCAGCCGGGGGTCGGTCGCGAAGCGGCTCATGACCTCCAGGGCCGCCGCCGCGTTCTCCTCCCGTACCGTGATCCGGCCCGCGTGCCGGGTCTCCACGACCCGGCGGCCCTGGACGTCCGCCAGGTCCAGCGGCCGGCCGTCGTGCCCGCCGGGCGCCTCGGTGCGCAGCGGCCTGGCCGGCTCGTACCAGACCCGCTCGGCGGGCACGTCGACCAGCTCGCGCTCCGGCCAGCGCAGCGCGGTGAGCTTGCCGCCGAAGACGGCGCCGGTGTCCAGGCAGAGGGTGTTGTTCAGCCAGGTGGCCTCGGGAACGGGGGTGTGGCCGTAGACGACGGCCGCGCGGCCCCGGTAGTCCTCGGCCCACGGGTAGCGCACCGGCAGCCCGAACTCGTCGGTCTCGCCGGTGGTGTCGCCGTACAGGGCGTGGCCGCGGACCCGGCCGGAGGTGCGGCCGTGGTACTTCTCCGGCAGACCGGCGTGGCAGACGACCAGCCGGCCGCCGTCGAGGACGTAGTGGCTGACCAGGCCGTCGATGAACTCCCGTACCTCGGCGCGGAACTCCTCGCTCTCGCTCTCCATCTGCTCGATGGTCTCGGCGAGTCCGTGGGTGTGCTGGACCTTGCGGCCCTTGAGGTGGCGGCCGTACTTGTTCTCGTGGTTGCCGGGGACGCAGAGGGCGTTGCCCGACTTGACCATCGCCATCACGCGGCGCAGTACGCCGGGGCTGTCCGGGCCGCGGTCGACGAGGTCGCCGACGAAGACGGCGGTGCGGCCCTCGGGGTGGACGCCGTCGGTGTAGCCCAGCTTGCCGAGCAGGGCCTCCAGCTCGGACGCGCAGCCGTGGATGTCACCGATGATGTCGAAGGGCCCGGTGAGGTGGGTGAGGTCGTTGAACCGCTTCTCGGTGACGACGGTGGCGTGCTCGGTCTCCTCGACGCCGCGCAGGACGTGCACCTTGCGGAAGCCCTCGCGCTCCAGGTGGCGCAGGGAGCGGCGGAGTTCGCGGGTGTGGCGCTGGATGACCCGGCGGGGCATGTCGGCGCGGTCGGTGCGGGCGGCGTTGCGCTCGGCGCAGAGCTGCTCGGGCACGTCGAGGACGATGGCTATGGGCAGCACGTCGTGCTCCCTGGCCAGCTCGATCAGCCGGCGCCGGGCGTCCTGCTGCACGTTGGTGGCGTCCACGACGGTGCGGCGTCCGGCGGCGAGCCGCTTGCCGGCGATGTAGTGCAGGACGTCGAAGGCGTCGCGGCTGGCGCTCTGGTCGTTCTCGTCGTCGGCGACCAGGCCGCGGCAGAAGTCGGAGGAGATGACCTCGGTGGGCTTGAAGTGGCGTCGGGCGAAGGTGGACTTGCCGGAGCCGGAGGCGCCGATCAGCACGACGAGGGAGAGGTCGGTGACGGGCAGGGCGCGGGAGCGCACGGTGGTGGTGTCCGTGGTGTCGCCGGTGGCGGTCATGCGGCCTTCGCCTCCTTCTCGGTCACGGTGTCGAGGGTGAACACGGCCATCTGGGTGGGCGGGCCCACCTCGGGGTCGTCGGGTCCGACGGGACGGAGCTCCACGCCGTAGCCGTGCCGCTCGGCAACAGTGTGCGCCCAGGTGCGGAACTCCTCGCGGGTCCACTCGAAGCGGTGGTCGCGGTGGCGGACGTGCCCGGCCGGGAGGGTCTCCCAGCGCACGTTGTACTCGACGTTCGGCGTGGTGACGACGACGGTACGGGGGCGTGCCGCGCCGAAGACGGCGTACTCCAGCGCGGGCAGCCTCGGCAGGTCGAGGTGCTCGATCACCTCGCTGAGCACGGCGGCGTCGTACCCCTTGAGGCGCTTGTCCGTGTAGGCGAGGGAACCCTGGAAGAGCTGGACGCGTGCCGCCTGCCGCTCGCCCATGCGGTCCAGCTTGAGCCGCCGGGAGGCGATGGTGAGGGCGCGCGCCGAGACGTCGGTGCCGACGATCTCGGTGAACCGCGGGTCCTTGAGCAGCTCGCGCACCAGGTGGCCCTCTCCGCAGCCGAGGTCGAGGACACGGGCGGCGGAGTGGTCCCGCAGGGCGGTGAGGATCGCCTCGCGGCGCTGCACGGCGAGCGGGGTGGGCTTCTCCTCCTGCTCGGCCTCCGCCTCGACGGCGTTGTCGATGTCCTCGACCTCGCTGTCGTCGGTCTCGGCCAGCCGGATCAGCTCCAGCCGGTCCATCGCCTCGCGGGTCAGGGACCAGCGGCGGGACAGGTAGCGGCTGGTGATGAGCTTCTGCTCGGGGTGCCCGTGCAGCCAGCCCTCGCCGGCCCGCATCAGCTTGTCGACCTCGTCCGGGGAGACCCAGTAGTGCTTGGCGTCGTCGAGCACCGGCAGGAGGACGTACAGGTGGCGCAGGGCGTTCGAGAGGGTGAGGGATCCGGACTCCAGCACGAGCCGGACGTAGCGCGAGTCGCCCCACTCGGGGAACTCGGTGTCCAGCGGGACGGCCTCGACGCCGACCGCCCAGCCGAGCGGCTCGAACAGGCGCCGTACCAGGTCGGGGCCGCCGCGGGCGGGCAGCGCCGGGATCTCGACGCGCAGCGGGAGCGGCTCGGCCGCACGCGCGGGGCGCGCCTTGCACACGCCGCGCATCGCGCTGGAGAAGACGTTGCTCAGCGCGACGGCGAGGAGGGACGAGGCCGCGTACGGGCGGTCGTTGACGTACTGCGCGAGTGCCGCGTCGGGGGCGCCGCCCCGGCCCTTGCCCCTGCCGCGCCTGACCAGGGCCACCGCGTCGACCTCCAGCAGCAGCGCCGCCGTGCAGCGCTGTTCCTCCGCCTCGGGGTAGAGCACGTGGGCCGTGCCGGAGGAGGTGGAGAACGCCTGCGCCCTGTCGGGGTGCTTGTGCAGCAGGAAGCCGAGGTCGGTCGCGGGGCGCTCGGGGGTGCCGGTGGTGGTGATGGTCAGGAACATGGGCCTCTCCGGCCGGGTCGACGGTCACAGGGGACGACTGCGTGGTGCCGTGCGCGCGGGAGCCCCCGGGGTGCTCCCCGGGGGCTCCGGCAGGACGACCGTCACACCATCGCACAGGGCGGGTGACCGGCGCCTTCGGTTATTCGAGAGGCGTTCCTCAGGTCAGCTGCGTCTGCACCTGGGAGGAGATCAGCTCCAGGTGGTCCAGGTCGTCGAGGTCGAGGATCTGGAGGTAGATCCGCTGGGCGCCGGCGGCGGCGTAGCGGCCGATCTTGTCGACGACCTCGGCCGGGGAGCCCGCCAGGCCGTTGGCCTTCAGCTCGTCGACCTCGCGGCCGATCACGGCGGCCCGGCGGGCGACCTCGGCGTCGTCCTTGCCGACGCAGACGACGAGGGCGTTGGAGTAGGTCAGCGCGTCGGCGCCGCGTCCGGCCTCCTCGGCGGCGGCCCGCACCCGGGCGAACTGGCGCTCGGTGTCCTCGATCGAGGCGAAGGGGATGTTGAACTCGTCGGCGTACTGCGCGGCGAGACGCGGGGTGCGCGTGGCGCCGTGGCCGCCGATGAGCACGGGGACCTTCGCCTGCGCGGGCTTGGGCAGCGCGGGCGACCCGGTGAGGTCGTAGAACTTCCCGTGGAAGTCGAAGGTCTTGCCGGTCTGCGTGGCCCACAGGCCGGTGACGATCGCCAGCTGCTCCTCGAGGCGGGCGAACTTCTCCTTCGGGAAGGGGATGCCGTACGCCTTGTGCTCCTCCTCGAACCAGCCGGCGCCCAGGCCCAGCTCGACGCGGCCGCCGGACATCTGGTCGACCTGCGCGACCTGGATGGCGAGCACGCCGGGCAGCCGGAAGGTGCCGGCGGTCATGAGCGTGCCGAGCCGGATGCGCCGGGTCTCGCGGGCGAGGCCGGCGAGGGTGATCCAGGCGTCGGTGGGGCCGGGCAGGCCGTCCGCGGAGCCCATGGCGAGGTAGTGGTCGCTGCGGAAGAAGGCGTCGAAGCCGAGGTCCTCGGTGGCCTTCGCCACGGCGAGCAAGGTGTCGTAGGTGGCCCCCTGCTGGGGCTCGGTGAAGATACGGAGTTCCATGCCTTCCATCCTGCCTGGTCGCGCGGCGTCCGCCGGACAGGCTCCCGCGTGCCACGGCGCGTACCCGGTCCCGCCGGGTGAACGACGCCGGGAGGGCGCCGGAGGGAGGGGG
Source organism: Streptomyces sp. JHA26 (assembly GCF_002005565.1). GTDB lineage: Bacteria > Actinomycetota > Actinomycetes > Streptomycetales > Streptomycetaceae > Streptomyces. Next base: position 6,117 of record NZ_BDJC01000066.1, on the reverse strand, counting down.
AGCTATCCCGCCTCCCGTTCCGGTGACGCCGCGTCCCGGTCCGCCAGTTTGCGCAGCATCTCCAGGACCCGGTCCCGTGACTCGTCCGCCGCGTCGATGGCCTCCATGCACTGCCAGTAGGTGCCCTCGTCGTCCACCGTGCAGGCGGTGCCGACGAGGGCGATGCCGATCTCGCCGAGCAGGGTGCCCAAGCACATCAGGGCCTGGCGGGCGTCGCCCAGTTCGGTGAGCCGGGCGGCGCGCAGTTCGCCCGGGGCCAGGTCGGGTGTGCGCAGCACTCCGCAGCCACGGCCCGCCAGTTCGGTCAGTCCCAGGGCCTCGCCGCGCAGTTCGGGGGGTCCGTGGACCGCCAGCCGGCTGCCGATCGCCTGGGCGAGGGCTTGCGCCTGCCACACCTCCGTCAGGATCTCCGGCACCTCGCCGGCGGCGGCCAGGGCACGCCCGCTCGTCACGATGAGCCGCACCGCGTCCATGCGCTGCCCCCGTCTGTTCCGACGCGCTCGCGGCGCGTCCGCCCGAACTCCCTTGTCCGCTACCCAGAGTGAAGGTGTGTGGGGCGAAAAGCCAGAGCTGAGCAGAAATATTCGGACAACAATAGGGATACGGACGCGGAATCGACTGCGGAGAGTGATAACGGAGTGTGTGGCTCCCCTGTGTTCCCCCCCTCCCGTCGTGTTCCTCCCGGTCTCAGTCCCCGCGCTCCCCGGACCCGCCGGGCGCGGGAAAGCGGGACTCGTTGCGGTCGATCTTCGCGTCCAGCGCGGCGAGCGGATCGATGCCGAGCACCTCGCAGAACTGGAGCAGGTACGCCAGGACGTCGGCGACCTCGTCCCGGACGCGGTGGGCGGTCCCGGGATCGTCCATGACGCGGGCCGACTGCTCGGGCGTCAGCCACTGGAAGATCTCGACGAGTTCGGAGGCCTCCACGCTGAGGGCGGCGACCAGGTTCTTCGGGGTGTGGTACGGCTGCCAGTTCCGCGCGGCGGCGAACTCGGCCAGTCTGCGCTGCAGCGCCGCCAGGTCCGGGGAGGGAAGGGGATGATCGGTCACGGCCCCAGGTGTACCACCGTGACGCCCTGCGCCGCCGCCGTCCACGAGGCGTCCGCGACGGCGCCGACGAGACGGATGTGGCCGCGGTCGCACATCCGGGCCGCCAGCCGGAGCAGTTCCGCGCGCTGGTGCACGTCCAGGCCGCGGTCGAAGCCGTCGGCGAGGACGGTGAGCGTCTGCAGCGCGGCGGGCACCTCGCCGGCCGGGTCGACCTCCAGGACACCGGGGCCGGTGAACAGCACGAGCGCGAGGGCGAGATAGCGCAGCTCGCCGTAGCCGAGGCGCGGAAGGCCGGTGCGGACGCCGTCGCCCCGGTCCAGCAGTGCGCGGACCGCTCCGCCGGCGACCGGTTCGGCCAGGACGTCCTCGACCGGGTCCGCGCACCCGGCCCGTACGGCGGTGACGAACCGGGCGTGCCGCCGGCCGCACTCGGTCCGGGTGCGCCACAGGACGTCGGCGAGGTTGTCGCAGCCGCCGAGCAGCCGTCCGGAGCCGGTGGGAACGGGCTCGCGCATCCTGGCGGGGCGCGGGTCGCAGGCGAAGACGGAGCGCAGGGCGACCACCGTCTGTTCGGCCGCCGCCAGCACCCTGCGCTGCCCGTCCGTCTTGCCGGCCACGCGCAGCGGCAGCAGTGGGGTGCCGAGCCGGTCGTCGGGCAGCGGGGCACGCGTGACCGGCGCCGAACCGGCCGTGTGCCAGGCGGCCTGCACGGTACGCCGGCCGGGGTCGCGCAGGGCGGTCTGCAGCAGGACGAGTCCGCCGGCCGTCAGCCGCTCCCCCACGATGCGCAGTTCGGGCTCCGCCTGCACGGCCACGTCGAGGCGTACGGGGCCCTCGGGGCCGTCGACCGTGCAGCCGATGCGGAAGCCGCGGCGCCGCTGGGCGTCGGGCCGGGCCCGTTCGGGGACGCAGGCGAGCGGGTCGGGGAAGACCGTGCCGAGTTCCGCGCCGCCGCCGAGCCGGGCGAGCGCCTCGTACGCCCGCAGCGCGCTGGTCTTGCCGCAGCCGCTGGGCCCGGCGAGCAGGGTGAGGGGCGCGAGCGGGATCTCGACGCGCCGGTGCCGGGCGAACGCGGACAACCGCAGTTCCGTGACGCGCGGTCGGTCCGGGTGCGCGGGGGCGGGGGCGGGGGAGGCCGTCGGCGCGGACGCCGTCGACGCGGGTGACACGGCCATGTCCGGACCGTAGGGCTCCGCGTTCCGGGCGAACCGTTCCGTCTGCCCGTCGTTCCTACGAACGGGGGACGGAACGGCCGGTTCACGGGCGCCCGTCGCACCGCGGGGCCGGGCGGGCGGCCCCACGCGCCGGGGACGGGAGCGCCTCCGTACGCCGGGGCCGACCCGGATGCCACCGCCCGGGGGACGGATGCCACCGCCGGGGCGGGACGGGCGCCACCGCCGGGAGACGGACACCACCGCCCGGGGAACGGGCGGCCCGCCCCGGCGGCGGGGCCGGCGCCGAGGTGCGCGTCCGCCCCGGCCGTCACATCCCCGGGACCCCGGCCGCTCCCTCCATCAGGCCGTTGACCTCGGTCCCGGCCGGAGTCAGCAGGAACACGTTGCGGTCGACCCGGTGCATGCCGCTGGCCAGGCCGAAGACGACGCCCGTGCTGAAGTCCAGGACGCGCTTGGCGACCTCGGTCTCGGCGTTGGTCAGGTCCAGCAGCACCGGAATGCCGGACATCAGCGTCTCGGCGACCTCGCGGGCGTCCGCGAAGACGTTGACCCGCAGGACGACGAAACGCCGCCGTGCCTCCGTCTCCGCCTCCGGCATCGCGCGATGGCCGACCGACGACGGCCAGGCGTCGCGCCCGCGCAACGGAACGACCTGGGCGAGCCCTTCCCACTGTTCATCGGTGACGTCGTAGCTGTTCACCGGCTCCCCCGATTCCACTCGCCTTCAATGCGTGCACCAGCCAATTCTTACGTCAACTCACCCGTTCGGCCCAACAGCGACACGGTCGGCGACCGTCCCGGCGCACAGCGCCACCCGGAGGTTGCCGTGACCTGCGGCGGGGTACCCGCCGGCTGCCGTGCCGCACGTACGGCCGGTCGTGACCGTCGCACCGCGCATCGCACCGAGGAGGGGCCATGGGCGCGCTGGACCTGCCCGAACCCGTAGTCCGCGAGGGGACGCCGCCACCGGTCGACACGAGCGCGCTCGAGGCGGCCCTGCGCACACGGGTCGACGGCGAGGTCAGGTTCGACGCGGGGAGCCGGGCCGCGTACTCGACGGACGCCTCGAACTTCCGGCGGACGCCGATCGGCGTGGTCGTCCCGCGCACCCCCGAGGCCGGCGCCGAAGCGGTGGCCGTGGCGCGGGAGTTCGGCGCGCCGGTGCTGTCGCGGGGCGGCGGGACCAGCCTGGCCGGGCAGTGCACCAACGCCGGTGTGGTGCTCGACTGGTCGAAGTACTGCACGCGCGTGGAGTCCGTGGACGCGAACGCCCGCACCTGTGTCGTCCAGCCCGGGATCGTGCTGGACGACCTCAACCGGCAGCTCGCCCCGTACGGGCTGCGCTTCGGACCCGAACCCGCCACCCACGCCAACTGCACCGTCGGCGGCATGATCGGCAACAACTCCTGCGGTGCCACCGCCCAGGCGCACGGCAAGGTCGTCGACAACGTCGCCCGCCTGGAGGTGCTGCTCTACGACGGCACCCGTTTCTGGTGCGGGGAGACCAGTGACGAGGAGTACGCCGAGATCGAGCGGCGGGGCGACCTGCGGTCGACGGTGTACCGGCGGCTGCGGGCGCTGCGCGACACGTACGCCGACGAGATCCGCCGCCGGTTCCCGGACATCCCGCGCCGGGTCTCGGGCTACAACCTGGACTCGCTGCTGCCGGAGTACGGCTTCGACGTCGCCGGACTGCTGGTGGGCAGCGAGTCGACGCTGGTCACCGTCCTGCGGGCGGAACTGGAACTGGTGCCGGTGGTGAAGGAACGCACCCTGGTGGTGCTGGGCTTCGGCAGCATCGAGGAGGCCGCCGACGCGGTGCCCGACCTGCTGCCGCACGAGCCGATCGCGCTGGAGGGCGTCGACGCCCGGCTGGTGCGCGACGAGCGGATCAAGCACCTCAACGAGGACGCGCTGGCCGAGATGCCCGACGGCGACGCCTACCTGCTGGTGCAGTTCGGCGGCGACACGGTGGAGGAGGCCGGTGCGCGGGCCCACCGGATGCTGGACGCGGTGCACCGCTCCGAGCACGACGCCGACTGCGCGTTCATGGACGACCCGGCGCACGAGCAGGACCTGTGGCGGGTCCGCGAGGCCGGACTCGGCGCGACCGCCCACATCCCCGGCAGGCGCGACACCTTCGAGGGCTGGGAGGACTCGGCGGTGGCGCCGGAGAAGCTCGGCGCCTACCTGCGCCGGCTGCGGGCGCTGTTCGAGGAGTTCGGCTACCTCAGCGACACCGGGCCCAGCCTGTACGGCCACTTCGGGCAGGGCTGCGTGCACACCCGCATCCCCTTCGACCTGTACACCGCGCACGGGGTGGCGGCCTACCGCCGGTTCATGGAACGGGCGGCCGACCTGGTCGTCGAGTTCGGCGGGTCGCTGTCGGGCGAGCACGGCGACGGGCAGAGCCGGGGCGAGCTGCTGTCGCGCATGTTCGGCGACGGGCTGGTGGAGGCGTTCGGCCGGCTGAAGGCCGTCTTCGACCCGCTGGACCGGATGAACCCCGGGAAGGTCGTCGCCCCCCGCCGGCTCGACGAGGACCTGCGCCTGGGCGGCGACTGGGCCCCGTACGACCCCCGCGACCTGCACTTCCGTTTCCCGCACGACGGCGGGTCGTTCGCCCAGGCCGCCAACCGGTGCGTCGGCGTCGGCAAGTGCCGGCAGCACACCAGCGACGGCACCGTGATGTGCCCGTCGTACCAGGTGACCCGGGAGGAGGAGCACTCCACGCGGGGCCGGGCCCGGCTGCTGTTCGAGATGCTCGACGGGCACGGGGACGCCACGGTCCGGGACGGCTGGCGCTCGGAGGCGGTCAAGGACGCCCTCGACCTGTGCCTGGCCTGCAAGGGCTGCAGGAAGGACTGTCCGGCGGACGTGGACATGGCCACGTACAAGGCGGAGTTCCTGTCCCACCACTACGCGGGGCGGCCCTGGCGCAGGCCGCGCTCCGACTGGTCGATGGGCTGGCTGCCGGTGCTCGCGCAGGCCGTGGGCCGCGCCCGGCTCGGTCCGGTCGTCAACGCGCTCACCCACACCCCGTTGCTGTCCCGGGCCGCCGTGGCCCTCGCCGGGGTGGCGGACCGGGAGGTGCCGCTGTTCGCGGAGCGGACGTTCGAGCAGTGGTTCGCCCGGCACGAGCCGGAGGGCGACGGGCGGCGCGGCACCGTGCTGCTGTGGCCGGACACCTTCACGAACCACTTCCACCCGCACGTCGGGCAGGCGGCCGTGCGGGTGCTGGAGCACGCGGGCTGGCGGGTGGAGCTGCCGGGCGAGCCGCTGTGCTGCGGGCTGACCTGGATCTCCACCGGGCAGCTCGGCACGGCGGAGCGGGTCCTGGCCCGGACGGTGCGCGCCCTGGCCCCGCACGTGCGGGCGGGTGGTCCGGTGGTGGCCCTGGAGCCGAGCTGCGCGGCCGTGTTCCGGGCGGACGCGGGGGAACTGTTCCCCGGCGACCAGGACGTGCGCCGGCTGGCCGAACGGACGGTCACGCTGTCGGAGCTGCTGACCGGACACTCCCCCGGCTACGAGCCGCCGCGGGTGCCCGGACGGTCCGCGAAGGCGCTGGCCCAGGTGCACTGCCACCAGCACGCGGTGCTCGGCTGGGACGCCGACCGGGAACTGCTGCGCCGGGCCGGGGTGGACGCCGAGCGGCTGGACTCCGGGTGCTGCGGGCTGGCCGGCAACTTCGGCTTCGAACGCGGCCACCTGGACGTCAGCGAGGCGTGCGCGGAGCGGGTGCTGCTGCCGCGGCTGCGGGAGGAGGACGAGGCGACCGTCGTGCTCGCCGACGGGTTCAGCTGCCGTACCCAGATCCACGAGTTCGACAGCGGCGGTCACGAGGGCGCGCACCTGGCGGAGCTGCTGGCCTCGGCGCTGCCCGGCCCGGCCG
>NZ_BDJC01000065.1 GCF_002005565.1 Streptomyces sp. JHA26 | reverse complement strand
GGGACACACCGGGCCGGGCGGTGCGGCCGACGCCGGACCGGCGCACGGGGGGTTCCCCGGCCGGCCGGGACGCCGCCCCCGGTGCCGCGTCCGCGCCCGCCGAGGGCGAAGTCGGCAGCACCTTCGTCTTCCGCCGTCCGACGGCCGGACCGCAGACGGCACCGGCCGCCGACGGTTCCGCGGCCGACGAGGGCACCATCACCTTCCGCGCGGTCCCCCCGCGCGCGGCGCGGCAGGAGGGGACGCCGGAGTCCGGCGCCCCGGACGCCGGCGCCTCACCCGCCACGGGCGGCCCCGGCTTCACCGCCGGGGCCTCCGGCCGGGGCGCGACGGGTCCCCAGCCGGCTCCCGCGACCGTCCCGACGGCGCCCTCCGGCCCGCAGCAGATCGGCGGCCCGGCGGCCGGTCCCGCCGTCCCCCGGCAGACCGCCGCACCCCAGCCCCAGCCCGTCCAGCCCCAGCCCGTCCAGCCCCAACCCGTCCAGCCCCAGCCCGCCGCCCCGACCCCGGTCGCCGTCGGCCCCGGCGGCGGACAGGCCTCCTGGGCGCAGCAGGTGCACCGGCTCGCCGGGGCGGGCGGGGACGAGCAGCCCGTCGCGCCCTGGAAGCCGCCCGTCGACGACGTCTTCCAGGCCGCCGCCCGCCGCCAGGCCGCGGCCCGCCCCGCCGGGCTCGGCAAGCGGCTGGCCGCCCGGCTGATCGACACCGTCGTCCTGGCGGGCGTCACCGCCGTGGCCGCCGTGCCCCTCGGCGGCAGGGCGATCGACCACGTCAACGACAAGATCGACGCGGCCAAGCTCTCCGGCGAGACCGTCACCGTCTGGCTGCTCGACGGCACGACCGGCACGTACCTGGGCATCGTGCTGGCCGTCCTGCTGCTCTTCGGCGTCGTCTACGAGGCGCTGCCCACCGCCAGGTGGGGCCGCACCCTGGGCAAGAGGCTGCTGGGCCTGGAGGTGCGGGACATCGAGGCCCACGAGCCTCCGTCCTTCGGCGCCGCGCTGCGCCGCTGGCTGGTCTACAGCGTCCCCGGCCTCCTGGTGGTCGGAGTCGTCGGCGTCGCGTGGTGCCTGTTCGACCGCCCCTGGCACCAGTGCTGGCACGACAAGGCGGCCGGCACGTTCGTCGCGGGCTGAGACGGGGACGGCCGCGGCCCCGCCCCCGATGGCGGAGTCCCCAGGTCAGGGCGTACTCCGGACGGCCGCTCGCCGGATGCGCCACCGGGGGGTTCGCGGTCGACTCGGGCCATGAGCAGCGAACCGCCCCACGGCCCCGGCGGGCAGCCGCCCGAGGACGACCCGTTGAGGAAGCCTCCCCCGTCCCCGGGCGGCGCGGGCTCCCCGTACGACAACCCGCCGCCGTACGGGGGCGGCGAACCCCCGCCCCCCGGCGGGGGAGGCCCCTACGGCGGCGGACCGTACGGCGGCGGGCCCTACGGCGGTGACCCCTACGGCGGCGGTTCCTACCCCACCGACCCGCTGGCCGGCATGCCGCCGCTCGCGGACAGCGGCCGGCGCACGCTCGCCCGCATCATCGACATGATCCTCGTGGGCATCGTGGTCTGGCTGCTCAGCTGGGCGTTCAACGTCCAGGAGTACCAGGTCGACGGCGACCAGGTCGAGGTCGGCAAGTCCTTCGGGCAGTCCCTGATCGCCGCCGTGCTCTACATCGCCTACGACACCTACCTGACCGCCCGCACCGGCCAGACCCTGGGCAAGAAGTGGCTCGGCATGCGGGTGGCCGACCTGGAGAACGGCGCCACGCCCTCGGTGCAGACCTCGCTGATCCGGGCCCTGGTGCTGTGGATCCCGTTCGCGTTCTGCTGCGCCTGCGTGTGGACGATCATCGCGGGCGGCTGGAGCTTCTTCGACAAGCCCTACAAGCAGGGCCTGCACGACAAGGCGGCCAAGACGGTGGTGGTCACCACCCGTTGAGGGCCGCCGGGCCCGCGGTCAGGCGGCCCGGCCCCGCACCGACTCGCCGGCCCCCGCGTGGACCCGGGACGCGGCCGGCGCCGGTTCCCCGGTCGCGGCGGGCCGCACGGCGGCCACCGGGCGGGTCCTCGGCTGCGGGACCTTCAGGGCGACCAGCAACCCGAGGGCGAGGGCGGCGACGGCGACGACCGCGACTCCCGGACCCGAACTCGTCCCCGACAGCAGCAGCATGGCGAGCGTCGAGAAGATCACGGTGCACGAACCGTAGGCGAACTGAGCGGCAGTCGGACGGGGCATGGCCATCGTGTCCTCGGAAGGCGATCTGTGGGTAAGGCCGGTCGTCGGCCTGGCTTTCCGCCGATCCCGGGCGTTCCGCCAAGCGACTCTAACGGGCTGTGTGCCCGAGTGGAACAAACAGTAAGCGTGACCTGGCCGACAGGGCAGATGCACGGGGGGCGCACGGATTCATGGTGCCGGGCACGTGGCCCGTCCCACGGGGCGGCGGGGCGGCGGGCCGCGGCCGGTGTCCGTAAAGCGGACCGCGACTCCGCATAGTGCACTTGATCTGCTCAAGTCAAGGTCTGTCTTTTCGCGCGAACCTCTAGTCAAATGTCGTCACTTGACTACACGCGTTGATCACGTGTGCGCGGACTTTGCCATGTTTTGGTCCCCCGATCCGCGCACGTGCACGCGGGGGAGGAACTCAAGTGACCAGTAGATCCTGGACGTTCAGAACGGCGGCCACCGCCGTCGCGCTCGCCGCTGCGGGCGCCACGCTCTCCACCGCCACCGTGGCGTACGCGGACGTGCCCGTCCGCCCGGCGGCCGCGGAGGGCCACGACCCGCACCCGGCCAAGGGTATGGACTCGCACGACCTCGACGGCCCCCTCAGCAAGACCCAGGAGGCCCAGCGCCAGGAGGCGCTGAACCAGGTCATCGCCGGCAAGGCCTCGGTGAAGAAGAAGGACGGCTCCAACGTCGTCCAGCTCAAGAGCAAGAAGGGCGACGCCAAGTACGTCGAGCTGGGCCGGGAGAAGACCGACAAGATCTTCACCATCCTGGTCGAGTTCGGCGACAAGGTCGACAGCCGCTACGGCGGCGAGGCCGGCCCGCTGCACAACCAGATAGCCAAGCCGAACCGCAAGAAGGACAACTCCACGGCCTGGCAGGAGGACTACGACCAGCAGCACTACCAGGACCTGTACTTCGGTTCCGGCAAGGGCGTCAACTCCGTCAAGACGTACTACGAGAAGCAGTCCTCGGGCCGCTACTCGGTCGACGGCGAGGTCTCCGACTGGGTCAAGGTCCCCTACAACGAGGCCCGTTACGGCAACAACGCCTGCGGCGACACCAACTGCCCGAGCGTGTGGAACGTCGTCAGCGACGGCCTGAACGCCTGGGTCGCCCAGCAGAAGGCGGCCGGCCGCACCGACGCCCAGATCAAGGCCGACGTGGCCCGCTTCGACGAGTGGGACCGCTACGACTTCGACGGCGACGGCGACTTCAACGAGCCCGACGGCTACATCGACCACTTCCAGATCGTGCACGCCGGCGCGGACGAGTCCGCGGGCGGCGGCGCCCAGGGCACCGACGCGATCTGGGCCCACCGCTGGTACGCCTTCGGCACCGACGCCGGCGCCACCGGCCCGGCCGACAACAGGCTCGGCGGCGCGCAGATCGGCTCCACCGGCATCTGGGTCGGCGACTACACCATCCAGCCGGAGAACGGCGGACTCGGCGTCTTCGCCCACGAGTACGGCCACGACCTCGGTCTGCCGGACCTCTACGACACCAACGGCGGCGACAACTCCACCGGCTTCTGGACGCTGATGTCGTCCGGTTCCTGGCTCGGCACCGGCCGCAACGAGATCGGCGACCTGCCCGGCGACATGAACGCCTGGGACAAGCTCCAGCTCGGGTGGCTGAACTACGACACCGCCAAGGCGGGCGTCAACTCCTGGCACAAGCTGGGCCTGGCCGAGTACAACACCAAGCACAAGCAGGGCCTGGTCGTCGAGCTGCCGAAGAAGAAGGTCACCACCGAGATCGTTCCCCCCGCCCAGGGCCAGACCCAGTGGTGGAGCGGCAGCGGTGACGACCTGAAGAACACGCTGACCCGCAGCGTCGACCTCACCGGCAAGACGTCGGCCGCCCTCACCCTCGACGCCTGGTACGACATCGAGGCGAACTACGACTACCTCTACGCCGAGGTGTCCACCGACGGCGGCGCCAACTGGACGGCCCTGGACGGCACGTTCGACGGCCGGCCGATCGAGCGCGACGGCAGCGACAAGCCGGCCCTGAGCGCCTCCGTCGACGCCTACGGCAAGCTCGTCTACCCGCTGGACGCGTACGCCGGCAAGAAGATCGACCTGCGCTTCCGCTACCAGACCGACGGCGGCCTGGCCATGAAGGGCTTCACCGCCGACGAGATCACGGTCACGGCCGACGGTGCGGTGCTCTTCTCCGACGACGCCGAGACCGCGGACGCCGCGTGGACCGCGAACGGCTTCACCCGGCAGGGCGCGTCCTTCACCAAGGACTACGCGCAGTACTACATCGCCGAGAACCGGCAGTACGTGTCGTACGACAAGACGCTGCAGGTCGGTCCGTACAACTTCGGCTTCACGGACCGTCCGGACTGGGTGGAGCACTACCCGTACCAGAACGGCCTGCTGATCTGGAAGTGGGACACCTCCCAGGCGGACAACAACACCAGCCAGCACCCGGGCACCGGCCTGGTCCTGCCGGTCGACTCGCACCCGAAGGCGATGACGTGGAAGGACGGCACCCTGCTGCGCAACCGCATCCAGGCGTACGACTCGCCGTTCAGCCTGTACCGCACGGACGCCATCACGCTGCACAAGGCGGACGTGGCGAAGTACTTCCCGGGCTCGAAGGGCGTCTCGGTCTTCAACGACCGCAAGAACACCTACTACGACCCGGCGAACCCGACCGGCGGTGTCAAGATCACTGACACCAATACGCAGATCAAGATCCTCAAGGAGGCCAAGAACGGCTCGACGATCGAGCTCGAGGTCGGCCCCGCAGGTAGGTAAATAGCATCTGTGCAGGTCAGAGCATGATCGGCGGCGACCCCCTGGCGGGTCGCCGCCGATCCGTGTTTAGGTGCGTCCTGTGGCTCGCTTATTGACACCGGAACCCGCACCGATCGACACGGGGGTATGACCGCATGGCCGCAGGAGGCTTCTGCAAGCTGCCGAACGGCACGGTGGTGGTGGCACTGCACCTGCCCAGACCCGCCGCCGAGGGCGACGTGCGCGTACTCGTCCACGCCCACAACCGGGCGCGCGCCCTGACCAGGCTGCGCAACCTGGGCCTGCGCGCGGTCTACCTGCGGGGCAACGCGGCACCACCCACCCCGGACGAGATCACGGCGGTCCTGCACCACCCCGACGGCCTCATATGGCGCACGGCCCCCGTGGGCGACGCCCTCGTCCAGGAACTGTGGCACCCGATCCGGGCGCTGCTCAGACGCCCGGCGGCACAGACCTAGAGGGCCTCGTCCGGACCGGACCGGCTCCGGCGGGCCCCTACTGGACGACGGGCTTGCCCGACAGCTCCACGCCCGCCTCCCGCAGCTCCTCCAGCGCCCGCTCGGTCGTCTCCGGGGCGACCCCGGCGGTCAGGTCGAGGAGCACCTGCGTGCGGAAGCCCTCCCGGGCGGCGTCCAGGGCGGTGGCCCGGACGCAGTGGTCCGTGGCGATGCCGACGACGTCGACCTCGTCGATCTGCCGGGCGCGCAGCCAGTCGGCGAGCGTCGTGCCGTTCTCGTCGGTGCCCTCGAAGCCGCTGTAGGCGGCCGAGTACGCCCCCTTGTCGAAGACGGCGTCGATGGCGCCGGAGGCGACGGCGGGGGCGAAGTTCGGGTGGAAGCCCACGCCCTCCGTGCCGGCGACGCAGTGCGCCGGCCAGGAGTGGACGTAGTCGGGGTTGTCGGCGAAGTGGCCGCCCGGCGCTATGTGGTGGTCGCGGGTGGCCACGACGTGGCGGTAGCCGGCGGGCGCCTGCCCGATCAGCTCGGTGATGGCGGCGGCCACGTCGGCACCACCGGTCACCGCGAGGCTGCCTCCCTCGCAGAAGTCGTTCTGCACGTCTACGACGATCAGGGCGCGGCGCATGGGCGGTGTCCTTCGACTCGGGATCGGCGGGGCAGGAGGGACGGGCGGTCGAGGGCGGTGCGGGCCTTTTCGCGTCGCACCAGCATTAGCTACCCGAGCCCCCGTGGAGGTACTCCGTCGGAATGACGGGTTCCCCACGCGACAGCTGGGTCGCGGACAGCGGCAGGCCGGCGCGGGCGGCGGCGTGCCGGTCCCGGGCGACGTCCAGCGGCTCGCGGGCGACGACCTCGCCGCCCTCGACCAGCCGGACGAGGAGCTGCCGGTCGGCCAGATCGGCGGGGACCGGACCGGTGCCGACGACCTCGGCCTCGGCGTAGCCGTCGGCGTCCAGGCGGCGGGCGGCCCACTTGCGGCCGCCGATGGAGGTCTTGCCGCCGCTGGACTTCTTGGCCACCGGCACCAGCGGCGCCCCGGCGGCGTCGGACTCGGCCCGGGCGACGAGCTTGTAGACCATGGAGGCCGTCGGGTGCCCGGAACCGGTCACCAGCTGGGTGCCGACGCCGTACGCGTCCACGGGCGCCGCCGCCAGCGAGGCGATGGCGTACTCGTCCAGGTCGGAGGTGACGACGATCTTCGTCTCGGTGGCCCCCAGCTCGTCCAGCTGCTGCCGCACCCGGTGCGCGACCAGCAGCAGGTCGCCGGAGTCGATGCGCACGGCGCCCAGCTCGGGCCCGGCCACCTCCACCGCCGTGCGGACGGCCTCGGCGACGTCGTAGGTGTCCACCAGCAGCGTCGTGTCCCGGCCCAGGGCGTCCACCTGGGCGCGGAACGCGTCGCGCTCGGTGTCGTGGAGCAGGGTGAAGGCGTGCGCGGAGGTGCCGACGGTGGGGATGTTGTAGCGGAAGCCGGCGGCCAGGTCGGAGGTGGTCGCGAAGCCGCCGACGTAGGCGGCGCGGGCGGCGGCCACCGCGGCCAGCTCGTGGGTGCGGCGGGCGCCCATCTCGATCAGCGGCCGGTCACCGGCGGCGGAGGCCATGCGGGAGGCGGCGGCGGCGATCGCCGAGTCGTGGTTGAGGATGGACAGGAGCACCGTCTCCAGCAGCACGCACTCGCCGAAGGTCCCCTCGACCCGCATGATCGGCGAGCCGGGGAAGTACACCTCGCCCTCCGGGTAGCCCCAGATGTCACCGCTGAAGCGGTAGTCGGCGAGCCAGTCCAGGGTCTCGCCGTCGACGATGTCCTGCTCGCGCAGGAAGCGCAGGACGCCGGCGTCGAAGCGGAAGTTCTCCACCGCGTCCAGCACCCGTCCGGTGCCCGCCACGACGCCGTAGCGGCGCCCGTCGGGCAGCCGGCGCGTGAAGACCTCGAACACGCTCCGCCGGGAGGCCGTGCCCGCCTTCAGGGCGGCTCGGAGCATGGTCAGCTCGTACTGGTCCGTGAAGAGCGCCGTCGAGGGGACGTCCACCGGCAGCCCAAGGTCCGCTGTGTTCATGGCAGGATCGTACCCCCATCTCGTCAGTCTGACGATTTGTGGTTCCGTGGCGTGGCCCACAGACCCGTTTGTGCGGGCGCCCCCCTGTGGTGGCAGCATGGGCAGTGTGACGGCAGCCGCACCCATGGAGATCGAGAAGACCGAGTCGGCGGAGGAGGTCTTCGCCGTACCCGAACCCGACGTGCCCTGGGTGACGATCGTGCACAACGATCCCGTCAACCTCATGAGCTACGTGACCTACGTCTTCCAGACGTACTTCGGCTACCCGAAGGACAAGGCCACCAAGCTCATGCTCGACGTCCACCACAAGGGCCGGGCGGTCGTCTCCAGCGGCAGCCGCGAGGAGATGGAACGGGACGTCCAGGCCATGCACGGCTACGGCCTGTGGGCCACTCTCCAGCAGGACCGGAAATGACCGACGCCCGCCCGCAGGACGGAAGCAGCTGAATCACCTCCATGCCAGGACAGTTCGAACCGCTCCCCGGCGGCGGCGCGGCCGTCGCCCTCGACGACGTCGAGATCTCCATCATCCGCTCGCTCGCCGTGCAGCTCCTGGAGCTGATCGGCCCCGGCCCCGCGGAGAACGCCTCCGACGACCCGCTCGCCGAGCTCTTCGCCGACGGCCCCAGCGAGCCGCCCTCCGACCCGGTGCTGCGCCGCCTGTTCCCGGACGCCTACGTCGACCCCGAGGGCGCTCCGCGGGCGAAGGAGGCCGAGGAGCAGCGGGCGCACTCCGCCGAGTTCCGCCGCTACACCGAGAACGACCTGCGGGCCGGCAAGCGCGAGAACGCGCTCGCGGTGGTCCGCGCCCTGGACGCCCTGGCGTCGGCGTCGGCGGGCGGGGACGGTGCGGTGCTGAAGCTGTCGCCGGACGAGTCCCGGCAGTGGCTGAGCACCCTGAACGACCTGCGTCTCGCGATCGGCTCCCGGCTGGAGATCACCGACGAGGACGACTCCGACCTGCTCTACCGGCTGCCCGACGAGGACCCGCGCAAGCCGATGGTGATGGCGTACCTGTGGCTGGGCGGCCTGCAGGAGACGCTCGTCACCACCCTGATGCCCTGACCCGTCCGGGATCGTCCCGGAAACCGGGGGTGCCCGATGTGGACGTCCGCTCAGAGGGCGTTCACGTCCGCATAACGATCCTGTGAAATCGGTGCCCTCTTCTGCACCGTTCAGGTGGCTTTTGTCCACTTCTTCTTGTGGGATGCGTCACAGGGTGCACCTGTGATCTCTGTTGCGGCCGTGATAAATCTTCACGACCGCCCGGCGAACACCACCCGTATGTTCGACCGGGTGCGCCACCGAGCCGGCGACCGCCGGCCAGGCACGAGCGGGCCGTGAAGCCCGCTCAGCTCCATCATCCGGGGGGATCGAGACCCGATCCGCGGCCGACTCAAGGCCCGGGTCGGCATGGAGAAAGGCGCACCACTCATGACCTCTGCGCAGGTCGACCAGCATCACGACGGCAACGAGGCCGCAGAGCACGAGGGCGGCGAGGGCTACCAGCGCGGGCTCGGCGCCCGGCAGATCCAGATGATCGCCATCGGCGGTGCCATCGGCACCGGCCTGTTCCTCGGCGCGGGCAAGGGCATCTCCAAGGCCGGCCCCAGCCTGATCCTGGCCTACGCCATCGCGGGCCTGGTCATCTTCCTCATCATGCGGGCGCTCGGCGAGCTGCTGATGTACCGCCCGGTGTCCGGCTCCTTCTCGGAGTACGCCCGCGAGTTCATCGGCCCCTTCGCCGGGTTCGTGACCGGCTGGACGTACTGGCTGTTCTGGGTCGTCACCGGCATCACCGAGGTCACCGCCGCGGCGGCCTACATGACGTACTGGTGGGACATCCCGCAATGGGTGTCCGCGCTGGTCTTCACGATCGTCCTGTACGGCGCGAACCTCATCTCCGTGAAGCTCTTCGGTGAGCTGGAGTTCTGGTTCTCGATGGTCAAGGTCACCGCGATCATCGGCATGATCCTCATCTGCGTCGGCGTCCTGACGATCGGCTTCTCCGACGCAGGCGAGACCGCCTCCGTCTCCCACCTGTGGAACGACGGCGGCTTCTTCCCCAACGGCGTCGGCAGCAGCCTGATGACCCTGCAGATGGTCATGTTCGCCTTCCTCGCCGTCGAACTGGTCGGCGTCACCGCGGGCGAGTCCAAGGACCCGAAGACGGTCCTGCCCCGCGCGATCAACACCGTGCCGTGGCGCATCGCCGTCTTCTACGTCGGCGCGCTGATCATGATCCTGTCGGTCGTGCCGTGGACGCACTTCCAGCCGGGCGTCAGCCCCTTCGTCGCCGCCTTCGAGAAGATGGGCCTGGCCGCCGGCGCGGGCATCGTCAACTTCGTCGTCCTGACGGCCGCGCTGTCCTCCTGCAACTCCGGCATGTACTCCACCGGCCGCATGCTGCGCGACCTGGCGCTCAACGGCCAGGGCCCGAAGCTCTTCACCAAGCTGACCCGCAGCGGCACCCCGCTCGTCGGCACGACGTTCTCCGCCGCGCTGATGATGGTCGGCGTCTGGATCAACTACCAGTGGCCGGGCAAGGCGTTCGACTACGTCGTCTCCTTCGCCACCATCTCCGGCATGTGGGCCTGGATCATGATCCTGATCTCCCAGATCCGCTACCGCGCCAGGTCCGACCGCGGCGAACTGCCCCGCTCGGACTTCCGCGCCCCGGGCGCCCCGCTCACCAGCTGGTTCGCGCTCGCCTTCATCGGCATGGTGATCGTGCTGATGGGCGTCGACAAGGACGCCCGCATCTCGCTGTACTGCGCCCCGCTGTGGGGCCTGCTCCTCCTGGTGTCCTACCTGGTGCTCAAGCGCCGCAACCCGCAGGCCGCGGCCTTCGCCAGGCGCTGACGCACCCACCGGGACGTCCGGCCGCCGGGAGCTCTCGTGGCGCCCCACGGCGGCCGCCGCTCAGGACGTCCGGCATATGGGCCGTTCCGTACCATCCCTCGGTACGGAACGGCCCTTCTGCTTATCCTGACGGACATGCTGACCCTCACCCAGGCCCTCCACGACCAGATCGTCGCCCACGCCCGCAAGGACCACCCCGACGAGGCGTGCGGCGTCGTCGCGGGACCGGCCGGCTCGGACCGCGCCGAGCGCTTCATCCCCATGCTGAACGCGGCCATGTCGCCCACCTTCTACGAGTTCGACTCGGGCGACCTCCTCAAGCTCTACCGCGAGATGGACGACCGCGACGAGGAGCCGGTGATCATCTATCACTCCCACACGGCCACCGAGGCGTACCCCTCCCGCACCGACATCAGCTACGCCAACGAGCCCGGCGCCCACTACGTCCTCGTCTCCACCGCCGACACCGACGGCCTCGGCGAGTTCCAGTTCCGCTCCTTCCGGATCGTGGACGGCGAGGTCACGGAAGAGGAGGTCAAGGTGGTGGAGGCGTACTGATCTCGCACAGCGGACGGAAAGCGTCCGAAGCATGAGATCACACTCCGGAAGCCGGACCGGGAATCGATACGATGAACCCATGGTTCTTCTCGACGTGAGCGAAAAGGCGCCGGGCACGCTGCTCGTGGCGCGGCTGCACGTCGACCTGTGCAGGCTGAACAGCGCCATCTGTTGATCTTCCGCTGCCGCCGTACGGCCGTGAGCCGCGGCGGGCCGCCGCGTGCCGCCGCGCGCCCCACCGAACCCACGACACCTTCCGACAGGAGCCCTCAGCCATGGCCATCGAGGTCCGCATCCCGACCATCCTCCGCCAGTACACCGACGGCCAGAAGGCGGTGGAGGGCAACGGGGACACCCTCGCCGAGCTCTTCGCCGACCTCGAGACCCGGCACGCGGGCATCCAGGACCGACTCATCGACAAGGCGAACGGCGACCAGCTGCGCCGCTTCGTCAACGTCTACCTGAACGACGAGGACGTCCGCTTCCTCGACGGCATCGACACCAAGCTCGCCGACGGCGACAGCATCACGATCCTGCCGGCCGTCGCCGGCGGTATGGCCTGATCGGCATGCGGTACGACTCCCCGCTGGCCGCGGTGGGCAACACCCCCCTGGTGCGCCTGCCGCGGCTGTCGCCGTCCGACGACGTCCGCATCTGGGCCAAGCTGGAGGACCGCAACCCGACCGGCTCGATCAAGGACCGCCCCGCCCTGCACATGATCGAGCAGGCGGAGAAGGACGGCCGGCTCACCCCCGGCTGCACCATCCTCGAGCCCACCTCCGGCAACACCGGCATCTCCCTGGCCATGGCCGCCAAGCTCAAGGGCTACCGCATCGTCTGCGTGATGCCCGAGAACACCTCCCAGGAACGCCGGGACCTGCTCGCCATGTGGGGCGCGGAGATCATCTCCTCCCCGGCCGCGGGCGGCTCCAACACCGCCGTACGGGTCGCCAAGGAACTCTCCGCCGAGCACCCCGACTGGGTGATGCTCTACCAGTACGGCAACCCGGACAACGCCGGCGCCCACTACGCCGGCACCGGCCCCGAGATCCTCGCCGACCTGCCCTCGGTCACCCACTTCGTGGCGGGACTGGGCACGACGGGGACGCTGATGGGCGTCGGCCGCTACCTGCGCGAGCACAAGCCCGACGTGAAGATCGTCGCCGCCGAGCCGCGCTACGACGACCTGGTCTACGGCCTGCGCAACCTCGACGAGGGCTTCGTCCCCGAGCTGTACGACGCCTCCGTGCTCACCACCCGCTTCTCGGTGGGCTCGGCCGACGCGGTCACCCGCACCCGCGAACTCCTCCAGCAGGAGGGCATCTTCGCGGGCGTCTCCACCGGCGCCGCCCTGCACGCCGCCATCGGCGTCGGGAAGAAGGCGGTCAAGGCGGGGGAGAGCGCGGACATCGTGTTCGTCGTCGCCGACGGCGGCTGGAAGTACCTCTCCACCGGCGTCTACACGGCGGCCACCACCGAGGAGGCCATCGAGACGCTGCACGGCCAGCTCTGGGCCTGACGCCTCACCGGGCGAGGTGGCGCACCTGGTCCCACAGGGCCGGGTCCACCTCGCCCACCCGGCGCCGGAAGTCGCCCACCGGCACCTGGCGCAGCTCGTCCGTCTCCAGGAAACTCGTCCGGCCCCGCCCGTCGCCGACGGCCCCCGGCGGCAGCGTGATCACCCCGGCCCGGTCCTCCCGGTAACGGCTGGTGATCTTGGCGACCAGCACCCGCCGCCCGCGCACCGCGATCACCAGGCACGGCCGGTCCTTCGCCCCCGGAACGTCCTCGTAGGGCACCTTCGCCCACCAGATCTCCGCCGGCCGCGGCCGCACCGCCCGCCCCCGCGGACCCCGGGGGCGCCCCGGCGGACGCCGGCTGCCCGCGGGCCGCCGCCGCCCGGCGCCCCAGCCGTCGACCACCGTGGCGACGAGCGCGAGGAGCACCACCGCCGCGAGCGCGAGCCACCAGGACGTGTCCATACCGACGACGTTACCGGCGTGCACCCGCGCCGCGCGCCCCCTCGGTGGCCCCGCGCGCCCCACGTCCAGCCGAACCGGTGACACCACAGGTGAGTTCGCCCACAACGGCCCCTGGCGGAGGAGCGACCGAAGGTTTTGCGCCTTACGCTCGACGGACCGCACGACCCCCGTCTCCCTCTACCCGCCAGCGGAGGTTTCTGCTTCATGAAGCTCACCGTCGTCGGCTGCTCGGGGTCGTTCCCGTCCGCGGAATCGGCCTGCTCGAGCTACCTCGTCGAGGCCGACGGCTTCCGGCTGCTCCTCGACCTGGGCAACGGCGCCCTCGGCGAGCTGCAGCGCCACTGCGGTCTCTACGACCTCGACGCGATCTTCCTCAGCCACCTGCACGCCGACCACTGCATCGACATGTGCGCCTACTTCGTGGCGCGCTACTACCGGCACGACGGCGGCCGCTGCGACCCCCTCCCCGTCTACGGACCCGAGGGCACCGAGCACCGGCTGACCACCGCCTACGCCGACACGCCCTCCGCGTCCTCCATGAGCGAGGTCTTCGACTTCCACACGGTCAAGCCCTCCACCTTCGAGGTCGGTCCCTTCACCGTGCACACCGAGCGCGTCGCCCACCCCGTGGAGGCCTACGCCATCCGCGTCGAGCACGGCGGCCGGTCGCTGACGTACTCCGGCGACACCGGCGCCACCCCCGTGCTGGACGAACTCGCCCGGGACACCGACCTGTTCCTGTGCGAGGCCGCCTTCACCCACGGCAAGGAGAACATCCCCGACCTGCACCTCAACGGCCGCGAGGCGGGACAGAGCGCGAGCCGGGCCGGCGCCCGCCGCCTGGTCCTCACCCACATCCCGCCGTGGACCGACCCGCGGATCAACCTGGCCGACGCCCGCGAGGTCTACGACGGCCCGGTGGACGTGGCGGCACCGGGCGCGGTGTACGAGATCTGACGAACGACGACGGAGGCGGGGCCCGGTCCAGGTGACCGGGCCCCGCCTCCGTGCGACGTGCGTACGGGCTACTTGCCCTCCGCCTTCTGCAGCTCGGCCAGCTCCTCGTCCGACTCACGGCCGGGCGTCGGCAGGTTGAACTTCGTGATCGCGAACCGGAAGACCACGTAGTAGACCGCCGCGAAGCACAACCCCACCAGGGCCAGGCCCCACGGGTTGTTCGCGATGCCCAGGTTCAGGAAGAAGTCGACCGCGCCGGCCGAGAAGCCGAAGCCGTCCTTCATGCCCAGCGCCCAGGTCAGCGCCATCGAGATGCCGGTGAGCACCGCGTGGATGGCGTACAGCACCGGCGCGATGAACATGAAGGTGAACTCGATCGGCTCGGTCACACCGGTGACGAACGAGGTCAGCGCGAGCGAGAACATCATGCCGCCCACGACCTTGCGACGCTCGGGGCGCGCACAGTGAACGATCGCCAGGCAGGCGGCCGGCAGCGCGAACATCATGATCGGGAAGAAGCCCGTCATGAACTGGCCCGCGGTCGGGTCACCGGCCAGGAAGCGGGCGATGTCGCCGCTCTTGCCCTCGTACGAGCCCGCCTGGAACCACGGGAAGGAGTTCAGCAGGTGGTGCATGCCGATCGGGATCAGCGCGCGGTTGGCGACACCGAAGATGCCCGCGCCGACGGCACCGGAGCCGACCAGCCACTCACCGAAGTTGTGCAGGGCCGTGCCGAGCACCGGCCAGATGTAACCGAAGACGATGCCGAGGACCAGGCCCGCGAAGGCCGACAGGATCGGGACCAGCCGGCGCCCGCCGAAGAAGCCCGCCCAGTCGGGCAGCTTGGTCCGGTAGAAGCGCTGGTAGAGCAGCGCCACCACGAGGCCCATCACCACACCGCCGAGGACCTTGGCGTCCACGGGCGCGTCCGTCATGACGACCTTGCCGTCGACGACCTTCGCCACCTGCGGGAGGTTCTTGTCGGTGAACGTGGCCAGCACGTTCTTGAAGACCAGGTAGCCGACCACCGCCGCGAGCGCCGTGGAGCCGTCCGACTTCTTGGCGAAGCCGATGGCGATGCCCACCGCGAACAGCAACGCCATGTTGTCGAGGATGGCGTTGCCGCCCGCAGCCATGAACCCGGCGATCTTCGTCAGGAACGTGGGGAACTCCGGGCGGCCCAGCATGTCGGTGTTGCCGAGGCGCACCAGCAGGGCGGCGGCGGGCAGCACCGCGACCGGCAGCATCAGGCTGCGGCCGATGCGCTGCAGCACAGCCATCACACCGGCGCCCTTCTTCTTCTCTGCCGCGGGCGCGGCGCTGGGCGTGGTCACAACATCCTCCAGGGGGACGGGGCGCGCCGCCCGGTTGCACGGGAAGGATGAGGACGGCGTCGTCGCAGGTCTAAACCACTTAGTGGTGTAGACCTGTTGTAGCACGATGAAGGCCGCGTAAGGAACCCGCGGATCCGCTACCGCGGCACTACGCGTAGTACCGGTCGAGGACCCCGCACCACACCCCGGCCGGACCCCCTCGGGAGCGCGCCGAAGGCCCCCGGGCCGGAAGCCCGGGGGCCTTCGCGAGACCACCCACCCAGAGTACGTGACGCCTACACCTTGGTGACGTCCTCGACCTCCTCCTCCGGCTCCCGCCCCGGCGTCCTCAGATCGAACCTCGTGATCGCGAACCGGAACACCGCGTAGTAGACGACCGCGAAGCACAGGCCGATCGGAACGATCAGCCACGGCCGGGTCGCCAGCTTCCAGTTGATGACGTAGTCGATCAGCCCCGCCGAGAAACCGAACCCGTCGTGCACCCCCAGCGCCCACGTCACCGCCATCGACACACCCGTCAGCACCGCGTGCACCGCGTACAGCGCTGGCGCGATGAACAGGAACGAGTACTCCAGCGGCTCGGTGATGCCCGTCACGAACGACGTCAGCGCCACCGACAGCATCAGACCGCCCACCTCCTTGCGGCGGTGCGGCTTCGCGCAGTGCGTCATCGCCAGCGCGGCGGCCGGCAGCGCGAACATCATGATCGGGAAGAACCCCGACGTGAACTGACCCGCGTCCGGATCCCCGGCGAGGAACATGTTGATGTCACCGTGCACCACCGTGCCGTCCGGCTTCGTGAAACTGCCGAACTGGAACCACATCGGCACGTTCAGGAACTGATGCAGCCCGATCACCAGCAACGCCCGGTTCGCCAGCCCGAACACCCCCGCACCCCACGCGCCGATCCCGTTCAACCAGTCGCTGAAGCCCTCCAGCGCGTCCCCGATCGGCGGCCACACCCACAGGCACAGCGCCGCGAACACGATCGCCACGAACGCCATGATGATCGGCACCAGCCGACGGCCGTTGAAGAAGCCCAGCCAGTCCACCAGCCTCGTCCGGTGGAACCGCTGCCAGAAGTACGCCGACAACAGCCCCATCACGATGCCGCCGAACACCCCCGGATTCTGGAACACGAACGCGGTCACCTCGCCCGGACCGTCGGCCACCTGGCAGCCGATCTGCGGGACCACCTTCGACCCCTCCGGACAGTCCTCCGGGAACTGCCGCAGCACGTTGTAGTAGACGAGGAACCCCACCACCGCCGCCAGCGCCGTCGAACCGTCCGCCTTCTTCGCCATCCCGATGGCCACACCCACGCAGAACAACAGCGGCAGCCCCAGCGACCCGTCCAGCAGGGCACCACCCGCCCCCGTCATCACCTTCGAGACGTTCGTCCAGCCCAGACCCTCGTCCCCGAACACGTCCGGCTGCCCCAGCCGGTTGAGAATGCCCGCGGCGGGCAGCACCGCGATGGGAAGCTGCAGACTGCGGCCCATCTTCTGCAACCCCTGGAACCCCTTGTTCCAACGGGCACGCGCAGGACTGACCGCACTGTCGGCACTCATCCGGCCTCCATCCGGTCGCCGGTACACTGGTGTAGACCAGTCGTGGGACGGTTCCGCTGTCGTGACGCCATCATTCGGTACACACCGCATGACCGCTCGCGCAGATGGGCCGACTGTGGGTTACTGCGACAAAGCGGTTCGGACCAGGGAGAAGGAACATGGCCAGCAAGGCTGAGAAGATCGTCGCCGGCCTCGGCGGCATCGACAACATCGACGAGATCGAAGGCTGCATCACCCGCCTCCGCACCGAGGTCAACGACCCCGCCCTGGTCGACGAGGCCGCCCTCAAGGCCGCCGGCGCCCACGGCGTCGTCAAGATGGGCACCGCCATCCAGGTCGTCATCGGCACCGACGCCGACCCGATCGCCGCGGAGATCGAAGACATGATGTGACCACCGGCTCACCCCGGTGAACCGGCAAGGGGCCTCTCCCACGGCGGGACAGGCCCCTTCCCCACGGGCCGCTAGGCTCACCCGCATGTCACGAATCGACGGCCGCACCCCCCAACAGCTCCGCCCCGTCACCATCGAACGCGGCTGGAGCAAGCACGCCGAAGGCTCCGTCCTCGTCTCCTTCGGCGACACCAAGGTCCTCTGCACCGCCTCCGTCACCGAAGGCGTCCCCCGCTGGCGCAAGGGCAGCGGCGAAGGCTGGGTCACCGCCGAATACGCCATGCTCCCCCGCGCCACCAACACCCGTGGCGACCGCGAATCCGTCAAGGGCCGCATCGGCGGACGCACCCACGAGATCAGCCGCCTCATCGGCCGGTCCCTGCGCGCCGTCATCGACTACAAGGCACTCGGCGAGAACACCATCGTCCTCGACTGCGACGTCCTCCAGGCCGACGGCGGCACCCGCACCGCCGCCATCACCGGCGCCTACGTCGCCCTCGCCGACGCCATCGGCTGGGCCCAGGGCCGGAAACTCATCAAGCCGGGCCGCAAACCCCTCACCGGCACCGTCTCCGCCGTCTCCGTCGGCATCGTCGACGGCACCCCCCTCCTCGACCTCCGCTACGAGGAAGACGTCCGCGCCGACACCGACATGAACGTCGTCTGCACCGGCGACGGCCGCTTCGTCGAGGTCCAGGGCACCGCCGAGGCCGAACCCTTCGCCCGCGACGAACTCAACGCCCTCCTCGACCTCGCCACCGCCGGCTGCGCCGAACTCGCCGACCTCCAGCGCAAGGCACTCGACACCACCCTCGACAAGTAAAGAGGACGCCAAGAAAAGGACGCCCGGCACGCAACTCGACCACCCGCCGCCGCGTCTTGGGCAGTACGGGCGTACGGCTCCACCGCCGTACGCCCGGCACGACACGCCACACGGGCCACCCGGCCCTGACCCAAGGGGAGGACCGAGACCCATGGCCGCGACCCGACGCAGCCGCCGTCGCCGCACCGCATACGCCGCCGCAGCCCTGGCGACCGCCGCCCTGACCATGGGCCTGACCACCGGCTGCGACGCCGTCGACAAGGCACTCGACTGCGTCCAGACCGCCGACGCCATAGCCGACAGCGTCACCGCCCTCCAACAGGCCGTGGAGAACACCTCCAACGACCCCACCCAGCTCGAGGAATCCCTCGACTCCATAGACAAGAACCTCGACAAGATCGGCGACCGCACCGACGACGCCGACGTCGACAAAGCGGTCGAAGACCTCGGCAAGGCCGTCGACAACATCCGCACCGCCGTCAAGAACGGCGACAACACCCCCGACATCAGCCCCGTCACCGACGCGGCCGGCGAACTGACGAAGGTCTGCACGCCGTAGGGGAGGGCCCGATCAGACCGGGCGGGGGTCCGTAATACTGACCTCCATGACCCGCCTCATCCTCGCCACCCGCAACGCCGGGAAGATCACCGAACTCAGGGCCATCCTCGCCGACGCCGGCCTGCCCCACGACCTCGTCGGCGCGGACGCCTACCCGGACATCCCCGACGTCAGGGAAACCGGCGTCACCTTCGCCGAGAACGCCCTCCTCAAGGCCCACGCCCTCGCCCGGGCCACCGGCCTCCCCGCCGTCGCCGACGACTCCGGCCTCTGCGTCGACGTCCTGGGCGGCGCTCCCGGCATCTTCTCCGCCCGCTGGGCCGGCACCCACGGCGACGACAAGGCCAACCTCGACCTCCTCCTCGCCCAGATCGGCGACATCGCCGACGAGCACCGGGGCGCCCACTTCGCCTGCGCGGCGGCCCTGGCCCTGCCCGACGGCACGGAACGCGTGGTCGAGGGCCAACTCCGCGGCACCCTCCGCCACGCCCCCGCCGGCACGGGCGGCTTCGGCTACGACCCGATCCTCCAGCCGGACGGCGAGACCCGCACCTGCGCGGAACTGACCCCGGAGGAGAAGAACGCGATCAGCCACCGGGGGAAGGCGTTCAGGGCCCTGGTGCCGGTGGTGCGGGAGCTGTTGGGCTGAGACCAGAGGCCCGAAGATGCCGGAAGGGCGCGGCTCTTGGCGGGAGCCGCGCCCTGAAGGTGGGGCCGACGAGATTCGAACTCGCACTGTCCACTACCTAAAAGTGGTGCCTCCTGCCGAAATTGGGCTACGGCCCCAGGCACAGCTTACTGGTACTCGGCGACTCGTTGCGGTGGGACCGGGCGATCGCGCGACCGGTTGGCGAAGGTGGTCGTCTGACTGTGGCAGGACGGGCAGAGGTAGCGCAGGTTCTCCCGGCGGTTGTCCAGACGATCGCCGTTGATGTGATCGATCTCCAGGACGAGCCGCTTGCCCTGCCAGGTGCCTTCGAGGCCGCACTCGCCGCAGATGTGCGCTGTGTCGAGATCGTCAAGGGCTCGCCTGAGCAGAGCCGTCTTGGTGCGGGTGCATCCGGGTGCGAGGCGGACCAGAATGTCGGCCGCCGACTTGCGGTTCGGGGAGCGCGTGCCGCGAAAGTGGCCCTGTCCCGTGAAGTGGGCGGTCGACAGGCCGTACGCTTCGATGCTGCGCTTCACGAGTGTGCGAGCCGCACCGCCGTTGCTTCGGCCGAGGGCCGCGAGAACTCCGGCCACGCTCGTGGCGGCCTCCACCGCTGCCGCCAGTTCGCCGCGGGGAAGAAGCCCGGGGCCGTATCTGCGTCCGCCGGTGAAGTGCGAGGTGTCGATCCCGAACTGGTCCAGCTTCTTCCTGATGTGGCCGTACGGGCTGTCCTGCGGGGGAAACCCCATGTACTCCAGCATCTCCCTGATGCTGTTCGTACGAGCGGCGGCTTCTCTGAGGAGTTCTTCCGGGTAGCTGCGTCGTTCGCGCTCTGGCAGTGGATCCTCACGGAAGTGCGAGGTGTCGATGCGATAGTGCTGTAGCCGCTTGCTGAGGTAGCGGCGAGGGCCGCTTCCCATCGGCGTTCCGAGCTTGCGCATCAGGTCGACCATGCTGGTGGCCCCAGCTGCAGTGCGTGTCAGCACGTCACGTGTGTACCTCGGCCTGCTCATGCGGCCCTGCGCCTGCGGCCTCGATACGTGTCCGTCACGGCATGGCAGTTGGGGCAGAGCAGCCGGAGGTTCTCCGGGCGGTTGTCCCACCAGGCGCCGTCGAGGTGGTCGACCTCCAGCCGGAGGGGTTTGCCGTTCCACTCGGTTCCGGTGCCGCACATGGCGCAGCTCTCCGGAACTCCCAGCCGGAGCAGGTGCGGCAGCAGCCGGCTTCCCGGGATCCTGCCGTCTTGTGGCGTGCGAAGGGTCAGGGGGTCGCCGTGCGAGTTCTTGGGCCTTCGCGGTCGCTGGGTGAAGTGGGAGGTGTCGATGCCCAGGGTCGCGATACGGCGGCTGATGTGCGCGTGGTTGCCGCCCACCGGGTTGATGCCCAGGTGGCGTAGCACTTCCTTGACACTGGTCGACGCGGCAACGGCCTCGCGGAGCGTTTCCTCCGTGTGGCGCGTCCACTGCGTGGGAAAGTGTGCGACGTCCACCCCTGCCTCGGCCATTTTCTGGCGCAGGTAGCGCCTGCTGCCGGGCGTGGGCGTTCCGCCGCACCAGCGTACGGCGTCGTCCCAGTTCGCTGTCGCCCGAGCCGCCTCTTCGAGCAGCTCACGGGTGTACCTGACCCCCATGCTTCCCCTCCGTCCCGGCCGCGTGTTCGCGGTCTCGTACGGAGTAACGAACCGGTTATCGGACGGTCACGTGCGAAAATCGGAACGGCCCGTACCGGTGATTCGGTACGGGCCGTTCCGCAGGCTGGGCGGGGTCAGATGCCCAGGTCCTTGATGATCTTGGCCACGTGGCCCGTCGCGCGGACGTTGTACAGGGCGTGTTCGACCTTGCCCTCCTCGTCCACCACGATCGTGGAGCGGATGACGCCCAGGTAGGTCTTGCCGTAGTTCTTCTTCTCGCCGAAGGCGCCGTACGCGTCGAGGACCTTCTTGTCGGGGTCGGCGAGGAGGGTGACCTTGAGGGACTCGGCCTCGCGGAACTTGGCCAGCTTCTCCGGCTTGTCGGGGGAGATGCCGATGACGTCGTAGCCGGCGGCGGCCAGCAGTTCCAGGTTGTCCGTGAAGTCGCAGGCCTGCTTCGTGCAGCCCGGGGTAAGCGCCGCGGGGTAGAAGTAGACGATGACCTTGCGGCCCTTGTGGTCGGACAGGGACACCTCGTTGCCGTCGGCGTCCGGGAGGGTGAAGGCGGGGGCCGGGTCCCCCGGCTGCAGTCGCTCGCTCATCGAGTCAGCGTAACCGGGGGTCCTGGGAGTGCAGGGACACGAGTAGCTGACAGACTGTCCGGGACAGCGTCAGCAGACTTCGGAGGCCGTACGGTGGCGGACACGTCGGACATCAGAACCCCGGCGCAGATCGAGGCGGACATCAGGCGCCGTCGCGAGGTGCTGGCCGAGACGCTCGACGAGATCGGGGTGCGGGTGCACCCGAAGACGATCATGGGCGATGCGAAGGCCAAGGTGGCATCCAGCGTCGACCACACCCTCGGACGGGCGTACGTCCGGGCCAATCGTGTGGTCAGCGATGTGAAGTCGCAGTTCGTGGACGAGGAGGGCTCGCCGCGGATGGAGCGGGTCGTGCCCGTGGCGCTCGTCGTGGTCGGGGTGGTGGGGCTGCTCGCCCTCGGTACCCGGCGGCGCAAGGGCTGAGGCGGGGCAGGTAGGTTTCAGGGTGTGAGCGCCAACAGAAACGAGCACAGTTCCCCGGACGACAAGCTGCCCATCCGGATGCTGCACGACCGCGTACTCGTGCGGCAGGACACCAACGAGGGCGAGCGTCGTTCCGGGGGCGGGATCCTGATCCCCGCGACGGCTGCCGTCGGCAAGCGGCTGGCCTGGGCCGAGGTCGTCGCGGTGGGGCAGAACGTGCGGACGGTGGAGCCGGGTGACCGGGTGCTGTACGACCCGGAGGACCGGGCGGAGGTCGAGGTGCGGGGGACCGCGTACGTGCTGATGCGCGAGCGCGACCTGCACGCGGTGGCCGCGGACCGGTTCGAGGGGTCGGAGGACTCGACCGGGCTGTACCTGTAGAGCGACGGGCGGGAGGGGCCGGTGACCGAGGTCACCGGCCCCTTCTCCTTGCCCTCGTCCTTGCCCTTTTCCTTGGCCTTGCTACCGTGGGGGCGTCCCGACGAGACGCGCCGTACCGGGTTGAAGGAAAAGACGACGCACCACCGTTCAGTTTCGTTTCACGGAGGTGTCTGTCGTGGCGTGGGTCCTGCTTGTCGTCGCCGGTCTGCTCGAGGTCGGCTGGTCGGTCGGGATGAAGTACACCGAGGGTTTCACGCGGCTGTGGCCGAGCCTGTTCACGGGTGCCGGGATCGTCGCGAGCATGCTGTTGCTGTCGTACGCGGCGCGGACGCTGCCCATCGGTACCGCCTACGGCGTGTGGGTGGGGATCGGTGCGGCCGGGGCGGCGGTGCTCGGCATGGTGGTGCTGGGGGAGCCGGCGACCGCCGCCCGGATCTTCTTCATCTGTCTGCTGCTGGTCGCCGTGGTGGGTCTGAAGGCGACGTCGGGTCACTGACCGGGTGCGGGGGTCACCGACCCGGCGCGGGGGTCACCGGCCGGGCGGTGTGCCGGGGAGGCCGCCGACGAATCCGCCGCCGTCCGCGCCGCCGCCGCCGTCCGCTCCGCCGGGTCCGCCGGGCTCGCCCTCGTCGGTGCCGTCGTCGCCGTTGTTCCCGTCTCCGTCTCCGTCTCCGTCCCCGCCGCCGTCGGGGCCGGGTTCGGTGCTGGGGCCGCCGGTGCCGGGGCCGCCGGTGGAGGCGTCGCCGTCGCCGTCGTCGCCGGTGTCGTCGCCCGGGTCGGTGCTGGTGCCGCCGTTCTCGCCCGGGGTGGCGGTGTCGGTCTCCTGGTCGTCGGTGCCCTCCTCGTCGCCGGTGCCGCCGTCGGACTCGTCGCCCGTGTCGGTGTCGTCGGAGGGGTCGGCGGAGGGGGGTGCGGTGACCTCGGCGCCGGCCTGGAGCTGGAGGTCGAAGGAGGCGACCGGTTCGCCCTCGAGGGCCGCGCGGGTGTACTGCCCCCAGATCTCGGCGGGTGCTCCGCCGCCGTTGATGCGGTCGAGGCCCATGACGCCGTACAGGGGTTTGTGGGCGGCCGTGACGGGGTCCTGGCCCATGACGGCGACGACGGTGGCGAGGTCGGGGGTGTAGCCGGCGAACCAGGCGGCGGTGTCCTCCTCGGCGGTGCCGGTCTTGCCGGCGGCGGGGCGGCCGGCGGCCTGGGCGGCGGTGGCGGTGCCGTTCTGGACGACGCTGCGCAGGACGGACGTGGTGGTGTCGGCGGCCTCGCGGCTGACGGCCTGCTTCTCGCGTGCTTCGGGCAGGTCGATCTCGTGCCGGCCGTCCTTCGTGACCTTCTCGACCAGGACGTACGGGGTGTGCCGGCCGTGGTTGGCGAGGGTGGCGTAGGCCTGGGCCATGTCGAGGGGGCTGGCGGTGGCCGTGCCGAGGGCGATGGCGGGGCCCTCGGGCATCTCGGGGGTGTCGGCGGCCAGGCCGAGGTCGATCGCGGTCTGCTTGACCTTGCCGGGGCCGACGTCGACCGCCATCTGGGCGTAGACGGCGTTGACGGACTTGTCGGTGGCTTCGCGGACGGTGATGTCGCCGTAGTCCCGGTGGTCCTCGTTCTCCGGGCTGTAGCGGGTGCCGGTCCAGCCCTGGACGGTGCGTTCGCTGTCGCCGTTGTAGAGCGTGTTCGGGTTGATCATGCGGTCGTCCTGGGTGCGGGAGTGGTTCTCGACGGCCGCGGCGAAGACGAAGGGCTTGAAAGTGGAGCCGACCTGGAAGTCCCGGCGGGTGGCGTTGGGGGTGTACTGCTTGACGTAGTCGATGCCGTTGTACATGGCGACGACCTTGCCGGTCTTCGGGTCGATGGAGGCGCCGCCGGCGCGGACGTAGGTGTCGGCCTTGCGGTCCTTGTCCAGTTCGGACATGAGCTTGTCGTCGACGGCCTTGACGAAGGCGTCCTGCTTGTCCTTCTGGAGGGTGGTGGTGATGCGGTAGCCGCCGCGGTCGAGGTCCTCCTCGGTGACGATGTCGTTCCCGATCAGGTAGTTCTTGACGATGTTGACGACGTAGCCGCGCTGTCCGGACATGCTGGTGGAGACGGTGGTCTTCTTGGGGGCGGGGAACTTCAGTCCGGCGCGTTCGGACGGGCTGAGCCACTTCATCTTGACCATGCCGTCCAGGACGTAGTTCCAGCGGGCCTCGGCGGCGGCCTTGTTCTCCGGGTGGACGACGACGTCGTACTGGCTGGGCGCGTTGAGCAGGGAGGCGAGGTAGGCGCCCTGGGCGGCGGTGAGGTCGGTGGCGTCGATGCCGTAGTAGGCCTGGGCGGCGGACTGGATGCCGTAGGCGCCGCGGCCGAAGAAGCTGGTGTTGAGGTAGCCCTCGAGGATCTCGTCCTTGCTCTTCTCCCGGTCGAGCTTGATCGAGATGAAGAACTCCTTCACCTTGCGGGAGACGGTCTGCTCCTGTGCGAGGTAGTAGTTCTTGACGTACTGCTGGGTGATCGTGGAGCCGGACTGCTTGCCCTTGCCGGTGGCGGTTCTCCAGCCGCCCCGGATCATCGCCATGGGGTCGATGGCGGACTCGGTGTAGAAGTCGCGGTCCTCGGCGGCGAGGACGGCGTGCTGGGCGTCCTCGGAGATGCGGTCGAGGGAGACGTTCTCGCGGTTGACCTCGCCGTCGCGGGCGAGGACGGTGCCGTCGGCGTAGAGGTAGACGTTGCTCTGCTGGGTGGCGAGGGCGTTGGCCGACGGGATCTGCACCAGGGAGTAGCCGAGGAAGAAGCCGCCGATCAGCAGCAGGACGCCGACGAGGAAGGCGCCCAGCGTCATGCGCCAGGTGGGGATCAGCCGGCGCCATCCGGTCCGCTTGGGCCTCTTCGGCTTCTTCGGCGTCGCCGTTCCCGGTTGCGAGCCCTGGTCAGGCTGCTGCGGCTCGTCGCTCATCTCGTGCACGGACTCCTGTTTCGCGTCGTACGGTCTGGTCTCGTACGGCCTTGTATGCTTCTACGCCCTCTGGTGAAGACTCTCGCACCGGGCGTTCCGTTCCCGCTCTGCGGCACACCTGTGAATTCGGGTGTCGTCGTCCGGGTGTCCGAACCGCGGCCCGGTAATTCCGTGGTGTGCCCCCGTCGCCTCGTACTAGGCTCCTGCGTTTTGCCGCCGGGCGGAGGTGGAGGGCTGTGGGCGTGGGTTCGGGACGGTTGTACGCGGCCGTCGCGGTGGGAGGATTCAGACGGTACGCGACGTATCGGGCGGCCACCGCCGCGGGGGTGTTCACCAACACGGTCTTCGGGCTGATCCTCGTCTCCACCTATTTGGCCCTGTGGGACGAGAAACCGCAGCTCGGGGGGTACGACCAGGCGCAGGCGGTCACGTTCGTGTGGCTGGGGCAGGCGTTGCCGGCGGCGTGGGCGATCGGTGGGGGCGGTGTCGAGGTCGAGCTGATGGAGCGCATCCGTTCGGGTGACAGCGCCGTCGATCTGTACCGGCCGGCGGACCTGCAGCCGTGGTGGCTGGCGGCGGACGTCGCGGCCCGGTGTCCGCTGGTGGACCTCTCGGTGCGGGAGCCGGACATCGAAGCGGTGATCACCGGGATGTATGCGGAACGGGCGAGCGCGTAGTGCCCGGCGGGCCGACCTCGTAGGCTGCTGTGCATGACCGACGACGCCCCGGAACTCCGTGCATCCGACGCCGACCGTGAACGGGTCGCCGAGGTCCTGCAGGACGCCCTTGCCGAAGGACGCCTGGACATGGGCGAGTTCGAGGAGCGGCTGGACGCCGTCTACCGTGCGCGGACGTACGGGGAGCTGGCGCCGATCACGCGGGACCTGCCGGCCGGGGAGGGCGTCGTGACGCCGGTGCCCCGGGTGCCGATGACCAAGGAACCCGCGGGGGGCGGGGGCTGGGCGGGGCGGATCACCGGCGGCGAGGGGTCGTCGACGTGGGCGGTCGCCGTGATGTCCGGGTTCCAGCGCAAGGGGCGCTGGACGGTGCCGAAGCGGTTCAACTCCTTCGCGTTCTGGGGCGGCGGCGAGATCGACCTGCGCGAGGCGGACTTCGCGGACGGCGAGGTCGTGATCAACTGCGTCGCGATCATGGGCGGCATGAACGTGGTCGTGCCGCCCGGTGTCGAGGTGGTCGTGCGCGGCATCGGGATCATGGGGGGTTTCGACCACCGGGAGGAGGGCGTTCCGGCCGAGCCGGGGGCGCCGCGTGTGGTCGTCACGGGGTTTGCCTTCTGGGGTGGGGTGGGTGTGGAGCGGAAGGTGACGCGGGCGGAGCGGTTGCGGTTGAAGGAGGAGCGGCGGCGGGAGAAGTTGGAGCGGAAGGTGGCGCGGGGGGAGTTGGGCGGGGCGGGGCCGGAGGGGCGGCGGGACGACGGCTGAGCCGGGGCGGGTGGGCGCTGGGGGAGGCACGACTGCCCGCAGCTGGGGCGGCGTGGCGGGTGGGGGTGCCCCGGGTGGTCACAGGAGGGCTGGGGTGGTGTTTCTCAGGGCGTTCAGGTCTACCTCCGTGGCCATTCGGGCGTAGCCCCTGTCGTTGGGGTGGAGGTGGTCTCCGCAGTCGTATTCCGTGCGCAGTCGCCGTGGGTCGTAGGGGTCGCGCAGTGCCGCGTCGAAGTCGACGAGCGCGTCGAAGATCCGTCCCTCGCGGATCTCCTCGTTGATCTCCTGCCGCATGTTCTCGCGGGCGTCGGTGTAGCCGCCGTAGCCGCCGAACGGCATCACGGTCGCGCCGACGACCTTGAGGCCGTGGGCGTGGGCCATGGCGACCAGCGTGCGCAGACCCGTGAGGATCGCGTCCCGGTCGGCGAGTTCCGGGCTGTGCAGGATGTCGTTGACGCCGATGGCGACGACGACCACCTTGACGTTCGGGCGGCCCAGCACGTCCCGGGGGAACCGGGACAGCGTGCTGGGGTTGACGGGGGGCGTGCCCGGGCCGTGGGTGAGCAGCCGGTTGCTGCTGATGCCCTGGTTGACGACGCTGTAGCGGGGCACGTTCCGTCCGGCCCCGGCCGCCGCGCGCAGCCGTTGGGCGAGGATGTCGGGCCAGCGGTGGTTGGCGTCCATGGTGGAGTGGGCGCCGTCGGTGATCGAGTCGCCGAGCGCGACGACGGTGCCCACGGCCTCGTGGCTGAGCACGTCCAGCGCGGTCACGTAGCGCCAGTACGAGGTCCTGCCCGTGTACGCGGTGGCGGTGACGTCCTCGGTGCGGTCGCCCTCGGCGACGTAGCTGGTCTGCAGGGCCTGCGGGTGGTAGGTGACGGGGCCGGAGGGCAGGGGGGAGTAGGTGGTGATCAGGACGTCGCCGCCGTGGGGGACGGCGATGCGGGCGACGTCGCTCGTCACCTGTCCGCCGGCCGGGACGACGACCCGGGGGCTGCCGCCGAAGGTGAGCCGGCGCATGCTGGCGGCGACCGCGGCGGCGGTGCCGTCGTCGGCGGCCAGGGCGACGGACGCGTGGGTGACGGTCAGCGGTGTCCGGCCGTACAGGTTGGACAGGGTGATGCGGGCGCCGGTGCCGCCGACGGCCGCGTGCACGACGTTGCGTACCGAGCGGCCGGCCAGGCCCCGCGTCGCGGTGCCCGGTTCCGGGCCGACGGGCGAGGTGGACCAGGCGCCGACCCAGGTGCCGGTGGAGGCGGGGGCGGGGGCGGCGTCGTGGTGCGGGAACCGGCCGCCGGCGAGCGGCGTGCGGTCGCGGGTGCCGTCGTCGGAGGCCGCGGTGGCGTATATGGCGGCGGAGATCGCCACGATCAGGGCGACGATCGCGGCCAGCAGGGCGCGCTGCTTGCCGGCAGGGGCCCCCGCTTCTGTGTCATGACCCCGGGTCATGCTGTGGTGTTCTCCTCGGGCGAGGGGAGCCTCACGGCTCCGGTCCGACGAGGCCATGATGCGGCATGGAGCGGGGGAAGGCCGTGTGACCCCCCGGACCTTCGCCGTTCTCCTTCCCCCCTCTCCCGTTTTCCCTCTCTCTTGCTCGCCCTCTGTCCGGCCATCCGGCTCTCCCGTCGGACGTCGGGAACTTGTGTTCCGTTCCAGGAGTCGGTCAGGAAGGGACAATGAGTGCGGGACGGATCGTCGAACGGTGGAGTGGATGGCACGCACGCAGGCAGAACGTCCGGAGGGTTCCGCGAGTGGCGGGGAGGGCGTCGAGGAGGGCGAGGGCCCGTCCTCCGCGGTTCCCGGCGCCGTCCGCGACCGGGCGATGACGGCGTTCAGCCCGGCCGACGAGGAGAAGCGGCGCGGCGTGCGCCGCATGAAGCTCACCGCCACCGGTCTGCTGCTGTTCGTGGCGGTGGTCTACGTCCTGGCCGAGTGGGCCTCCCACCGGGGCGCGGGCGCCTGGGCGGGCTACGTGTCCGC
Organism: Streptomyces sp. JHA26; assembly: GCF_002005565.1. Classification (GTDB taxonomy): domain Bacteria; phylum Actinomycetota; class Actinomycetes; order Streptomycetales; family Streptomycetaceae; genus Streptomyces. The sequence continues at coordinate 8,319 of NZ_BDJC01000065.1, read as the reverse complement.
CGCCGCCGAGGCCGGCATGGTCGGTGCGCTCGCCGACTGGTTCGCGGTCACCGCCCTCTTCCGCCACCCCCTCGGGCTGCCCATCCCGCACACCGCGATCATCCCCAGGAAGAAGGACCAGCTGGGCGTCTCGCTGGGCGAGTTCGTCGGCGAGAACTTCCTCTCCGAGGACGTCGTGCGCGGGCGGCTGCGCGCCGTCGGCATCGGCAGCCGGCTCGGGGCCTGGCTGGCGGTGCCCGAGCACGCCGACCGGGTGACGGCCGAGCTGTCCGCCGCCCTGCGCGGCGCCCTGACCGTGCTGCGCGACTCCGACGTGCAGGCGGTGGTCGGCGAGGCCGTCACCCGGCGGGCCGACGCGCAGGAGATCGCCCCCGGCATCGGCAAGATGCTGGACCGGGTCGTCGCCGACGGCGGGCACCACAGGGCCGTCGACCTGGTCGTCTCCCGCGCCCACGACTGGCTGGTGCTGCACGGCGACAACGTGATGGACGCCGTGCAGGGCGGGGCACCCGGATGGACGCCCCGGTTCGTGGACCGGAAGGTCGGCGAGCGCGTCTACAAGGAACTGCTGCGCTTCATCACCGAGATGCGCGACATGCCCGCCCACCCCGCGCGCGGCGCCCTCGACCGCTTCCTCACCGACTTCGCCTCCGACCTGCGGTCCGACACCGACACCCGGGCGCGCGTGGAGCGGCTGAAGACGGAGGTGCTGGGCCGCGAGGAGGTGCAGGACCTGATCGCGTCCGCGTGGACGGCCGTACGGTCCATGATCGTCTCGGCGGCGGAGGACGAGCGCAGCGAGCTGCGGCTGCGGGTGCGGGCGTCGCTGCTGTCGCTGGGCGCCCGGATGGCCTCCGACGCGAAGCTGCAGGGCAAGGTCGACTCGTGGGTGGAGGGCGCCGCGGTGTACGTCGTGACCACCTACCGGCGGGAGATCACGTCGCTGATCACCGACACGGTGGCGAGCTGGGACGCCGAGCACACCACGAAGAAGATCGAGGCGAACATCGGCCGGGACCTGCAGTTCATCCGGATCAACGGCACGGTGGTCGGCTCGCTGGCCGGGCTGCTGATCTACGCGGTCTCCCGCATGCTGGGGGCGTAGCCCCTCGACCGGCCGGGCGTGCCCGTCCCGGTTGCGGGCACACGGGTTCCGACCGCTCGGTCCGGCGGCGCCGCACGGCGCCGGTGGCCCGGGCGTCGTCGTCCCACGGTCCTCGAGGGAGAGGGAGCCATGCCACCGCAGCCGTCGTCACCGGACTCCGTACCCGCCGCCTCCACCGGAACCGTCACCACGGCGGTCCCCGCCCGCCTGGACCGGCTGCCCTGGTCCCGGTGGCACTGGATGATCGTGATCGGTCTGGGCACCGTCTGGATCCTGGACGGCCTGGAGGTCACGATCGTCGGCAACGTGGCCGGCCGGATCGCCGAGGACGGCAGCGGCCTGGACATCAGCTCCGCCCAGATCACCGGCCTGGCCGCCGCCCTCTACGTGGCCGGTGCCTGTTCGGGCGCCCTGTTCTTCGGCTGGCTGACCGACCGCCACGGCCGCAAGAAGCTGTTCATGCTGACGCTGGTCGTGTACCTGATGGCGACCGCGCTGACCGCGGTGTCGTTCGAGTCCTGGTGGTTCTTCCTGTTCCGGTTCCTCACCGGTTTCGGCATCGGCGGCGAGTACGCGGCCATCAACTCGGCGATCGACGAGCTGATCCCGTCCCAGTACCGGGGCCGGGTCGACCTCATCATCAACGGCAGCTACTGGCTGGGCGCCATCGGCGGTTCCCTGCTGTCCATCGTCATGCTGGACACCGACATCTTCCCGAAGGACCTCGGCTGGCGGCTCAGCTTCGCCCTCGGCGTGGTCCTGGGCCTGGTCATCCTGCTGGTGCGCCGGCACGTCCCGGAGAGCCCGCGCTGGCAGTTCATCCACGGCCGCGGCGACGAGGCGGAGGAACTCGTTTCCACGGTCGAGAGGGAGATCGAGCAGGAGAAGGGGCAGCGGCTGCCGCGGCCGGCCGGTGAGATCACCATCCACCAGCGCAAGAGCATCGGCTTCGGCCTGATCGCGAAGACCGTCTTCGGCAAGTACCCCCGCCGCGCGGTCCTCGGGCTCTCCCTCTTCATCGGCCAGGCGTTCCTCTACAACGCCATCACCTTCGGCTTCGGCACCATCCTGATCACCTTCTTCGACGTGCCGACCGGTCGCACCGGCTACTACTTCGCCGTCATCGCCGCCGGCAACTTCCTCGGCCCGCTGCTGCTGGGCAAGCTGTTCGACACGGTCGGCCGCCGGATCATGATCTCGGGCACGTACCTGCTGTCGGGTGTCCTGCTGTTCGTCACGGCGTGGCTCTTCGACCGCGGCTCGCTGACGGCGAACACGATGACGGCCTGCTGGTGCGTGGTGCTGTTCTTCGCCTCCGCGGGCGCCTCCAGCGCGTACCTGACGGTCTCCGAGATCTTCCCCATGGAGACCCGGGCGATGGCCATCGCCTTCTTCTACGCCCTCGGCACGGCCGCCGGCGGTATCAGCGGTCCGCTGCTCTTCGCCGACCTCACGGAGTCCGGGGTGGTCGGCGACACGGTGCTCGCGTTCCAGATCGGCGCCGGGCTGATGTGCGCGGCCGGTCTGGTGGCGGCGTTCCTCGCGGTGAAGGCGGAACGCCGCTCCCTGGAGGACATCGCGGAGCCGCTGTCGGCCGCGGGGGCGGGCCCGGGAACGAGGGAGACGCCGGGCGCGGGCACCGCGACGGCGTAGAGTCCGGGCCGACCGCCACCCGGGCGGCCCACCGACCGCCACCCGAGCGGCCGCCCGACCGACCGCCCGGCCACCCGAGCGGCCGCCCGACCGACCGCCTGGCCACCCGAACGGCCGGGCGGCCGAGCGTGAGGAGCCTTCGATGACCGTCCGCAGGATCGTCCCCAACGTCCACGCCGGGTCCGAGGAGGAACTGGCCTCCAGCCGCGACTTCTACGGCCTGCTGGGCCTCGAGGAGGTCATGGACATGGGCTGGGTGTCGACCATGGCCTCACCGTCCGTCCCCGCCGCCCAGATCAGCTTCTTCACCGAGGAGCGCACCGGCCCCGTCGTCCCCGACCTGAGCGTGGAGGTCGAGGACGTCGACGCGGTCCACGCCCGGCTCGTCGCGTCGGGCGCGGAGATCGTGCGGGAGCTGCGCGACGAGGAGTGGGGCGTGCGGCGCTTCTTCGTACGGGACCCGAGCGGACGCGTGGTGAACGTGCTGACGCACCGCCCCTGAGCCGACGGGGTCAGGCCCGTCGGTCGGCGACCGCCCAGGACGCCAGCGCGACGGCGCCGGCGACGCCGAACACGGCGGGCCAGGCGCCCACCTTCTTGGCCAGCGGGTGGGACCCGGCGAAACCGGCGACGTACGCGGCCGTCAGCGCCCCGGCGGCCTTCCCGCCGGCCCGCTCGCGCCACCGCTGCGCGGCGGCGGCCCCGGCGACGGCGAGCACGGCCCCGCCGAGCTGCCGCTTCCCGGTCCAGCGGGCCACGCCGTACCCGCCGACGAGACCGCCCGCCGCGACCACCGCGCTGGGAACCTTCGCCATGCCTGCCTCCTGCTGTCGTCCTGCTGTCGCCCGTCTTTCCGGGACCCGAGGCTAATCCCCGCCGGGCGCGGCGCCCGCGTCGGGGCGGGCGACGGACACCACCGGACGTACTGTGGCGCAGGTCACACCTGTGTCGGCGTCCGGGCTGTCACATCTCCCGTCCGCGATCCGTCGTAGCTGTGTAACGCGATACGGCAACGGCCGACGGCCGACGACCCACCACGGAGGGACCCATCATGGACGCTCGCCTCAACCTCTTCGGCAACCCGATCGCCGGCAAGCTCCTGCGGCACATCAACTCGGCGGGCAAGGTCGTGGCGGACTCGGGTCTGCCGGCCGCCACCCAGGAGCTGGTGAAGATCCGCGCCAGCCAGATCAACGGCTGCGGCTTCTGCCTCGACATGCACACCAAGGACGCCGCGAAGGCGGGTGAGACCTCGCTGCGCCTCAACCTGGTCGCGGCCTGGCGGGAGGCCAAGGTCTTCACCGACGCCGAGCGGGCCGCCCTGGAGCTGACCGAGCAGGGCACCCGCATCGCCGACGGCCGCGGCGTCAGCGACGAGGCCTGGGCGGAGGCGGCGAAGCACTACGACGAGGAGCAGCTGGCCGCGCTGGTCGGTCTGATCGCCGTCATCAACACCTACAACCGGCTGAACGTCATCACCCAGCAGCCGGCCGGCGACTACGAGCCGGGCATGTTCGGCTGAGGCCCCCGGAGCACCGGACGGCCCGCCCCGACGCACCGGGGCGGGCCGCCTCGTCGTTCAGCCGGCGTGCAGCAGGACCGGAAGCCGCTGGTGGCCGTTGCTGATCAGGGAGGGCACGGCCTCGAGCTCGGCCGAGGGCACGGCGAGGCGGATGTCGGGGAAGCGGCCGAACAGGCTCCGCAGCGCGAGGGTGACCTCCATCCGGGCGAGGGGCGCGCCGAGGCAGAAGTGGACGCCGTACCCGAACGCCAGGTGGTCCTTGACCGTGCGGGCCGCGTCGAACGTGTCGGCGTCCTCGTGCCAGTCGGGGTGGCGGTTGGCGGCGGCGTAGGAGGCGAGGATCGCCTCGCCGCGGGCGATGGTCCGCCCGTCGGGCAGGGGGATGTCCGTGACGGCGTACCGCATCGGCAGGTGCTTGACCGCCGGCTCGTGCCGCAGCGTCTCCTCGACGACGTCGTCCCAGGTGACGGCACCCTTGCGGACCAGTTCGAGCTGGTCGGGGCGGGTCAGCAGGGTGTGGACGGCCTGGTCGATGACGTTGACGGTGGTCTCGTAGCCGGCGCTGATCATCAGCAGCAGGGTGTCGCGCATCTCCTCGTGCGTCAGTCCCGTGCCGTCGCTCTCGTCGTCCCGGGCGGCGATGAGCAGGGACGTCATGTCGTCGCCGGGGGTGCTGCGCTTCTCGGCGATGAGCTGGTCCAGGACCTCGTAGAGCCGGGCGGTGTTGGTCTGGGCCTCGTCCTGGCTGAGCGTGGTGTCGAAGACGCCGTCCACGAGGGCCCGGAAGCCTTCCCGGCGGCTCTCGGGCACGCCCATGAGGTGGCCGATCACGGCGATGGGCAGCGGGTAGGCCAGTTCCTGGCGCAGATCGACCGGCTCGCCCGCGGGCAGGCCCGCGAGACGGTCGACGAGCTCCTCCACCATGCCCTCGACGGCCGGCCGCATGTGGGCTATGCGGCGCGCGCTGAAGGCGGGCGCCACCAGGCGGCGCAGCTTGCGGTGGTCGGAGCCGTACGCGGTGAACATGTTCTCCACCGCCACCCACAGGGCGAGCGGCCACGTCTGGACCACCTCGCCGAAGGCGGGCCAGTGCGCCCGGGCGTCCTTGGAGACGTCGGGGCCGGTGAGCAGCTGTTTGAGCAGGACCGGGTCGGAGACCGACCAGGCCTCCACGCCGAGGACGTCCACCCGGGTGGCCGCACCGCGGGCGTGCAGGGCACGGTGCTCGGCGTGGTGGTCGGTGCCGGCGGGGTCGAGGACGAGGGGGGACTGCTGGTCGGACATGGCGGACTCCTCAGGGGGCGGGGGGAAAGGTGACGGGCAGGGACTCCAGGGCGCGGTGGAACGGTCCCGGACGCCAGACGAGCTCGGCGACGGGCACGGCGAGGTCCGTCTCCGGCAGCGCGTCGAGGAGGTGGGTGACCGCGGTCTCCGCGATGAGGTAGGCGTGCGAGCGGGCCGGGCAGGTGTGCGGGCCGATGCTCCAGGCCAGGTGGGCACGGTTGCCGGTGTGCCGGCCCTCGGGCACGCCGTCCGTGAGGGCCGGGTCGTTGTTGGCGGCCGACATGGAGATCACGACCGGCTGGTCGGCGGGCAGCAGGTACCCGTCCACGTCGATCGGGTACGGCGGGTAGGAGATGCAGTAGTTCGCCATGGGCGGGTCGGTGTAGAGGACGGTGTCGAGCGCGTCGCGCACCGTGGACAGCCCGGCGTGCAGGTCGGCGGAGAACTCCTCGTCGGTGAGGATCTTCAGCACGGTGTTGCTGATCAGGTTGGTCAGCGGCTCGATCCCGGCGCCGTAGAGCGTGACGAGCTGGTGGCTCATCTCCTCGTCGTCCAGCCGGGCGGAGTGGCCGATCAGGCGGGACGTGATGTCGTCGCCGGGGTGCTGGCGGCGCAGGTTCACCAGGTCGGCGACGGCCTGCCCGAGGATCCGGTTGCCCTCCTCGGCGCGGGTGGTGTCGAAGATCTTCGCCATGCCGTCGGCGATGCGCATGCCGATATCGTCCGGGCAGCCCAGCAGCGCGCTCAGCACCCGGAAGGCGATCGGGAACGCGTACTGGGAGAGCAGGTCCGCCTCGCCCTTGCCGCGGAACTCGTCGATGGCGCCGGAGGAGACCTGCTCGACCAGGGCCCGCAGCCCGTGCTGGTCGACCCCGTCGATCGCCGCGGTGTTCGCGCCGCGGTAGCGGGCGTGCTCGGCGCCGCCGGAGCGCAGCGCGTTGGGACGCCACTCCATCATCGGCCGCACCGGGCACGACGCCGGGATCAGCTTCTCCCACGCGCGCGGGTCGGCGGGGAAGTGCAGCGGGTCGTTGAGGATGCGGCGGGCCTGGTAGTAGCCGATCACCAGCGTCGCCGGGACGCCGGGCGCCAGCTCGACCGGGACGAGGGGGCCGTGGGTGCGGCGCATGCGCCGGTACGCGGCGTGCGGGTCGGCGGCGAACTCCGCGGTGTACAGGGCGATCCGCCCCGACGGGCTGGCCGGCGCGGACGCGGCGGAGGGCATCGTCATCGGCGGGACTCCAGGAGGGCGGCCGAGCGCTGCTCGGACAGGTACTCGGTGAGCGTGATCAGGGCGTGCAGGGACGACGTGCGGTCGCGCGCGTCACAGGTCGTCAGCGGGGTGAACGGGTCGAGGGCCAGGGCCTCGCGCAGCTCCGACTCGGGGTACACCGGGGCGCCGGGGAACGCGTTGATGGCGACGGCGTACGGTATGCCGCCGTCGTCCAGCAGGCCGAGCGCGTCGTGGGAGGCGTCGAGGTTGCGGGAGTCGGCCAGGACGAGACAGCCGAGCGCCCCCTCGGCCAGGTCCTCCCACAGAGGCTGGAAACGGGCCTGCCCCGGCAGCCCGAACAGGTACAGCGCGAGGCGGCCGCCGGCCATGTGGATGCGGCCGAAGTCCATCGCCACCGTGGTCGTCGTCTTGTGCGGGGTGCCCCGCAGGTCGTCCACGCCCGCGCTCTCCTGCGTGATGGGTTCCTCCATCCGCAGGGGCGTCACCTCCGAGACGCTGCCGATCAGCGTCGTCTTGCCGACGCCGAAACCCCCCGCGATCACGATCTTGGCCGACCGCGTCACCGTGGCCGGGACGTAGGTGACGGGCGGGTCAGACCATGGAGCGCAGTCCACGCAGTACCTCCTGCAGCAGGTCGGATTCGGGCTGGTGGTCGCCGGCCGCGACCGGACTGGCCAGGTGGCCGGAGTCCATCAGCGAGGAGACGAGGATGCGCACCGTGGAGGGCGGCAGCTCCAGCGCGGCGGCGATGTCCGCGACGGCCAGGCCGCCCTCCGCGCCGGAGAACAGCCGCATCACCCGGCGGGCGTCCGGGCCGAGGGAGTCCGTGGGCCCGGTCGCGGCGATGAGCACGCTCTCCAGGCGCACGTCGTCCCGGGCGCGGACCTGCCCGCCGGTACGGACGTAGGGCCTGACCATGTCGGGGTCACGCCGCGGCCCCGTCATGCCGGTGCGCCGCCTTCCGCGGCCGGCACCCGTTCCGCGGTGCCCAGTTCGTGCCCCACCCGGGTGGCGAGCCGCACCATGTGGTGGGAGATCAGCCCGACATCGGCGTCCGGGCCGGTCGTGCACACCGACAGCATGGTGTTCTTCGCGGCGGTCGTCGTCAGCCCGATGCAGCCGACCGACTCGATCAGCAGCTGCCGCATGCCCTGGCCGCCGGTGAAGTCGTCCCACGCCTTGCCCGCGGCCCGCAGCGCCGCCGTCAGCGCGGCGAACTTCTCCCCGTCGTCCTGGCCGATCGTCTGCGTCCGGGCCTTCAACAGGCCGTCGCTGCTCATCAGGACGGCGTAGCGGACGCCCTCGACGGTGCCGAGCTCCTGGTCGAGCAGCCAGCCCAGGCTGTTGGTGTGTGTGTCTTGCACGGTCAGTGTCCTTCTTCGTGTACAGCGGCGGGGGCGGGGGCGGATCCGGGGGAGGGGTCGGGCCCGGCGAGGTCCGGAAGGGACTCCTCCTGCCGGCCGCGGCGGCTGCCCTCCGCCCAGGCGGCGGCGATGGCGGGCCGGCCGGGCGCGGCGGCGG
>NZ_BDJC01000064.1 GCF_002005565.1 Streptomyces sp. JHA26 | reverse complement strand
GCCGGGCACCGCACTCGCCGCCGAACGGGCACGGCAGGCCCGGATGGCCGTGGTCGGGCCCGTGACCGAGCGCTGGGCCCCGGAACAGGCCGGGCCGGTGCACGAGAACTGGCAGCTGGCCGCGCCCATCGGCCCCGCCACCGACCTCTGGGCGCTGGGCGCGCTGCTCTTCCGCGCCGTGCAGGGGCACGCGCCCTACCCGGAGGAGTCGACCGCCGAGCTGGTGCAGATCGTGTGCGCGGAGCCGCCGGCGTTCGCCGAGGAGTGCGGGCCGCTGCGGCCGGTCGTGGAGTCGTTGCTGCGTCAGGACCCCACCGAGCGCATCGACTTCGAGGAACTGGGCGGCTGGCTGCGCTCCCTGGTGCGTTCGGCACCCGAGCCGGAGGCCGGACTGCACGTCGTCGCGGCCCCGCCCGTCGACGCCGGCAGGCTGCCCATCGTGCGCCGCCGGGGCGAGCTGGTGCGCCGGCGGCGCGCCGGGCTGCCCGCCCACCACGGACGGCACAAGAGGGGCCGGCCGGAGCCGGACCGTTCACCGCGCAGCCTCGGCCGGACACTGCTCCTGCTGATCCTGCTCGCCCTGGCCGGGGCGGTCGCGTACGCCCTGTTCTTCATGCCGAAGGACGACACCGGCGACGCCGGCGCCCCCGAACGGACGGGCGCCGCCGCCGAGGCGAGCCGGGCGCCGTCCGAGCGGTCCCCCGAGTCCGGCGGCGAACCGCGGCCCGAACCGCCGTCGCCGGAGGGCGGATCCGGCCCCTCGGGGTCGGCCGGGTCCACCGAGACGCAGACCACCGGGTCCGACGTCGCCGACGGGTTCGCGCTGCGCGAGGACCCGGAGGGCTTCCGGGTCGCCGTCGCCGAGGGCTGGACCCGCACGCCGCGCAACGGCAGCGGCCAGGTCGTCTACGCCAAGGGCGACTTCGAGCTCGTCGTCGTCCCCGGCCGGGACGACTCGGGCGAGTTCGGCACCGACCCGATGGCCTACCAGCGCGACAGCGAGCCCGAGTTGGCGCCGTACCGTGCCTCCAGCTGGGCCACCGCCGGGGGGCTGAAGACCATCGAGGTGGGCGGACGGACCATGGCCGAGGGGCAGTTCACCTGGACCGGCGCCGACGGGGGCGAACTGTACGTGCGCAACGTCGCGATGCTGATCGACGGGCGCTACCACGTGGTGCAGGTGCGCGGCCCGGAGGCGGAGCGCGACGAGGTGACCCGGCTGTACGAACAGGCGTCGGCGACGTACCGGTACACGGGTTGACGAAGCGTCAGGCGGACGGGAACCGCACGGGCGTCCACCGGCCGACGTGGTGAACGCCCCGGTGGTTGCTTCCCGGCGCAGGAAGCGACAACCGTCACAGAGTGGTTTTCAGGCCACCCCACCCGTTCCCCGAACGGGGCCCGGTCCCTAGTCTGACCTTGACAAGACCATTGCGGGGCAACGTGAATCAGATGCAGGGCCGGCTCGTCGCGGGCCGTTACCGGCTCGGCGAGTCCATCGGCAGCGGCGGCATGGGGCGGGTGTGGCGCGCCCACGACGAGGTGCTCCACCGGGCCGTCGCCGTCAAGGAGTTGACCGCCGCGCACTACGTCTCCGAGAGCGACCAGGCCATCCTGCTGGCGCGGACCCGGAGCGAGGCGCGCGCGGCGGCGCGGATCAACCACTCGGCCGTCGTCACCGTGCACGACGTCCTCGAACACGACGGCCGGCCGTGGATCGTGATGGAGCTGGTCGAGGGCCGCTCACTGGCCGACGCGGTCAAGGACGACGGGCACGTCGAGCCGCGGGAGGCGGCCCGCATCGGCCTGTGGGTGCTGCGCGCCCTGCGCGCCGCGCACACCGCCGGGGTCCTGCACCGCGACGTCAAGCCCGGCAACGTCCTGCTCGCCGACGACGGCCGGGTGCTGCTCACCGACTTCGGCATCGCGCAGATCGAGGGCGACAGCACCATCACCCGCACCGGTGAGGTCGTCGGCTCCGTGGACTACCTGGCACCGGAGCGGGTGCGCGGCCACGATCCCGGCCCCGCCTCCGACCTGTGGGCGCTCGGCGCGACGCTGTACACGGCGGTGGAGGGCAGGTCGCCGTTCCGCCGCACCTCGCCGCTGTCCACGATGCAGGCGGTCGTCGAGGAAGAGGCCTCCGAACCCCTGAACGCCGGCCCGCTCGCGCCCGTCATCAGTGCCCTGCTGCGCAAGGACCCGGCCGGACGGCCCGGCGTGACCGAGACCGAGCAGCTGCTCGCCGAGGCGGCCGAGGGGCGGCGCCCGAACGCGGCCCAGGCGTACGTCCCGACGCAGTACTCGGGCACCGGGCACGCGCCGGCCCCGGCCCACCCGGGGCCGGCGGGCGCGGCCGGGCGGACGCCGTATCCGCCGGTGACCGGCCCGACGGCCGTGGGCCACCGGGCGACGGGCCCGACGGCGGGCGCCGTGCCGGGCGGCGGCACGCCGGCCATGGGGTATCCGCCCGCCGGTCCCCCGGGCGGTGCTCCCGCACGTCCCCGGCGCCGCCTGCGGGTGCTCGCCCTGGTGGTCGCCGCCGCCCTGGTCGGCGGCGGCACCGCCGTGCTGCTCCAGGCGTCGGACGAGGGGCGGGAGACGGACCGGGGGGCCGCCGTCACCCGGACGCCCACCCCGTCCGCCTCCGGTTCCCCTTCCCCGTCCGCGTCCGGCACCCCCTCCGCGGACGGGGGGACCACGGGGTCCGTCCCGGCCGACTGGGTGCGTCACGACGACCCGCTGGGTTTCGGCCTCTCCCTGCCCCCGGGCTGGGAGCGGGAGGAGCTCGAGGGCAGCGGTGATCTGCGGCAGGTCGACTACAGCCCCGACGGCGGCGAGCACTTCGTCCGCATAGCCGTCGACACCGCGCCCGACTTCGACGACCCGTACGCCCACCAGCTCGACCTGGAGCAGCAGCTCCAACGGCTCGTCGACTACCGGCGCCTGACGCTGGAGCACTCCACGTACCGCGACCGCGACAGCGCCCGGTGGGAGTACACCTGGACGGCGCTGGCGAAGGACACGCCCTTCCCCGGCCCGCGGCACGCCGCCGAGGAGATGTACATGTCCCGGGACGGCGTCGAGTACGCCCTCTACATGTCCGCCCCCGCCGAGGACTGGGCGGCCACGAGCGAACAGTTCGCGTACGTGCTGCGGAGCTGGCAGGAGAAGTCGGCCTGACCGACGCCCCCGTGCGCCGGGCCCCGTCGACGGCCCCGGGCCCCGCCGACGGCGCCGGGGCGCCCGTCGGTTGTCGGCCACCCGCCGTCCGGCGGTCCGGAGCCGATGCGTTCCGTGGGGCATCATGGACGCATGGTGACCCAGGGGTCCGGCGGGCGTGTCATCGCCGGCCGCTACCGTCTCCATGAGCGGCTCGGCGCCGGCGGCATGGGCATCGTGTGGCGGGCGACCGACCAGCTGCTCGGCCGTCAGGTGGCCGTCAAGGCGCTCCCGCGCGACGAGACCCTCTCCGCGGCGGAGGCCCGGCGACGCCGCGAGCGCACCCTGCGGGAGGCCCGCGCGGTCGCACAGCTGCGGCATCCGCACGTCATCGTCGTCCACGACGTCGTGGAGGACGACGAACGCGCCTACATGGTCATGGAGTTCGTCGACGGGGGCTCGCTCGCCGACCGCGTCCGCGACCACGGCCCCGTCGACGCCCCCGAGGCCGCCCGGATCGGCGTCGCCCTGCTCGGCGCCCTGCGCACCGCGCACGCGGCCGGGATCCTGCACCGGGACGTGAAGCCGTCCAACGTGCTGGTCGCCGAGGACGGCCGGGTCGTCCTCACCGACTTCGGCGTCGCCCAGGTCGCGGGCGCCACCACGCTCACCGAGACCGGCTCCTTCGTCGGCTCGCCCGAGTACACCGCCCCCGAACGGATGTCCGGCGCCGGGACCGGACCGGAGTCCGACCTGTGGTCGCTCGGCGTGCTGCTGTGCGCGGTCCTCAGCGGCGCGTCGCCCTTCCACCGCGACTCGCTGGGCGGCGTCCTGCACGCCGTGGTCACCGAGGAGATCCGCCCGCCCGCGCAGGCCGCGCCGATCCTGCCCGTCGTGCGGGGCCTGCTGGAACGCGACCCCGGGCGCCGCCTGGACGCCGCCGAGGCGGAACGGATGCTGCGCGCCTTCCTCGCCACGGGCCGTACGCCCGCGTCGGCCCGCACCGGTCGGCCGCGGTACTCCACGCGCGGCGTGCTCCTGGCCGTGCTCCTGGTCGCCGCAGCGGCCGGCGCGGGCATCTCGGCGGCGGCGCTGCTCGCGGACGGCGGCGACGGCGGCGGGGGCGGTACGCCGACGACGTCCGTGCCCGGGACACCGCCGGCGGCGCCCCCGTCCGCCTCGTCCCCGGGGGCCGGGTCCGTACCCTCCTCCGACGCCCCCGGCGGGTCCCCCGGGGTGCCGACCGCCACGGTCACCGTGACCCGCCCGGCGTCCACCCCCGCGGCCGCGAACACCCCCGAATAGGGGATATGCGTCAGGGCGCGTCACGGGTCTGTGACCGCGGTCCCCGGGCAGTGGAAACCGGCGCGTCCGGCGCGATATGGATGGTCCATGAGCAACCACGGGGGAACCGGAAGCAGGCCCGACGAGCCGACGAGCTTCGTCCTGCGGCCGCCGGATCCGCCCGCCGCCGTGCCGCACCCCGGCAACCCGTACGCGGTGCCCCACCAGGACGCACCGCCGCGGTCGCCGGCCCCCGCCGGGCCCGAGCCGGCGCCGCCCGCCCGGGAGCCGGGCGCCGGACGGCTGATCGCGGGCCGCTACCGGCTGGTCGCCAGGCTCGGGCACGGCGGCATGGGCACCGTGTGGCGGGCGCGGGACGAGACCGTGGACCGCGAGGTCGCCGTCAAGGAGCCCCGCGTCCCCGACCACCTTCCCGAGCGCGAGCGGGCCAACGCCTTCGAGCGGATGCGCCGCGAGGCGCGCGCCGCGGCCCGGCTCGACCACCCGGCCGTGGTCGAGGTGCACGACGTGGCGGTGGTCGACGGCCGGCCGTGGATCGTGATGGAGCTGGTGCGGGGCCGCTCGCTGGGCGACGTGCTGCGGGAGGGCACGCTGGACGCGCGCGAGGCGGCCCGGATCGGCCTGGAGGTCCTCGGCGCGCTGGAGGCCGCGCACGCGGCGGGCGTCCTGCACCGGGACGTGAAGCCCGACAACGTCCTGCTCGGCCGGTACGGCCGGGTCGTCCTCACCGACTTCGGCATCGCCCGGATCGAGGGCGACACCAACCTGACCGACACCGGCGGCTTCGTCGGCTCGCCCGAGTACATCGCCCCCGAGCGGGTGCTGGGACAGCACCCCGGGCCGGCGAGCGACCTGTGGTCGCTGGGCGTGGTGCTGTACGCGGCGACGGAGGGCGTCTCGCCGTTCCGCCGCAGCAACACCCCCGCCACGCTCCAGTCGGTGCTCAACGCCGTGCCGGCGCCGCCCGCCTCCGCGCAGGGCCCGCTGGCCGAGGTGATCACGGGTCTGCTGGACAAGGACCCGGCGCGCCGCCCGGACGCCGCCCGGGTGCGCGCCCTGCTGGAGGCCGCCGCGAACCCGCCCGCGCCGCAGCCCGTCCAGGTGGTGCGGGTGCCCGCGCCGGGCGGCCGCGGGATCCGGCTCGGCCGCAAGGCGTGGGCCGGCCTCACCGCGGCCGTCGTCGCCGCGGCGGTGGCGGGGTACCTGGTGGTCGCGGACCCGTTCGCGGGGCCGCTGCCCGAGGGCTGGAGGACCCCGCACGAGAAGCAGCTCGCCGCGACTCTCGCCGTGCCCGAGGGCTACCAGCGGACCGTGTCCGACGACGCCGGCGAGCACTGGGTCACGTACACCGACTGGAGCGGCGGCATCTGGATCGGCCTGACCCTGGACAGGAAGGCAGAGGACACCGGGGGCGACATCGCCGGGTCCGCCGCGGCCGAGATGTACGACGACGACGGGAAGTTCAAGGAGAGCGGGGAGTACGAGCTCTCCATGCCCGAGAACCCCAGGACCGACCCCCGGGAAACCACGTACCACGGCGAGAAGTCCGCCGAGAACACGGTCGTCTACACCACCACCGACAGCCAGAACCCCCGCCCCCGCGAACTGCGGATCTTCTACTACAGGACGTCCGCCGGCGACATGTACAAGCTGACCGTCAGCTATCCGGGCAAGGGCGACTTCACCGAGCGGGGGCGTGAGGTGGCCGAGACGGCCGTCGCCCAGCTGAAAATCGACGGCACGTGAGCGCTCCGCCGCACAACGCCCTGATCAGCACGTTTGTTGCCAGCGATCGCTGGCGGTGTGTGAGCGCTCGGTGAATCCCCGTTACCGACGGGTACACAAAGGCCGTCCGGCGTCATACCCTGCGGCTCATGACGGAAGCGCAGGCCCCGGAGACCACCCGCACCAACCCCCTGGCCCCCGCACCCGCGGGCGCCCGCACCGCGGCGGACGTGGTGACCCCCGAGCTGGTCGCCCAGCTCACCAAGGGCGTCGCCGGTTCCGGACGGACCGCCAACCACACGCCGTTCACCGGCGAGAAGCTGGCCGACCTGCCCGAGTCGACCCCCGAGGACGTGGCCGGCGCCTTCGAACGGGCCCGTGCCGCCCAGACCGGGTGGGCGCGGACGCCGGTGCGGCAGCGCGCCGCCGTCCTGCTGCGCTTCCACGACCTGGTCCTCCAGCGCCAGGCCGAGGTCCTCGACCTCATCCAGCTGGAGACCGGCAAGGCCCGCCTGCACGCCCACGAGGAGGTCCAGGCCGTCGCCGTCGCCGCCCGGCACTACGGCCGCCGCGCCGCCGCCTACCTGAAGGCCAAGCGGCACGCCGGCGCCGTCCCGACCCTGACGAAGGTCACCGAACTGCGCCACCCGCGCGGGGTCGTCGGCCAGATCGCCCCCTGGAACTACCCGCTGGAACTCTCCGTCGGCGACGCGCTCCCCGCCTTCGTCGCGGGCAACGCCGTCGTCATGAAGCCCGACACCGAGACCTGCCTGACCGCCCTGTGGGCCCGTGACCTCCTCATCGAGGCCGGACTGCCCGCCGAGGTCTTCCAGGTCGTCCTCGGCGAGGGGCCGGTCGTCGGCCCCGAGATCGTCCGCCACGCCGACTACGTCTCCTTCACCGGCTCCACCCGCACCGGCCGCGAGGTCGCCCAGGGCGCCGCCGCCCGCCTGGTCGGCGTCTCCCTCGAACTCGGCGGCAAGAACGCCATGCTGGTCCTTCAGGACGCCGACGTCGAGAAGGCCGCGGCGGGCGCCGTCCGCGCCTGCTTCTCCTCCGCCGGCCAGCTGTGCATCTCCATCGAGCGGCTCTACGTCCACGAGTCGATCGCCGACGCCTTCCTGGACCGCTTCGCCGCCCGCACGAAGGCCATGCGGCTCGGCACCTCCCTCGCCTACGGCGCGGACATGGGCTCACTGGTGGGGGAGCGGCAGCTGGAGACCGTCAAGAGGCACGTCGAGGACGCGCTCGCCCGGGGCGCGAAGCTGGTCGCCGGCGGGGTGGCCCGCCCGGACATCGGCCCGTACTTCTACGAGCCGACCATCCTGGACGGCGTCACCGCCCCCATGACCGTGTGCACCGAGGAGACCTTCGGCCCGGTCGTCTCCGTCTACCGCTTCACGACCGAGGAGGAGGCGGTCGAGCACGCCAACTCCACGCCGTACGGCCTGAACTCGTCGGTATGGACGAGGGACGCCCGGCGCGGCCGGGACGTCGCCGCCCGGCTGCGCACCGGCACCGTCAACATCAACGAGGGCTACGCGCCCGCCTACGGCAGCGTCCAGTCGCCGATGGGCGGCATGAAGGACTCCGGCCTCGGCCGCCGGCACGGCTCCGAGGGCATCCTCAAGTACACCGAGGCCCAGACCGTCGCCCACCAGCGGCTGCTGCCGATGGCGCCGTCGCTCGGCATGGACGACGAGAAGTACGCGGCGTTCATGACCCGGAGCCTGCGGCTGATGAAGGCCTTCCGCTTCCGCTGAGCGCCCCCCAACCCGTACCCGTTCTCAACGAGGAGAGCACGTGTCGCAGGAGAAGTCCGTCCAGACCCGGGACGAGGACGGGTACGACTACGACGTCGTCGTCGTGGGCTCGGGATTCGGCGGATCGGTTTCCGCCCTGCGCCTGACCGAGAAGGGCTACCGCGTCGGCGTCCTGGAGGCGGGCCGCCGCTTCACCCGGGAGTCGCTGCCCAAGAACTCCTGGGACCTGAGGAACTACCTCTGGGCGCCCGCCCTCGGCCTCTTCGGCATCCAGCGCATCCACCTGCTCGGCAACGTCATGGTCCTGGCGGGCGCCGGCGTCGGCGGCGGCTCCCTCAACTACGCCAACACCCTCTACGTGCCGCCGAAGCCCTTCTTCGACGACCCCCAGTGGCGGGACATCACCGACTGGCACGAGGAGCTGTCGCCGTACTACGACCAGGCCCGCCGCATGCTCGGCGTCCGCCTCAACCCGACGATGACCCCCTCCGACGTGCACCTGAAGGCCGCCGCCGAACGGATGGGCGTCGGCGACACCTTCCACATGGCGCCGGTCGGCGTCTTCTTCGGCGACGGCGAGGACGCCGACGGCACGGCGAAGGCGAGGCCGGGCGAGCGGGTGCCCGACCCGTACTTCGGCGGCGCGGGCCCGGACCGCAGTGCCTGCAACGAGTGCGGCGAGTGCATGACCGGCTGCCGGCACGGCGCGAAGAACACCCTCAACGAGAACTACCTGTACCTCGCCGAGAAGGCGGGCGCCGTCGTGCACCCGATGACGACGGTCGTCTCGGTCACCGAGGACTCGCGCGGCGGCTTCGCGGTGGCCACGCTCCCCACCGACCGGAAGAAGAAGGGCGCGGGCCGCACCTTCACCGCCCGCCGCGTCGTCCTCGCCGCCGGCACCTACGGCACCCAGACCCTGCTGCACCGCATGAAGGCGAACCGCCAGCTGCCCTACATCTCCGACAGGCTCGGCGAGCTGACCCGCACCAACTCCGAAGCCCTGGTCGGCGCCCAGACCGACGACCGGCGCTACCGCAGGGCCACCGGGGAGCCACGGGCCGACTTCACGCGCGGCGTCGCCATCACCTCGTCCATCCACCCGGACGCCAACACCCACATCGAGCCCGTCCGCTACGGCAAGGGCTCCAACTCGATGGGCAGCCTGTCCATCCTCCAGGTCCCGTACGCCGGCGCCACCGCCTCGGGCGCGTCACGCGTCCTGGGCTTCCTCGGCAACGCGGCCCGGCACCCGCTGCAGGTGCTGCGCTCCCTGTCCAACCGCAAGTGGTCGGAGCGGACCATCATCGGCCTGGTGATGCAGTCGCTGGACAACTCCCTGACGACGTACCTGAAACCGGCGGGCGTCGGCAAGGGCCTGCTCACCGCCCGCCAGGGCCACGGCTCGCCCAACCCCAAGCAGATCAAGGCGGCGTCGGACGGCGCCTCGGCCCTCGCGGCGGAGATCAACGGCTTCGCCGGCTCCAACGTCGGCGAGCTGATGGGCACCCCGCTCACCGCCCACTTCCTCGGCGGCTGCCCGATCGGCGCCTCCCGCGAGACCGGCGTCATCGACCCCTACCACCGGCTGTACGGCCACCCCGGCATCTCCGTCGTCGACGGCGCCGCGGTCTCCGCCAACCTGGGCGTCAACCCGTCTCTGACCATCACGGCCCAGGCCGAACGGGCGATGGCGTACTGGCCCAACAAGGGCGAGGAGGACCCGCGTCCGGCACAGGGCGCGGCGTACGAGCGCCTGGCCCCGGTCGAGCCCGCGTCCCCGGCGGTCCCGGCGGAGGCCTTCGGCGCGCTGCGGCTGCCGTTCCTCGGGATGCCGGCGGTGCCGCCGAAGAAGTAGCCGTCGCGTCCGGCACGACGAGAAGGAGACGAGAAGGACCTGCGCCCCCCTCCGAGCGCAGGTCCTTCTCGTCGTGCGTCGAGCCGTGCGGCTCAACGCCTACGCGTCGGCACCGGCCTTGCGGCGACGGACGGCGAACACCGCACCGCCACCGACGAGGACGGCGAGACCGCCGACGAGGCCGATCACCGGCAGCGCGGAGCTGGAACCGGTCTCGGCGAGGCTGCCGGTGACCTCCGGGGTGGTGGCGGCGGGCTTCTCGCCGGTGACGGGAGCCTTGCCACCCTCCTGCGGCTCGGTGCCTTCCGTGTCCGTGCCGGCGGCCACGATCCGGAACTTGTACGCGGCCTCGCCGATGCCCGCGCACCGGCCGTCGGCGTCACCGTAGAGGGTGGCGCCCAGGGTGAAGCCGGAGCCGGCCGGGGCGCCGGCCCTCACGTTGATGCGCAGCGGGACGTCGACCTCGTAGCCGGGCTTCAGCTCGGAGGTGGAACCGGCCCAGCCGAAGGTGTAACCGTACTCGTCGAGGTCGTCCCACCCCTTGGTGTCGGGGTTCCAGGCCTGCAGGCCGACCTGCTTGGACTTGAACAGGTCGTAGCCGTCCTCGTCGGGAGACACGCCGGCCAGGTAGGCCAGGTCCTGGAGAGTGGAATCGGAGTTGTTGACCACGTTCAGCGTGAACTTGTGCCAGCCGCTGCCCGCCGCGATCTCGCCGGGCAGGCCCGTGAAGCCGACGTCGACCTTGGCGTCCTCGCACTCGGACGGCTCGGGCTCCGGGGTCTGCGTCCCCTCGGGAGCGGAGGTGCTCGGCGCCGGCGACGTGGGCGTGGGGGTGGCGGTGGAGGTGGAGGTGCCGGACGGCGACGTGCCGGGCTTCGCGGTCTCGGTGCCCGTCGCGCTCGGCCCGGTGCCGGTGGGGCCGTCCGACGCGGAGACGGACGGGGACGCGGTCGCCGTCGTGCTCTGCGTGCCGTCCGGCGTCGCCTCGCCCGTGGACGTGCCGGCGGAGGCGGACGGGGAGGGTGACTCGGTGGTCGCGTGGGCGGCGGGGGTCGCGAGCAGTGCCAAGGGGGCTATCACCGCCGTGGCAGCCGCTGTTGCCATGGCGCGACGAAGCTTCATGAAGACCTCGGAATGTCCGGCGTACCGCGTGGGTGCGGTACGGGGGCGGGTCAGGGGAGACCCCCGCGCAGGGGGCGCGGGACGGCCCTTGGTTCATCTGTTCGACGTGTTTGATCAGCGGGTCCCGCGAATGGTTGTCTCCGGACTCACAGAATTCTTATGTGTCCTGTGCCACACACGTGCGAAGGGCCCCGCGGACTGTGGCCGCGAGGCCCTTCGCCATGAAGTTGTGAACGGTCGCCCCGGGGCCGGGCGGTTCCCGTCGGCCGGCCCCGGGCGTCCCCGGAGCCGGCCGTTCTCTTGGGTGACCGGGCTGCTGTCCCCTGCCGTCCGGTCACTTCCTGGAGCGAGGTCCCACGACGCACGGCACGATCCGTACGTCTCATCGCCCCAGCGAGCCACGCGTGGTTCTCTCGGATCCGCCCCTGGCTGGCACGGACACCGGGACCAACGAAGCGTTCCGCGCGGCGGTCACGCACCGTACGGGTGAGAGCGCGCCCGAACTCAGATGCGACCCCGGCACAGCTCCAGGAGCGTCATCGCCAGGGCCGTGCCCGACTTGCCCAGCGCGTCCCTGTAGTGGCCGAGGACGTCCATCTCGCGGGAGAGGTTCACCCGTCGGCCGCCGGAGGCGATCCGCGCCTCCTGGATGACGGCGGAGACGGCCATCCGTTCCTGGATCAGCCCGATGATCCGGTCGTCGAGCGCGTCGATGCGCTCACGGGCGCCGGTGATCACGTCGGCGGCCTCGGTGGTGTGGGCGCCGGTCCTGTCTGCGGTGGTGACGGTCATCTCGGGGGCTCCTCGCCGGGGTGGGGTGGTGGTGCCCCGGGGCCGGCAGGGCCCGGAAACGACAGGCGCCCCGGACCTTGTCGGCCCGGGGCGCCTGGGAAGTCGCTCGTCAGTTGCTCAAGCAGCACGACCATGGCAGCCGGTGGGCCGGTTGCCATAGGTAAAGAGGAAGGTCTGGTGCGTGAGCATGGGTCCAGTATGCCCCGGGGACGGACCGTGTCCAAGCGGGCTCGCATGGTGAGACGCGGGACCGGGCGCGGCGGGGTCCCGCGGGCGGGACGTGCCACCCGCCCACCTCGGTAGAATCGGGAGCACAAGACCCCCGCCCGACCGCCGGAAGGCACCCCGTGTCATCAGCGACTCCCGCTGCCGCCGCCCCCGACACCGTCCTGGTCGTCGACTTCGGTGCGCAGTACGCCCAGCTCATCGCCCGTCGCGTCCGCGAGGCGCGGGTCTACAGCGAGATCGTGCCGAGCTCCATGCCGGTCGAGGAGATGCTCGCCAAGAACCCGGCGGCCATCATCCTCTCCGGCGGCCCCTCGTCGGTGTACGAGCCGGGCGCCCCGACCGTCGACCGCTCCCTGTTCGAGGCCGGCGTCCCCGTCTTCGGCATGTGCTACGGCTTCCAGCTGATGGCGCAGGCCCTCGGCGGCACCGTCGACAACTCCGGCGCCCGTGAGTACGGCCGCACCGAGCTGACCGTCTCCAAGCCGTCCTCCACCCTCTTCGAGGGCACCCCGGCCGAGCAGTCCGTGTGGATGTCGCACGGCGACGCCTGCTCCGCCGCGCCCGAGGGCTTCACCGTCACGGGCTCCACGCACGTCGTGCCGGTCGCCGCGTTCGAGAACGACGTCAAGAAGCTCTACGGCGTCCAGTACCACCCCGAGGTCATGCACTCCACGCACGGACAGCAGGTGCTGGAGCACTTCCTGTACCGCGGCGCGGGCCTGACCCCCGACTGGACCACGGGCAACGTGATCGAGGAGCAGGTCGCGGCCATCCGCGAGCAGGTCGGCGACAAGCGCGCCATCTGCGGCCTGTCCGGCGGCGTGGACTCCGCCGTCGCCGCCGCCCTCGTTCAGAAGGCCATCGGCTCCCAGCTGACCTGCGTCTACGTCGACCACGGCCTGATGCGCAAGGGCGAGACCGAGCAGGTCGAGAAGGACTTCGTCGCCGCGACCGGCGTCCAGCTCAAGGTCGTGGACGCCCAGGAGCGCTTCCTGAACGCGCTCGCCGGGGTCACCGACCCCGAGGAGAAGCGGAAGATCATCGGCCGCGAGTTCATCCGCGTCTTCGAGCAGGCCCAGGCCGAGATCATCGCCGACGAGGGCCCGGCCGTGGAGTTCCTCGTCCAGGGCACCCTCTACCCCGACGTGGTCGAGTCCGGCGGCGGCACCGGCGCCGCCAACATCAAGTCCCACCACAACGTGGGCGGCCTGCCCGAGGACCTCGAGTTCAAGCTCATCGAGCCGCTGCGCAAGCTGTTCAAGGACGAGGTCCGCATGGTCGGCCAGGAGCTCGGCCTGCCCGAGGAGATCGTCCAGCGCCAGCCGTTCCCGGGCCCGGGCCTCGGCATCCGCATCGTCGGCGAGGTCACCAAGGAGCGGCTCGACCTGCTCCGCGAGGCCGACGCCATCGCCCGCGAGGAGCTGACGGCGGCCGGCCTCGACCGCGACATCTGGCAGTGCCCCGTGGTGCTGCTCGCCGACGTCCGCTCGGTCGGCGTCCAGGGCGACGGCCGCACCTACGGCCACCCGATCGTGCTGCGGCCCGTCTCCTCCGAGGACGCGATGACGGCCGACTGGTCGCGCCTGCCGTACGACGTCCTCGGCAAGATCTCCACCCGCATCACCAACGAGGTCAAGGACGTCAACCGCGTGGTCCTCGACGTCACCTCGAAGCCGCCGGGCACCATCGAGTGGGAGTAGTCCCGGCGGTCAGGTCCGCTTGAGAGTGCGCACCGGCTCTCCGGGCCTCCAGACCTGGACGACCAGATACGTGTCGTCCTCGACGTAGGTCCGTACGACCTCCGTCAGCTCGGTGCGGAAGAGGTGGAACGGCTGCGGCGGTTCCACCTCTTTCACGTATCCGCCTTTGGTCTCCGGGTCGTCGACCTCGACGGCCCGTCCGCAGATCCGCACGTCGCCGCCGCCCGTCCCGGTGCCCTCCCCGGGGTTCGCCTGGAGCGCGAAGCGCGGATCGCGGCGCAGGTCGAGCGCCTTGAGCGAGCCGGGCATCATGCCGAGCCACAGCTCGCCGCCGAGGAAACGCACCTCCAGGCCCGTGGTGCGGGGCGAGCCGTCCCGGCGCAGGGTCGCCAGCGTGTGATGGGTGTACGCACCGAAGCGCGCCTCGACGAGGGCGGCGAGTCCGGGTTCGGCGGCTGCGAAGAAGGCCCAGCCGGGGCCCTTGGTGCGCGGTGTCATACGGGGAGTGTGGCGCCGATACCGGACACCCTCTGTCGTGTTTCCAACGGCCTGTCGTCTTTTCGGCGGCCTCACCCGTGTGAGCCGTACCGGGCGGTCAGCCGGTCCCGTCCCCACCCGTCCCGAAGCCCCGGAGCACGGCCGCCTTCGTCCTGGCGAACTCCTCGTCCGTGAGGACACCGCCGCGGTGCAGCTCACCCAGCTCGCGCAGCCGGCGCAGCAGGACGTCGTGATGCCCGCCCGGAGGTCCCACGGCGGCCTCCGGACGGGCTGTCGGGTGCGGGAGCCGGGCCGTGACCGCGGTGGCGACCAGCACGGTGAGCAGGTCGCGGCGGGCGCTGCCCCACAGGTCCAGGGCACAGGGGTCCTTCTCCGGCGGCAGCCCGGAAAACCCGGAGGACCCGGGGGACCCGGAGGACCCGGAGGACCCGGGGGACCCGGAGGACACCGTCTCCCGGGTCACGAACCGCAGGAAGCCGCCCTCGCGCCCGGAGTTGGGCAGCCACTCGACCCGCACCAGGTCGCCGACGCCGATGATCCGCGGGCCGGCGGCGCGCTTGACCCGGTCGGAGGTGTCGGCCCAGTCGATGCGCACCCGGCTGCCGTCGAAGGAGACGGTGCCGTCCGAGGAACGGACCGAGACCGGCACCGGCGGCCCGGGCAACAGGTAGGCCCGGGTGGGCCCCTGGGGGATCCGGTCGAGCAGCAGCGCGCGGCGGACCTCCTCCACGACGTACTCGGCCGCCCCGCAGCGGTCGGCGTCCACCGCCAGCCGGTACGGGTCCGCCGCGTCGGGCAGCCGCCCGCCGGCCGCCTGGAGCAGGGGGTCGGCGCCCTCGCGCAGCCGCAGGCGCAGGCGGCCGCGCCGGCCCTCGGCCTCGAAGGTGATGCCCGAGACCGCCTCCAGCGGTACGGAGACCTCCCCGTACGTCCGCCGGAACAGCGGCACCGAGCGGCTCAGGCCCGGCGTGATCCGGACCGTGCTGCCGTCGAACGCCCAGGTCCCGTCGCGCTGGATGATCTCGGCCATGGGGGAATTGTCCCAGCCGGGTCAACACGGCGGGCCGCGCGTCACCCGCGCTGAGCAGAGGGGACCGGGGGTGCCGGGCGCCCGGGGCGTGGTGTACGGCACAATTCGCTGGCGTCCCAAGGGACTTACGGGTGTCGGCACAGGTGTGTGCCGCGGGTGTGCGGCAGGCTTCGGGAAGGCGGGCGTCGGGCGTGGCGGTGCAGGAGGCGAGACGCGGGAGCGGCTCGGACAAGGGCGCGTACGGGGCGCCGCACACAGGCGGCTGCACGTGCGGGGACTGCCCGCACGGCGCCCGCGAGGGGCACCGCCGGGCGGTCGCCGCGTTCCTGCTCAGGCGGGACGAGTTCGCGGCCGGCCAGGGGCTGCCGGCCGCGGTGGCCCACTCGGCCTCGGCGTCCCGGCAGTGGGTCTCCGAGGAGCTGACCCAGTCCGCGGAGGCCGTCGCCGAACGCGGCCGGGCCGAGGGCGAGGCGTGGCTCGCGGGCCTGGGGCGCCGCACGACGGTGGCCGTGTGGGCCGCGGTCGTGGTGCTGCTGCTCGCCCAGTCGCTCACCGCGGTCGGCGCCGGCTGGTCGGCCGCGCGCACCGCGGGACTGGCGGCGGCCGTGGTCGTGGCCGGCGCGCTGACGGCGGCGTCCCGGTTCCACCGGGCACGGGGCGGGGCGCTGGCCCCGGTCATCGGTGAGGACAACCGCCTCTCCACGTCCCGGGCCGTGGCGGCGGTCTGGGTGCTCTTCGTCGCCTACGCGGTGCTCGTCCTGGCCGGGCAGCTCGCCGTGGCCTCGGGGCACGCGCGGCGGGACGCGCTGATCTCCGGGCTCGAACTCGCCCGCGGCGCCGGAGTGGTCACCGTGCTCGCGGTGGTGTGCGGGATCGCGGTGCTGGTGCGCCGGGTGGTCGGGCTGCGGGTGCTGGGGCAGCGGCTGCAGAAGGTCCGCGCCGACCGGCCGCGCGCGGCCGACCTGCTGACGGACGACGCGGGCCGCGGGACGTTCGCCGACATCCAGTACGTCGTGATCGGCGCGGTCGCCCTGGTGTTCGCGGCGGTACGGCTGGCCCGGCGACCGGACCAGCTGCCCGACCTGCCGTGGGGGCTCGCGGTGGTGGTGCTGGTGTCGGCGGCCACCTACGTGGCCGGCAAGTACGCGGAGGGCGGCCGGCCCGTGATCCTGTCCGTGGTCCGGGCGCGCGAGGCCGGCGACCTGGACGCCCCGATCCGCACCGGCGACGACATCGAGATCCGCGGCGCCGGCTTCGTGCCGCCGGGCGCCCAGCGCGCGGACCGCCTGTCGCGCATGGTCGTCCGCATCGGCGCCGTCAACGTCCACGTGCCCCTCGTCCCCGTGTCCGGCGGCTTCAGCAACCCGACGGACACCCTGCTGACCGTGCCGGTGCCGGCGGACGTGGAGCCGGGACGGGTGGAGGTCCAGGTGATCACGAGCGCGGGCGTGGAGACGAACCGGTACGCGATCGACGTGACGGACTGACCGCCCCGATCGCCCGATCGGGTCCCGGTGTGCGGCCGCCTGTCGGAACCGGCGGGAAGAAACGCGCACAGGGGGATTGAGCGCGGCCCGGACGTCGTACGTATGGTCTGGTGAGGGGGGCGGACACGCATGGGCGAGAGGCGGCTGGCAGTGATGATTCACGGCATGCGGACGGACCCGCACACGTCCGGCCTCGACGGCCGCCGGGACCGGCGCGACGACGTCGCCCGGTACGCCCTCCTGCCCCTGCGGATCTTCCTGGGCGTCACCTTCGTCTACGCGGGCCTGGACAAGCTCACCGACAGCGCGTTCCTGAAGGACTCGGGTGCCGGATCCATCGGCGACATGATGCGCGCCGTCCGCGACTCCTCGGCCGTCCCCGCCCTGGTCGACCTGGCCCTGAAGAACCCGCCCGGCTTCGGCTACGCCATCGCCCTGGGCGAGCTGGCCGTCGGCATCGGCACGCTGCTCGGGCTGCTGGGCCGCCTGGCGGCGCTCGGCGGCGCGCTGATCTCGCTCAGCCTGTGGCTGACCGTCAGCTGGGCCTCCGACCCGTACTACTACGGCAACGACCTCGCCTACCTCATGGCCTGGCTCCCCCTCGTCCTCGCGGGTACTCCCTTCCTCTCGCTGGACGCGGCACTGCGCACCCGGCGCCGCCGGCGGTCCGGCGGGTACCGGTAGGCGCCGTCAGCCCGTGGGGTCCGCCCGGGGGCCGTCCGCGTCCGGGGCCGTACGCGGCGCCCGCCGGCGTCGGCGTACCGCCCGGGCCAGCACCCCGACCGCGCCGGCCAGACAGAGGCCGCCGGTGACCACGGGGACGATCACGAACCACGGGGTGTCCCACAGGCCTCCCGCGTCGCCGGCGTAGATCACGCCCGCCAGGGTCAGGAAGGCGCCGGCGACCAGCCGGCCGGGCTGGACGTCATGACGCAGCACGGGACACCTCCGCCTGTCCGAGGCCGACCTGCAGGTCGAGGTCGAGCGTGCCGGCGTCCTGGGCGTCCTCGGCGGGGGGCAGCGTGACCTCCTGGTGCTTGCCGGGGGCCACGTCCACGTCCTTCGCGTCGTCGCCGGGGAGCTGGATGTCGCCCACGCCCACGTCGGCACTGAGCCGCACGGTCACGTCCCGCGGCACGATCACCCGTATTCGCCCCACGCCGACGTCGGCCCGGGTCGTCACCGTCTGCCCCCGGGCCAGGTCCAGTCGGGACAGGTCGAGGGTGCCGGTGCCGGTGCCCACGTCGTACTGCTCGCGGACGTCGGCGACCGCCGTGGGCGTCCAGGTGCTCCGCGTCCACTCGGTGCCGGCGTCCTTCGGCAGGGCGGCCGACCCGGCGAGCAGGCCCGCGGTGACGATCGCCAGGAAGACCGAACCGGCCCCCGTGCGGCCCAGGAACGCGCTGACCGCGATCCCCACGCCGAAGACCGCCAGCGCACAGGCCAGCCCGGTCTGCAGGCTGGTGCCGAGCGGGCGGTCGTCCCAGGTCAGACGGGTGCCGAGGAAGCCCGCCAGCAGGGCGAGCAGGAAGATCCAGCCGCCGATGCCGTGGGCGCCGCGCGACTGCGGGCGCCGGGAGGACCGGTCGGCCCGGGCGTCCCGGCCGCGGTACGCGCCGCGCCCGATGGCGACGGCCGCCGCGACGTCCCGGTCGTGGGAGTCCCGGGGGCCCCACAGGTATCCCGTGCCGCCGACGTGCGTGCCGTCCTTGACGATGGGGTCGCGCCACCAGGACGGGAGGGTGACGGCGGCCGGCGGTGCCTTGGCCTCGGGCGGGGCGTCGGCGACGGCCTGGGCGGCGAGCGGGTCGGGGCCGGGAGCGCCGCGCTGCCGCGACCAGTAGCCCGCCCCCGCGAGGAGGAGGGAAAGTATCACGGCGAAGGAGAGCACCCCGCCGTTCTTCAGCATGGTCAGGAACACGCCGCAGCCGACCAGGGCGAACAGCACGGCCGCCAGGGCCTGGCCGTCGACCCGGCCGGTCAGCAGCTTGCGGACCTCGTTCTCCTCCTCGTCGTCGTACGGGGCGAAGAGCCAGGCGAAGCCGTAGAAGATGAGGCCGATGCCGCCGGTCGCGGCCAGCACCGCGAGCGTGATGCGGAAGATCACGGGGTCCATGTCGCACTGCCGCCCGAGGCCGGCGCACACCCCGGCGAGCGTCTTGTGCCGCCGGTCGCGGCGGAACCGGCGGTGCGGCTCCGGGGCGTCCGTGCCGACCGCGCCGCCCACGGAGCCCGGGGAATCCGCGGCGGGCGCGGCGGCGCGCGGTCCGGAGCCGGGTCCCGGGCCCGTCGCGGCGTGCTCGTGATCTGTCATGGCTCCATGGTGACGGGCGGGGCGCCGTGGCGGCAGCCGGTACGACCCTGGTCGGACCCTGATATCGGCCCCGAGCCGGTGTTCGGGGAGTGTTCGAGGGATCCGCGGTCCGAGGATCAGGGGAGTCTCCGGGACCGACCCTGATGCTCCCCCTCACCCGGCCGTGTGACCATCGTTGACATGCCGGACGCCGCAGCACCGCCCCTCCTCGAACCACGGCCGCCGCGCAAGCTCTACCGCAGCAGCGACGGACGCTGGCTCGGTGGCGTGGCGCGGGGGCTCGCCGGGCACCTCGGGCTGCCCGTCGTCTGGGTGCGGCTCGTCTTCGTCGGCCTGTTCATGGCCGACGGCCTCGGTGCGCTGCTCTACGCGGCCTTCTGGTTCTTCGTACCGCTCGGTGTCGGCGGCGTCGACGCGCAGAGGCCGCCGTCCCTGGTCACGACCGAGACCTCGCCGGACGGCCGCCGCAGACTCGTCGCCCGCAAGCCGGACCGGGGGCAGATCGTCGCCCTGCTCCTCATGGTCGTCGTGGCCATGATCTTCGTGGGCAACGTGGATCTCGGCAACGGCGCCAAGGCCTACCTGTGGCCGGTCGTGCTGGTCGGCGCGGGAGTCGCCCTCGTCTGGCGCCAGGCGGACAACGCCCGCCGGGCCCGCTGGGCCGAGGTCGGTCGCGACCGGCGCACCGTCACGCTGCTGCGGTCGGTCGCCGGTGTCCTGCTGGTGACGGCCGGCGTCTCGGGCATCTTCATCCTCCAGGGGTCGACCGCCCACCTGGGCTCCGTCCTGCAGGCCGCGCTCGCCGTCCTCGTCGGGACGACCCTCCTCGCCGGTCCCTACCTGGTGCGGATGACGCAGGACCTCTCCGAGGAACGGCTGATGCGCATCCGCGCCCAGGAGCGCGCGGAGGTCGCCGCCCACGTCCACGACTCGGTGCTGCACACCCTCACCCTGATCCAGCGCAACGCGGAGAACGCGGGCGAGGTGCGCCGCCTGGCCCGCGCGCAGGAACGGGACCTGCGCGCCTGGCTCTACAAGCCCGAGGGCAACGGCAAGGACGAGGACGACGAGCCCACCACCCTCGCCGAGGCCGTCAGGCGCAACGCCGCGGAGGTCGAGGACAAGCACGGGGTGCCCATCGAGGTCGTGGTCGTCGGCGACTGCCCGCTCGACGAGAGGATCGGGGCACAGATGCAGGCGGCACGCGAGGCTATGGTGAACGCCGCCAAGTACGGTGGCGAGGGCGGCGCGGTTCAGGTCTACGCCGAGGTCGAGGGCAGGACGGTCTTCGTGTCCGTGCGCGACCGGGGTCCCGGCTTCGACCTCGACTCGATACCCGCCGACCGCATGGGCGTCAGAGAATCGATCATCGGCCGCATGGAGCGCAACGGCGGCACGGCGCGGCTGCGCGCGGTGCCGGACGGCGGCACGGAGGTCGAGCTGGAGATGGAGAGGGCGGAGAAGACGTCATGAGCGACCCGACCGAGGGCAACGCAACGGCGGGACCGGCGGACGGCGGTGCGGGGGAGCGCCACGTGCGCGTGGTCCTCGTCGACGACCACCGCATGTTCCGCACCGGGGTGCAGGCCGAGATCGGCCAGACCGCGCAGACCGGCGTGGAGGTCGTCGGAGAGGCCGCCGACGTCGACCAGGCCGTCACCGTCATCACCGCGACCCGGCCCGAGGTGGTCCTCCTCGACGTCCACCTCCCGGGCGGCGGCGGCGTCGAGGTCCTGCGCCGCTGCGCCCCCCTGATGGCCGACGCCGAGCGGCCCGTCCGCTTCCTCGCGCTGTCCGTCTCCGACGCGGCGGAGGACGTGATCGGCGTGATCCGCGGCGGTGCGCGCGGCTACGTCACCAAGACGATCACCGGCACGGACCTGATCGACTCGGTCTTCCGCGTCCAGGAGGGCGACGCGGTCTTCTCCCCGCGCCTGGCCGGTTTCGTCCTGGACGCCTTCGCCTCCACCGACGCCCCGCCGGTCGACGAGGACCTCGACCGCCTCACCCAGCGCGAACGCGAGGTGCTGCGGCTGATCGCCCGCGGCTACGCGTACAAGGAGATCGCCAAGCAGCTGTACATCTCCGTCAAGACGGTCGAGTCCCACGTCTCCGCCGTCCTCCGCAAGCTCCAGCTCTCCAACCGACACGAACTGACCCGCTGGGCCACGGCGCGCCGGCTGGTGTGACGGCAGACGGGCACGGGGAGGTGCCCGGGGGCGGCCCCCACGTCACACCTCGAACCACACCTCCTTGCCGATGCCGCACTCCCTTCGCCGCACGCCCCAGTCCGCCGCCAGCGCCGCCACCAGGGCGAGTCCCCGGCCCGACTCGTCGTCCGGGCGGGCCGCGGCGGGCGTCGGCAGGACCTCGGAGGCGTCCGTCACCGTGACGCGGAGGCGGTCCTCCGTCAGTTCGCAGCGGGCCCGGATCTCACGTCCGGCCGGGACCTTCGCGTGGCGGTACGCGTTCGTCATCAGCTCGCTCAGGAGCAGTTCCGCCGTGTCCGTGACGTCCTGCGGCAGCTCCCAGGAGGCCGCCTGTTCGCGGAAGAGGGTGCGCGCCCGGCCGACACTGCGCGCATGGCGGGGCAGCCGCCACTCGATGTCCTTCGGGGCGGTCGTGGGGAGCGGCGGCCACGGGGTCTGCATGCCCTGTTCATCCCTTGCGTCGATGTTTCGCGGTTGACGGGATCACCGTCCCGGCCCGCGCGTAGCCTCACGAGTGACGGAGCGGGTACAGCGCGTGGTTGTACCCGGCGTGGCCCCGGCGGAGGTGTGCGTGGCGACCGAGGTGAACTCCCAGCCGCCGATCGCGTGGCGGTACTGCGGCAGCCAGATCAAGATGTGGCGCGCGGAGGCCGGCGTCGGCCGGGAGGCGCTGGCCAAGGAGGCCGGTTACGACTACGAGTACGTCAAGTCGATGGAGAACGGCCGCCGTCGGCCCACGCTGCGGCTGCTCCAGGTCGCGGACCAGGTGTGCGGGGCGGGCGGGAAGCTGGTCGCCGCGCAGGAGTATTTGAAGCCGGAGCCGTTTCCGGCCTTCTCGCAGGACTTCATCCGGTACGAGGCGGAGGCCATTTCGCTCAGCTCCTATGAGCCGCTGCTCATCCCCGGCCTTTTGCAGACAGAAGAGACGGCCCGGTCATTGCTCAAGGCTCACTGGCCTCCGCTTGATGACGAGACCGTCGAAGAACGCGTGGCAGCACGACTCGAGCGGCAAGTCCTGTTGGCCAGGCCAACCAGGTCCTTCAGCTTCGTGATTGGCGAATCTGCGCTGCGGAACAAGGTCGGCGGCGTTGAGACGCACGCACAGCAGCTGCGCCATCTGTTGACGCTGTCGCAACAGAGGAATGTCACGGTCCAAGTGTTGCCCATTGTCGGCGCGCATCCTGGCCTCAACGGGCCGCTTGTCTTGCTGGAGACGCCCGAACACGAGCACGTTGGATATGAAGAGGGGCAGACAGCCGGCGTCCTGTACTCGGATCCCGATCGCGTCAGTATTGCCACACAGCGCCATGCGATGATCCTCCGGCTGGCGTTGAGTCTTTCGGAGTCCGCGCGATTCATCGACAAGGTGGCGGAGGAGTCATGAACAGGGACCTGCGGTGGTTCAAGTCCACTTACAGCGGCACCGAGGGTGGCAACTGCCTGGAAGTCGCCCTCGAGTGGCGCAAGTCCAGCTACAGCGATAGTCAGGGTGGCAACTGCGTCGAAGTCGCCCCCTGCCCCCACACCGTGCACGTCCGGGACTCGAAGCTCGGGCGTCGGAGTCCTCGGTTCGCCGTCGCCGGGGGAGCCTGGACGGCCTTCGTCGCCCACGCCCGCACCGGCGCTTGAGCTTCGAGACGCGAGCCTCGGGATCCGAGCGGCGTTTGCAAGGAATGGGTGGTGGGGTTCTCCCCACCACCCGCCCTCCCCGCCGCAACCGGCCGCTCTACCGGTCAGGGTGACTTTTCGTGATCGGCTTGCGACGCGCCGTCAGGTCCCTCTAGCGTTCGCAGCGACAAACAACCCCGGTCGGGTGTTAGCAGCACCCGCCGGGGTCTCACCCCAAGATCGCAGACTCTAGGAACGATCTCGTGGCTTACGAAGACTCTAGCTCCGCCCTGCCCGCACCCGCAGCTCATCCCCTGGCCAATCCCGGCTACGGCAAACGCACGGCCCCCACCGAGCCCGGCGCCGCCTCCCGGCCCGTCGACTTCTCGCACCTCCCCGCCCGCGAGGCCTACATCGCCGCCTACGTCGACCGGCTGCCCGAGGGCGCCGCCATGGACGTGAAGAGCCTCGCCAAAGTGCTGCCCCTGTACGGTCAGCAGGCCGTCCGCAGCGCGCTCAACCACCTCTCCCGCGCCGGGCACCTCCACCGCGTCCGCGGGCTCGCCCTTACCGTCGACGGCGGGACGCGCTGGGTGTTCCGCACCTTCTGGTCCAGCACCGCCCGCGACAGCGCCTGGTGGGCTCGGCTCCTGGGCGGCGACGAGGCCGTGGACGCGGTGAGGCGGATCGAAGACAACGCCGAGGCCGCCCCATCGGGTGAAGCCGGGCCCCCGCCCACCGCCGCCGCAGCCCACCGTGCCACCGCCTACCGCACCCTCGCCCGGCTCGGCCGCGTCGAGCCCCGGCTCGCCCTGTCCGACGCGGACTGCCACGACCTGACCGACCTGGTCGTCCCGTGGCTGGAGCGGGGCGCGACCCCCGTCTCGCTGACGAAGGCCCTCACCACCGGCCTGCCGGACGACGTCCACGCGCCGCGCGGCCTCGTCGCCCGGCGGCTGCGGGACAAGCTGCCGCCCGTGCCGATGCCGTACGCGGACTGTGGAGCGGAGCCGGACGACGACGATCCCGGTCCCCGCCTCGTCGGCCGCCTGATGCCGGAGTGCACCGAGTGCGGCGTACCGGGGCGTCCCGCCGCGTTCGTCGGTGGGCTGTGCCAGGGCTGCCGCATCGGCTCGCCGCACGGTGCCGCCCCGCGTGAGGTGCCGCCCGCTCCGTCCGCACCTCCGTCCCGCGCCGCCGTTCTCGCCCGCGAGGCCGTCCTGGCCGCCAGGGGTTCCCGGCCGGGAGCGGCGACGGCCCGCCGACCGGGGTGACGGTCGGCGGGCGCCTTCAGCGCGGGCCGGTCATCCCGCGTAGGTCTCGAACTCGGCGACCTTCGGGGTACCCGACGCGCTGGTGATCTGGAAGGTGACCTTCTTCAGCGAGGTCGCGGGGAAGGCGATGACTCCCGCGCCGTTGCCCGAGGTCAGGGTCGCGCCGGTGTCGCCGTTGACGACCTTCCAGGAGCCGATGGTGCCGGCGCTGCCCGCCGCCTCCCTGATGTTGACCTTCGACACGGTGGTGGCGGTGCCCCACTTGACGGAGATCGAGCCCGTCGAGCCGACCGGGGACCAGTAGGTGCTCAGGTCGCCGTCGCGCACGTTGCCGTAGCTCGTGCCGCTCGCCTTGGAGGAGCCGTCGGCGCCGGCCCCGAGGCTGAGGTTGGTGCCGCTGGGCTGGGTCGGGCCGGGCGTCGGGTCGGTCGGGTCCGGCGTCGGCTCGGTCGGGTCGGTGGGACCCGGGGACTGCACCGAGCAGCTGCCGTCCGACACCTGCAGGCCCTTGTTCGCCCCGGCCGTCCGGCTCACGACGCCCGGCACGCAGGACGCGTCGTCCAGGCTGTAGGAGTACGGGATGCTGACGCTGGTGTTGGACTGAGGGTTCGGGCCGGCCGGGTTGTTGTCCTCGCCGGGCTCGGACCAGGTCACGTTGTCGAAGATGTTGCCGCTGACCTGCCAGTAGCCGGCCGCGTCGGTGTAGAAGGTGCCGAGGACGTCCTTGGAGTCCTCGAAGTAGTTGTTGTCGACCCGGGCCTTCGCCCCGGCGCGGGAGTTGATGCCGGACTCGTTCAGGTGCACGTAGTGGTTGTTGTAGATGTGGGCGATGCCGCCGCGCAGCAGGGGCGCGCGGGAGTCGAGGTTCTCGTACAGGTTGTGGTGGAAGGTGACGTAGCCGTTGGAGCGGTCGCTCTCGCTGGAGCCGATGAGCCCGCCGCGGCCGGAGTTGCGCAGGACGCTGTAGGACAGGGTCACGTACTGGGTGTTGTCCTTCATGTCGAAGAGGCCGTCGAAGCCCTCCGACTCACCGCCCGAGGCCTCCAGGGTGGCGTGGTCGACCCAGACGTTGCGGACGTCGCTCTCCATGCCGATGGCGTCGCCGCCGTTGGAGGTGGGCGAGCCGGACTTCTTGACGTTCCGGACGGTCACGTTCTGGATGACGATGTTGCTGGACTCCCGGATGTGGATGCCCAGTTGGTCGAAGACGGCGCCGCTGCCGACGCCGACGATCGTGACGTTGCTGACCTGCTTCAGCTCGATCTTGTCGGCCGCGGTGTTGCAGCTGTCGCCCGACACCTTGGTGGTGTTGCCGTGGTTGATGGTGCCTTCGACCTGGATGACGATCGGGGTGCTGCTGGAGGCCCGGTTGCACAGGGCCTGGTGGATCGCGGTGCCCGTGGTGGCGCGGACGGTCTGCCCGCCCGCGCCGCCGGTGGTCCCGCCGTTCTGGGTCGCGTAGCCGGTGGCGCCCGCGGCCGCGGCCGAGGCCTCGGGGGCCGTCAGGACCGCGCCGGCCGCGGCCGCCAGGGCCAGCGTGCCCACTGCGGCCGAGAGCCGTACGGCGACTGGTCGTCTCATGTCTCGCCTCGCCTTTCGTCTTCGCGCGGCGGGGGCGCCGCACGCTGTTGTCGTTCGGCGGGGCCGTGGGGTTGCCGCCCCGGTGGATGTGAAGCGGTTTCCCTCGTGCCCACCTGTCTGAGTTCCGTGTGCGGTGACGTGCTGTGGTGGCAGCGCCTCACACCCGGATACAGCTCAGGCGAGACGGCGAAATGGCTAGTCTGAGCTGAGCATGACAAAGCATGAGAGGTGAGAAAGCGCTTTCACCGACCGCGAGAGTAGGGCGGGACCTTCGGCGTGGCAAGGGTTCGCGCGCGCATCCGGTCCGGCCCGTCGGTCTCACACCACGCGCGCGGCCCCCGCGAAGGGCATCTGGTCGACGGGCGCGACCCGTACCGGCGCCGAGGGGTTCGGGGCGTGGATCATCCGACCGTTGCCGACGTAGATGCCGACGTGGCTGATGCCGGAGTAGAAGAAGACCAGGTCGCCCGGGGCGAGTTCCGAGCGGGAGACGCGGCGGCCCGCGCCGATCTGGGCGTAGGTCGTGCGGGGGAGGGAGACGCCCGCGGCGCGGTAGGCGGCCTGGACCAGGCCCGAGCAGTCGAAGGCGTCCGGGCCGCTCGCGCCCCAGACGTAGGGGCTGCCGAGCTTCCGGTAGGCGTACGCGACGGCCGCCGCGGCCCGGGAGTTCGGCGCCTGGGCGGAAACCGACAGGCCCTCGCGGGCGCCCGCGGAGCGGGTGGCGCGGTCCGTGCCGTGGGCGAGGGGGGCGCGTTCCTCGGCCGTCAGCCGGGACAGCAGGCGGCGCGCGGCCTCCAGCTTGCCGGTGACGGTGGCGCGGTGCCGCTTCAGCTCGGCCTGCCGCGACGTCAGCGAGGCCAGCTCGATCCGGGCGGCCCCGCGCAGCTGCTCGACGTCCCGCAGTTCCTCGCGCGCCCGGCCGACGGCGGCCGCCTGCCGGCTGCCCACCCGCTCGACGAGCGCGGCGTCCTCCAGGTACCGGTCGGGGTCGGAGGAGAGCACGAGCTGCAGGGCCGGGTCGAGGCCGCCGCCGCGGTACTGCGCCGCCGCGACGGAGCCCAGCGACTCCCGCGTCGCGTTCAGCCGCTCCTCCTTGCGGGCCACCTCGTCCCGCAGGTCCTCCAGGCGCCGCTCGGCGGCGTCGGCCTTCTCCTTCGCGCCGTTGTACTGCTCGGTGGCGACCTCCGCCTCCTGGTACAGCTGGTCGACCCTGGCCCTGATCTGCGCCGGGGTCGGCTCCGGAGCGGCGTGCCCGGTCCCGCCCAGCCCGGTCGCGCCGGCCGCGCCGAACAGGGTGACCGTGAGGGCCGCGCGGAGCGCCGTCCCGTTGCCCGCGGGGCGCTTGCGTGGCCTGCGATGCGCTGCCACCAGGGATTCACGTCCTTCCGTACCGGGCGCCGGCCGCGGTTCGCGCCGGTCACCTGCCGCAGGACGCTAGGCCGGTCGGTAACGGACCGGTGACGGGTTGCGCGGAACTGGCGGTACCGGGCCGGAGGGCGACCGCAAGTGACCGCGAGCCGGGCAGGAGGTCACCTCCTTCACGCAGGGTGATGACCGAAATGCCGGTTCGGAGACACGTGAGGGCGGTGAGCTGCTATGAGCCGCACCTGTGCATCCGGGGCGGTGCGGGCCGGGCGGCCCGGTGTCGGAGCGTGTCCGGCCGCTGACTAGGCTCCGGCCCCATGGACGTACTCATCCACCTCTTCGTCGGGCTGCACATCATCGGCATCGCGGCCCTCCTCGGGGGCTTCCTGACCCAGATGAAGGCGATGGGCCGGGGCGACGCCCGCTTCACCCCCGCCATGCTGCACGGCGCGCTGACGATGCTGGTCACCGGAGCGGCCCTGGTCGGCCTCAACCAGGCCCAGGACCACGCGGTCGACAACGTCAAGATCGGCGTCAAGCTGGCCGTGCTGATCGTCATCCTCGGCCTCGTCTACGTCAAGCGCGACGACGAGAAGGTGGACAAGCCGCTGTTCGGCCTGGTCGGCCTGCTGACCCTGGTGAACGTCTTCATCGCGGTGCTGTGGACCTGACACCCTCCGCGCCTCCCGCGGCCATGGTCCGCCGCCCCTCGCGCGCCGAGACCACCGCCCCCGCGGCGACCACCGACCACCCGGCCACCGCGATCCACACCAGCGCCTGACCCGGCCCGTCCAGCCACGGGACGTCCACGACGGCGGCGACGGACAGCGTCGCCGCCGCCGTCATGCCGAGGGGGAAGACGGTCGACCAGCGACGTACGTCGTAGCGGGGCCGCGGCCACACGATCTCGCAGACGAGCAGCACGACGTACCAGGCGAGGTCCAGCGCCAGCAGGGCGACGGTCGCGTCGTGCAGCACGGCGGCGTCGTCGCCGTTCCACAGGTACGGCCCGGCCTGGGCCGCGGCGAGCAGCTTGGACCCCGCGAGCGCCGAGATGGCGAGCGCGCCGCCCGCGACCCAGTGGTCCCCGGCGCCGCGGGCCACCTGCCGCAGGTCGAAACGGAACAGCGCGACGACGTAGAGCGCGAGCCCCAGCCAGAACGCCACCAGCGACGCGTGCGCCGGCCAGGCCGTCGACGTGGCCGCGGCCAGCGTGGCGCCCAGCACGGCGAGCCCTTGCGTGGCGACGCAGCCCAGGAACACCGCGCCGGGCATCCGGCGCTCCCAGTGCCGCACGACCCACAGCAGCAGCCCCGGCCACAGCAGCGCGGCCAGCGCCAGCAGCACCGCCGCCGGGGTCGTCCAGCCGAGCAGCGAGAAACGGGTGCCGAGCACGGTCGTCGCCGCCACCGCGGTGAGCGCGCCCGGCGTCCCCGCCCGCGCCACCCACGTCGTCCGGTCGGTCAGCAGCAGCGAGACGAAGTGCGCCGCCAGCGCCAGCCAGGCGGCGCAGGCCAGGACCAGCGCGATGCGGGACAGCGGTTCGTGACGCGTCAGGTGCAGACCGACCGACAGGATGCCGGTCGCCATCACCGCGGCCCCGGCCGCCGGCGGACGCCGCGCCCACCAGGCGCGCAGGGAGTGCAGGGTGCCGGATGACATGGGGGCGGTCGACATGGGTCGATGCTAGGCAGGACCGCGCGCCGGCCCGGCCGCACCTGCTGCGGGCCGACGCCCGCCGTCGCGGGGGCGGTGGAGCTGGGCTCGGCACAGCTCGTGATCCCCGGCGTACGGGTCACTCCGCGTGACGGTGCCCGTCGCGGGGACCGGGCTGCGGATGCCGGTCATTTTCCGGGGTGGCGACCGGTTGTCGGTGAGGCGCCCTAGACTCGGAGAGCGATGAGCAGCCTCTTTGACGAAAGCTTCCTGGCGAGCCTCCAGACCCCGCACGGTCACGAGGAGGAACCCCCGCCGCCGCCCGAGGACGATCACGTGCCGGAGCCGGTCCCGCACGATCTGTTCGGCGGGAAGTTCGACGTGCCGCCGGACCGGGACACCCACTACCGGGACGGCGCCCCGCGCCCGGTCCTGGACCCGGCCGCGCTCCTGGAGGGGCTGAACGACAACCAGCGCGCCGCCGTCGTGCACTCCGGCTCCCCGCTGCTCATCGTGGCCGGCGCCGGCTCCGGCAAGACCCGCGTGCTCACCCACCGCATCGCCCACCTGCTGGCCGAGCGGAACGTGCACCCCGGGCAGATCCTCGCGATCACCTTCACCAACAAGGCCGCGGGCGAGATGAAGGAGCGCGTCGAGCAGCTCGTCGGCCCGCGCGCGAACGCCATGTGGGTCATGACGTTCCACAGCGCCTGCGTGCGCATCCTGCGCCGCGAGTCGAAGAGGCTCGGCTTCACGTCGTCCTTCTCGATCTACGACGCCGCCGACTCCAAACGCCTGATGGCCCTGGTCTGCCGGGACCTGGACCTCGACCCCAAGCGCTTCCCGCCCAAGTCCTTCAGCGCCAAGATCAGCAACCTGAAGAACGAGCTGATCGACGAGGAGGACTTCGCCGCCCGGGCGGCCGACGGCTTCGAGAAGACCCTCGCCCAGGCCTACGCGCTCTACCAGTCCCGCCTGCGCGAGGCGAACGCGCTGGACTTCGACGACCTGATCATGACGACGGTCAATCTGCTGCGCGCCTTCCCGGACGTCGCCGAGCACTACCGCCGCCGCTTCCGGCACGTCCTGGTCGACGAGTACCAGGACACCAACCACGCCCAGTACGCCCTCGTGCGCGAGCTGGTCGGCACCCCCTCGGAGCACCCCGCCGACGCGCCGTCCGAGGCCGAGGTCCCGCCCGCCGAGCTGTGCGTGGTGGGCGACGCCGACCAGTCGATCTACGCCTTCCGCGGCGCCACCATCCGCAACATCCTCCAGTTCGAGGAGGACTACCCGGACGCGACGACGATCCTGCTGGAGCAGAACTACCGCTCCACCCAGACCATCCTCAGCGCCGCCAACGCCGTCATCGAGCGCAACGAGTCCCGCCGCCCCAAGAACCTGTGGACCAACGCCGGCGCGGGCGCGCGGATCACCGGGTACGTCGCGGACACCGAGCACGACGAGGCCCAGTTCGTCGCCGACGAGATAGACCGTCTCACGGACGCGGGCGAGGCCCGGGCCGGCGACGTCGCCGTCTTCTACCGCACCAACGCCCAGTCCCGCGTCTTCGAGGAAGTGTTCATCCGCGTCGGCCTGCCCTACAAGGTCGTCGGCGGCGTCCGCTTCTACGAGCGCAAGGAGGTCCGGGACGTCCTGGCCTACCTGCGCGTCCTCGCCAACCCCGAGGACTCGGTGCCGCTGCGCCGCATCCTCAACGTCCCCAAGCGCGGCATCGGCGACCGCGCCGAGGCGATGATCGACGCGCTCGCCCAGCGGGAGAAGATCAGTTTCCCGCAGGCCCTGCGCCGCGTGGACGAGGCGTACGGCATGGCCGCGCGCTCCGCGAACGCCGTCAAGCGGTTCAACGCGCTCATGGAGGACCTCCGCACCATCGTCGAGTCCGGCGCCGGACCGGCGACCGTGCTGGAGGCCATCCTCGAACGCACCGGCTACCTCGCCGAGTTGCAGTCCTCCACGGACCCGCAGGACGAGACCCGCATCGAGAACCTCCAGGAACTCGCCGCCGTCGCCCTGGAGTTCGAACAGGAGCGGGGCGAGGGCGAGGGCACCGGGACCCTGGCCGACTTCCTGGAGCGGGTCGCGCTGGTCGCCGACTCCGACCAGATCCCCGACGAGGAGGAGGGTGACGGCGTCGTCACCCTCATGACCCTGCACACCGCCAAGGGCCTGGAGTTCCCGGTCGTCTTCCTCACC
This sequence comes from Streptomyces sp. JHA26, assembly GCF_002005565.1. GTDB lineage: Bacteria > Actinomycetota > Actinomycetes > Streptomycetales > Streptomycetaceae > Streptomyces. The sequence goes on along the minus strand of NZ_BDJC01000064.1, from coordinate 6,021 downwards.
GGCATGGAGGACGGCGTCTTCCCGCACATGCGCGCCCTCGGCCAGACCAAGGAGCTGGAGGAGGAACGGCGCCTGGCCTACGTCGGCATCACGCGCGCGCGGGAGCGGCTGTACCTGACCCGGTCCACGCTGCGCAGTGCCTGGGGACAGCCGTCGTACAACCCGCCCTCGCGCTTCCTCGAGGAGATCCCGGCGCCCCACCTGGAGTGGAAGCGCACCGGGGCGAACGGGCCCGTGTCCTCCAGGCCGGTCTCGGGAGTGGCGGCCTCACTGTCGTCGTCCCTGTCCCGTTCGTCGGCGTCGGGCGCGTCCGGCTTCGCCACGCGCCGGTCCGCCTCCGAGAAGCCGACGGTCTCGCTCGCGGTCGGCGACCGTGTCACGCACGACCAGTTCGGACTCGGCACGGTGGTCGGTATCAAGGGCACGGGGGCGAACGCCGAGGCGACGATCGACTTCGGGGACACCAAGCCGAAGCGGCTGCTGCTGCGGTACGCGCCGGTGGAGAAGCTCTGAGCCCGGGCCGACGGGCTCCGAGAGGCTGACGGACCGGAGGGTGCCCGGCGGGGTGGGCCGCGTCGGACGGCGTGGCCCACGGCGGCTGCCGGGACGTCACTCCGTCACTGCGGGTCGAGGCCGTGGCTGCGCAGCCACGGGAGCGGGTCGATCGCCCCTCCGCCGGAGGGCCGCACCTCGAAGTGCAGGTGCGGTCCGGTCGAGTTCCCGGTGTCGCCGGAGAACGCGATCGGATCGCCGGCCTTGACCTTCGCCCCGTAGGGAACCTGGTAACTGGACAGGTGGCAGTACCAGGTCTCCGTGCCGTCCTTCGCGGTCAGGATCAGCATGTTCCCGTACGCCACGTTGTACTGCGTGCGCACCGTGCCGTCGGTCGCCGCCATCACCTTCGTGCCGTACGACACGGGGAAGTCGATGCCGGTGTGCGCGGACATCCAGTTGACGCCGGCCTGGCCGTAGTAGGCGCTGAGTCCGTGCTGCTCGACCGGGAGCGCGAACTTGGGGCGCAGCCGCTCCTTGCGGGCCGCCTCCTGCGCCGCCCTCTTCTTCTCCAGCGCCTGCTCGGCCTTGAGGTCGATGCGCTCCTGCGTCCGGCTGGCCCGGTCGGCGAAGTCGTCGGCACTGGCGGAGAGGCCCGTGAGCTGCGTGTCCAGCTTGTTGTTGGCGGCGGAGGGCTTCACCGGTGCGGCGCCCGTGTCGTCCGCCGACGCGGTGGTCTCCTTGCCGTCCTCACCGCCCAGATCGCCGACGGAGGCCGCGGCGATGCCGGCCACGCTCATCACGCAGGCCGAGGGAACGGCGATGGTCATCAGCGCCGAGCGCTTGGCCGGCTGACGCCGACGGGAACGCGCCGCGCCCCGGGAGGCGGTGCGCGCGGCCGGGACCACGGGGGCCGGGACGACCTCTTCCTGGTCCTCCAGCAGGGGGGTGACGGCCGGCAGTTCGCCGGTGGCGGTCAACCCGTCGTCGCGCGCAGCGGGTTCCTCGGCGACGGCCGGGGCGGTGTCCGCCGCGGTCTCCGTCACGGTGTCCTGCGCCGCCGCGCCGTCCGAGTTCCACTGCGTGGCGTCGTAGGCGCCGGTGTCGAACGCGCCGCTGCCGAACGTGCCGGTGCCGAAGGCCACCGCTTCGAAGGACCCGGTTTCGAAGGACCCGGTTTCGAAGGGTCCGGCTTCGGAGGTCTCCGTCCCGAAGGAGTCGCTCGTGAAGGTCCCGGTCGCGAAGGTCTGGGTGCCCCAGGCCCACTGCTGGGTCCGGTCGGCGGGGTCGCCGGCCTGGTCGGGCCGGGTCCAGGCACCCGTGTCCCACTGGCCCGTCGACTCGACGCTCGTCGCCTGCGCCGGCACCGTGACGGGCTGCTGATCGTCGGCCGTCCACGTGGTCGTGTCGTAGGCACCGGTGTCGTAGGCGGCGTGGTGCCGGGCCGCGTACGTGTCGTGGTGGAGCGTCTGGTGGCTGCCGGTCGCCCACTGGGTGGAGTCGTACGCACCCGTGGTGGTGGCATAGGCACCGGTGGTGGCGTAGGCACCGGTGGTGTCGTACCAACCGGTGGTGTCGTGCGAGCCGGTGGTGTCGTAGCCGTCCGTGTTCCGGTCCGGGAGGCTGCCGAAGAGCGGATCCGCGGCGAAGGCCGCCGTGGCGTGGAGCCCGGTGGCGAAACCGGTGGTGTCGTGGCCGCCGTACGTGGTGAGGTCGCCGTACTGGGCTTCCCCGGTGCCGTACGACGCGTAGTGCGCCGGGTCGGCGTCGGAAGCCGAGGTCGGGGTGGTCATGTCCCCCGACGGGTGACGGTCGTTCACCAACTTCTCTTTCGCCTCGACAACAGGGCTGCCAGAGCAGTGCGGCGACTGTACCCGGCGGTATGCGGGCGCGACAATCTTCTGCAGGTTTCGCCCGCGCAGGAAACGGGCAATCGGCCGTGTTTTGGAGGACGACGGGCGCGGGCTTGGCATTGTGTTCGATGTTTGTTCGATGTCGGCCGGTGCGTGTCGGGGCGGTTGTCGCCGTGGTGATCGCCTCCACGGGCGCCTCGGAGGCCTCTTCCGCGGCCGGCCGGGTGAGGGTTCCGTGAGGGTTCCGGATTCAGGCGACGGTCAGGCCGCCGGAGCGGCCTCCGGCCTCCGTGCCCGATTCCGGTCCGGGCGTGTCGAGGGCCTGCCGGATGCCGGTGGCCACGGCGGGGTGCACGGGAAGGGCGAGGTGGCCGATGCCGCTCACCCGGACGTTCTGGACGGCCAGGTCGGGGTGGTCGAGGCAGGCCGTCTCCAGCGGGTCCATCACGCGGTCCAGGTCGCTCCAGAAGCTGACGAACCGCGTACGGCAGCCGGGCGCCGGCAGGGCCAGCTCCTCCAGCAGCGCCGAACCGGGGCGCATCTGGCGCACGATCGGGTGGGCGTTCGCCAGCGGCACCACCCGGGTGCCCGCGTGCGGGGTGCCGAGTGTCACCAGCGTCCGGATGCGGAGGTCACCGCCGAGACGCTGCACGTAGTACCGGGCGATCAGGCCGCCGAGGCTGTGCCCGACGACGTCGACGCGGTCACTGCCCGTGCGTTCGCAGATCTCCTCGATGTGCCGGCCGAGCAGCTCGGCCGCGCAGCGGATGTCGCAGGTCAGCGGCGAATAGTTCAGTGACTCGATCTGCCGCCTGCCGTGCTGGGCCAGGCTGCGGCGCAGGAGGAGGAAGACCGAGCGGTTGTCGATGAAACCGTGCAGCAGGACGACCGGGGGGCGGGCGCGGGCCGGCAGCTGCGCGGTGGGCGCGGAGGAGGGCGAGGAGGACCCGGCGTCCTGGGAGCCCGCCCGAAGGGGCTCGGGGACGCACCGGCGCTCCTGGACGATGCCGGAGGGGTAGAGGAGGACGTGCCCGGCGAGGATCGCGGCCTCCAGGGCGGTGGCCTTCAGGAGGGTCACGGAGAGCCCCGTCACCTTGCCGGGAAGACCCGAGAGACCCGACAGGCCGGAAAGGCCGGAGAAGCTGGAGAAGCCGGTGAGGGCCGACATGCCCGGGAGTCCTGTGAGTCCCGGCAGGGCCGAGATCGACGGGAGGGCCGGGAGGGCGGGCAGGAAACGCTGACAGAGCGGGAGAAGGGGGAGTGCTGCCGTCGTGACCTTCATGGGCCGACCTCCTGTCGGCACGCGGAGGAACGCCTCTGTCCCCGTGTGCCCTCGTGGAGAGCCGTGACACCGGTGGTAGGTGGTGTGTGCGAGGTGTACGTAAATCCAGTGTGCCAGTGCAGTGGGTTCTGTGCCCTCCGGTGCCGTGCGATACGGCGACGAGGCGCGCGGCTGCCCTGCCCTGCCCTCGCTGCGGTTCTCCGTGCGCATGTCCCGCCGCGGTCCCTGCGACTCCGGTGCGCGGCGAACGTGTCTCACCGTGTGATTTCCCCCTCTGTCTCCACCGCGAAACTGCCGGTTGCGGGATGCTGGCGATAACGTTCGTTCACTTCCCCGGACGGCGTGGTACGGGGTGTCTGTGCCGCGAGGGCGCGCGTTTCGTGCACTTGGCGCGGAATGTGTGACCCATGCGCACCGTGCACCTGTGTACGCGCATGGGTGATGTGTGCGGTACTTGTCGGTACGGATGGATGTAGTCGCTTCATGGAGGCAGTGATGGGTGTGGCAGCCGGTCCGATCCGCGTGGTGGTGGCCAAGCCGGGGCTCGACGGCCACGATCGCGGGGCCAAGGTGATCGCGCGGGCCCTGCGCGACGCCGGTATGGAGGTCATCTACACCGGGCTCCACCAGACACCCGAGCAGATCGTGGACACCGCGATCCAGGAGGACGCCGACGCGATCGGACTGTCCATCCTCTCCGGTGCGCACAACACGCTCTTCGCCGCCGTGATCGACCTGCTGCGGGAGCGGGACGCGGCGGACATCCTGGTCTTCGGCGGCGGGATCATCCCCGAGGCGGACATCGCCCCGCTGAAGGAGAAGGGCGTCGCGGAGATCTTCACCCCCGGCGCGACGACGGCGTCGATCGTCGACTGGGTACGGGCGAACGTACGGCAGCCGGCAGAGGCGTAACCGCATCCGCTCCACCGACGGAGCGGATGCGGAGGGCTCGGCCGACGGACGGGTGCGGGCGGCCCGCTCGGGCGCCTGTGCGGGCATGCGGCGCCCGAGCGCACGCCCCCAGGAAGGCGACACCAGGAAGCGTGCGCCGGTGTGACGGCACGTCGGGACGGCTCGGCCGGGGGCACGCGGCAGCGTCCTCGGGCCGCGGCGCCGGACCGTGCGTCCCGCCGCGGGCCGCGGCGCCGTCAGATGTGCCGGCCCTCGTGTGCCGCGCATGCGCCTCCGCCCCGGTGTCGGCGCCGCGCCCCTACACCACCCCCAGCTCCTCGGCCATCGCCGCGCGCAACCGCAGCGTCGTGACCAGCCGTTGGAACGCCTCCGCCCAGTACCCGCCCGCTCCCGGCGACGCGTCCTCCGGTTCGTCCGGCACCGCCAGCAGCCCGTTCAGGCGGCCGGCCTCGGACGGGTCGAGGCAGCGCTCGGCCAAGCCCATGACGCCGCTGAAGCTCCAGGGGTAACTCCCCGCGTCGCGGGCGATGTTGAGCGCGTCGACCACCGCCCGTCCGAGCGGCGGAGCCCACGGCACCCCGCACATGCCGAGCAGCTGGAACGCCTCCGACAGACCGTGCGTCGCGATGAACCCCGCGACCCACTCGGCCCGTTCGTCCGCGCCGAGCGTGCCGAGCAGCTTGGCCCGCTCGGCCAGGGACACCGCGCCGGGGCCGCCCGCCTCCGGCGCCGTGGGCGCTCCCAGCAGCGCCCTCGCCCACGCGGCGTTCCGCTGCCGCACCGCCGCCCGGCACCACGCCGCGTGCAGCTCGCCCTGCCAGTCGTCCGCCACGGGCAGCGCGACGATCTCCTCCGGTGTGCGCCCGCCCAGCCGGTCCGGCCAGGCCCCGAGCGGTGCCGCCTCCACCAACTGGCCGAACCACCAGGACCGCTCGCCCCGCCCCGCGGGCGGCTTGGGCACGATCCCGTCCCGCTCCATACCCGCGTCGCACTCGTGCGGCGCCTCCACGGTGATCATCGGTGGATCCGGGACGCGGTCCAGCGACACGCACGTCAGGGCCCGTGCCGCCATCCGCGCGGCCAGCGCCGAGCCCGGCAGCGCCGACAGCAGCTCCGCCGCCGTCGCCCGTACGTTGCGGCTGCGGTCGGCCAGTGCCTGTTCCAGGAACGGTTCGTCCGCCGGCGCCAGCCCCGTCCGCAGGGAGTCGAGGAACATCAGCCGGTCCTCGGCCCGCTCCGTCGCCCAGGTCGAGGCGAGCAGTTCGCGAGCGGCGGCGGGATCGCGGGAGCGCAGGGACGCCAGCAGGGCGACACGCTCGGCGAACAGGCCCTCCCGCCACAGCTGCCGTATCCGCTCCGCGGCCTCGGGACCGGGCAGCGCGGTGCCGCCGCCCGGCGCCGCGCGCAGGGCGAACCGCCAGTCCGGGTTCAGCCGGGCCAGCCACAGGGCGCGCGGCCCCGCGAAGGCCACGGGTGCCGCCC
>NZ_BDJC01000063.1 GCF_002005565.1 Streptomyces sp. JHA26 | reverse complement strand
GAGTGAGTTCGTGGTACATACGGCGATGGCGTGCTGTCGACCGCACCCTGGTGACGACCTGCGCGAAGGCCGAGTAACAGATTCCGACGAGCGTGACCCCCATCGCCCAGTCGGACAGGGACCAGTTGACGGCGTTGAACACCTCGTGCGATCCGGGTTCGTCAAAGCGCAGCGCGACCAGGATGATCCGGTTGACTGAGGTCACGGCCAGCCCGAGGAGCCCCACAGCCGTGATCCGTAGGCCGACCCCGAGGTGCTGGGCCGCTTTCCGGGCATAGCGCAGTGCCCACCGGCCGGCCGCCAGATATGCGTAGAGGAAGTAGACATTGCCGACCAGATAGAACAAGGCGATGGGCGGCTCCGCCATATAGGGGGTTGCCAATGAGTGACCCCGCCGCGCCGCCGGCGTGGCGGCCATGGTGGCCACCATGGTGATCAGTACGCCACAGAGAAGCCCGGTGTTCGACCGCAGATGCCGACGGTAGGCACCGTCGACGCCACGCGCGGAGGACGCGAAGAACAGATTGAGGGCGCACAGGCCTGACATGTAGATCGCGTTGAACGCCACCTTGCCCGCCCCCGTAATCGTGGCCCTGTCGATCGCGCTGTTGATCCCGGGAATGCTCAGGATTTCGCCGCCCAGCAACAACAGCAGGCAGAGGACGAGAAGGCGCAACACCCGGTCGCGCGGGGCACGCGCCAGGTCGACGCCCTTCCACAGCACCCCGATGCCGAGCAGGATGATCAGAGGTATCTGGAATGTCACATCCACCCCCAGCGGGAGTGGAGCGCGTTACGCAGGGGACCGAGGGAGGGGTCCTGCGAGTCGCGGGGAGTGACCTGGTTCAGCACGGAGGCCCACTCCAGGATGATGGTCGCCACCAACTCGGCCTCGCGTTCGGATTCCTCACCGTATCCGGAGCGCCGCAGCATTCTGGTGATGACGTCCTGGTGGATGTCGGGCACTGCCGCCTGCCACACCCCGCCCTCGGCCTCGCCACCCGGGTGGTCGGCGAGTATGTGGCTTATCTCGTGCAGGATGATGTGGTCCTGGTGCGACGGACTGGTCTCCTGCTGGTAGAAAATATAGTCCGCAGTGCCCGTGGCGACCCACAGACCGAAGGGACCGGGTACGGGCAGCGGGAACGGAACCAGGCTGATGGGGCGGTCGCGATACTCACCCAGACGCCTGCACAGTTCGCGCACCTGGAGCGGCGGTTCAATATCAAGACTTCTGAGTAAGCGTCTGCATTTCCTTCTCAACCTTCGTTCATTCAAAGCTGTGTCCCAGATCATAGGTCTGCTGACACACGCGCGTCCCGCATGCGTGACTCCAGGGAGCGACCGCGTGGAGGCTGCACCTGCCCCACCTTGATCCTTGTCATACACCCCGGCTAGGGCAAGGATCGGATGGCTCCGAAGCGGAGGTTGACGCAAAATGTGAGGTTGACGCCCGTACAGAGCATGTCCGAGGTGCCCCGTATCACGACCCGGTCGATCGTGCCGCCCTGAGAGACGCTGGTGGCGGCCAGGTGTTCGGCGAGCGTGGAACTGGTTGGGGCCCCGCGTCGGTTGGTCGCCAACCTGCCTGGCGTGGGCGTTTCTCGGGGTCACGTTGCCACAGAGCCGTGTCAAGAGCGCCCAGGCGAGCTCGGTTCCGTTCGGCTCGGCGGCTGAACAGCCGGCGGCCCCGGGCAGGGGAACGTGTCGACGCCGAAAGCGACGTGGACGACTCCCGACCAAGGGTGTCCCGCAAACGATCGCGGAGTCACGGACAGAACTCCTCGACGGGCTGAGGGCAGACTCAGCCGGTGGCTTGTTAAGTACCCGGGAACGGGCGAACTCGGCGAGAGTCCGGAAGTCGTCCTCGCGCAGGCCGATCCGCAGGTTGACGTGGCAGAGAAGGCCACGTGCACGGTGGGGGCGGCCGAGTACGCCTGCTCCAGGTCGCTCTGTTCGTCGTCCACTCACGCGACGGGACGGCCGTCGCTGTGCCGGCCGCGGCCACGGGCTTTCCCGACCTGGCAAACCCTTGACGTCATGCACCCACGGAGGCCTGTCGGCGCGAGCCACCCCCGACCTGAAGAATCAGTGACGCATCAGGTCAGACGCCTTTTGCTGCGGGCTCCAAAATCGCCACGCACTCCACGTGCGAGGTCATCGGGAACAGATCGAACACCCGCAGCGTCCGCACCCGGTACCCCCCGTCCCGGAAGTACCCCAGGTCCCGGGCCAGCGCGGCCGGGTCGCAGGCCACGTAGGCGATCCTCCGGGCGCCCAGCGACGACAGGTGCTGCACCGTCCTGCGTCCCGCGCCCGCGCGCGGCGGGTCCAGGACGATCAGGTCGACCTCGGTGATCCCGGTGCGCGGCAGGACCGCCTCGACCTTGCCCTGCTCGATCCGCACGCGGTCGAAGCCGGCGAGGTTGTGCCGGGCGTCCTCGACGGCGCGCTTGCCGGACTCGATGCCGAGGACCGCGCCCTCGTCACCGAGGCGGTCGGCGAGGGCGCCCGCGAAGAGGCCGACGCCGCAGTACAGGTCGAGGGCCGTCTCGCCCTTGCGGGGCAGCAGGCCCTGCATGACCGCCGTGACCAGGGTGTCGGCCGCCTTCGTGTGGACCTGCCAGAAGCCGCCGCTGCCGACGCGGTAGGTCCGGCCGTCCGCGCGTTCGCGGACGAAGGGGCGGCCGTGGACGCGGTGGACACCGCCGTCCTTCTCCCCGACCCGCATGACGGAGACCGGGCGGTCCAGCTCGACGATGGGCAGGCGGGCGCCCGGCTTCGGGGTCAGGATGACCTGCCGGTCCTGGGAGCCGCTGGCCGCGATCGCCTCGACGGACTCCATGCCCGTCCAGTCGCGCCGCTCGATGCCCAGCTCGCTGACGCCCTCGGCGGCGATCATGCAGTGGTCGATCGGCTGCACCTCGTGCGAGCGGTGCTTGCGCAGGCCCGCGCGGCCCTCGTCGTCCACGGCGTACTGCACGCGCGTGCGCCACGACGGGACCTGCCCTGCGGGCACCTTGTCCCCCTCGGCCGGCATCACCGTGCCGTCCCAGCCGGCCTCCTCCGGGGTGAGGCCCGCCAGGCGCCTCAGCTGCTCGGCGACGACCTCGCCCTTCAGCCGGCGCTGGGCGCCCGGCTTGGCGTGCTGCCAGTCGCAGCCGCCGCAGCGGCCGGGGCCGGCGAAGGGGCAGGGTGCCTCGATGCGGTCCTTGGAGGCGTCCAGGATCTCGACGGCGTCGGCGCGCAGGAACCGCGCGCCCTCCTCGCCCTCCGTCACCCGGGCCACGACCCGCTCACCGGGCAGCGCGTGCCGGACGAACAGCACCTGCCCCTCGGACGTGCGGGCGATGCAGTGGCCGCCGTGGGCGACGGGGCCGATCTCGACCTCGTACTCCTCCCCCACCAGGGACACCGCGGCCGGTTCCGCCTGCGACTTGTTCGGTTCTGCCTGCATGGCGGGATGACTCCAGAGAACGGGACGACGGGAGACGGACGCCGGAAGGCGCACGGCGAAGGACAACAGCCGACCAGTCTACGTGGACGGCGAGGAGTCCTTCGACCGGTCGTGGTGCGCCGGACCGCGCCGGACCGCGCCGGGCGCGTTCCAGTCCTGCTGCCTGCGGGCCCGCCGCTTGGCCGCCTCGGAGGACTCCAGCTGGTAGGGGACGGAGGTGACCATGACCCCGGGGGTGAACAGGAGCCGACCCTTGAGGCGCAGCGCGCTCTGGTTGTGCAGCAGGTGCTCGTACCAGTGGCCGACCACGTACTCGGGGATGATCACGGAGACCGCGTCGCGCGGCGACTCCTTGCGCAGGCCCTTGACGTATTCGATGACCGGCCGGGTGATCTCGCGGTACGGCGAGTCCAGCACCTTCAGCGGTACGTCGATGCCGCGCCGCTCCCACTCGTCGCGCAGCGCCTTCGTCTCCGCCGGGTCGACGTTGACGCTGAGCGCCTCCAGGGAGTCCGAGCGCAGCAGCTTGGCGTAGGCGAGGGCGCGCAGGGTGGGGCGGTGGATCTTGGAGATCAGGACGACGGAGTGGACGCGGGAGGGCCGGACCAGATCGTCGCCGGGGGGCTCCGTGGGGTCCTCGGGGGCCGCGATCTCCTCGGCGACGCGGTCGTAGTGCTTGCGGATCGCCGTCATCGTCGCGAAGAAGATGCACATGCCGAGCAGGGCGACCCACGCGCCGTGCGTGAACTTCGTGGCGAGGACGACGACCAGCACCAGTCCGGTGAAGAAGGCACCGAAGGCGTTGATGGCGCGCGAGCGGATCATGTGGCGCCGCTTGGCCTGTTCCTTCTCCGTGGCCAGGTGGCGGTTCCAGTGGCGGACCATGCCGACCTGGCTGAGCGTGAAGGAGACGAACACGCCGACGATGTAGAGCTGGATCAGGCGGGTGGAGTCGGCGCCGTAGATGACGACGAGGAGCACGGCCGCGCCGGCCAGGAGCACGATGCCGTTGGAGAAGGCCAGCCGGTCGCCGCGGGTGTGGAGCTGGCGCGGCAGGTAGCGGTCCTGGGCGAGGATCGAGCCGAGCAGCGGGAAGCCGTTGTAGGCGGTGTTCGCGGCGAGGAAGAGGACCAGCGCGGTGGCGGCGGCCAGCAGGATGAACAGGAAGCTGCCCTCGCCGAACACGGCCTCGGCGACCTGGGAGATCACCGGGTGCTGGACGTAGTCCGCGCCGACGGCGACGCCGTTGTGGAACAGGTCGGCGGCCGGGTTCTCCGCCATCCGGACGTGGGTGGCGGCGGCCAGCGCGATGATGCCGCAGAACATGGTGACGGCGAGCAGGCCCATCATCGAGAGCGTGGTGGCCGCGTTCTTCGACTTGGGCTTGCGGAAGGCCGGGACGCCGTTGGAGATGGCCTCGACGCCGGTGAGCGCGGCACAGCCGGAGGAGAAGGCCCGCAGCAGCAGGAAGACCAGTGCGAAGCCGGCCAGGCCCTGGTGCTCCGGTTTGATCTCGTAGTCCGCGGTGGGCGCGCGCATGCTGTCCCCGAGCACCACGCCCCGGAACGCACCCCACGCGATCATGATGAAGACGCCGCCGACGAAGACGTACGTCGGGATCGCGAAGAGCTTGCCCGACTCCTTGACGCCGCGCAGGTTCATCAGCGTCAGCAGCACGATCACGGCGACCGCGCAGAACACCTTGTGCTCGACGACGAACGGGATCGCGGAGCCGAGGTTCTCGATGCCGGAGGAGATGGACACGGCGACGGTCAGGACGTAGTCGACCAGCAGTGCGCTCGCCACCGTCAGGCCGGCCTTCGGCCCGAGGTTGGTGGTCGCCACCTCGTAGTCGCCGCCGCCGCTCGGGTAGGCGTGCACGTTCTGCCGGTAGGAGGCGACCACGGTGAACATCAGCACGACGACCGCGACGGCGATCCAGGGACTGAAGTGGTACGCCGACACGCCCGCGATGGACAGGACCAGCAGCACCTCGCCGGGGGCGTAGGCCACGGAGGACAGCGGGTCGGAGGCGAAGACGGGAAGGGCGATGCGCTTCGGCAGGAGCGTTTCCCCCAGCCGGTCACTGCGCAGTGCGCGCCCGATGAGAATCCGCTTGGGCACGTCGGTCAGTTTGGACACAACAGAGGATCGTAAGCGCTCGAACGGGTGCCCGCCCACCCGCCACCCCCGATCTGTCCGCCGTCTGCTCTACGGGTGAATTCGGGGGGTGCCGCGGCTGCGGATTCCGTAGGCTGCGGGGCCGCCGTGCCTATATGACAAACACCGCGTGATTCCCGGCCGTTGCCCGCCCTGGAGGTTCCATGCATCTGAGCGCAGAGCTCGTCGGCGGCGCCGTCACGCTCGTCGGCCTCGGAATCCTGACTCTTGCCAGCATCCGCAGCATCGGCCGCCGGGGGTCGTCCGCCGAGGGGTGAGGCGGCTCGTGCGGACCCCGCGGGCTTGCCGATACGTTGGGCAGGTGGCGGAGGGGCCGCGGCTCCACGGGCCCCTAGGGGCGTCACCGTCGGCGGTCACCGGCATGATGTTCCCCTGCGGCCCGCACACTGGCCGCTCCATGTCGCCAGGCGAGCCGAAAGAGAGACATGAGCACGACATCCACTAAGGTGGCAGTGCCCGTAGGAAGCGCGGTGTGACGCGATGCATATTGTCATCATGGGCTGCGGGCGTGTGGGTTCCGCTCTCGCCCAGACCCTGGAGCAGCAGGGGCACACGGTCGCCGTGATCGACCAGGACCCCACCAGCTTCCGCCGTCTGGGCTCCTCGTTCGGCGGCCGCAGGGTCACCGGCGTCGGCTTCGACCAGGACACCCTGCGCGAGGCGGGCATCGAGGAGGCCGGCGCCTTCGCCGCCGTCTCCAGCGGGGACAACTCGAACATCATCGCCGCCCGGGTGGCCCGCGAGATGTTCGGCGTGGAGAACGTCGCCGCCCGCATCTACGACCCCCGCCGTGCCGAGGTCTACCAGCGTCTCGGCATCCCCACGGTCGCCACCGTCCGCTGGACGGCCGACCAGATGCTGCGCCGGCTGCTGCCCTCGGGCGCCGAGCCGCTGTGGCGCGACCCCACCGGGGGTGTCCAGCTCGCCGAGGTGCACACCTCCTCGGCCTGGGTCGGTCACAAGATCAGCCGGATCCAGGAGGAGACCGGCGTGCGGGTGGCGTTCGTCACCCGGCTCGGGGAGGCGATCCTGCCCTCCTCGCAGACCGTGCTGCAGGAGGGCGACCTGGTGCACGTGATGATGCGCACCGACGAGGTCGACAAGGTCGAGGCGGCGTTCGCCGAGGGTCCCGAAGAGGAGGGCGGTCACTGATGAGGGTCGCCATTGCCGGAGCCGGCGCGGTCGGCCGTTCGATCGCGGGCGAGCTGCTGGAGAACGGCCACGAGATCCTGCTCATCGACAAGGCGCCGACCGCGATCTCGGTCGAGCGCGTGCCGATGGCGGAGTGGCTGCTCGCCGACGCGTGTGAGATCACGTCCCTGGACGAGGCGGCGCTCCAGCGCTGCAACGTCGTCATCGCCGCGACCGGCGACGACAAGGTCAACCTGGTCGTGTCCCTGCTGGCCAAGACGGAGTACGGCGTGCCGCGCGTCGTGGCCCGGGTGAACAACCCGAAGAACGAGTGGCTCTTCAACGAGTCCTGGGGCGTGGACGTCGCCGTCTCCACCCCGCGTCTGATGTCGGCCCTGGTCGAGGAGGCGGTGAGCGTCGGCGACCTGGTCCGGCTGCTGCGCTTCAGCCACGGCGACGCCAACCTCGTGGAGCTGACGCTGCCGGAGGAGTCCGCCCTGGCCGGCACCCAGGTCGGGGACGTCCGGTGGCCCGAGGACACCTCGCTGGTCACGATCATCCGCGGCACCCGGGTGCTGACGCCGTCCCAGGAGGACTCCCTGGAAGCGGGTGACGAGCTGCTGTTCGTGGCGGCGCAGGCCCGCGAGGAGCAGCTGGAGGACCTGCTGTCGGCGCGGCGGACCGACGCCCGGGGCTGACGGCTGCGACGCGGTACGACGGTGGGGGCGCCCGGAGAGATCCGGGCGCCCCCACCGTCGTGTTCCGTCACGCCTTGCGGTGCCTGCCGCCGCGCGGGTCGGCGGCGCCGCTCTCGCCGTCCGCGGGATGCGGCAGGGAGCCGGAGCCGGAGTCGGCGGACTCGCCGACGAGCTCGGCCGTGTGCTCCCGGCCGGGCGCCTCGCCCCCTGCCTTCTCCTTCTCGGCCTTCTCCGCCGCCTCCATCTCCGCGAACACGTCGATGGGGGCCGGCGCCTTCGCCAGGAAGACCCAGGTCAGCCAGACGGCGAGCAGGAAGGGCGGGATCTTCAGGATGACCAGGACCCAGCCGAGCTGCTCGGTGTCCGCCCACCAGTACAGCGGGAAGAGGATCGCGCACTTGGCGAGCAGGATCAGGCCCCAGGCGTAGCTCGCCTTCGCGTACGCCTTCTTGCGGCCCGGGTTACGGGTGCGCCAGGAGAGGTTCTCCTTGAAGACCGGGCCGAGGATCAGGCCGATCAGGGGCACTCCGGCCAGCGTCGTGACGATGTACGCCAGGGCCAGGCCCAAGGTGTAGAGCATGCCGGGGAGATAGAAGTTCTTGGCGTTGTCGGTCATCATCGCGAAGACCACGCCGAAGGCGACCCCGAAGACGCCGCTGAAGGCGTGCTTGACGGTGTCCTTCATCACCAGCCGGACCGCGACCAGGACCAGCGACACGGCCAGCGCCGCGATCGCCGACAGGTGCAGGTCGCTGTTGATCGTGAAGATGGTGACGAACAGGAGCCCCGGCAGCACCGTCTCGACCATGCCCCGCACGCCGCCGAACGCTTCGAACAGCGCGGCCTCCGTCACCGCCCGGGCGTCGTGCGCCTCCGTGTCTTCGGTCGGCTTGTCGAGCGACGTCACCGGCTACTCCCGTCCGAGGGGTCTCAGTTCGTATTTCGGGTTGAAGAGCACCCGGCGGCCCCGGCTCATGGAGACCCGACCCGATGCGATGAGCTTGCGCCCCGGCTCTATGCCCACGATGGAGCGTCTGCCCAGCCACACCACGTCCAGGGCGGCGGAGCCGTCGAAGAGCTCGGCCTCCAGGGCCGGGACGCCCGCACGCGGACGCAGGGTGACCGTGCGCAAGGTACCAGTAACCGTGACGATCTGCCGGTCCTGACAGTCCCCGATGCGCGTGCAGCCGGCGGTGTCGGCGTCCTCCCGGAGCTCCTCCGACTCCAGGTCCTCCTGCGAGGAGGAGAGCCGGTCGAACATGCGCCGGAAGCGGCCCACCGGCTTGCCGGAACGAGGAGCAGCACTCATACCTGAAGCGTACCGGGGCACGACGACAGCCATGAACCCCGTCGGGGCCCGTCCTGGAGCAAGCCCCCACGGTTCGCTTCCCGAAGCGGTGTCCTGTGCCGAGACCGGCGACGGGAGGCCGCGGAGGCGCGGGGTCCGCCTCCGGTTCGGAGCGGTGGCGTCCCACGCGGCGTCACCGCTCGACGATCTCCCCGTCCCGCAGTTCCAGCACCCGGTCGGCGAGGTCGAGCAGCGTGGCGTCGTGGGTGGCGACCAGGGCGGTGACCCGCTCGCTGTGGACGACGGCCCGCAGCAGCTCCATCACGGCGTGGCCGGTCTCGGCGTCCAGCTGGCCGGTGGGCTCGTCGGCGATCAGCAGCGCGGGGCTGTTGGCCAGGGCGCGGGCGATGGCGACCCGCTGCTGCTGGCCGCCGGACAGCTCGCCGGGCCGCTGGGCGGCGTGGTCGGCGAGGCCGACCAGGGAGAGCAGCAGCTCGACGCGCTCGTCGCGCTCGCGCGGCGGGGTCCGGCGCAGCCGCATCGGCACGCCCACGTTCTCGGCCGCGGTGAGGATCGGGATGAGCCCGAAGGACTGGAAGACGAAGCCGACGCGGTCGCGGCGCAGTGCCAGCAGCCCGTCCTCGTCCAGCTCCGCGAGGTCGCGGCCGTCGACCGCGACGCGCCCGGCGTCCGGTGCGTCGAGGCCGCCGACGATGTTGAGCAGCGTGGTCTTGCCGGAGCCGGACCGTCCCTTGAGGGCGACCAGCTCGCCGCGCGGCACCTCGAAGGAGACGCCGCGCAGGGCGTGGACGGCGGCGGTGCCGTGGCCGTACGACTTGTGCACGTCCTCGACGCGCACCATGGTCTCCGTCACCACGTGCGGCATGACGTCCGCCCTCCCCGTGTTCCCCGCGTCCCGGGTGCTCCCGTGTCCCCGGGTGCTCCCGTGTCCCCCGCGACCGGACGTCAGTATCGCCGTCCGACGCCCGGTCGATCAACGGTCAGGCGGGATTGTCCCCGTGGGTGAGGGTCTCCCAGGCGACGAAGAGGTTGTTGGTGCCGGAGGGGCGGGTGCGTTCGGTGAGCGCCTGGGTGTTGGTCATGGCGTGGCCGAGCCGGTTGTGCAGGGCGTTGTAGCCGACCTCGGTGACCGGGCCGAGCCCGAGGTGCAGGGAGCCCTTGCAGAGCCAGCTCGGGACGGCCGCACCCTGCTCGTACTTCGCCTGGAAGCCGAGGGCGTGCCGCAGCCGTTCGCCGACGTCGGTGCCGTACAGGTCCTGGCCCTGGATGCGGCTGGTCTCGGCGATGTGCGAGAGGGAGGAGACGCCGTAGCCGGTGTGCGTGAAGTCGCGGCAGGTCTCCTGGGTGAGCCCGGTGACGAAGGTGGACTGCCCCTGCCAGTACGTGACGATCTTGTCCCGGGTGTCGAGGTTCTGGGCGGGCACGGTCTTCGGCAGGGGCCCGTCGGACTCCAGGTACACGTAGGCGGCGGCGCGGGTGCGGAACTTCGCCATGGCCTTGTCGTAGGAGGCGCGGTCCTCCAGGAAGACGGAGATGCCGACGGCGGCCTCCATCATCGTCAGCTCCCAGTTCCCGTTGGAGTGGGAGCCGTTGATGATCTCGGGCAGGTAGACGTCGCGCAGCATGCCGGCGAAGCGGCCGGAGCCGGACCAGCCGCCGCCGTAGGTGTGCCGGACGATCTCGGCGGCCTTGGCCCAGGAGGAGCCGGCCCAGCCGGTCTGCAGGGGCGCGTTGCTGTTGGTGTGGTCGCGGATCACGGCCGACCAGGCGTCCATCAACTGGATGGACTTCTTCGCGTACCGCTCGTCGCGGGTGACGTACCAGGCGAGGGCCTGGGTGTAGGCGGCGATGGCGTCCTCGCGCTCGTCGGTGCAGCCGAGGTTCGGGTGGGAGTAGGAGCCGCACTCGACGACCGCGCGGGGCTTGGGGGTGCGGTTCAGGTCGGCGTACTTGCTTGCCATCATCCGGTCGAAGGCGGTCTTCCAGGGCTGGGCGCCGGCGTCGACCTCGGCGCGGACGAAGTCGAGCTGGCCCCGGGAGACGGTGACTCCGGGATGGACGAAGGCGGCGGGAGCGGCGGCGGGGGTCTCGGGTGCGGCCGGGGCCCCGGGGGCGGCCTCGGCGTGCTGCGCGGCCGGCTGCGCGAGGACACCGGCCGCGACGAGGGCGGCGGTGGCGGTCGCGAGGAGGGGGGTGCGACGACGCATGACGACTCCGTTCATATGAGTGAACGCTGTACGTTGACATGAACATTGACCGGAGCATGACCGTAGGTCCGGACCAATGCGCCGTCAAGGGGCCGCGCACCACGGGCACGGGAGAGGCACACGCGAGGGCCCGGGGCGGGCGCACGCGAAGAGGGGCCGCATCCCCGGTGGGATGCGGCCCCTCGAAGCCGTTCGGCCGAGTCGTGCCTACCGGACCTCGGTGATCTCCGGTCCGCGCTGGAGCTGGCCCATGCCGCCGGAGAAGCGGGAGCCCTCCTCCTGCTGGACGCCCTCGGGGACCATCTGCGCGTCGTTCGGCAGCTTGAGGACGATCGGGTCGCGGGGGGCCATCGGGCCGTCGCCGCGGACCACGACCGTGTCCCGGAAGATCTGCTCCAGCAGACCGGCGGCCTGCGGCTGCACCGCGCCCTGGCCGGAGATCACTCCGCGCAGGAACCAGCGGGGGCCGTCCACACCGACGAACCGCACGACCTGGAAGCCGCCCGTGCCGTCGGGCAGCTGCACCGGCACCTGGGCCCGCAGCTCCCAGCCCAGCGGGCCCTCGACCTCGTCGACGATGCCACCCTGTTGGGTGATGCCGGAGCCGATCTCCTCGCGCACCTCGCCCCAGATGCCCTCGCGCTTGGGCGCGGCGAAGGCCTGGAGCTGGATGGCGCTGTCGCGCAGCACGACCGTGGCGGCGACGATCGCGTCGCCCGCGACCTCGACGCGCAGTTCCATGCCGTCCACGCCGGGGACGAACAGGCCGCCCAGGTCCACCCGGCCCTCGCCCGGGTCGCTGACCTCGGTGCTGTCCCAGGGCCCGTCGGGCCGCGGTCCGGGTTCGAGCCGCACGCGCTCGCGCCCTTCGTCCGCCTCGGTGTCGACGCTGTCGACGACCTGCTCGGCCTCGCCGGCCGCGTCCTCGGCGGCATCCCTCTTCTTGCGACGTCCGAACACGTCACTGTCCTTCCCGGTCGGATACGACCGAAGCGTATCGATTCCCACCCGTCGGGTCGCCCTCGGCGACCTGACCGCTTGTGCCGCTCGCACGGTCCGTCCCGGCGTGACCGCCGGTGGACCCGAAGCCCCCTTCGGCCCGCGCCGATCCCGGAAGTTCCGCGACCGGACGGAAGCGGACCCTCTCGACCTGCTGGACGACCAGTTGGGCGATCCGGTCGAAGCGCTCGAACCGCACGCTCTCGCGCGGGTCGAGATTCACCACGATCACCTTGATCTCTCCACGGTACCCGGCATCGATCGTCCCCGGGGCATTCACGAGGGCGACACCGAAGCGGGCGGCCAGACCGGAACGCGGGTGCACGAAGGCCGCGTACCCCTCGGGGAGCGCCACAGACACGCCGGTGGGCAGAACGGCCCGTTCCCCGGGGGCCAGTTCGCAGTCCACGGTGGTGCGCAGGTCGGCTCCGGCGTCGCCGGGCTGCGCGTACGCGGGCAGCGGCACGTCCGGGTCGACGCGGCGGAGGAGGACGTCCAGGGGTTCGCGGCTCACGGGTTCACCTCGAAGGCGCGGGCGCGGCGGAGCTGGTCCGGGTCGTCCATGGCGGCGCGGATCTCCTCCTCGCGGCCGTTGTCCACGAAGTGGTCGATCTTGACCTCGATGAACACCGCGTCGGCGCGGACGGCGACGGGGCCGTCCGGGCCGCCGATGCGGCCGGTGGCGGTGGAGTAGATCTTCCGGCCGGCCGTCGCGGTCGCCTCGGCCTCCAGGTACAGCGTGGTTCCCACGGGCACGGGCCGCAGGAAGTCGGTCTCCAGCCGGCCGGTCACCGCGATGGTCCGCAGCAGCCAGTTCAGCGAGCCGAGGGTCTCGTCCAGGGCCGTGGCCAGCACGCCGCCGTGCGCCAGGCCGGGGGCGCCCTGGTGGGCGGGCTGGACGGTGAACTCGGCGGTGATCGCCACGCCTTCGCCGGCCCGCGCCTGCAGGTGCAGTCCGTGCGGCTGGTCGCCGCCGCAGCCGAAGCACTGGCCGTAGTGCGCGCCGAGCAGTTCGCCGGGGGCGGGCGCGTCGGGGTGCCGTACGGGTTTCACGGCGTCGGCGGGGGGCTGAAGAGCCGGGGAAGTACCACTCACAGGCGCAGACCTTACCCGCGCGTCGGCCGATCGCCGATACCGTGCCAAGCTTGCTTCATGCAGCTCTCCGCCACCCCTTACGAAGAACGTCTCACCGCGCCCCGTTCCTGGTGGCTGTTCTCCTTCCTGGTGGGCCTCTCGTGCGCCCTGATCCTGCTGCCCCTGGGCACGCTGCCGATGCTGGGCGGCCTGGCGGGCGGCACGGCCGCGGCGGCGGTCGTGACGAGTTCGTACGGCGCGGTCCGCATCCGGATCGTGGGGGAGTCGCTGGTCGCGGGCGAGGCGAAGGTGCCGCTGACGGCCCTGGGCGAGGCGGAGGTCCTCGACCCGGAGGAGGCCCGTGCCTGGCGCACCCACAAGGCCGACGTCCGCGCCTTCATGCTGCTGCGCGCCTACGTCCCGACGGCCGTGCGCGTCGAGGTCACGGATCCCGAGGACCCGACCCCGTACCTGTACCTGTCGACCCGCGAGCCGGAGCGGCTGGTCGAGGCGCTGCGGGCGGCGAAGGCGGCCGCGTAGCGCACGCGCGGGGGGTCAGTGCCCGGGCCCGAGGTCTTTTCCGAGGGCGTCCATGTCGAGGGCGTCCTCGGGCCTCTCCAGGGCGGGAAGCTCCCCGAGGGCGTCCCAGGACACCTGCCGTCTGCGCAGGTCCGCACGGATGCGGTCGGCCAGCTTCCGGGTGTCGCGCCGGTTCATGAAGGCGCCCACGGCGGCACCCACCATGAACGGCATCAGGTTGGGCAGGTTGCGCACCATGCGCTTCATGATCTGCTGGCGCAGCTGGCGCTTCATGTGGCTGTTCATCGCCGTGCCGAGGGTCGACGGCTTGGTCACCTCGACGCCGCGCTCGTCCGACCAGGAGTTCAGGTACGCGGTGCTGCGCTGCGTCAGGGTGCCGGGCGGGCGTACGCCGTAGACCTCGTGGAGTTCGGCGATCAGCTTGAGCTCGATCGCCGCGACACCGGTGACCTCGGCGGCCAGCTCGGTGGGCATCGCGGGCGGTACGGGGAGCATCGCCGCCGCGCCGATCCCGGCACCGATGGTCGCGGTGCCCCGGGTGGCGCCGCTCACGAGGCGGTCGGCGATCTCCTCGGGGCCGAGCCCGGGGAACTGCCTGCGCAGCGTCGCCAGGTCCCGTACGGGGACGCGCGGGGCCAGCTCGACGACGCGGTCGGCGAGGTGCGCCAGGGCCGCCCTGGCACGGTCGCCGCCCCTGCGGACGCCCTGTCCCGCCCTGTCCCGGAACGCCGCTGCCCGGCGCCGGGCAGCGGGCGCCGGTGTCCGGACGGTCGCCGGGAGGTCGCCCCGGTCGTTCCCCGGTTCGAGCGGGGCCGTCCCCGGATCGGTCGGGCCCCGCTCGTCGTCACGCGCGCGCTGTGGGCCGTCGGACGGCCCTTGGTCCGCTCCTCGCGCGGAGAAGCGGCGCTTCCAGGGAGGGGTCGAGCCGGTCACGGCCGACCCCGCCTCAGTCGCAGTCGCGGCAGATCGGCTGGCCGTTCTTCTCCCGGGCCAGCTGGCTGCGGTGGTGCACCAGGAAGCAGCTCATGCAGGTGAACTCGTCCTGCTGCTTCGGCAGCACACGGACGGCCAGTTCCTCGTTGGAAAGGTCGGCACCGGGAAGCTCGAGGCCCTCTGCGGCTTCGAACTCGTCGACGTCGACGGCCGAGGCGGACTTGTCGTTCCGCCGGGCCTTCAGCTCTTCAAGGCTGTCCGAGTCGACGTCGTCGTCGGTCTTGCGTGGAGTGTCGTAATCGGTGGCCATGGTCGCTCTCCCCCTCTGGGTGTCTGCGGGTGTCTCCAGCGCACGTAACGCGTGAGAGGCCGGACTTGTGCCCGACCCGAGGCGGAGATTTTGCCTCACATCAAGGTCTGTTACTCAATCGACACCCAACCGGACTCCTCAAGAGTGATCGGCGTGGATGGCGATGGGGACCGTACACGGTCCGAATACCGCACTTCAAAGGCGTCTCACCGTGTACTTCCCGTGATCAGCACCCCTGAAAACCAGGATTTTCCCGGCTTTCCGACAGGGTGCATGATCACGGAGAGTAGAGGGCGGAAAAGCCGTCGCTGTGATCGATCACACACGCGAACCCCTGGACGGCGACCTGGAAATTCCGCCCGGAGCGAACGTCTCCGGGTCCCGGCGGGATGTCGGGGCCATGGTCTCAGACCGGGAGCGTGACACGCATCACGAGCCCCCCGCCCTCGCGCGGCTGCGCGTAGATGTGCCCGCCGTGCGCCCGGGCCACCGACCGCACGATGGACAGGCCGAGGCCGACCCCCTTGTCGCTGCCCGTGCGCTCCGTGCGCAGCCGCCGGAACGGCTCGAAGAGGTTGTCGATCTCGTACGCCGGCACGACCGGGCCCGTGTTGGTGACGACCAGGACCGCGTGGCCGTTCTCGACCGCCGTGGTGACCTCCACCCAGCCCTGTTCGGCCACGTTGTAGCGCACGGCGTTCTGCACCAGGTTCAGCGCGATCCGCTCCAGCAGCACGCCGTTGCCCCGGACCACCGCGGGCTCGCGGTCGCCCGTGATGCGCACGCCCTTGGCCTCCGCCTCGGCGTGCACCTGGTCGATGGCCTGGCCGGCGACCTCGGCGAGGTCCACGGGCCCCCGCTCGACGATCTGGTTGTCGCTGCGGGCCAGCAGCAGCAGGCCCTCGACGAGCTGCTCGCTGCGCTCGTTGGTGGCGAGGAGCGTCTTGCCGAGCTGCTGGAGCTCCACCGGGGCGTTCGGGTCGGACAGGTGCACTTCCAGGAGGGTGCGGTTGATCGCGAGCGGTGTGCGCAGCTCGTGCGAGGCGTTGCCGACGAAGCGCTGCTGGGCCGTGAAGGCCCGCTGCAATCGCTCCAGCATGTCGTCGAAGGTGTCCGCCAGCTCCTTGAGCTCGTCGTCCGGGCCGTCCAGCTCGATGCGCCGGGACAGGTCGGAACCGGCCACGGCGCGCGCGGTGCGGGTGATCCTGCCCAGCGGCGACAGGACGCGGCCGGCCATGGCGTAGCCGAAGGCGAAGGCGATCACGGCGAGGCCGAGCAGGGCCAGCAGCGAGCGGCTGAGCAGGTTGTCCAGGGCGACCTGCCGCTGGTGGTCGATGCACTCGCTGATCGCCGCGTTGAACGTGGACAGCGAGAGGTTGCTCGCGTTGTTCACGACCGGGCACTTGTCGCTGGAGACCTTGATGTCGGTGCCGCCGACGATCTTGAACAGCGGTTCGTTGCCCGTGGTCAGCGCCTGCGCCGCCAGCAGGTAGATGATCGACAGCAGCAGGATGCCCGCGATCAGGAACATGCCGCCGTACAGCAGCGTGAGCCTTATCCGGATGGTGGGGCGCAGCCACGGCAGGGGGGTCGCCGGGCGGGGGTCCCAGGTGGGTTTCGGGGGCGCCCCGGGGGGTGCGGGTGTCGTCGCCACGGCCGATCAGATCCGGTAGCCGGAGCCGGGCACGGTGACGATGACGGGCGGCTCGCCCAGTTTGCGGCGCAGGGTCATCACGGTCACGCGCACGACGTTGGTGAACGGGTCGGTGTTCTCGTCCCACGCCTTCTCCAGCAGCTGCTCCGCGGAGACGACCGCGCCCTCGCTGCGCATGAGCACCTCCAGCACGGCGAACTCCTTCGGGGCGAGCTGGACCTCCCTGCCGTCGCGGAAGACCTCGCGGCGGTTGGGGTCGAGCTTGATCCCGGCGCGCTCCAGAACGGGCGGCAGGGGCACGCTGGTGCGCCGGCCCAGCGCACGCACGCGCGCGATGAGCTCGCTGAAGGCGAAGGGCTTGGGCAGGTAGTCGTCGGCGCCGATCTCCAGGCCCTCGACCCGGTCGCTGACGTCGCCGGAGGCCGTGAGCATCAGCACGCGGGTGGGCATGCCGAGTTCGACGATCTTGCGGCACACGTCGTCGCCGTGCACGAGGGGGAGGTCGCGGTCGAGGACGACCACGTCGTAGTCGTTGACGCCGATGCGCTCCAGGGCGGCCGCACCGTCGTACACGACGTCGACGGCCATGGCCTCCCGGCGCAGTCCGGTGGCCACCGCATCGGCGAGCAGCTGCTCGTCCTCGACGACGAGTACGCGCACGTCGCTTGTCCTTCCTGTGTCCACCCGCGTGACGCCGCTCGGACGCACGAGGGCAGGGGGGTCTCGTGGGTGTGTTGGCCTCCATCCTGCCCTTTTCGGTCATAAGTCGGCTGTAAGGCGGGGGCCGGGGAGGGGCGGACGGAAACGGCCGACGGGATGCGGCCGGGCGGAGGACGACCGCCCGGAAAAGATCGTCTTTTCGGACCGCCTACCCGGGAATGCGGGATTTTCTCGTGCCGTTGAGGTTTCCGCGGGAGGGGGCATGGGGAGGACGGCTTTACACCCCGCGATCACGCTCTGCCCGTACCGCGCGCCACGCGGTGCTCCGTGGTCCGCTTCCGCAGAGCGGGCGTGGGTGTCCGGCACCGTCGCCGCCCAGCAGGGCAGCGCTGGGCACTCCACCGGAGACGTGATCGCCCCTTCCGAACCGGCACACCCCCGTGCCACCGACCCACGACCCAGGACGAGGGGGCGCAGCATGGACGCTTTCACCGCAGGACTTCTGCAGCGCATAAAGACGACCGAGTCCGACCTGTCCCGGGCTCGCGACGAGGGCGACGAGTTCCTCGTCGAGGTCGAGCTGGGCGAGCTCGACGACCTGCGCCGTCTCGCCGCCGAGCACGGTGTGGAAGTCGACGCGACCGGCGTCTGACCGGCCCGTGAGCGACGGGGCCCCGGCGTCATCCGGCGCCGGGGCCCCGTCGTGTCGTGCGGGGGGTGCGGGAGCGGCGTCAGGCGCCGAAGTCCGCCAGGAGCCGCTGGAGGGACTGGAAGACCTCGGGGGTGGCCGCGATCGTCAGATCGCGTGACGGGCGCTCCCCGGGGCGTCCACCGGTCACCGCGCCCGCCTCCCGGGCGATCAGGTCTCCTGCCGCGAGGTCCCAGGGGTGCAGTCCCCGTTCGTAGTAGCCGTCGAGGCGGCCCGCGGCCACGTCGCACAGGTCGATCGCGGCCGAACCGCCGCGCCGGATGTCCCGTACCAGCGGGATCAGCCGCCGCGCGATCTCGGCCTGCTCGGCGCGGACCTCGGCGACGTAGTTGAAGCCGGTGGAGACCAGTGCCTGGTCCAGCGGCGCCGCGGCCCGGCGGGCGAGCCGCCGTTCGCCGTCCCAGGCCCCCGTCGCCCAGGCGCCGCCGCCCCGGACCGCCCAGTACGTCTCGCCCCGCATCGGGGCCACGACCACCCCGGCGACCCGCTCGCCGTCCTGCTCGGCGGCGATGGAGACCGCCCAGGTGGGCAGGCCGTAGAGGTAGTTGACCGTGCCGTCGAGCGGGTCGATCACCCAGCGGACGCCGCTGGTGCCCTCGACGGCGGCGCCCTCCTCGCCGAGGAAGCCGTCGGCGGGCCGGCGGTCGGCGATCAGGCCGGTGATCAGCTTCTCGGCGGCGATGTCCATCTCGGTCACCACGTCGATCGGGCTCGACTTGGTGGCCGCGACCCCGAGGTCGGCCGGGCGGCCGTCGCGCAGCAGTTCGCCCGCCCGGTGGGCGGCCTCCCGGGCGATCTCCAGCAGCTCCGTGTGGAGGGGGTCGGTCGTCACGTCGGTCACGGGGCTCCTCAGGCGTAGGGGCTGTCGGCGCCCGCGGCGGCGGGCCGGGGGGCGCGGGCGGGGCAGCAGCCGACGGGGCACAGGTCGTGGCTGGCGCCGAGCGCGCCCAGGGCGCACGGCGTGACCTCCTGGCCGCGCTCGACGGAGGCCCGCTCCAGGACGAGGTCGCGGACCGCGGCGGCGAACCGCGGGTCGGCGCCGACGGTGGCCGAACGGCGCACCGGCAGCCCCAGCTCGGCGGCCTTGGCGGTGGCCTCCGTGTCGAGGTCGTAGAGGACCTCCATGTGGTCGGAGACGAAGCCGATGGGGGCCATCACCACGGCGGGGACGCCGGCCGCGTGGCGCTCCTCCAGGTGGTCGCAGATGTCGGGCTCCAGCCACGGGATGTGCGGGGCACCGGAGCGCGACTGGTAGACGAGCTGCCAGGGGTGGTCGACGCCGGTGCGCTCCCGGACGGCGTCGGCGATCAGCCGCGCCACGTCCAGGTGCTGGCGGACGTAGGCACCGCCGTCGCCGTGCTCCTCGACCGGGCCGGAGGTGTCGGACGCGGCGGTGGGGATCGAGTGGGTCGAGAACGCGATGTGCGCGCCGTCGCGGACCTCCTCGGGGAGGTCGGCGAGGGACCGGAGGACACCGTCGACCATGGGCTCGACGAAGCCGGGGTGGTTGAAGTAGTGCCGCAGCTTGTCGATCCTCGGCAGCTCCAGGCCCTCGGCCTCGAGGGCGGCGAGCGCGTCCGCGAGGTTCTCGCGGTACTGGCGGCAGCCCGAGTACGAGGCGTAGGCGCTGGTGGCGAGGACGAGGATGCGGCGGCGGCCGTCGCGGACCATCTCGCGCAGGGTGTCCGTCAGGTACGGCGCCCAGTTGCGGTTGCCCCAGTAGACCGGCAGGTCCAGGCCGTGCTCGGCGAAGTCCTCGCGCAGGGCGTCCAGCAGGGCGCGGTTCTGGTCGTTGATGGGGCTGACCCCGCCGAAGAGGAAGTAGTGCTGTCCGACTTCCTTGAGGCGTTCCTTGGGGATGCCGCGCCCGCGCGTCACGTTCTCCAGGAACGGGACCACGTCGTCCGGGCCCTCCGGGCCGCCGAACGAGAGCAGGAGCAGGGCGTCGTAGGGGCTGGCATCGAGCACGTCAGGCATGTCTCGATCCTGCCACCCGGCACTGACACAGGACATCGGTGGGTGGCTGCGGTGCGTCCCGCGGGGGTTCTTTCGGGGCATCCCCGCGCGTAAGCTGTATCGACTGCGAGCGCACCTTACTGAGCCCTTATCGGAGACATCGTTGCCCAGCCCCTACCGCGCCCTGTTCGCCGCCCCCGGCAGCAAGGGTTTCTCCTTCGCGGGCTTCCTCGGCCGGATGCCGCTGTCGATGATGGGCATCGGCGTGGTGACGATGATCTCGCAGCTCACCGGCCGGTACGGACTGGCCGGCGCGCTGTCGGCCACCATCGCGCTCGCCGCCGCCGTGGCCGGACCGCAGGTGTCGCGGCTGGTGGACCGGTACGGCCAGCGGCGCGTGCTGCGCCCGGCGACGCTGGTGTCGCTCACCGCGGCGGCCGTGCTGCTGCCGGCCGCCCACTACGGGTGGCCGGACTGGGTGCTGTTCGCGGCCTGTGTAGGCATCGGCTGCGTGCCGAGCCTCGGCGCGATGGTCCGGGCCCGCTGGGCGGCCCTCTACCGGGGCACTCCGCAGCTGCACACCGCGTACTCCTTCGAGTCCGTGGTGGACGAGGTCTGCTTCATCTTCGGGCCGATCATCTCCATCGGCCTGTCCACGGCGTGGTTCCCGGAGGCCGGTCCGCTGCTGGCCGCCTGTTTCCTGGCGGCCGGCGTCTTCTGGCTGACCGCCCAGCGCGCCACCGAGCCCGTGCCGCACCCGCGCGACCACGGGGGCGGCGGCGGCACCGCGCTGAGCTCCCGGGGACTGCAGGTCCTGGTCGCGACGTTCGCGGCCACGGGGACGATCTTCGGGGCCGTCGACGTGGTCACCGTGGCCTTCGCCGAGGAGGAGGGGCACAAGGCCGCCGCCAGCCTCGTGCTGGCCCTGTACGCGGCGGGCTCCTGCACGGCGGCCATGGTCTTCGGTCTGCTGCGCTTCGCCGGACCGCCCGAGCGCCGCTGGCTGCTGGGCGTGTGTGCGATGGCCGTGAGTATGATCCCCCTCCAACTGGTCGGGAACCTGCCGTTTCTGGCCGCGGCGCTGTTCGTTGCGGGTCTGTCCATCGCTCCCACGATGATCACGACCATGTCCCTCATCGAAGAGCACGTACCACGCGCCCAGCTCACCGAGGGCATGACCTGGGTGAGCACCGGGCTCGCGGTCGGGGTCGCGCTCGGTTCGTCCGTGGGCGGCTGGGTGATCGACGCGGCCGGGGCGCGTGCGGGGTACGGGGTTCCGGCGGTCGCCGGGGCCGTCGCGGTCGCGGTCGGTTTCCTCGGGTACCGCCGGCTCAAGCGGCCGGCTCCGCGTCGGGGAGGGACCGTTGGGCAGCACACGCACGGCGAGCGGGCGGACGAGCGGGAGGAACCGCACGTGGCGTAACTGGGGCGGCAACGTCTCGGCGCGTCCGGCGCGGGAGGTCGCCCCCGCGTCCGTCGACGAACTGGTCCGGGCCGTACGCCGGGCCGCCGAGGACGGGCTGCGGGTCAAGGCCGTCGGCACCGGGCACTCCTTCACGTCCATAGCCGCGACGGACGGGATGGTGATCCGTCCTCATCTGTTGACCGGCATCCGCCGCATCGACCGCGAGGCCATGACGGTCACGGTGGAGGCCGGCACCCCGCTCAGGAGGCTCAACGTGGCCCTCGCGCGGGAGGGCCTGTCGCTCACGAACATGGGCGACATCATGGAGCAGACGGTCTCCGGGGCCACCAGCACCGGCACCCACGGCACGGGCCGCGACTCGGCCTCGATCGCCACCCAGATCAAGGGCCTGGAACTGGTCACTGCCGACGGCTCGGTGCTCACGTGCTCCGAGGAGGAGAACCCCGAGGTCTTCGCCGCCGCCCGGATCGGCCTCGGTGCCCTCGGCGTCGTCACCGCGATCACCTTCGCCGTGGAACCGGTCTTCCTGCTGACGGCCCGCGAGGAACCGATGCCCCTCGAGCGGGTCCTCGCCGACTTCGACGACCTGTGGGCCGAGAACGAGCACTTCGAGTTCTACTGGTTCCCGCACACCGGCAACACCAACACCAAGCGCAACAACCGCAGCGCGGGCCCCGCCCGGCCGGTGGGGCGCCTCCAGGGCTGGTTCGACGACGAGTTCCTCTCCAACGGCGTCTTCCAGGCGGCCAACTGGGTCGGCCGCGCGGTGCCCGCCACCGTCCCGGCGATCGCGCGGGTCTCCAGCAGGGCCCTGTCCGCGCGGACGTACACCGACATCCCCCACCGGGTCTTCACCTCCCCGCGCCGGGTGCGGTTCGTGGAGATGGAGTACGCCGTTCCACGCGAGGCCGTCGTCGAGACGCTGCGCGAGCTGAAGGCCATGGTCGACCGGTCGGGGCTGAGGATCAGTTTCCCGGTCGAGGTGCGGACGGCCCCGGCCGACGACATCACGCTGTCCACCGCCTCGGGCCGCGACAGCGCGTACGTCGCCGTCCACATGTTCCGGGGCACGCCCTACCGGGCGTACTTCACCGCCGCCGAGCGCATCTTCACCGCCCACGAGGGACGCCCGCACTGGGGCAAGGTGCACACACGGGACGCCGAGTACTTCGCCGGGGTGTATCCGCGCTTCGGCGAGTTCACGGCGCTGCGGGACCGTCTTGACCCTGATCGCCGGTTCCAGAACGACTACTTGCGCCGGGTCCTGGGGCCGTAGCCGAGGCGTCGGGGGCCGGGCTCGCGCCCTCGCCGGACCCGTCGCTCCCGGACCCGTCGCTCCCGGTGGCGCCCGGCGTGGGCGCCGGACCGGCCCCGGTGCCACCGTCCTGCGGGGAGGTGCCGTCCGGCGACGTACCGCCCCGGGAGCCGCTCGGGGTCCCGGACGGAGTCGCCGCCGGCGCCTCGTCGCCGGTGCCGGAGTCCCCCGGGTCCCCCGGATCCGCCGAGTCCGCCGGGTCCGTCGGAGCCGGGGAGTCCGCGGAGCCGCCGGTGCCGCCCGACTCCCCCGGGTCCGGCGCGGAGTCGCCGTGACCGGAGAGGGCTCTGCCGACGGTCGTGCTGTGTCCGCCGCTCAGGTCGTGGCCGGAGGCGGCTTCGTAGACGGTGATCCCGCCCATGGTGACGCCGAAGACGAGGGCCGCCGCGAGCAGGGGCCGCTTCCAGCTCCTGACCCGCGCGCGGTAGACGGTGCCCTCGGAGAACTCGCCGGGAGGGGGCGCCGCTCGCCCGCCGGAGCGTCCGGCACCCGCCGCGACACCCGCCACGGCGGCGCGCCTGGTCCTCAACCGCTCCGCGGTGCGCTTGAAGAAGTGCTGGAACACCGGCCCGCCGCAGGTGGCGACGACACTGATCAGGCCGGCGCCGAGGATCGTGCCGTAGACGCCGAAGGAGGAGGCGAGCTTGGCGGCGACCACCGCCGCCAGGGCGCTGCCCGCCACCTGGGGCACGCTCAAGTCGATCCGCTTGGATTCCACCTCCGTACGCATGTCCGCCTCACCGACGACATCGGGCCTTTCACGCATCCCCGGACCTTGCCTGTCTTTCCCGTACATGATCGATCAACCGCACGAGAAGGGGACGTACGACCGAAACCATTAGTTCCGTTTCTGGCGATTCCGTGAAGTACGCCACGCGCAGGGTCGCGGAAATCGCGCCGGGGACGGCCGACCACTCCCTCTTGCGCGAAGTCGGGCGGCGCGCCAATCCACGCAGGTGGTCCGAATGGAGTACTGTTGCGAGCCCTGGGTCCGGTCTCCCGACAGGGGGTCCGGGGCCCCGAAGGACCGCCGGGAGGGGGCTAGTTGCACTGGGTGACGCAGTTGGTCACTTAGCGTTGCGAACAGGTAACCGTGCCATAACGGCGATCCAGGGCCCGCGCCCGACACGCCGGGCAACTCGGCAAGGTTGTGGCAGGCTGCACCCGGGCAGGCCACACTCGACAGAGCGGAAGCAGCGACGCACGTGACGTCGGCAGGCACCACCCGGGAGGTCCCCATGCCCGAACTGCGTGTCGTGGCCGTCTCGAATGACGGCACACGGCTGGTGCTGAAGGCTGCGGACAGCACGGAGTACACGCTTCCGATCGACGAGCGGCTCCGGGCCGCCGTGCGCGGCGACCGTCCCCGCCTCGGCCAGATCGAGATCGAGGTGGAGAGCCATCTCCGCCCCCGCGACATCCAGGCACGTATACGAGCCGGTGCGACCGCCGAAGAAGTCGCCCAGATGGCCGGCATCCCCGTCGACCGCGTACGCCGCTTCGAGGGCCCCGTCCTCGCCGAGCGCGCCTTCATGGCGGAGCGGGCCCGCAAGACCCCCGTCCGCCGCCCCGGCGAGAACTCCGGACCGCCCCTCGGCGAGGCCGTCCAGGAACGGCTGCTGCTGCGCGGCGCCGAGAAGGACACCGTGCAGTGGGACTCCTGGCGCCGCGACGACGGCACCTGGGAGGTCCTGCTGGTCTACCTGGTCGCGGGCGAGCCGCACTCGGCGAGCTGGACGTACGACCCGCCCCGGCGGCTCGTCCAGGCCGTCGACGACGAGGCGCGCGCGCTGATCGGCGAGACCGACGACCTCGCGGCGAACGAGCCCAGCTTCCCGTTCGTCCCGCGCATCGCGCGGTTGCCGCGCGACCGGCCGCTGGACCGCACGCTCGACCGGGAGCACCGGGAGCGGCCCGGCCTGCCCGCGCAGCCGTCCGAACCGGCCGAGGAGACCACGGCCACCGCCTCGGGCGAACGCGAACGGGACTCGCTGACCAGTCTGCTGGAGGCGGTGCCGAGCTTCCGGGGCGACCTGGTCGTCCCCGAGCGCGTGCCGGAACCGGTGGAGGAGCCCGCCGAGGAGCCCGGGGCGGAGGAGCCCCCCGCCCCGGCCGCATCGGCCGGATCCGCCTACGCCGACGTGCTCATGCCGCGCTCCGTGGGCAGCCACCGCGACCGCCTCACCGGCTCCACCGACCGCCAGGCCGAGGCCGACGGGGTTCGCCCGGGGCGCCGCGCGGCGGTGCCGAGCTGGGACGAGATCGTGTTCGGGACGCGGCGCAAGAAGCAGGAGTAGGCGGGCTCTCCCCCGCACGCGTTCGGGCCGCACCCCGCGGGGTGCGGCCCGAACGCGTCCGCCGGGCTGCCGGGATCGTGTGGCCCACCGAGGTCCCGTGGCCCATCGAGGTGGTGTGGTCCACCGGGGTCGCGGGGCCCACCGGGGCCCCGTGGTCCACCGGGGCCCCGTGGTCCACCGGGGCCCCGTGGCCTACTGGGGATCCGCTCCCACGGCCACCGGTCGCTCCGGGTCCGACGACCACTCCGACCACGACCCCACGTACAGCGCCGCCGGGATGCCGGCCACCGCCAGCGCCAGCACCTCGTGGGCCGCGGACACGCCCGAGCCGCAGTACACGCCGACCTCGCCGCCGTCGGTCGCGCCCAGGGTCTTGAAGCGGGCGCGGAGTTCCTCGGCCGGCCGGAACCGGCCGTCCTCCAGCACGTTCTCCGTCGTCGGCGCCGACACCGCGCCCGGGATGTGACCGCCGACCGGGTCGATCGGCTCGACCTCACCCCGGTACCGCTCCCCCGCCCGGGCGTCGAGCAGCACCCCGGACCGGGCCAGCGCGGCGGCCCCGTCCGCGTCCAGCAGCCCCACCGCGCCCGGCGCCGGCGCGAAGTCGCCCTCGTCGGGCACCGGGACGTCCACGGACAGCGGCTCCCGCCAGGCGCGCAGTCCGCCGTCGAGGACCCGCACGTCCGGGTGGCCCGTCCAGCGCAGCAGCCACCAGGCGCGGGCCGCCGCCCACCCCTGCCCGCCGTCGTACACGACGACCGGCCGCCCCGACGACACGCCCGCGCGGCGCATCGCGGCGCCGAACTCCGCCACGTCCGGCAGCGGATGCCGGCCGTGCTCGCCGGGCGCGGAGGCGAGTTCCCGGTCCAGGTCGACGAAGACGGCGCCGGGGATGTGCCCGGCCGCGTACTCGGCCCGGCCGTCGAAGGGCGGCGCGCCGGCCGCCTTGGCGGCGCTCAGCTGCCAGCGGACGTCGAGCAGGACGGGCGGGTGCGCGCCCGCCAGCTCGTCCGCGAGTTCGGTTGCGGAGATGATGGCGTTCATGGGCCCATCCTGACGTACCGAGTGGCCGCCGCGCCGATGTCGGGCTACTCTGCCCGCCGGACGGCACCGATCACCAAGCGTACGGAATCGGACACATGCTGTACTGCCCGGGCCGCCGGGCGGCTTCCGGGGTGCGCCCGGGGCACGCGGCACCGGGCCCGGGGCGGCATCGGCACCAGGGGCCGCGCGAGGGCCGACAGAGCGCAAGCGGACGCACGGCCCGCGCAGGGCCGAGGAGAGAGTGACGATGACCGATGCACGGGGACCGGCCGGCCGCGGCGGCGAGACGCACGCCCGGCACACGCCCGGCACACCCTGCTGGGTGAGTCTGATGGTCCACGACCCGGACGCGACCCAGGAGTTCTACGGAGCTTTGTTCGGCTGGGAGTTCCGGCCCGGCCCCGAGCAACTCGGCCCCTACGCACGGGCCCTGCTCGACGGGAAGGAGGTGGCGGGCATCGGCCGGCTCCCCGCGGACCGGCACCTGCCCCTGGCCTGGACGCCGTACCTCGCCTCCGACGACGTGAACGAGACGGCTGAAACGGTACGCCTGTGCGGCGGCACGGTCGGCGTGGGCCCGCTGGACGCGGCGGAGGCCGGGCGCATGGCCATCGGCTCCGACCCGGCGGGTGCCGTCTTCGGCGTCTGGCAGGCCGCGGCACACCTCGGCACGGCCGTCACCGGCGTCCCGGGCGCGCCCGCGTGGAACGAGCTCACGACCTACGACGCGGCGGGCGTCGCCAAGTTCTACGAGACGGTGTTCGGCTTCGAACTGGAGCCGGCGGCCGGCGCGGGCCGCGCCCACGTGACCCTCCGCCTCGACGGCCGCCCCGTCGCCGGCATCCACGGCCTCGACGGCGCCCTGCCCCGCGAACGCGGCCCGCACTGGACGACGTACTTCGAGGTGGCCGATCTCGGGGAGTCCCTGGAACGGCTGACCACCCTGGGCGGGGACGTCCTGGAACCGGCCCGGGACACGCCACGCGGCCGCGTGGCACTGGTGGCGGATCCGGAGGGGGCACGGTTCGCGGTGGTGCACAGCGGAGGGTGACGGACGGGAGGAAAGAACCGGCCCGCGCCGTGGAGGTGAAGCGCATCGCGAAGGTGCGGTCCGGTGGCGGGGGCGCCTTCAAAGGGGCACAGGAGGTGGCGGGTTGGGCGGTGTCGGTGGGATTGACGGGTTTCGTCGTCACGCCCGTCACGGTCCCGCCGGTCGCTCAGCGTGACCGGTGGTGACGCAGTGACAGGGGGCGGCTGTACCCGAGTTGTACGCGCGTGTCGGAGCTGCGCGCCGTGACGACGTCCCCTGCGGGGCGTTGAGCGAGAGAAGGCGGTGGTCGACATGGCGGAGCACACGGGTGCGGAGGCAGGGGCCGAGGCGGTTCCCGGGGAGCGTGAGAACGGCGACGGCGACGGCGGCGCGGGTGCGGCGGTCGTGAGTCTCGGGGACGGGCGGGAGAACGACGGCGGGGCCGGGCGGCGCCCGGAGGACGAGACCGGGCGGGGTGTCGTGGTCGCGTTCGGGCAGACCATGAAGACACTGCGGGTGCGGGAAGGGCTGGAGCGCGAGGAGTTCGGCCGGCGGCTCGGGTACTCGGCGTCCACCATCGCGTCGTTCGAGCAGGGGCGGAGGATTCCGACGTCGAGGATCGCCGGCCAGAAGCAGAACGTCGAGATCCAGGTCATGCCGACCGAGTGCGAGGAGAACGCAGGCGTGAACGGACCGTTCACGGTGGTCACCAGGAAGGACGGCAAGAAGTTCGTCTACACGGAGACGCACACGACCAGCTCTCTTGAGACCGACCCGGAACAGACGGCTCTCGCGGCTGCACGCCATGGGATTATCCGATCGCAGGCTCTCAGTCCGCAGGAGTCAACGAAGTTCATCGAAGGGCTGCCGGGAACGCTATGAACAACGCCGAGTCCTCCCCCGCCGCCTCCGACCTCGCCTGGTTCAAGAGCAGTTACAGCGGAACCGAGGGCGGTCAGTGTGTAGAGGTCGCAGCCGGCTCGGCTGCTGTACACGTCCGTGACTCGAAGGCTGACTCCGGTCCCATACTCACTGTGTCGCGCGAGGCCTGGGCGGGGTTTGTCGGGCCGGCCTCGCCGGAGCAGCGCGTCTGACGCTCGTACGGCCATGAGGGCCCTGCCGGCCCGGGTCTCGGTCGGCAGGGTCCTCATGGTCTCTGTTGTACTGATGACAGGTGGCACCTGCTGGGCGTCGAGCCGGGTTGGACCACGTCAGTCGTTCGGCGTGCCGTTCACGGACCACTCGTCGGCGTCCACCGCGCTCACCGCTGCCCGGGGGAGCCGGTGGGGACGCGTACCGTCTCCACCCAGCTCGGGGGCTGCGGTGCGCCGGCGCCGATGAGGGCCGCGACCAGGCGGCAGGACGGGGTCTCGTCCGGCCAGGGGGTGAAGCCGTCGGTGAGGACGACGACGATCGACGGGCGGTCCCGGGCCGCGAGCGCGGCCTCGATGCCGACGCGCATGTCGGTGCCGCCACCGCCGCCGAGGGTGATCTGCTCGGCGGACGTCACCCGCGAGACGGCGTGCACGTCGGCGTCGCAGGCGAGGACCGTGACGCGGTTGCCGCGCACGCCGACCTCGCGCAGTACGCCCGTGATCTCCCCCAGGGCCGCGGCGAGTTCCGCGTCGCCCATCGAGCCCGAGGTGTCGACGACGACGGCCACGCGGGGCAGCGGGCGGCGCAGGCTCGGCAGGACGACGCCGCGCAGCGCCGGGGTGCGGCGCGAGGGGCGGCGGTAGGTGTAGTCGACGGCACCGCCGGCCCACGCGGCGGCCTCCCGGACGGCGCCGGACAGGGCCTGCCGCCAGTCGACCGTGGGTTCCAGGACCTCCTCGGCCCAGCGCTGCCAGCCCGCGGGCAGGGTGCCCCGGGCGCGCTGGTGGGCGCGCATGGCCTCGGCGGTGTGCCGGCGCAGCGCCCTGGCCTCGGCCTCCCCGAGCGGGGCGGGGCCGGTGGACGCCGGCAGTTCCCAGGGCGCCGGGCGGCCGTGGGCGCCCGAGCCGCAGTCGTGACCCCGGACGCCCGGGGGGAGTTGGTCCAGGTACGTCTCGAACAGCTGCCCGTCGGGCAGGCCGTACAGGCGGGGCTCGACGCGTCCGGCGGGCAGGCGCAGGCCGTCGGCGAGGAGGTCGTCGTTGATCTCGCAGTCCTGGGCGACGTTGACGCGGTACCCGTCGCGCTGTGCGGCGGCGGGGAGCCGGGCGGCGCGGCCGTGGTGGTCGCGCAGCAGGTGCGCCGCCTCGTGCACCCAGACGCCCGCGAGTTCCTCCACGGGCGTGGCGGCGACGAAGGCGGGTGACACGTAGCAGCGCCAGTGCCGGTCCACGCCCATCGTCCCCACCTCGGGGCAGGGCACGATGGTCAGGGCGTACAGGGCCGAGGCCAGGTAGGGCCGGTGGTGCGCCGCGCGGTAGCGGGCGGCGAGCAGCTTGGTCCGGTCCAGCTCGCCGCGGGCGGCCGTCATCAGGGCGGGCCTCACCGGCTGCCGGGCAGGGCCCCGGACATCTGCAGCAGCTCCAGGAACCCGTCGATGCCGGGCGGCACGGGCCACTCCAGCCGGCGCATCGCCGCCAGGTCGGTGGCGGCCCGGGCGGCCACGTCCGGCACGCCCGCGTCCACGGCCTTGGCCAGGACCGTCCAGCCGGCCTCCCAGCGGGGCCGGGTGGTCTCGCTCTGGATGGCGGCGACCACCGCGATGAGGAAGGCCAGTTGCCGGTCGCCCCGCTCGGGCAGGGCGAAGGCGTCCGGATCGGCGAGGACCCTTTCGGGGTCCGGGAGGTCGAGGTGCTCCAGGTACGACAGCAGTTCGATGCCCGCGCCGTCCCCGACGGCACCGGTGAGCGCGGCGGCCAGCGCCTCGCGGCCGGCGCCGGTGGCGTAGCCCGTCGCGAGCAGCCGCAGCGCCATCTCCCAGGTCCGCGGGGACGGCCACGACCGGCCCCGGCTCTCGGCGTCGTCGGGGATGTGGTGGACGAGGCCCGGGCGGGCGGTGAGGAAACCGGAGACGGCGCCGCGGGCCCGCGCGACGGCGCCGGGCACCTTCGCCGGGTCGACCAGCGGGACGGCCGCCTCCGGCCAGGTGCCGGCCATGCCGCGGGCGACCGTGGCGGGGTCGTGGGTCCAGTGGAGGTGGACGAAGCGGTTGGCGAGCGGCGGGCTGAGGTGCCAGCCGTCGGCGGCGCTGGAGGGCGGGTTGGCGGCGGCGACGATGCGTACGGCGTCGGGCAGGACGAGGCTGCCGACCCGGCGTTCGAGGACGACCCGCAGCAGCGCCGCCTGCACGGCCGGCGGTGCGGAGGACAGTTCGTCGAAGAAGAGCAGGCCCTGGCCGGCGTGCCGGAGCCGGACCGCCCAGTCGGGCGGGGCCATCGGCACCCCGGTCGTCGCCGGGTCGTCGCCGACGATCGGCAGTCCGGCGAAGTCCGACGGTTCGTGCACGCTGGCGATGACCGTCTCCAGCGGGAGGCCGAGTCCGGCGGCGAGCTGCTCCAGGGCGGCGGACTTGCCGATGCCCGGTTCGCCCCACAGGAGGACGGGCTGGTTGGCCGTCACGGCCAAGGCCAGCGCCTCCAGTTGGTGGTTGGCGGCGGGTTCGGTGCGCCGGGTGCGCAGCCGGGCGACGAGGTCGTCCGCGGCGGCCAGCGGGGCCGGCGCGGTGCGGGAGGCGGAGGCGGTGCGGGAGGCGGGTGCGGTGCTCAACTGTCCTCGTCCTCGTCGTCGTGTTCCTCGTTGGCGTCCATCATCTCGTCCCACCAGTCGGCGCCGATGCCCGGATGCTCCTCCCGCACCCGCTGCCGCAGGAAGGCCAGGTCGGCACGCCCGTACCGGCGGATGATCTGGGCCAGCGAGTAATCGATGTCGTCGACCACGTCGATGCGCGCGCCGGCGGCGAGGAACGCCTCGACCAGGGCCCGGGAACCGCCGTCGTTGACCGCCACGAACAGCGGCGTGCGGCCCCGGCTGTCGCGGGCCTCGAGGTCGAGTCCCGCCTCGAGCAGCCGGGGCAGGAGAAGCCGGTGGTCGACCAGGTGGAGCACGTGCAGCAGGGACCGCCGGGCGGTGTCGCGCACCCGGGGGTCCACGCCCGCGTCGAGGAGTTCGAGCACGCCGTGGGTGTCGCCGTGCTGGGCGCGCAGGAACAGGTCGCGCATCTGGGCGCGCAGGGCCTTCGGCAGCCGGCCGTCTCCCGACGCCCACGTCTGCTGGACGGCGAAGCACCCGGCGACGGCGCCGCCGA
The DNA here is from genome assembly GCF_002005565.1 of Streptomyces sp. JHA26. Taxonomy (GTDB): domain Bacteria; phylum Actinomycetota; class Actinomycetes; order Streptomycetales; family Streptomycetaceae; genus Streptomyces. Next base: position 6,192 of record NZ_BDJC01000063.1, on the reverse strand, counting down.
ACGCGCGCAGGGCCCGCTCGCGCTGCTGCTCCTCGTCGCTGTGCGGCATGCGGAGCAGCCCGTTGCCCGGGCGGAAGCCCACCTCGTGCCACTCGCCGCGGCAGCGGACCCGGACCGGTGCGGGCGCGTCGGGACCCGGCGGGCCGACGGTGCCCTCGGGGACCGTCAGGGCGGGGAACAGCGCCTCGCGGACCAGCGGGTGCAGGTGTTCCGGCTCGACTCCGCCCATGCGCAGCAGGTCGAGGTCGGGGAGCCTGCGCCAGAGCTCCTCGGCGAGGAAGGGGAGATTCCCGGCGTTCTTCGAGTCGACGGCGCGGATCCGCAGCCCGGCGCCGGAACCGTCCGGTTCCAGCAGGATGTTCGTACCCCAGCCACCGTGCTTGAGGAGGGCGCCGCTGCCGGTGCCCGCACCCACGAGCCGGCGGACCTCCGGTTCCAGACGGGTGTGGTTGAGCGCGAGCGGGCGCAGGCACTCCTCCAGGCCGGGCCGGTACGTCGCGGGGGTGCTCGGTGGGGTGAGGTCGGCCTCGATGCCGGCTGCCGCGAGGGCTTCGAGGACCGCGCCGCGCTGATGCAGCAGGGTGGCCCGTTCGGCGCGTGCCGCCGGGTCGGCGGGACCGGGGTCCGCCGTGGGCAGTTCCTCCGCCGTGCGCGGCGTGCCGTCGGCGTGGAAGAACGGCGGCCGGTCGCCGCCGCCGCACCGTTCGAGCAGTTCCGTGGTACGGCGCGCGTCCCAGAGGTGGCGGGCCTGACGCCAGTCGTCGGTACTCCAGCGGAAGACGCCGTCGGCCGCCTCGCCGAAGACCGACTCGAAACGCAGGGTGACGCGCTGCGGACCCTGCACCATCGGGGGCGTGGTGACGTGGAGGTACGGCGTGGGCAGGGGTCGTTCGGCGGCGTCCACCGGCCGGTAACGGGCGAGGACCACGGTCCGGTCGGTGTCGAGGGTGGTCCATCCGCCCAGGAAGCGGGGCAGGTGCCAGCGCAGCAGGTCCGGGACCAGGTGGCGCAGGTCGTCCTCCAGAGCCCCGGCCACGTCGTCGCCGTGGTCCTCGGCGACCTTCGCCAGGTCGAAGGCGACGTCCACACCGGCCGCCGCGCAGGCGCCCCGCCAGTCGCCGGCCGCGCGGCGCTCGGTCGCCTGCTCGATCATCCTCCCGGGCACCGCGTAGCGGCGGATCCGCCGCCGGCTCGACGCCTCCTCCGGTGACAGGCACGGCATTCCGGGGTGCGGGCTCACCGGTAGACACTTCCTATCGCGCTGAGGTCGGGGTGCGCACCGGCGGCCGGTCGCAGGCGCCGGGTCAGGGACCGCTTCACCTTGCGGGGCAGTCCCGGGCCCAGACCGACGTACTCCAGCGGCGAGCCGTCCGGCACGGCGGCCAGCAAGGACTTCGCGCCCCGCCCGGTGAGTCCGGTGTGGCGCAGTTCGAGGCGGCGCAGCGGGCTGCCGCACAGGGCGGCGGCCAGGGCGCGGGCGCCGTCGTCACCGGTGGCGTTGGCGGGGGCGCCGAGGCTGCGCTCCGAGGGCGGCCGGCCCAGGTCGAGCGCCTCGATGCCGTCCAGGGCGTCGGCGAGGGCGCGCGCACCGGCGGGGCCGATGCCGTTGCCGCCCAGTCCGAGGCGTACCGGCCGTTCGGAGTCGGCGGCGGCTGCCGCGAGGACGGCGGCGCCCTCGTCGCCGAGGTGGTTGGCGGGCAGGTACAGCTCGCGCACGCCGGCGTCCCGGATCAGCGCGGCCAGCAGTCCGGCGGCGTCGGCGGTCAGGCCGTTCCCGCCGAGGAAGAGGCGCTCCACCGGGCGCGGGCGGCCGGTGAGGGCGTCGAGCAGCGCGCGCAACCCCGTGGTGGTGAGGCCGGTGTTGACCAGGTCGAGGGTGCGCACCGTGGTGTTGCGGCGGAGCATCGCGGCGAGGGCGAGGGCGCCGTCGTCGCCCACCGGATTGCGCTTGAGCCACAGGGCGCGCACGGTCGCGTCCGCCGACAGCGCGTCGGCGAGCGCGGCGACGCCCTCGGGGCCGATGCGGTTGCAGCCGAGGTAGAGCGTGCGCAGGCCGTGGTCGTCGCCGAGGGCGCGGGCGACCGTCGACGCCCCTTCGTCGCCGATGGCGTTGGTGCCGAGCAGGATGTGCCGGGCGGGCGGCGAGGCGGCGGCGACGGGCACCAGACGGGCGGCGCCGGCCGCTCCGAGGCCCTGCTTGCAGAGGTCGACGCGGCCGTCCGCGCGCAGGGTGCCGACCGGGAAGGTCTCGTCGGCCTCGATCGCTCGCGCCGACCTGAGCCGGGCCAGCAGCGGGTCCAGGCCGGCGGGGTCGCCGATCGGGATGTCCGGGTGTTCGATCGCCGGGCAGCGCACGGGTGTCGGCTGCGTCATCACCACTCCACCGGTCCGTCGCCGGTGCCCGGCGCGCCGAGGACGGCATCGTCCTCCGCCCGCCCGGGACGGACCGACGCCAATCGACTCTCTCCAACGACAGGGGTGGCAAGGCCGGTCGGATTCGAACCGACGTCCTCCAGCTTGATGCGTGGGCGCGACGACCTCTGCGCTACGGCCTTGCCGGGGTGATCATATCCTCGCCCGCTCCACCGGTGATCACTTGTTCGACGGGCGGTTCATTCGGCGGGTGGGTTCAGCGGCCGCGTCGGTGCAGCCTCAGGTCGGTGACCACGGGGCGGTGGTCCGACGCGTCGGTCGCCACCGTCCCGGCGCCGGTCACGGTGATGTCGGGCGAGACGGTGACCAGGTCGATGCGCTTGACCGGGGTGGTCGCCGGGTACGTCCCGCCCCCGTCGGGAGCGGCGTCCCGCAGTTCCCGCCACAGCGGCGCCAGTTCGGGGGCCGTGGGTTCGGCGTTGAAGTCGCCGACGAGGATCTTCGGGCCCCGGTCGGCGGCCAGCACCTCCAGCATGTCGTCCACCTGGGCCGCGCGGATCGAGGGGTCGGCCCGGTAGTCGAGGTGCGTGGCGTAGACGTGCGCGTGCGCGCCCCGCACATTGACCGTCACCTCGGCGAAGCCGGGCGCCGGGGCGGGCACCGGATCGGAGGTCTGGGTGGAGAGGCGGGTGATCTCGTGGTTCTCCGCGGCGAGGATCGGGTACCGGCTCAGCACGGCGACGCCGTAGCGACGACGCTCCGCCCCCGGGGTGGCCGGGTCCAGGTCGTAGATCGGCGCGAAGTACGCGCGCATGCCCAGCTTCCCGGCCAGCGCACGGGCCTCGTCGACGAAGTCGCTGCGCGCTCCCCAGTGCACGTCGACCTCCTGGAGGCCGATCACGTCGGCCCGCAGGCCGCGTACGGCCTCGGCGGTGCGGTCGAGGTCGAAGACCTGGTCGGCACCGGCTCCGGCGTGGATGTTGTAGGTCGCCACCCGCAGCGGCACCGCCGGGGCCTTCGCGCCCGGGGCGTCCCCGTCCAGGGCGGACGCCGGTGCCGCCGTGGAGAGCAGGACGGCGGCGAGGACGGCGGCGCGGTGGACGCGGAGGGGACGTCGGAAACGGGACTTCATGCCTTCTCCGATCACGTGGAGGCGGGACCGGAACAGTGACGCCCATCACCTGACGGAACGTCAACCCCACGCGGGGGGCGCCCTCCTGTCAGATCGGGGTGACCGGCAGCACGTCCGGCGACAGGGCCGCCGCGCGGGCCGTCGCCGCCGTCATGCGGCGCCGGTGGTGGCGTCGGCACAGCACCTCGTACCCGACCTCGTCGGAGGACTGGTTGACGTCGCCGACGACCACCTGGGCGCCCTCGACGACCATGACGCCGCCGACGGTGCGGGCGTTGTGCGTGGCGCGGGCGCCGCACCAGCACAGGGCCTCGACCTGGAGCACCTCGACGCGGTCGGCGAGTTCGACCAGCCGCTGCGAGCCGGGGAACAGCTTGGAGCGGAAGTCGGTGGTGATGCCGAAGGCGTACACGTCGAGTTCGAGGTCGTCGACGACGCGCGCGAGCTGGTCGATCTGCTCCGGCGCCAGGAACTGCGCCTCGTCCGCGATCACGTAGTCCGCGCGGCCGCCCTGGGAGAGGTGGTCGACGACGTGCGCGTACAGGTCGTGTCCGTCCTCGACCTCCACCGCGTCCGTGACCAGGCCGAGCCGGGAGGAGAGCTTGCCCTCGCCGGCGCGGTCGTCGCGCGTGAAGATGATGCCCGCCAGACCGCGGGCCGAGCGGTTGTGCTCGATCTGGAGAGCCAGTGTCGACTTCCCGCAGTCCATCGTTCCGGAGAAGAACACCAGCTCGGGCATGAGGGGTTGAGCACCTTTCGGCGAGGGGCGGCGGTGGGGTCAGGAACGTGCTTCGAGCAGGGGGACGAGCTGCTCGGCGGGGGTCATCGAGCCGTGGTTGCCGACCATCGACGACTCCCTCGGCTCCCGCTCGGAGGCGATGAGCAGGACGTCGTCGCGCGCGGCGGCGACCACGTCGCCGATGCGGCCGTACACCCGTTCGTCGACGCGGGGGCCGAACCAGCCGGCCTCGATCGCCTCGTCGCGCGAGGCCACCCAGAACTGCTCGCCGAGCACCTCGCGCCAGCAGGTCAGCACGTCGTCGTGAGCGCCGGGGACGGCGTACACGTGCCGGGCGCGGCCCTCTCCGCCGAGGAGGGCGACGCCCGCCTTCAGCTCCCAGTCCTCGTCGAAGTCGATGCGGTGGTCCTCGTCGAAGGGCACGTCGATCATGCCGTGGTCGGCGGTGACGTAGAGGGCGCTGCGCGGCGGCAGCTGCTCGGCCAGGCGCTGGGCCAGCCGGTCGACGTGCATCAACTGGCCGCGCCAGGTGTCGGAGTCCACGCCGTAGCGGTGGCCGGCGCCGTCGACCTCGGCGTAGTACGTGTAGAGGAGGGCGCGGTCGGCGGCGGCCAGCTGCTCGGCCGCGAGGTCCATGCGCTCCTCGCCGGAGAGCCGGCCGTGGAAGGTGCCGCCGCTGAGGGCGATCTTGGTCAGCGGGGTGTTCGCGAAGGTCGGCGAGGAGATCTGGCCGGCGAGCACGCCGGCCTGCTGGGCGAGGCCGAAGACGGTGGGGTACGGCTGCCAGGCGTCCGGCGGGGCCCAGGGCTGCCAGCGCAGCTGGTTCATCAGCTCGCCGGTGTCGGGGTTGCGCACGGTGTAGCCGGGCAGGCCGTGGGCGCCCGGCGGCAGGCCGGTGCCGACGGAGGCGAGGGAGGTGGCGGTGGTCGCCGGGTAGCCGGCGGTGATCGGACGTCCGGTGCCGCCGCGCGAGCTGCCGAGCAGGGAGTTCAGGAAGGGGGCTTCGTCGGGGTGGGCCCGCAGCTGCTCCCAGCCGAGGCCGTCGATCAGGAACACGCAGTTCCGGTCGGCGGGGGCCAGTTCCGTGATGGCCGCGGTCATGCCGGGGACGCCGAGGCCGGCGGCCAGCGTGGGCAGCAGGTCGGCGAGGGAGCCCGTGCCGTACTCGGGCACGGGGGCCGAGTCGACGGGGAGCGGTTCCGGGTGGGTGTCCCAGGTGGTGTGCTGCGCCATCAGTGGGGAGAGTCCGCGGTCGCCTCGGAGAGGGCCTGCGCGAAGGCGAGCGCCTGGCGCACCGTCTCCGGGCCGTCCCCGGCCTCGCTGACGCGCAGGCTCAGGTCGTCGGCCGTCGAGCTGCCGGTGTAGCCGTGGTCGGCCTCGCAGTTCGGGTCGCCGCAGGCGGCCGGCTCCAGGTCGAGGCGGGAGACGGCGCCCCAGCCGATGGTGAGCACGATCTCGCGGGGCAGGGTGCCCGGCTTGTACTTCTCCGGGTTGGCGACCACGCGGCTGACGACGATGGACGAGATCCGGCCGAGCTTGACGGACTCCGTGGACGTCGTGGCGTAGGGCGTCGGGGAGGTGTCGTCGGCGGCCTGCTCGTCGGTGTGGCTGACGATGAAGCGGTTGCCGGTGAGCACCAGCACGGTCACGTGCCGGCGCACCTCGTTCTGGTCGAACGTGGTCTCCTGGTGGACCAGGTACGACCGGATGGGCTCGCCGCCCACGGCGGCCTCCACCGCCTCGGCCACGAGGGCCGGGTAGTAGCCGCTGCGTTCGATCGCCGCTCGCAGCCCCTGGGTCGTCGTACTGGTCTTGGCCATGCCGTCCATCCTACGGGGGCCCACCGACTGCGCGGGACGCCCGTGCGGTCCCCGTGCGCCGCCCGCGGGGCCCCGGCCGGTCCCGGTGCGGTCGCGCGCGGCCGGTGCCGGCGCGGTCGCGCGCGGCC
>NZ_BDJC01000062.1 GCF_002005565.1 Streptomyces sp. JHA26 | reverse complement strand
GGCTGCGCCGGTGTCCTCCAGCCGGTCGGCAAGCAGTGCGGCGATGCCCCGCCAGGCCGCACGGGCCGGATCGTGCTCCAGAGGCAGGAACACGCGGGACTGCCCCAGCTTCTTCTCCTGCGCAGGGCTGCGCCGCCACGCAGTCATCGGCTCACTCTGGTGCATGTTCCGGGACACGAGCGGATCGCCGTAGCCGAGGACGACACCGTGGACGCCGTCCGCGTCGTGGTGCAGACGGACCCGGCGCGACTGCCAGGTGTACAAGTCGCGCAGACCGGTCGCGGACCGCCCGTCGGAGCCCGGGCCGCAAGGATCACGGCGCCAGGCCGGCCGGTCGTCGGCGGAGAAGTTCAGCAGCTCGGTGTCCGCCGCCACCAGATTGAGCAGCAGCGTCTCGTGCAGAGTGCGGCCTTCCACGAAGACCCCACCCAGGCCCCCCGCCCATCCGGTGCCGAGTGGGTACACCTTGCCGCCCTTGACGCGGTCGTCGCCGACCATGCCGGACTTGATGCCGGAGGTGTCGTAAGCGTGGACGTGGACGACCCAGCGGGCGGCCTCGGCGAAGGACAGCCGCTGTACGTCCGGCATACGCGCGCTGAAGAACGGCTCCCCGGCAGGCACGTCGGCCACGATCCGGTTGAGCGAGAACACCTCGTCCTTCGCCGTACGCAGCCCGGCCGTCTGCCCGAACGGCGCGACCGGATGCAGGAGGTCGAACCGGTCGTGATGCTCGTCCAGATAGGCCTGGACCGGAGCGAAACAGTCGGGGTCCTCCCAGAGCTCCGCCCACTCCTCGATGTCACCGGGGCCGTCCAGCGCGTCGTGCGCGACGGCCAACAGGAGACGGACCAGGGCGAACTCCTGGGTGGCCAGGTCGCCCACGACGCACCGCAGGTCACCGGCCTGAGCGAAGATCTGACGGAGCGACAGTTCGTCCTGGGAGCCGTCGCTCCGCAGGACGCCGATCCACGGTCGGCTGGTGAGGTCGAAGGACGTCATCGCGCCCCCGCCCTCGTTGGCACCGGCACCGGCACCAGGCAGTCAGTCGTCTGCGTCACGGGTCACCTCAAGACCGTCGCTCGGGCTGTAGCGGAGTGAGAAGCCTGCCAGCTGGGTCTGACAGTCCTCGTCGAGTGCGAGGATCAGCTGGTCGGAGAGCCAAGGGCTGTCCTTGCCCTGCCACTTGGGCAGATACAGCCGCTCCAGTTCCTCGATGGCCCGGTCCATGACCTCGCCGGAGAACTGCAGGGGGAGCCGCAGGCCGCAGCTCGCGGCCGTACGGGCCGCGAACCGCGCGGGCGTCGCGTCCTGCGGCAGCTCGATACCGGCACGCTGCCGTCCGGTGCCGTCCGGTGCGAGCCACGGCAGGGTGGCGAGGCTTCCGTCACCGCGCCGCTGCACGACGACGACCTCCAGGCTGTCCCGACTGTCCCGGACCTGGGCACGCCCGGTGGGGGTGTCGTCCGCGTCCCCCACCCCCGCGGCGACCCAGCCGAACAACGGCCGCCCCGCTTTGCCGACGTCTCCCAGACGGAACACGGCGGCGCGCTCGGCCTGGTCGTCGCGGTGCCGGTCGAACTGCTCGCGTGCCTTCTTCAGCGCGTCCTGCCAGTGTTCCGGCCCGACCGGCCCCTCGCCGTAGGCGCCCTGCACGAGGGGGCTGATGTCCGCCGGGAGTTCCACCGGTCGCCGGGATCCGCCGTCGAGGTGGGGCAGGAGCACCGCGGCCGACCGCAGCAGGGCGTACCGTCCGTAGACGGCGACCGACCCCCGCACCGGGGCGGGCACGTCCGCCGTCCAGTCGACCCCTGTCACCAGACAGCGCGCGGTCCGCAGCCGCTCGGGCCGCTCCTCCTGGCCCGGGCCGCGTCGGTGGCGGTGCAGTCGCCCCATGCGTTGCAGGAGCAGGTCGACCGGGCACAGGTCGCTGACCAGCAGGTCGAAGTCGACGTCCAGGGACTGCTCGGCCACTTGGCTGGCCACCACGATGTGCCGGCCCGTGGGTCTGTCGTCCGTCTTCTCCGGGGGACCGAAGAGCCGGAGCAGTGCGCTGTCCTTGTCCGCCCGGTCGAGGTCGACGAAGCACGAGTGGGCGACGGTCACGTTCTCGGCGCCGAACCTGGCACGCAGTGCGCGAGCCGTCTCCAGCACCCGTTTGACCGTGTTCCGGATGACCAGGACGCATCCGCCGTCGGTCAGTTCGCTCTCCAGCCGGTCGGCGAGGACGTCCGGGTCGTCGGTGAGACGCTCCACCCGCACCTGTACCGACCGGGCCGACGCCTGCGGGCGGCGGACCAGTGGAACGCCGCCCGGGCAGACGGCCGTCAGCAGCGGGTACGCGTCCGTCGCGGTGCCGTCCGGTGCGGCCGCGTCCCCGGATGCGGCCGCACCGGTCCGGCCGGAGTACGCCTCGACGAGTTCGCGCCTGCGCGACGCGGGCAGGGTCGCGGACAGCACCACCACCGGAATCCGGTACGCCCCCAGCCAGGCCAGCACCCGGTCCAGGTACACGCTCATGTACGTGTCGTAGGCGTGCGCCTCGTCGATGACGACGACCTTCCCGGCCACGGCGAGGTGGCGCAGGGCCAGGTGCCGGCTCTTCAGCCCGGCGAACAGCAGCTGGTCGATGGTGCCCGCGACGAACGAGGCCAGCATGGCCTTCTTACGGCCGCGCAGCCAGGCATGCGCCACCAGCTCGGCACCCGCGCGGCGCCGGTGATCCGGCTGCTGCCGGGACGGGGACGTCTCCTCGTCCACCTCCACGGCCGCAACCCGCCCTGCGCGGGCCATCAGGCCGGCGAAGTCCTCGTTGAGAGCGGCCTTGGAATGGGCCAGGTGCACCGAGCGGCGTGATCCCGCCACCCCCGGCAGCCGGTCCAGCCAGTCGAGCAGGCGGGGGAACATGGCGTTGCCGGTGGCCATGGTGGGCAGGGCGAAGAAGACCCCGCCCGCGCCGGAACGCGCCGCGAAGATCTCGGCCACGGCGAGCGCCGCCTCCGTCTTGCCCTCACCCATCGGGGCCTCGACGACCATCAGGCCTGGCGTCTTCATCTCCCGGGCGAGTTCCACGGCCGCCTCCTGAACAGGGCGCACCCTCGCCTCCGGCGGCAACCCGAACCGGGAGGTGAACAGGTCCTGGGCATCCCCGACAGGTTCCTCGGCCCGCCAGGGGGCCGGGAGGTCCAGCCCCTGCCAGGCCGCGGCAAGACGCTCCTGGTCGCTGCGGGACGCACCGTCGGGAAAGTAGGGGAAGAGGTCCGGATTGCTGGCGATCCAGTCGGAGACGATGACCAACGCGGTCAGCAGCACCTGCACCGGTTGCGGCAACTTCACCGTTCGCCACGCGTCCAGGCGTTCGGCCACCCCGAAGCGGTCGGCGCAGGCGTCCAGCAACTCGGTCTGCGCCTGCCGCCAGACACGGCCACTCGCACCAGGGGTGCGCAGCAGCTCCTCGTGTGCGTAAAGGGCCTTGATCTGCCCGTGCTCGGGCGGCACACCATGATGCCCGCCCACGACCACGGTGAACTGCCCGGTTCGGGCGGACCCCCACCCGTGCCGTTCCTCCAACCACTCCCCCAACAGCACCTGACCGGCCAGACCGTGCGGCGCGATCCGGCGGTCCGGCCCCATCGCCCTCGCCGAGCGCATCTCCAGACCGTGGTCGCGCATGGCGTCGGCGAGTTGATCGACCTGGCAGGCGAACGCGGGGGTGGCTTTGCCGATGTCGTGCACTCCGGCGAGCCATACGGCGAGAGCGCGGGCGTCCGCCTCACCCTGCGGCAATGCCTCGGCCACCAACCCCCGCACCCCTGCGGGCAGCCACTGATCCCACAACAGCCCGGCAACCGCGGCACTGTCCTCCATGTGCCGCCACAACGGCAGCCATCCGTCGGTGTCACGGTCGTGCTTGGCCCACACCGCCCGCGCCGGCCCCCCGAGCCGACACAGCAGGCCAGCACGGGTGTTCCCCCCAATGCTCATGAGGGATTGATACAGGCAGAGGCCCTCTTCTGGCATCAGAATGAGCAAACAGAGTGATCTACGGACAGAAAACGTCGACAAGCCATAGGGTGTTCGGCCCGCCACCGCCCCATCTCAACGCCCTACAGCCCTGAATGGGAGCTAATGCCCCATTCGCCGGAACCTCCCATACTTGCTGATCTCACGCTCCTCCAGCACTAAGCTCGCAGGTCAGGAAGTCTGCTCCCCGCACCCGCGGGGATGGTCCCGGCCCCGGCTGCGGCAAGCCGATCTTGCACATCTGCTCCCCGCACCCGCGGGGATGGTCCCCTTCGCCCCGTCCGTCCCTCCGTCCGTTGCTGCTGCTCCCCGCACCCGCGGGGATGGTCCCGAGGCAGAGCCCCGCCTGGCTGCCATGGAGAACTGCTCCCCGCACCCGCGGGGATGGTCCCAACCGCGTCTCGCCGCCGCCCTGGAGCGCCTGCTGCTCCCCGCACCCGCGGGGATGGTCCCTCGGTAGGCGTGTACGCCGGCCCCGGTGGGCCCTGCTCCCCGCACCCGCGGGGATGGTCCCTACTACGTCCACCAGCCGATGTACATCGACCGCTGCTCCCCGCACCCGCGGGGATGGTCCCGTGTATCCGGCGATGACGTTGGGGCGGGTGCCCTGCTCCCCGCACCCGCGGGGATGGTCCCAACGAGGGACGGCCACTCCTGATGGCGGTCAGCTGCTCCCCGCACCCGCGGGGATGGTCCCCACCGCACCCGGGAAGCCGACGTCGTCCACGGCTGCTCCCCGCACCCGCGGGGATGGTCCCCAGGCGCACAACCTGCTGACCGCGTGCACGACCTGCTCCCCGCACCCGCGGGGATGGTCCCTCCTCCCAGTGCCTGCGCAGCAGCGTCTCGTACTGCTCCCCGCACCCGCGGGGATGGTCCCGCGGCCACCCTCCGCAGGTACTGGACCAGCGGCTGCTCCCCGCACCCGCGGGGATGGTCCCGCCGCTGCGGCCTCGAGGCGCAGCCGACCGTTCTGCTCCCCGCACCCGCGGGGATGGTCCCGAGACCGGGTATTTCGACGCGAACTCGGTGAACTGCTCCCCGCACCCGCGGGGATGGTCCCAAGACAGCCTCGCCCAGTGCGAAGCCGCCGTCCTGCTCCCCGCACCCGCGGGGATGGTCCCGAGTCGCGCGGATGGCGGCCCTGCCGGACCCACTGCTCCCCGCACCCGCGGGGATGGTCCCAATGAGGGCACCGAACCGGGTGGACGCTGTTGGCGTATTCCGTTGCGGCGTACCGATCGGTGCGAAGGCCGTAGCAACACACCGCCCGTACGGTGTTCTCCCGGGGAACCCCGCCAACTGCCTCTGTAGGGCGGGTCCGGCAGTCGACGGGCGGATTTGTCGGCGGCACCCGGGGGCAGGGGCCTACTTTCCGCGCCTGCAGAGGAGGCTCCGTTCGTCAGGACGTCGCGGAGCAGCCCTGCGGTGGGTCAGCGCCCCCGAGAGGTGAGGATCAGCCGCCGAGATCTCCCGCGGCCCCCCGCAGAGCCGTGAGGACCCTGGCCACGGCGCCGTCCTCGCCCGCGCCCCTGCGGACGGCCGCGACGACGTGCCGGACCGGGCGGTCCGCGTGCAGGGCGCGCATCGCCACGCCGTCGCGCGGCACCGCCGCCATGCGGGGGACCAGGGCGACGCCCATGCCGGCCTCGACCATCGCCAGGATCGCCGTCCAGCCGGCCGCCGAGTGCCCCTGGTGGGGGCGGAAACCGGCGGCCTCGCAGGCGCCGCGCGTGATGTCCGACCAGGGGCCGCTGCCGCCGAAGATCCACGGCTCGGCGGCCAGGTCCGCCAGCCGCAGCCCGGCCGCGTCGGCGAGCGGGTGGGCGCGGGGCAGGGCGACGTCCAGCGGGTCGGCGAAGAGCGGGACGCGGGTGAAGCGGGGGTCTGCGGCGGTCGGCGCCTCGGCCGCCAGGGACAGGGCCAGGTCCACGTCCTGGGCGGCCAGCAGCTCGTACGCCTCCTGCGCCTCGGCCTCCCGCACCCGCACCGTGATGCCGGGGTGTGTGGCCCGCAGCGCGGTCACGGCCGGTACGACGAGGGCGGGCACGGCGGTGGAGAAGGCGCCGACCCGCACCTGCCCGGCCTCCCCGTGGACGTGGGCCGCCAGGTCGGCGTCCGCCCGCTCCAGTTGCTCGAACACCGCCTCGGCGTGCCGCAGGACGAGCCGGGCCGCGTCCGTCAGCCGGACCCGCCTGCCGTGGGCCCGGAGCAGTTCCACGCCGAGCTGCCGGGAGAGGTTGGTCAGCTGCTGGGACACGGCCGACGGCGTCATGTGCAGCGCCTCGGCCGTCGCGGTGACCGTGCCCCGGTCCCGCAGCGTCCGCAGGATCTGCAGCTTGCGGAGGTCCCATTCGGCCATGACGGCAACCTACCGGCGTGCCCCCGCGCCGAGGACGACCCCGGTGAGGATCAGCGCCATGCACCCGGCCTGCGCCCAGCCGGTCGGTTCGGCCAGCAGCGCCCAGGAGAGCAGGGCGACGCAGACCGGCTGGAGGTAGTAGACGACGCCCGCGCGGGCCGCTCCGATCAGGGAGATCGCCTTGTTCCAGGCGAAGAAGGCGACGGCCGAGGAGGCGACGCCGACGTAGAGGAGCGGCAGGACGGTGGTGCTCGTCGGGGTGAAGCCGCCCTGGACGGCGAGGCTGACGGCCTGGACCGGCAGCAGCAGGACGGTGCCGAGCAGGAAGGTGGTGAAGAGGAAGGCCACCCCGTCGAGACCGGCGGGCCTGCGGCGCAGCAGCGCGCTGTAGGAGCCGAAGCAGCAGGCGGCGGCGATCATCCACAGGTCGCCGGCCGAGAAGGACGCCCCGTCTCCCCCGACGAGCAGCAGCACGCCCGCGCAGGCGATGAGCAGCCCGGCGATCCGGCGCGCGCCGAGCCGGACGCCGCCCGCCCGTTCGTGGACCGCCATCAGCACCGGGGACGCCGCCATGATCATGCCCATGTTGGCGGCGGGGGTGGTGACGCCGGCCTGGTTGACGAGGGTGTTGTAGACGGTGACGCCGAGCAGGGAGGCGAGGAGCACGAAGCCGAGGTGGCGGCGGACGAGTGCGCGCTGCCGCCAGGCCCGGCGGGCGCCGAAGGGGGCGACGACGGCGAGGGCGATCACCCAGCGCCAGAAGGCGTGCTGGACGGGCGGGACGCTGTCGCCGAGGGCGCGGGAGGTGACGAAGCTGCCGGACCAGACGAGGGTGGCGAGGACGGCGAGCGCGAGGCCGAGGGCGACGGGCGCGGGCGGCTTCGCCGGGGCGGCGGTGGGGTGGGGGGTGGTCCGGTGGGCGGCTGTGGCCACGAAGGTCCCTTCCTGGTGGGGAGCCTGGCGCGGCTACCGTCCCAGCACCGGAACCGTCAGGTCCATCGAATCTTTTCGACCGTTCTTTGAAGGAGAACTGAAAGGTCTGTCGTCGATCCGTGGCCGGTGGCCATGGGGGCACCCTTCGTGGTGGGGGCGTGGGCCCGGGAAGTGGCCCGGTAGAAGGTGGCTTAGGGTTAAGCAAGTTTCCGTCAAGCTACTTTCTTGCGGGCGACCGGACCGGCCCCGATACTCGTGCCATGACCGGACACCCCGAGCCGAGACCCGCGCGGCGCCAGGACCCCGTCGACGTGATCGTCGATCAGTGGGCGGCGGTGCGGCCCGACCTGGACACGGTCGCGATGGAGGTGTTCGGCCGCGTCTTCCGGCTCTCGCGCGCGATGGGCGACCGGATGGAGAAGGCGTACACGCCCTACGGGATCTCCCGGGGCGAGTTCGACGTGCTGGCCACCCTGCGCCGCTCCGGTGAGCCCTACGCCCTCTCCCCCCGGCAGCTGTCGGCCACGCTGATGCTCACCACCGGCGGCATGACGGGCCGTCTCGACAAGCTGGAGCGGGCCGGACTGCTGCGCCGCTCCCCCGACCCGCACGACCGCCGGGCACTGCGGGTCACGCTCACCGAGAAGGGACACGAACTGATCGACGAGGCGGTCGGCGCCGGACTGGCCGTCCAGACCGAGGCCCTGTCCGCCCTCGGCGCCGACCGGGCCGGCCACCTGGCCGACCTGCTGCGCGACCTCCTCGCCGGCACCGAGAAGTAGTCGGCCGCCCGACCCACGGCCGGGCGGCCGACCCACGTCCTCTCAGCCCACGTGCGCGGCGACCGCCGCCTCGGTCTCCGCCGCGCCCGCGGCGTCCGCCGCCCAGGCCACGTACCCGTCGGGCCGCACCAGCACCGTCGTGCGGCGTCCGCTCGCCCAGTGCTCCACGGCCAGCCGGTCCTCGCGGCCGGCCCCGGCCCGGTACGCCTCCCCCTCCCGGCCCGGGCCCGTCTCCGGGCCGATCAGCACGAACCGTCCGCCGCGCAGCGCCTCGTACAGCCGGCCGCCGCCCGCGAGGGCCACGTCGGGCACGCGGGTGCCGGTCAGCCGGTGGGATCCGCGGGGGGCGGGGTAGCGGAGGCCGACGCCGGTGAGGTGGCCGACGGCCCGGCGACGGGCCGGGCCCACGTGGTCCAGGAGGGTGGTGACGGCCGCCCGCAGCGCCAGCGTCCAGAGGTGCTTGGCCATGGCGAGGCGGACGATGCCGCCGCTGCTGCGCAGCACCGCCCTGCCCACGGGGTGCCGCTCGGCCTGGTAGGTGTCCAGCAGCTCGGGACCGGCGTGCCCGTGCAGCACGGCCGCCAGCTTCCAGCTCAGGTTGGCCGCGTCCTGGAGGCCGGTGTTCATGCCCTGGCCGCCGGCCGGGGTGTGCACGTGCGCCGCGTCGCCGGCGAGGAAGACGCGGCCCACGCGGTAGGCGGGCGCCTGCCGTTCGTCGCTGTGGAAGCGGGACATCCAGCGGGCGTCGTGCATGCCGAAGTCCCGGCCCAGGGCGAGGCGGGTGATCTCCTCGACCTCCTCCAGCTCGAGGGGCTCGTCGTCGGGGACGTTCCGGCCGCGGTGCCAGCCGACCACCCGGTAGTACCCGTCGCCGAACGGCGCGAGGAAGGCGAAGGCGTCCCCGACGGTGTTGACGGACAGCAGCGTCTCCGGCTCCCGGGCGAGGCGCACGTCGGCCAGGACGACGGAGCGGATGACCGAGCGCCCGGGGAAGGGCAGGCCGATCGCCTCGCGCACGGTGCTGCGCATCCCGTCGGCGCCGACGACGTAGGCCGCCCGCAGCGTCTCCGTCCCGCCGTCCGGACCGCGGACCTCGACGGTCACGAAGTCCTCCGCCGGGTCCTGGCGCAGGCCGGTCGTCTCGGTCTCGTACCGGAACTCCACCCCGGCTTCCACCGCCCGTCGCTCCAGCGCCTTCTCGATCTCGTACTGGGGCAGGACGAGGAGGTGGCGGAACCGGGAGGGCAGGGTGGCGAGGTCGACGGTGAGGTCGCCGAAGAGGCGGAGGCGGTCCAGCGGCGCGCCCGCGGCCTCCAGGCCGTCCGCGAGCGCACGGGCGTCGAGCTGCTCGAGCGTGCGGGCGTGCAGGACGAAGGCGCGGGAGAGGTTGCTGATCCGGTGCGGGCGCTTCTCGACGAGGGTGACGGGGACGCCGGCGGCGGCGAGGTCGCCGGCCAGGAGCAGGCCGGTGGGGCCCGAGCCGACGACGACCACGGAGCGGACGGACTCGTGTCGGATGCCGTTCATCTGGGCCTCCTCGAGGTGCCAACGCTTGTTTGCCAACGCTTGTTGTCACCGTACGACCGGCTGCGACCGTAGTCAACACTTGTTGGCCAACGTGTGTTGGCCTACGCTCTTGGACATGTCCAGCACAGCACTCCGCGGCGGGACCGGGGACGACGAGTCACCCGTCCGCCGCTCCGACACCACCCGCGCCGCGATCCTCGCCGCGGCCCGGGAACGCTTCGCCCGCGACGGGTACGAGCGGGCCACCATCCGTGCCGTCGCCCGGGACGCGGGCATCGATCCGTCGATGGTGATGCGGTACTACGGCACCAAGGAGGGCCTGTTCGCGGCCGCCGTCACGGTCGACCTCGCCCTGCCCGACCTGACCGAGCGGCCGCGCGAGGAGGTCGGAAGGGCCCTGGTGACCCACTTCCTCGCCCTGTGGGAGGAGAACGAGGTGCTCACGGCGCTGCTGCGGGCCGGGGTCACGAACCAGGCCGGGGCCGAGCGCATGCAGGACATCTTCCGCGACCAGCTCCTGCCGGTCGCCCGGCGGGTGTGCCCGGACCCCGAGCAGGCCCCGGCGCGGGCCGCGCTCGTCGCGTCGCAGGTGCTCGGCCTGGCGCTCACCCGGTACGTGCTGCGGTTCCCGCCGACCGTGACGCTCCGCCGCGAGGAGGTCGTGGCCTGGCTGGCGCCCACGCTCCAGCGCTATCTGACGGCACCCAGCCCGTGAAACGGCGAGGGCGCCCGCCCGGTCCGCGTACGGCTGGTGCGTACGCGGACCGGGCGGGCGCCCTCGGTGGAGCGGTGGTGGGCCGTCAGGCCTTCGCGTCGGCCTTGGTCTTCACGTTGCGGCTGGTCACACGGTGCTTCTCCTGGGACCTGTCCAGGACCATGACCAGACCCGCGATGACCGCGAAGAGCGCGATCGGGAGCAGGACGTAGAGGCCCAGCGTCTCGATGACGCTCAGGCCCGTGCCGGGGTCGTCGCCGTCGTCGCGGGTCAGCGCGAGCGCGGGGGACGACATGAGCAGCATCATCAGCGTCGTACCGGCTGCCAGGGCGCCGGCGCGCAGGGCGTTCTTCTTGTCCACGGTGCAAAGTTAGCGAACGGCCGAACGGGGCGCGCGCCCGGGGTGCCGTACGGGGCCCCGGGCGGTCCCCCTCAGCGGGCGGAGCGGTCCCGCATCACCTCGATGAGGGCGTGCAGGCGCGGTGAGGCGGCCAGTTCCTCCAGGGTCACCGGGCGTCCCTCGGCGTCGGCGACGGGCAGCCGCCAGTTGGGGTACTGGTCCCAGGTGCCGGGGAGGTTCTGCGGGCGGCGGTCGCCGACGGCGTCGGGGAGCCAGAGGCCGACCATGCGGGCGGGGGTGCGCAGCAGGAAGCGGTGGACGGCCTGGATCCCGGCCTCCTCGGAGGAGGTGCCGGCACCGTCGCCGGTGCCGTGCAGCAGGCCGAGGCGGGCGAGCAGCCCGAGCCACTCCGCGGCGTCCGCCGCCGCCTCGGCCCTCTCCTGCTCCAGCGGGCGGGTGAGCAGGCCGAGCCGGTCGCGGAGTTCGACGTGTTCGCCGGTGAGCCGGGCGGCGGTGGACGGCAGGTCGTGGGTGGTGGCGGTGGCCAGGCAGTCGGCGCGCCACCGTTCGGGGGGCAGGGGCCGGCCGTCGCCCGCCCAGTCCCGTTCGAACCAGAGCACCGACGTGCCGAGCACCCCGCGTTCGCGCAGGGTCTCGCGCACGCCCGGCTCCACGGTGCCGAGGTCCTCGCCGATGACGACGGCGCCGGCCCGGGTGGCCTCCAGGACGAGGACGGCGAGCATGGCCTCGGCGTCGTGGCGGACGTAGGTGCCCTCGGTGGGCGGGTGGCCCTCGGGGACCCACCAGAGCCGGAACAGGCCCATGACGTGGTCGATGCGCAGGGCCCCCGCGTACCGGAACAGGCCGCGCAGCAGGTGCCGGAAGGGCGCGTAGCCGGAGTCGGCCAGGCGGTCGGGGCGCCACGGCGGCAGGCCCCAGTCCTGGCCGCGGGCGTTGAAGGCGTCGGGCGGTGCGCCGACCGACATGCCGGCGGCGAAGTACTCCTGCTGGGCCCACGCGTCGGCGCCCTGCGGGTGCACGCCCACCGCGAGGTCGTGCACGATCCCGATCGGCATCCCCGCCTCGCGGGCGGTGCGCTGGGCGGCGGTGAGCTGGGTGTCGGTGAGCCAGGCCAGGCGCGAGTGGAAGTCGACGCGGTCCGTCAGCTCGCGGCGGGCGCGTGCGGTCTCGGCCGAGCGCGGGTCGCGCAGCCCCCCGGGCCAGCGTCGCCAGTCGGAGCCGTGCACCTCGGCGAGCGCGCACCAGGTGGCGTGGTCCTCCAGGGCCGTGCCCTGTTCGGCGAGGTAGTCGTCGTAGGCGGCGCGGCGGCCGGGCCCGAGGGGGACCTCGTGGAGCAGTTCCAGGGCCTCGCGCTTGAGCTCCCACACGGCGTCCCGGTCGATGAGGGCGCCCTTGTCCAGTACGCCCTCCCGCAGCCGTCCGGCCCGCTCCCGGAGGGCGCGCACGCGGTCGGGCTCGGGGAGGTGCGCGAACTCGAGCACGGCCTCGATCCGCAGGTGGACGGGGTCGGGGAAGCGCCGGGAGGAGGGCCGGTAGGGCGAGGGGTCGGCGGGGGCGCCGGGCACGGCCGCGTGCAGCGGGTTGACCTGCACGAAGCCGGCGCCGAGGGCTCGGCCGGCCCAGGCGGTCAGTTCGTCGAGGTCGCCGAGGTCGCCCATGCCCCAGGAGCGGCGGGACAGGAGGGAGTAGAGCTGGACGAGGAGCCCGTAGGAGCGTCCGGGCGGGGCGGGCAGCCGGTCCGGGGCGACGATCAGGTGGGCGGTGGCGGTCCGGCCGTCGGGCGCGGTGGCGGTCAGGCGGTGGTAGCCGGCGGGGAGCCGTCCGGCGTCGGCGCGGGTCTCGCCCTGCTCGGTCTCGACGCGCAGGACGGTGCCCTCGGGCAGCGCGGCCAGGGCGGCCGGTGTGCCGCCGCCGGTGCGGGCGACCACGGTCGGCGGCAGCAGGCGCTCGCGCAGTTCGTCCTCGCGGGCGGCGAGGGCGGCGCGCACCGCGGCGGGACCGCTCGCGTCGACGTCCAGGGCGGCCAGCGCGAGGGTGACGGCGGTGGCCGAGGCGGTGACGGTGCGGTCGGGGGACGGGTGGTAGGAGGTGGCGACGCCGTGCAGGGCGGCGAGCCTGGTCAGATCCTCGGGAAGGTCCTCGGTGGGCGGCTCGGCCGGCCGGGCAGCTGGCATCTGTTACCTCTACGACCTCGTGGGTTCCGGTACGGGGACGGCGAAGGAGGGGCCGCCCTGCTCCGGCACGTCGGCCGTGAGTTCGGGCGAGGACTCGCTGGTCAGCGGCACGGCGTCGGCGAAGGGCGACTCGCTGGTCAGGGGCTCGGCGTCGGGCAGCGGCGGCTCGCTGGTGAGCGGCGTCTCGGCGCAGCTGCCGGTGGCGCCGAAGACGCAGTAGTGCGGGGTTCCGGAGTCGGCGGAGGGCTCCGCCCAGGGGGTGGACGGCTCCGCCACGGGTTTGGAAGGGGCCGGGAGCAGCAGGGGCGCCGGTGCAGCCACGGGGGTCTCCTCTGGTTCGGGGTCTGGGTCGGGCTCTGGATGAAGCTCTGGGTCAAGCTCGGTTCGGGCTCTGGTTCGGGCTCTGGATGAAGCTCGGTTCGGGCTCTGGGCCGGGCATGGTGTCGAGCACGCCTGTGGCGAGTTACGGCAGCCCCTACCCAGTTCGCGCGAGGACAGACGCCCCGACTCGGACAACGTGCTCCTGGTCACAGCCACCCCCTTCCACATGCGCACAGACCCGGTCGAAAAATCACCTAACCCACGCACCGAACACCCAAACCGGTCACCCGGACCCGCCCCGACGCGACACGGCCGCCCAGAACTATTCACTCAGTACATGTATTCAGTGAATACTGGGCGCCATGAGCACCCGTCACATCCTCCTGGGGCTGCTCGCCACGGGGCCCAGCCACGGCTACGACCTCAAGCGGCGCCACGACGAACGTTTCCCCCAGGCCCGCCCGCTGGCGTACGGGCAGGTCTACACGACCCTGCAGCGCCTCGTCCGGGACGGCCTCGCGGAGGTCGACGGCACCGCGTCGGACGGTGGCCCCGAACGGACCGCGTACCGCGCCACGGACGAGGGGACGCGCGAACTGGCGCGCTGGGCGGGCGAGATCGCGCCGCCCGCGCCCTTCGTGACGAACGAGATCTTCGCCAAGGTCGTCGTCTCGATCCTCACCGGCGGCGACGCGGCGGCCTTCCTGCAGGCCCAGCGCGCCGCGCACATGGCGCGGATGCGGGAACTCACGGCCCTCAAGACGGCCCCCGGCACGGACCTCACGACCGTGCTCTCGGCCGACTACGCCCTCAACCACCTCGACGCCGACCTCCGTTGGATCACCACCACGGCGGCCCGGCTCACCACCCTGACCACGGAGGTCCGTACGGCATGACACACGGGGAAACGGACACGTACCGCACGACGACGGCGCCACCGCTGCTCGCGCACTGGTGAAGTCCCACGGCAGGACCGAGGCCCTGCGCGGCGCCTGCTTCGACCTGCGGGCCGGGGAGATCCTCGCCGCCACCGGGGCCAGCGGCAGCGGGGAGTCGACGCTGCTGCACTGCCTGGCCAGCACCGCCCGCGCCGAGGCCCGGGCCCGGGCCCGGGCCGGGGAGTGGCTGGAACGGTTCGGGGTGCGCGGGCAGGAGGAGCTGCGGCCGGGCGAGATGAGCGGCGGGCAGGCGCAGCGGGCGGCGCTGGCCGCCCGGGTCGCCGCCGGCGTCCCGCGCACGGTCCTGAACCGCGCCCTCCTCCTGGAGACCGTCCTCCCCCTGGCCCCGGCCCTGCTGCTGGCCGGCGTCGGAGGCATGGCGGTCGGCACCTGGTACTCCTCCCCCACCGGCGACGGCTCCCTCCCGTGGACGGCCCCGCTGGTCGCCCCGGTGGTGTACGCCGCCTGCCTGCTCGCATCGGCGACGTCCCTGCCCCTGCTGGACCGGTCGGTACGGCCGGGGGAGCTGCGGTATGCGTGAGGCTTCCGGCGTGAGCACTCGGCGGGTGACCGTCCTTTGGGCGCTCGAACGAGCGGGGTGAGGACAGTGGGGGCTCGAGTGCTCGTGCTTTCGGAGGGTGTGCTGTGCTACGGACCGGGACGGATCTCGGGAGGAAACGCATGGCGTCACCGCCGCATCGGCTCATCCACGCGCTCGACCGGTTCAACGCCGCGCACCCCTGGGACCACAACGCCCACTACCACCGCTGGATCCTGCGGCAACTCCCCCGCCGGTTCGGCAGCGCGCTGGACGTCGGTTCCGGCGCCGGTGACCTGGCCCGTCTGCTCGCCGCCCGTGCCGACGAGGTCCACGGCGTCGACTCCGACCCGGTGATCACCGCGCGGGCGCGCATGCTGACCCCCGCGGGAACGGCGGTGTCCTTCACCGTCGCGGACGCCCCGACGGAACTTCCCGCCGGGCCCCACGACGTCATCACCTGCGTCGCCGCCCTCCACCACCTGCCGTTCACCGAGGCCCTCGACGCCTTCCGCAGGCACCTCGCCCCCGGCGGCACCCTGGTCGTCGTCGGCCTCTTCCGCCCGCGGACCACCACGGACCACCTGCTCGGCGCGGCCGCCGTCCTCCCGAACGCCGCCATCGGCCGGCTCAGGAACGGAGGACGGAGCGCCGCCCCGCCCGCCTCGATGACCGCCCCGACCCGACCGGCGACCATGCCGTTCTCCGACATCACCGAAGCGGCACGCGCCGTCCTGCCCGGCGCCCGGCTGCGCCGTCGCCTCTTCTGGCGCTACACACTCACGTGGCGCCGCCCCTGACCGGCCGGCCGCCCCAACTCCCCGGCGAACCGGACCCACGCCTGCGGCGCGAGGCGGAGTATCGGCCCGTCGGCGGAGTTCTTGGAGTCACGGACGGCCACGACCCCGGGAACGTTGAGGGCGACCTCGACGCATTCGCCGCTTCCGCTGCTGTAGCTGGACTTCACGAAGTCGAAGCCGTTCATCAATGCATGTCCTCGCTGATGGTTTCGATCAGTCTGAGCGAGTCCTTGGGGGCCAGGCTCAGTCGAGCGGTGCGGTCGAAGAACGAGCTGTACGTAGCGCTTTCGGCCTCGTCCTCGACCCACACGGTAGCCGCGATGGTGTCGACGTGAACCACGTCGACGGCCTCCGGTTCGACGAACGAGACGATGCTGAAGGCTCCCGCCATACAGGCGTGCCCGCCCGCCCGGAACGGCAGTACCTGAAGCCGCACGTTGGGGAGTTGAGCCAGTTCCAGGATGCGGTGAAGCTGCGCGCGCATCACGTCGGGCCCGCCGACCTGCTGCCGCAGAGCGGCCTCCCAGACGACCGCGTAGAACTGAAGGGGATGGCTCCCCTCGAGACGTTCCTGCCGCTTCATCCGGACGTCGACGACGCCCTCGATCTCGTCCGGGTCCGTCCAGACCCCCTCACTGACCACCAGGGCCCTTGTGTACTCGGGCGTTTGGAGCAGGCCGGGCACGAACGCCTGCTGCCAGGTGCGGACCCCACTGGCCACGTCTTCCATGGAGATGTACTCCGCCACCGCCTCGGCCTGCGGCGACTGCTTCCACCACCCCTTGGCCTTGCGTCGTTCCCGGTCCAGCCGAGCAAGGGCGAGCAGTCGATTGACGGTTCGGTCCTCGCGCACCCCGTAGAACTCACAGAGCACGCGGATGTCCGGGTCCCGCATGGGCACCCAGCCGCGTTCCATCTTCACGACCTTCGTAGCGGTCGCGGAGATGGCGCCGGCAGCCTGCTGTTGCGTACGGCCCGCCCCGTCGCGAAGACGCAGCAGTTCGGCACCCAGCTTGCGGCCCAGAACCGTGGAGACCCGGTTTCCTGCGGCTTGAGTTGATCGCGTCACCCGCCACAGTGTGGCGTCGTTCCTCCTCCACGTCGAACTCCGGGGAATTAATTCCCTGAAGCGATTGCCCCCATAGCGCTCGCCCCACTACTTTGGGTGCCCAGCCGCTCACTCTGCGGTCCGTCCCGGCGGAAGCGCACCGTCCTGCCCCACGCAGGCACGGCAGAGACACCGCCGCCCCTACTCGGAGGCACCGCCCCATGGCAGAACCCGTGTCCTTGCCGCCGCCCGCGCCGCTCCTCCACGAGGACCTGCTCGACTACACCCCCACCCAGCGCAGCGTCCCCCTCGCCCGGCGCAGAACCGCGCGGCTCGTCGCGGAGTGGGGGCAGGCCGGTCTCGCCGGGGACGTCGCCCTCGTCGTCTCGGAGCTGATGACCAACGCCCTGCTGCACGGCAGCCTGCGGGGACGGCTCATCCGCGTACGCGTCACCCTCGGTCACCGAACCCTCCGCGTCGAGGTGAGCGACCCGCGCGGCGAACGGCTGCCGCGCCCACGCCCGGTCGCGGACGCCGAAGGACAGTTCGGGCGCGGGCTCCTGCTGGTCGGAGCGCTGGCCTCGCGGTGGGGCTGGGAGCCACGGAGCGTCGGCAAGACCGTGTACGCCGAGTGGGACACCCCGCCCGGCAGGCCTGATTTCCCCTACGCTGAGCGTGTGGACCCCCGCGGATCCGGAGGAGCCTTGTGACCGTGACCGCTGACAGGCCGCAGATGCTCGTCACCGAGTTCGAAGAACTCGCCCGTCATGCCAACCGGAGCATAGAAGGCGCGCGGCTCGAGTTCATCAACGGACATCTTGGGCGGAAGGCCGTGTCCGACGGCGACCACGGACGCGTCATTCAGTGACTCACGCGCATCTGCGTGCAGCACCGGCCCGAACTGTGGCTGGACCCGGCCCAGGGACTGACCGTCGAGGAGTATCAGCAGGGCCGCGCCCGTCCCGACGGATGCCTGGTCCCGGCCGATGCGTTCGTCGGGCAGGGCGAGTGGGCCGACCCCTCCCCCGTCCTCATGGTCGTGGAGGTCACCTCGTACGACTCCGACACCGACCGGCGCGACCGGGTCGACAAGCCCCGGGCCTACGCCGAGACCGGCATCCCGATC
Source organism: Streptomyces sp. JHA26 (assembly GCF_002005565.1). Lineage (GTDB taxonomy): Bacteria > Actinomycetota > Actinomycetes > Streptomycetales > Streptomycetaceae > Streptomyces. The sequence continues at coordinate 20,312 of NZ_BDJC01000062.1, read as the reverse complement.
TATCTGCTGATCGACCGGGACACCCGTGAGGTCAAGGTGCGCAGCCGGCCGGACGGCGGCCGGTACGAGACCGTGCAGACGCTGCCCTTCGGCAAGGAGGTCGCGCTCCCCGAGCCGGTCGGGATCACCCTGGACACCGAGCCGCTGAAGAACTGGGTGCGCCGAGCGGGCCCGACCCGGCCCGGCCCGGCGTGCGGTGCGGCCCGGACCGTCAGGCGGAGATGCCGTCGATCCGGGCCAACGCGTCGTCCGCGCCGTACGGCTGCAGGTACGGCAGCCAGCGCGGGTCCCGGTGGCCCGTGCCGATGATGCGCCAGGCCAGACCGGTGGGCGGGGCCGGTTTGTGGCGCAGGCGCCAGCCGATCTCGCCGAGGTGCCGGTCCGCCTTGACGTGGTTGCAGCGGCGGCAGGACGCCACCACGTTGTCCCACGCGTGCTGCCCCCCGCGACTGCGCGGGACGACGTGGTCGATGCTGGTGGCGACCCCGCCGCAGTACATGCACCGGCCTCCGTCGCGCGCGAAGAGCGCCCGCCTGGTGAGAGGGACGGGCCCCCGGTAGGGGACCCGCACGAATCGCTTGAGCCGGACCACGCTGGGTGCGGGGACGGTGACGGTCGCGCTGTGCAGGAAGGCGCCGGACTCCTCGAGGCACACGGCCTTGTTCTCGAGGACCAGGACGAGCGCGCGGCGGAGCGGTACGACGCCGAGTGGCTCGTACGACGCGTTGAGGACCAGGACGTGCGGCACGGATGCCTCCTTGTACGCCGGCGGCGCGTGGCTCGCGCCGGGACGATCCGTAGTCAGTCTCTCCTCATGCCTGGTGGACGCGCCACCATGTCCCGGTAACGGGCTGGGAGTGTTTTCGACCACACCCGAGGCATCCCCCGGAGCCTGACCAGTTCAAGCGCGGGTGAGCACCGTCTCTCTCGCGAACTTCACGCCGGTCCACCCGTGGTGCCCCGTTAGTGTGGTTGTTCTGCCCGTCCGGTGACCTTCCCGTGACCTTGGACCAGACCCTTGGACCGTAGTCGCCCGGCCGCGCGCGCCGCGGACGGGCCGTCGCACCTGGAGGTATCCGCCGTGTCCCTGTCCGCCGCCGTCCCCTTGGCCGCCGGTCCGTCCCCGTCGCCGTCGCCCTCCACGACGGCCCCTGGGGTGCCCACGCTCCAGGACGCCCAGGAGCACGCGACGAACGCCGCGAGCTGGGTCGAGCAGAACTGGTCGACCTGGCTCGCGATCGGGCTGCGCGTGGTGCTGATCCTGGTGATCGCGACGGTGCTGCGCACGGTGGTGCGGCGGGCGATCACCAAGCTGATAGACCGGATGAACCGCACCGCCGGGGCCGTGGACGGCACCGCGCTGGGCGGGCTCCTGGTGAACGCCGAGCGCCGCCGGCAGCGGTCGCAGGCCATCGGCTCGGTCCTGCGTTCGGTGGCCAGCTTCCTCATCCTGGGCACCGCCGCCCTGATGATCCTCGGCACCTTCCAGATCAACCTGGCCCCGCTGCTGGCGTCCGCCGGTGTCGCGGGCGTCGCGATCGGCTTCGGCGCCCGCAACCTGGTCACCGACTTCCTCTCCGGCGTCTTCATGATCCTGGAGGACCAGTACGGCGTCGGCGACACCATCGACGCGGGCGTGGCCTCCGGTGAGGTCATCGAGGTCGGGCTGCGCGTGACCAAGCTGCGCGGCGCCGACGGCGAGATCTGGTACGTCCGCAACGGCGAGGTCAAGCGCATCGGCAACCTGTCCCAGGGCTGGTCGACGGCCGGTGTGGACGTGACGGTCCGCTCCGGCGAGGACCTGGACAAGGTGAAGGAGACCCTCGACGCCGTCGCCGAGCGGATGAGCAAGGAGGAGCCCTGGAACGAGCTCCTGTGGGGGCCGGTCGAGGTGCTCGGACTGGACAGCGTCCTGCTGGACTCCATGGTCGTGCGGGTCTCGGCGAAGACCATGCCCGGCAAGTCCCTCACCGTGGAGCGCGAGCTGCGCTGGCGCATCAAGCGGGCCTTCGACGCGGCCGACATCCCGATCGTCGGCGGCGCCACGGTCCCGGCGGACGGGGCCGCGGCCCCCGACCCGACGGCGGGCGTCGCGGCGCCGTCGGCCTACGCGAGCACCGTGTCGCCGCAGTCGATGGCCGCCTCTCCGCTCACCCCGCCGAGCACCACCAAGTAACCGGCCCTCCCTCCCGCCTCCCGCCCCCGAGGTGCGACCGCCCGCGTCGCCCCGGGGGCGGTCGCGCGTGCGGCCCCGCCGGGCGGCCCCTTGACGGCCTCTCCCGGGCGGGCCTACGTTTCCCGACCGACAGGAAACCTTCCTTACAGTTCCCGGGGGCGGTCCCGTGCGGGATCGGTACACGGCCCCGTGGAGCACCGGGCGGCGAGAGGCAGGTGCGGACCCGCATGGCAGGAACCGCCGGCACACCGGGCACCCCGCGCGTGCTGCGCGCCATGAACGACCGGGCCGCCCTGGACCTCCTGCTGGAGCACGGGCCGCTGTCCCGCACCCGGATCGGCACGCTCACCGGCCTGTCCAAACCGACCGCCTCCCAGCTGCTGGCCCGCCTGGAGGCCGCGGGGCTCGTGCGGGCCGGCGGCACCACGCAGGGCCGGCCGGGCCCCGGCGCCCGGCTGTACGAGGTCGATCCGGCCGCCGGGTACGCCGCCGGACTCGACGTCACCCCGGCCCGCGTCCTCGCCGCGGTCGCCGACCTCACCGGCCGCACGGTCGGCCGGTACGAGCTGCCCACCCCGGGCCGGCGCGCCGGCGTCCCCGTCGTCCGGCAGGTCACCGACGCGCTCGACGGCGCGGTGCAGGCCGCCGGACTCGCCCGGGGCGACGTGCGCCGCCTGGTCGTCGGCACCCCGGGCGCCTTCGACCCGCGCACCGGCCGGCTGCGCTACGCCGCCCACCTGTCCGGCTGGCACTCCCCCCGTCTGCTGGAGGAAGTCGCCGCCGCCCTGCCGATGCCGGTCGAGTACGAGAACGACGTGAACCTCGCCGCCGTGGCCGAGCGGCGCCTGGGCGCGGCCCGGGGCCACGAGGACTTCGTGCTGCTGTGGAACCAGGACGGGCTCGGCGCCGCCCTGGTCCTCGGCGGGCGGCTGCACCGCGGCTGGACCGGCGGCGCCGGCGAGGTCGGGTTCCTGCCGGTGCCGGGCGCGCCGCTGGTGCGGGGGGTCGCCCGGACGGGCAGCGGCGGCTTCCAGGAGCTGGCCGGCGCGCAGGCGGTGGTGGGGCTGGCCCGCGAGCTGGGCGTCGACCCCCCGTCGTCCGGTTCGTCCGGCGAGTCGGCGGCGGCGTTGCTCGCCGCGGCCGCCCTGCGCCCCGACGACGCCCCCCACCGTCGCCTGCTGCGGGCCTACGCCACCCGCCTCGCCACCGGTCTGGCCTCCCTCGTCTCCGTCCTGGACCCCGAGCTGGTGGTCCTCGGCGGCACGGTCCTCACCGCCGGCGGCGAGCCGCTGCGCGCCCTGGTCCGGGACGAGCTGGCGGAGCTGGCCGCGGCCAGACCCCGGCTCGTCGTCGGCACCGTGACCGAGCAGCCCGTGCTGCGCGGTGCCCTGGAGACCGCGCTCGCCGCCACGCGCGACGAGGTCTTCGACACCACCGGCTGAACGCCCCCCGTCGGCGCTCGCACCACGCCGGCCGAAACCACCCGGGCCGCGACCGAGCCGGTCACGGCCCCGTGATCCGAGTGAAGGGCTGACGTACATGAAACTCACCGTGGTCGGCGGCGGTTCCACCTACACCCCCGAGCTCGTCGACGGCTTCGCCCGGTTGCGGGACGTCCTGCCGGTCGAGGAGCTGGTCCTGGTCGATCCGGCCGCGGACCGGCTGGAGCTGGTGGGCGGCCTCGCCCGCCGCATCCTCGCCCGGCAGGACCACGGCGGCCGCGTGGTCACCACCTCCGACCTGGACGCGGCCGTGGACGGCGCCGACGCGGTCCTGCTCCAGCTGCGCGTCGGCGGCCAGGCGGCCCGCGAGCGGGACGAGACGTGGCCGCTGGAGTGCGGCTGCGTCGGCCAGGAGACGACCGGCGCGGGCGGCCTGGCCAAGGCGCTGCGCACGGTGCCGGTGGTGCTGGACATCGCCGAGCGGGTGCGCCGGACCAACCCGGACGCCTGGATCATCGACTTCACCAACCCGGTCGGCATCGTCACCCGCGCCCTGCTGCGGGCCGGTCACAGGGCGGTGGGGCTGTGCAACGTGGCGATCGGGCTCCAGCGCAAGTTCGCCGCGCTGCTCGGGGTCGCGCCCGCCGACGTCCACCTGGACCACGTCGGCCTCAACCACCTCACCTGGGAGACCGGCGTCCGCCTCGGTGGCCCCGGGGGCGAGGACGTCCTGCCCCGGCTGCTGGCCGAGCACGGCGACGTCGTCGCCGCCGACCTCCGCCTGCCCCGGCCGCTCCTGGACCGCCTGGGCGTCGTCCCGTCCTACTACCTGCGCTACTACTACGCGCACGACGAGGTCGTCGAGGACCTGCGCCACAAGCCGTCCCGCGCCGCCGAGGTCGCGGAAATGGAGCGGCGGCTGCTGGAGATGTACGCCGACCCCGCCCTGGACGAGAAACCGGCCCTGCTGGCCGAGCGCGGCGGCGCCTACTACTCGGAGGCGGCCGTGGACCTGGCGGCGGCCCTGCTCGGCGGCACCGGATCCCCGTACCAGGTGGTGAACACCCTCAACCGGGGCACGCTGCCCTTCCTGCCCGACGACGCGGTGATCGAGGTGCAGGCCGCGGTGGGCCGCGAGGGCGCGACACCGCTGGCCGTGCCGGCCGTGGACCCGCTGTACGCGGGCCTGATGGCGAGCGTGACGGCGTACGAGGACCTGGCCCTGGACGCGGCCCTGCGCGGCGGCCGGGAGCGGGTGTTCCGGGCGTTGCTCGCCCACCCCCTCGTCGGCCAGTACGCCCACGCCGAGCAGCTCACCGACCGGCTGGTCGCGCACAACCGGGAGCACCTGGCGTGGGCCTGAGCGCGAGGGTGCTCGCCGTCGACGCGGGCAACAGCAAGACGGACGTGGCGGTCGTGGCGGCGGACGGGGAGGTGCTCGCCACGGCACGCGGCGGCGGCTTCCGCCCGCCCGTTGTGGGCGTCGGCCGGGCGGTGGACGCCCTCGCCGAGGCGGTGGCGCGGGCGTTCGCCGAGGCCGGCGTCACCGGCGTCGACCACGTCTCGGCGTGCCTGGCCAACGCCGATCTGCCCGTGGAGGAGGAGGAGTTGTCCGCCGCGCTGCACGCGCGCGCGTGGGGCACGACCGTCGAGGTGCGCAACGACACCTTCGCGGTCCTGCGGGCCGGCGTCACCGAGCCGCGCGGGGTCGCCGTCGTGTGCGGCGCCGGCGTCAACTGCGTCGGCATGCTCCCCGACGGCCGCACCGCCCGCTTCCCGGCCCTGGGCCGGATCTCCGGCGACTGGGGCGGCGGCTGGGCCCTGGCCGAGGAGGCGCTGTGGCACGCGGCGCGCGCGGAGGACGGGCGGGGCGAGCCCACGGCGCTGGCCCGGACCCTGCCGGCGCACTTCGGGCTCGACTCCGTGTACGCCCTCGTCGAGGCCCTGCACCTGCGGCGCATCGAGCCGGTACGGCGCCACGAGCTGACGCCCGTGCTGTTCGCCACGGCGGCCGACGGCGACCCCGTGGCCGGGGCGGTCGTCGACCGGCAGGCGGACGAGGTGGTGGCGATGGCCACCGTCGCGCTGACCCGGCTCGGCCTGCTGCACGAGCGGACGCCGGTCCTGCTCGGCGGCAGTGTCCTGGCCGCCCGGCATCCCCGGCTCGACGGCCGGATACGGGAGCTGCTGGCGGCCCGCGCCCCCGGGGCCGTGCCCCGGGTGGTGACCGCTCCCCCGGTGCTGGGCGCGGTGCTGCTGGGGCTGGACCGGACGGGGGCGGCCCCCGGGGCGCAGGCGCGGGTCCGGGCGCACTTCGGCACGTGAGGCCGCCACCGGGAACCGAACCGGCCCCGCGGTCGTATTCATGGGCAGGGCCGGGGGCGGTCGGGCCGGTCGACCGGCGCCGGGAGCGGGGGCCGGGAGCGGTGGTCGGGGTCCCGCGAACGGAACAAGATCGGGTGAAGGCCGGTGCGAATGCCGGCGCGGGGCGCGATACTTGCGGCGACGGATGACCATGGGGGAGGTCAGCAGTGACTCGACCGCCGGAGAACAACGCGGCGCCACCGCCCGGCGCCGGCGTGCCCCCGCTGCCCGCCGTACCGCCGCAGCCGCTGCCGCATCCCCTTCCGCATCCCCTTCCGCAGCAGCGGTCCGCCGGCGGGACACCGGCGGTGTCCCCGCCGTCCCCGCCGTCGACGCCGTCCCCGCCGTCGACGCGTCGCCGCACCGCTTTCGCCGAGGGCGTGGACCGCCTGCGCGCCGCGGCCGTCACCGAGCCCGGTCGGCTGCGCATCATCGGGGCCCTGCTCGCCGTGCTCGTCCTCGCCTTCGGCGCCGTCACCGCCTGGCAGATGAACGAGCGGTCCGCCGCCGCCGACGACGTGCTGACCCGCAGTCAGCCGCTCAGTTCCGCCGCCGCCGACATCTACCGTTCCCTCGCCGACGCCAACACCGCGGCGTCCAGCGGCTTCCTGGCCGGCGGCCAGGAGACGAAGGCCTCCCGTGACCGGTACGAGAAGGGCGTCCGCGCGGCCGCCGAGGGCCTGGTGAAGGCCGCCGCCGACTCCGACGCCGAGTCCCCCGCCGCCACGACGATCACCCGGCTGAACCGCCTGCTGCCCGAGTACAAGGGCCTGATCGAGCGGGCCCGCACCTACAACCGGCAGGGCTACCCGGTCGGCGGCGCCTACCTGCGCTACGCCAACGAGAAGATGCAGAAGGAGATGCTCCCGGCGGCGGAGGACCTCTACACCCGGGAGAACCGGCGGCTGAGCGACGACTACGCCGACGCCGAGCCCTACCCGTGGGCGGCGATCGCCCTCGGTGTCCTCGCGCTCGCGGCCCTGGGCTGGGCGCAGCACCGCGACTACCGGCGCACCAACCGGGTCCTCAACCACGGCCTGGTCACCGCCACGGCCACCGCGACGATCGTCCTGCTCTGGCTGGTCGTCGGCCACACCGTCGCACGGTCGAACCTGAACGACTCCTACGACCACGGCGTGCGCTCCCTGAACGCGCTGCACGAGGCCCGTATCGCCTCCCTCAAGGCCCGCGGTGACGAGAACCTCACGCTGGTGGCGCGCGGCGCGGAGACGAGGAAGGTCGGCGGGGAGACGCTCGACGCCTACGACCTCGACTTCGAGAAGAACATGGACACCCTCGGCAAGGGCCTGGCCGAGGCGCGGCGGCTCGCCGACGACCGGACGGGCGAGAAGCCGGTCGCGGCGGCGAGCGCCGACATGACGGAGTGGAAGAAGCGCCACGCGGCGGCCCGTGAGCAGGACGAGAACGGCAACTACCGGCAGGCGCTGGACCTCGTGATCGGCGGCAGGGGCGCCACGGTCGAGTGCTTCGACGGCGTCGACGCCTCGCTCGCCGTCGCCCTCGCCCACGAGAAGGACGAGTTCGAACGGGCGGCCGGTGACGGCCTGGACGCGATGGGCCTGCTGCCCGAGGGCGCCGCCGCCCTCGTCGTCCTGGGCGCGGCCGGCGCGCTGCTGGGCATCGGCCGCAGGCTGTCGGAGTACCGGTGAGGCGGGGCCGGGGCCCGGCGAGCGGGTGGGAAGGAGTGGTGGTGGAAGGGGGCGTGAGCATGCGTGTGCGACGGCTGCGGGCCGGCCTGAAGGGCTGGGGCGGGGTGGGTGCGATGGCGTTCGCCTGCGTCCTCGCGGTGCTCTTCGCCCTGCTCCTGCCGGTGGTCCGCTCGCACGGCGAGGGCACCGCGGGCACCGGTGGCCGGGGTGCCGCCCAGGGCCGGCAGGCGCGCGCCGCCGAGGAGTGCACGGACCCGGAGAAGCAGACCCTGTCCCCGGACGGCGCGGACGGCCCCACCGTCGAGGCGATCCGCAACCGCGAGGGCGCCAGGCGCAAGCTGGTCGTCGGCGTCGACCAGAACAGCTACCGCTGGGGCTACCGCGACCCGAACAGCGGCGGCGACGCCGAGCTGGAGGGCTTCGACATCGACCTGGCGCACCGCATCGCCCAGGACATCCTCGGCGACCCGGACGCGGTGCAGTTCAAGGCGATACCCACCGACCAGCGGGTCCCGGCGATCCAGGACGGCCGGGTCGACATGGTGGTCCGCACGATGACCATCACCTGCGACCGGCTGGCCGACGTCGCCTTCTCCGCCCCCTACTTCAGGACCGGCCAGCAGCTGCTCGCGCCCAAGTCCTCGGACATCACCGGGTACGACGGCACACTCGCCGGCAAGAAGATCTGCACGGCGGCGGGTTCGACGGCGCTGAGCACGCTGAAGCAGGACCAGGCGGACGGCGGGCCGGCCGCCGGCGCCGACCTGGGCACCACCGTGCCCAACCAACTGGACTGCCTGGTGCGGCTCCAGCTCGGCGAGGTCGACGCGGTGGTCACCGACGGCGCCCTCGCCGCGAGCCAGGCCGCGCAGGACCCCACGGTCGAACTCAAGGGCGCCCCCTTCACCACCGAGTACTACGGCGTGGCGATGAAGAAGGACGCCGACGACCTGGTGCGCCGGGTCAACCAGGTCCTCGTCGAGTGGCGCGCGGACAGGGCCGGGGGCTGGCAGCGCTCGTACGGGAAGTGGCTGTCGGAGACCATGGGGGACGACCCGGGGCCGTCGCGACCGCCGGCCCCGCAGTACCTGCGCGGCAGCTGAACGGCCGCCGCGGCACGGGGAAGAAGCACGCACGAGTCCGCAACAGCGAAAGGTGATCGATGGGCGACACGGGACCCACCGGGCCGGTGATGGACCGGGACGAGGTGGACCGTGCGCTGGCGCGCCTCGGCGCGGAGCACGAGGCCATCGAGACCTCGCTCCTCGCGCTCCAGGACCACGCGGGCCGCAGGCTCCTGGAGGGTGCCGAGCTCACGGGCGTGACCCGGGAGCGCTGGGCCGTCGCGGAGGCGTCGATCACCCTGCTGTGGTCCTACTTCGACGCGTACACGGGCGCGCTGCGCACCGCCCGGGAGATCCGCGCCCGGCGCCGCTGGTCCAGCCGCGAGGACCTGGTGGAACTGACGGAGCTGCTGCGCGGCGAGGCGGTCACCGTGGCCGGCGCCGCCGCCACCGCCCACGCGCCCACCGTGCAGGGCGGTCCGGGCCGGCTCAGCGAGCGGTACTCGCTGGCCACGCTGGTGGAGCGGATGAACCAGCTGTACGCGGCCTCCCTCGACCTGGTGGTCGCCGCCGACGCGGTGTGGTCGGCGCTGCCCGCGCGCATCGATCTGCTCGCCGCCGAGCTCCAGCGCACCCGCCGACTCGCGCACTCGGTGGGAGTGCGCCCCGGCGAGCACCCGGCCGGGGACGACCTGGAGCGGATCACCCGTACCCTGACGAGGCTGCGCGAGCGGGTGGTGTCCGACCCGCTGGCGTTCTGGGTGCCCGCCGAGGGCAGTTCGGCGCCGGGCGGCGGCCGGCCGGACACCACGGTCTACGACCGGGAGGCGCGCGCCCTGGAGGACGTGCGCCGGGAGATCGACGCGGTGCTGGCCGTCCGTCAGGACGCCGAGCAGCGGATCGTGCGGCTGCGGGACGTGCTCTCCCGCGCGGACCGCACGCTCGCCGAGGCCCGCACCGCGCGCGGCGAGGTGCTGGCGAAGATCGCCGCGACGGAGGTGCCGGTGGTCAGCGGTCCGCCGACCGTGCTCCAGGAGCAGCTGGCGACGGCCGCCGAGTACCGCAGGCACGGCCAGTGGCACCGCCTGTCGCCGCTCCTGGAGTCCCTGGAGGAGAAGGCGGAGGACGAACTGCTGCGGGCGCGCGAGTCGTTGACGGCGGTCACCGCGCCGCTCGCGGTCCGCGCCGAGCTGCGCGGCCGGCTGGACGCGTACAAGGCGAAGGTCTCCCGGCTGGGCTTCGCGGAGGACCCGGAGCTGGTGGAGAAGTACGAGAGGGCGCGCCGCATGCTGTGGAGCGCGCCCTGCGACCTGCGCGTCGCCGAACAGGCCGTCCTGCGCTACCAGCAGGCGGCGGCCGAGGTGCTGGGCTCCGCGCCGCGCGTGCCCGGGCAGGGCGGGCCGGTGGACCGGACGGAGCCCGGCGCATGAGCGACGACGGGGAGGCGACGGCATGAGCCGGGAGCAGGGGACCTGTCAGCGACCCGGCTGCGGCGGGTCCTACGAGGACGTGGGCGGCGGCGAGCTGTACTGCGACACCTGCGGTCTCGCGCCGGTCGTCGCGTCCGACGGCGCGGTGGGCTCGACGCCGACCGGGGTCACCGGCGGCGGGCGGGGCTCACGCGGCTCGGCGGGCAGCGGCAGCGCGCGCTCCGGCGGCCGCAGCGCGCGGACGTCGTCGCAGTCTTCGAGGTCCCGGCGCTCGGTGTCGGGGCGGCTGTCGCGGTCCGCGTCGGGCCGCTCCACGGGCCGTTCGGTGTCGGTGCGCAGCTCGGGGTCGCCCGCCGGCTCCTCCGCGCGGGGGCGGCTCGGCGCCGGCCTGGTCGAGGTCCCGGCGATCCCGCGGCCCGACCCGCGCGCGATGGTCCTGGACCAGCCCGAGGTGCCCGAGCGCAAGCGGTTCTGCTCGCGCTCGGACTGCGGGGCGCCGGTCGGGCGGGCGCGCGGGGACCGGCCCGGCCGCACGGAGGGCTTCTGCACCAAGTGCGGCCACCCGTACTCGTTCGTGCCGAAGCTGAGGTCCGGGGACGTGGTGCACGGCCAGTACGAGGTGGTGGGCTGCCTCGCGCACGGCGGGCTCGGCTGGATCTACCTCGCCGTCGACCGGGCGGTCTCCGACCGCTGGGTGGTCCTCAAGGGCCTGCTGGACACCGGCGACCAGGACGCGATGGCGGCGGCGATCTCCGAGCGGCGCTTCCTCGCCGAGATCGAGCACGCCAACATCGTGCGGATCTACAACTTCGTCGAACACCTCGACCAGCGCACCGGCTCCCTCGACGGCTACATCGTCATGGAGTACGTGGGCGGCAAGTCCCTCAAGGAGATCGCCAACGCCCGCCGCACCCCCGAGGGGCGGCGCGACCCGCTGCCGGTGGAGCAGGCGTGCGCGTACGGCATCGAGGCGCTGGAGGCCCTCGGCCACCTGCACAGCCGCAACCTGCTCTACTGCGACTTCAAGGTCGACAACGCCATCCAGACCGAGGACCAGCTCAAGCTGATCGACATGGGCGCGGTGCGCCGCATGGACGACGACGAGTCGGCGATCTACGGCACGGTGGGGTACCAGGCGCCCGAGGTCGCCGACGTCGGCCCCTCGGTGGCCTCCGACCTGTACACGGTCGGCCGTACGCTCGCGGTGCTGACGTTCGACTTCCAGGGCTACACCACCGTCTACGCCGACTCGCTGCCGGACCCCGACACCATCGACGTGTTCCGGCGGTACGAGTCGTTCTACCGGCTGCTGGTGCGCGCCACCGATCCCGACCCGGCCCGCCGGTTCGCCTCCGCGCAGGAGATGGCGGAGCAGCTGACGGGTGTGCTGCGCGAGGTGGTCTCGCTGCAGACGGGCCGCGCCCGGCCCGCGCTGTCCACCCTGTTCGGGCCCGAGGTGCGGGTCACGGACACGGAGTTGTTCCCCCGGCTGGACGGCGAGGTGTCGCGGCTGGGGGCCCGGGCGACGGGCGCGCGGAAGCGTGGTGCCGGCGCGTCGGCCGCTCCGCCGGCGGGTGGCGGGGGCGCCGGTCCCGCGCTGCCGGGCGCCGTGAGCACGGTCGGCGGTGTCGGGGGCGGTGCCTCCGCCCTGGTCGAGCCCGTCGACGCCCCCGTCGCCGCCCTCGCCCTGCCGGTCCCCCGGGTCGACCCCGGGGACCCCAACGCCGGTTTCCTGGCGGGCCTGATGACGTCCGCGCCGGGTGAGCTGCTGACCGCGCTGGGCGCCGCGCCGGCGCCGTCGGCCGAGACCCTGCTGCGGCAGACACGGGCGCGGCTGGAACTGGGCGACGCCCCGGGCGCGCTGGAGGTCCTGGAGGCCCTGGAGGGCGAGCGGCCCGACGACTGGCGGGTGGTCTGGTACCGGGGGCTGGCCTCGCTGGTGACCGGCGACCACGAGGGCGCCGCGCTCGCCTTCGACGCGGTCTACGACGCCTTCCCGGGCGAGATCGCGCCCAAGCTGGCGCTCGGCCTGTGCGCGGAGGTGCTGGGCCAGCTCGACAACGCCGCCGAGTACTACCGCCTGGTGTGGTCGGCCGACCCGAGCCACGTCAGCGCCGCGTTCGGCCTGGCCCGGGTGCAGTTGGCCGGCGGCGACCGGACCGGTGCCGTACGGACGCTGGAGTCGGTGCCGGAGTCGTCCGTGCACTGCACGGCCGCGCGCGTGGCGGCCGTGCGGGCGCGGCTGCGCAGGCGCGTCGCCGCGCCCGGCGACGTGGCGTTCCTGGACGATCTGACCGCCGCCGCGCGGCAGGTCGAGTCCCTGGACGTGTACGGTCTGGATCCGGCTCGCCGCGAGCAGTTGTCGGTCGAGGTCCTCGGCTGCGCCCTGGACTGGGTACTCTCCGGGGGCCGGGGTTCCGTTCCCTCCGCCGCCGGGGAACGGACACTGCTCGGCAGCGGTCTGGACGAACGCGGCCTGCGTTTCGGCCTGGAGCGTTCGTACCGCACGCTGGCCCGGCTGGCGCGGGGCGGCGAGGAGAGGATCGACCTGGTGGAACGTGCCAATCGTTACCGCCCCCGGACGTGGGTGTAGTTGATGTCGCAGATGCCCCAGCAGGCCGCTGTGTCGAAGTGTCCGAGCTGCGAGGAACCCCTCGAGTCGGACGACCGTTTCTGCGGCGCGTGCGGATACGACCTGTCCGCCGTGCCCGCGCGGCCCGAGGAGAGTCCGACGATCTCCCCGAACGGCACGGTGCCCGCCCCGTCGTCGCCGCCGCAGGGCGTGCCGGGGGCGGACCCGGCCGGCTCCCCGCTGCCGCCGCCACGGCCGGCCGCACCGCCGCCACCACCGGCCGCCGCGCCTGCGCCGCCACCACCGCCTGTCGCCGCGCCTGCGCCATCGTCTGCCGCCGTGCCACCGCCACCGGTCGCACCGCCCGCCGCGCCTGCGGTCCCGGCGGGACCGGCCGCGTCCGAGCCGGTCTCTTCCGAGCCGGTCGCGTCCGAACCGGCCGTGTCCGGCGTGCGGTTCGACCGTCCGGACGAGCCCGACGAGTACCCGTTGCAGGCCCCCGACCCGCGGTCGGCCGCCCCGGTGCCGGCCCCGGCCCCGGGGACCGCCCCCGCACCGGCCGCGTCCGGCAAGGTGTGCGTGGCCTGCCGCGCGGGCCGCGTCGACGACGACGGCTACTGCGAGAACTGCGGGCACGCCCAGCCCCGCGAACGCGACCACATGGAGCAGGAGGCGGGCCCCGTGGCCGCCGTCAGCGACCGCGGTCTGCGCCACCACCGCAACGAGGACGCCTTCTGCGTCGGCCGCACCGCGCTGCCCGACGGGACGACCGCGGCCGTGGCGATCGTGTGCGACGGCGTCTCCTCGGCGACCCGCCCGGACGACGCCTCCCTCGCCGCGTCCCGCGCGGCCGGCGAGTCGCTGCTCGCGGCCCTGCCGCGCGGCACGCACCCGCAGCAGGCCATGCACGACGCGATCGTCGCCGCCTCCCACGCCGTCAACGCGCTGGCCGACGAGCCCGCCACGGCCCGCGAGCAGGCGCCGCACCAGAACGCCCCGGCCTGCACCCTCGTCGGCGCCGTGGTGACCTCGGACCTGCTGGTCGTCGGCTGGGTCGGCGACAGCCGCGTCTACTGGGTGCCGGTGGACCGCGGCACCCCGCCGGCCCGGCTCACCGAGGACGACTCGTGGGCCGCGCAGATGGTCGCCGCCGGCCTGATGAACGAGGCCGAGGCGTACGCCGACGAGCGCGCCCACGCGATCACGGGCTGGCTCGGCGCCGACGCCTACGAACTGGAGCCGCACACCGCGTCGTTCAAACCGGATCGCCCCGGCGTGGTCGTGGTGTGCACGGACGGCCTGTGGAACTACGCCGAGTCGGCCGAGGAGATGGCCGCGGCCGTGCCCCTCGACGCCGCCGCGCGCCCGCTGCACAGCGCCCGGGTCCTGGTCGGCCACGCCCTGGACGGCGGTGGCCACGACAACGTAACAGTGGCCGTCGTGCCGTTCCCGGCCCCGCCCGCGGGGGCAGGATCCGGCTGAGGCCGCACGGCCGGGCCACACGCGCACGGCCGGGGGGGACGGCGGGGCGGCCTCGCGGACCGCAGGGGGCGGTCCGCGTCACGAGCCGTCACCCCACCACCGTGGGGACGTAGAGGGGGATGCGATCCGGCATGGCCAATTTCTCGAAGTCGCACGTGCCGCAGTTCTCGGTGGACGTCTACCAGAACGCGTACCTGCCCGAGGGCGGCCGCGAGGTCAACGCGATCGTCACGGTCACCGCGACCGGTGGCGGCACGGTCGGAAGCGCGGTGGCCGCGCCCCAGCTGTACGCGCCGGGCCGGGGGCCGTCCGCGGCCGTGGCGCTGATGGTCGACTGCTCGGGCTCGATGGACTACCCGCCGACCAAGATGCGCAACGCCCGGGACGCGACGGCCGCCGCGATCGACACCCTGCGCGACGGCGTGCACTTCGCGGTGGTCGGCGGCACGCACGTGGCCACGGAGGTCTATCCGGGCAACGGCCGGCTCGCGGTCGCCGACGCCACCACCCGGGAGCGGGCCAAGCAGGCCCTGCGCAGGCTGAGCGCGGGCGGCGGCACGGCCATCGGCACCTGGCTGCGGCTGGCCGACCGGCTGCTGTCCACGGCGGACGTCGCCATCCGGCACGGCATCCTGCTCACCGACGGCCGCAACGAGCACGAGTCGCCCGACGACCTGAAGGCCGCCCTCGACGCCTGCGCCGGGAGGTTCACCTGTGACGCCCGTGGCGTGGGCACCGACTGGGAAGTGAAAGAAGTCACAGCGATCGCCTCCGCCCTGCTCGGCACCGCCGACATCGTCGCCGACCCGTCGGGGCTCGCCGCCGACTTCACGCGGATGATGGAGACGGCCATGGGCAAGGAGGTCGCCGACGTGGCCCTGCGCCTGTGGACCCCGGTCGGCGCCACGGTGCGGTTCGTCAAGCAGGTCGCCCCCACGGTCGAGGAGCTGACCGACCGCCGCGCCGAGGCGGGGCCGCGCGCCGGGGACTACCCCACCGGGTCCTGGGGCGACGAGTCCCGCGACTACCACGTCTGCGTGGAGGTACCGGCCGCGGACATCGGCCGGGAGATGCTGGCCGCCCGTGTCTCCCTGGTCGTCCCGGAGCCCGGGGGGAGCGTCCGGAACCTCGGCGCCCAGGGTCTCGTACGCGCGGTGTGGACGGACGACGTGGCCGCGTCCACGTCGATCAACCCCCAGGTCGCCCACTACACCGGGCAGGCCGAACTGGCACAGGTCATCCGACAGGGGCTGGATCTGCGCAAAGCGGGAGACATCGACGGAGCGACGGCCAAACTGGGCCGTGCGGTCCAGCTGGCCGGGGCCTCCGGAAACGCGGATACGGCGAAACTGCTTGCGAAGGTGGTGGACGTGGTCGACGCGGCGGCAGGTACTGTGCGACTGAAAGCGAAGGTCGAGGAGGCCGACGAGATGACTCTCGAGACCCGGTCGACGAAGACTGTTCGCGTGAAGAAGTGACGCAGTACCGCAGGACGACGCAGTACCGCAGGACAACACAGCGACAAGCTCCGCAAGAGGGGGAAGCTCCGACATGCCGACCTGCCCGAACGGACACCAGTCGGGTTCCGACGACTGGTGCGAGGTCTGCGGTCACCGCATGGCCGGTGCCGTGCCGCCCCCTCCGCCGCCCCCGCCCCCGGGCGGAGGCTACGGCTTCCCGCCGCCCGCCGGTCCCGGTGGTCCGGGCGGCCCCGGCGGACAGGGCGGCCCGGGCGGTCAAGGCGGTCCGGGAGGCCCCGCCGCGGAACCGCAGCTGTGCCCGCAGTGCCGCACGCCCCGCGAGGGCGGTGCGCCGTTCTGCGAGGAGTGCCGGTGGAACTTCCTCACCAACACCGCCACCTCGTACACCCCGGCGGCCCCCCGTCCGCCGGCGCCCGGTCCGGCGTCCGGTCCTGGGCCCCGGTTCCCGCAGCCGCCGGGCGGTCCGTCGTACGGCGGCGGTGACGCGTACGACTACCAGGGCTCCCGCCCGTCCCAGATGAACCGGCCCGCCGAGCCGATCCCGCCGGGCCCGCCCTTCGGCGCCGACCCGTCGGGCCCCGGCGGCCCCGGTCAGGGCGGTCCCGGTCAGGGCGGTCCCGGTGGTCCGGGCGGTCCCGCTCAGCACGGTCAGGGCGGCCCCGGTGGTCCGGGCCCGCACGGTCCCGGGGGTCCGAACGGTCCCGGCGGTCCGAACGGCCCCTCCGGCTACCCGGGCCCCGGTGGTCCGGGCGGTCCCTCCGGCTACCCGGGTCCCGGCGGTCAGGGCGGTCCCTCCGGTCCGCCGGCCCCGCCCGGTTTCGGTGCCGACCCGTCGCGGCCGGTTCCGCCGCCGCCCGGTCCCGTCCCGCCCCCGCCCGGTCCCGGTGGCCCGGGGGGGCCCGGCCGTCCCGGCGGCCCCGGTGGTCCCGGCGACCCCGGGGCTCCCGGCCGTCCCGGCGGCCCCGGTGGTCCCGGCGGCCCTCCGCAGGCGTTCCAGCAGTCCGGTCCGCCGGCCCCGCCCGGCTTCCCGCAGGAGACCGGCCGCCCGCAGCAGGGCGGCGGTCCGTCCTTCGGCGGCGGTGACGACGACTGGATGCTCTCCCCGCCGTCGTCCGGCCCCGGTGGCCCCGGCGTTCCCGGCGGCCCTGGAGGCCCCGGTGGTCCTGGTGGCCCCGGCGCTCCCGGTGGCCCCGGTGGCGGTCCCTCGCAGGGCGGCGGCTACGGCTACCCGCAGCCCGGCGCCACCCAGGCCCCGCCCGGCCACGGCTTCCCGCCGCGGTCCCAGCAGCCGGCGACCTGGACGGCGACCATCGGTCCGGACCGCGAGTACTTCATGGCGATGATGCAGCGCTCCGGCCCCGAGGCCGCGGGCCTGAACCTGCCCGCGTACTCGCCCGAGCAGCAGCGCACGCTCACCGGCAACCAGGTCACGATCGGCCGCCGCCGGCACTCCACCGGCGACACCCCGGACATCGATCTCGCGGTGCCGCCGGAGGACCCGGGCGTCTCGCACCAGCACGCGCTGCTGGTGCAGCAGCCGGACGGCAGCTGGGCGGTCGTCGACCAGAACTCGACGAACGGCACGACGGTCAACGGCGGCGAGGAGCCGATCCAGCCCTTCGTGCCGGTGCCGCTCCAGGACGGCGACCGGGTGCACGTCGGCGCCTGGACGACGATCACGATCCGCCGCGGCTGAGGCGGGCGCGGGCCGTCAGGCGAAGGGCCAGGCGTAGGGACCCTCCGGGTCGTCCAGCCAGGCCCAGGCCCGCTCGCCGCGGACGGTGATGCCGTAGCGCTCGCGCCGGGGGGCGTCCTCGCGCTCCCACAGCGCGTGCGCCTCCTGCGGGTCGAGGCCGCTCCGGGACAGGGCCAGCAGGAACCGGAACAGGTCGTCGTCGCGGGCCCGGCGCGGCACCCCGGCGAGACCCGGCGGCTCCGGCCCGGTGCGCCCGGTGCCGCGCAGCGGCAGGAAGTAGGCGGGGGTGTGCAGGAAGTGCCCCTCGGCGTGCTCGGCGTCGTGGACGGTGAGCGCGACCAGGCCGGTGGCGAGCGGTGCCAGGATCCGCCCTCCGGGGCGGCACTGGGCGAGCCAGGCGCGGGGGATCTCCGGCAGGGCGCAGGTGGCGATGATCCGGTCGAAGGGGGCGCGTTCGGGCACCCCGCGCGCCCCGTCGCCGGTGACGACGGCCGGGTGGTACCCGGCGGCGGTCAGGTGCCGGCGGGCCGACTCGGTGATCTCCGGGTCCAGGTCGACGGTGGTGACCAGGTCGTCGTCGCCGAGCCGGTGGGCGAGGAGGGCGGCGTTGTAACCGGTGCCGGCGCCGATCTCCAGGACCCGGTCGCCGTCCGCCACGCCCAGTTCCACCAGCATCGTCGCCATCAGCGACGGCTGGCTGCTGGAGGAGAGCAGCTCGCCGTCGCGCAGCCGGGTGGCGAGCGGGGTGTCGGCGTACGCGCCGCGCACCCAGCGCTCGCGGGCCGCGGGGTCGGGGTGCTCGCCCCACCGGCGCTCGTAGCCGCCCCGGACGCCGACGTGGTAGGAGGGCACGAAGAGGTGGCGCGGGACCGTCGCGAACGCCTCCCGCCAGACCGGGTCGGCCGCCCAGGCGCCGCTCAGCTCGATCTCGCGCACCAGCTCCGCCCGCGCGGAGTCGGCGAGGCGTTCCAGGTCCTGGTGCCCGCCCATGCCTCCACAGTAGGGCCCGGCGGTCGCCGTGGGCGGCCGGCGGGCGTGAGGTCCTGGGTCCCGGGGCCTATGCCGCCCTGTCTGAGACCATGGACGGCGTGAATGAGATTCGGCGCGGCACGCTTCAGGAGCAGACCTTCTACGAGCAGGTCGGCGGGGAGGAGACCTTCCGCCGGCTCGTCCACCGTTTCTACGAGGGGGTAGCCCAGGATCCGGTCCTGCGGCCGATGTACCCCGAGGAGGACCTGGGCCCGGCGGAGGAGCGTTTCGCGCTCTTCCTGATGCAGTACTGGGGCGGTCCGACGACGTACAGCGAACGGCGCGGCCACCCCCGTCTGCGGATGCGGCACGCCCCCTTCGCCGTGGACCGCGCGGCGCACGACGCGTGGTTGAGGCACATGCGGGTGGCCCTCGACGAGCTCGGGCTGTCCGAGGAGCACGAGCAGACGCTGTGGAAGTACCTGACGTACGCGGCGGCCTCGATGGTGAACACCGAGGGCTGAGCCCCCGGGGGCCGACTCCCCCGAGGGCCGACTCCCCCGAGGGCCGACCTGCGAGGACCACGACCGGATTCCGGTCCCGCATCGCCGGAATCCGATCACGATCCGGTCAATTCCGCCTCTCAAGCGGTTTCCCGCTCCATGCGCCCTCTGACAGCATCACCGGCAGGTCTGGACGACGGTACCGGGGGGCCGGGTGGCGGGGAGCGGGGGACTCACGGGGTTCGTGCTGCTGCGCGCGCGGGCTCACCGCCTGCTGCTCGCCGCCGCGCTGCTCACCGTTCTGCTGACCACGGCGGTGCTGGCGGCCCTGGCCGCCTACGCGGGCGCGATCGGCGACGCGTCCCTGCGGCACGCCCTCGCCGATCCGCGCAACGCCGCCGACACCGCGCTGATCGTCAAGGCGGACGTGCCCGAGGGCGGGCGCGACGAGGCCGACGCCACCGTGCGCAGGGGCGCCCGGGCCGCCTTCGGCGGGCTGCCGGTCACCGTCCGCCCCCTGACGAGGTCGGGCCCGTACGCCCTGCCGGACGCCCTGCGGCCGCGCGGCGAGCGGTCCGGCGACAACCCGGACCTGACGTACTTCGCGGCGCTCGACCCGGCGCAGGTGCGGATCACCGAGGGCCGGATGCCGCGGGAGGGCGGCCCGGTGACCGAGGTCGCGCTGCCGACGGCCGTCGCCGAGCGCCTCGGCGTCCGGACCGGCACCCGCCTCACCCTCACCGACCGGTTCGACGGCCCGGCGGTGCGGATCCGGGTCACCGGTCTGTACCGGCCGGCCGAGGCCGCGTCCCCGTACTGGCGGCTGGACGAGCTGGGCGGGCGCGGGATCGAGCGGGGCGGCTTCACGACGTACGGGCCGCTGCTCGCCGCCCCCGGTGCGCTGACCGGCGGCCGGGTGAGCGCCGGTCCGTCCGGGTGGCTGGCGACGGCGGACTTCTCCACGGTGACGGCCGGCCGCACGGACGCGCTGCGCGGGGCGGCCCGGGACGGGGTGGCGTGGCTGCGCGGCCGGCCCGTCCTCAGCGGGGCGACGGCGGTGGACACGTCCCTGCCCGAGGTGCTGGACCGGCTCGACCGCTCCCTGCTGGTGGCCCGCTCCACGCTCCTCGTCGTGGCGCTCCAGCTGGCCCTGCTCGCGGGCTGCGCGCTGCTGCTGGTGGCCCGGCTGCTGACCGCCGAACGCGCGGGCGAGCTGCGGGTGCTGCGGGCGCGGGGCGCCTCCCGGGCGCGGCTCGGGCGGCTCGCCGCGCTGGAGGCGCTGCTGCTGGCCGTCCCCGCGGTGGTCTGCGCGCCGCTGCTCGCCGGTCCGCTGACCCGGCTGCTGGCCGGGCAGGGGGCGCTGGCCCGGATCGGGCTGCGGCCGGAGGTGCCGGCCCTCGGCGGGACCGGGGTGTGGCTGGTCACCGGGGCGGCCGCCCTGGGGTGCGCGCTGGCGGTGACGC